>CALUQG010000011.1 GCA_944322855.1 Candidatus Gastranaerophilales bacterium
AACATCACATTTTTGATAAATTGTGATGAACTAAAGGTCAATAAGATTAAAATGAAAAATCCCACAAACACCCTATATGGAAGCAGTTAAGAAATTAGATTTTATGTTTATTACTCAATACAGATTAATGCAATAAAGAGTAATAAGCTGAACTTATTTCAACAGTGGACTAAGGAGCGTAATATGGCATTGTTCAAATTAGAAGATAACGACAGAACAGGACGAACTCAAATAAAATTATTGGGGATAAAATTCAGCTATATCAATAAAAAGCTAATTAAACGACCTGACTATTCATATGCACTTAGAAAAATACAGGATAAATATAATAACAATAAAAAAATAAGAGTAGGTTTTCTCGTAAATGAAAACTGCAAATGGAATGCAGAAAATTTATATAATCTGTTAGAGAAAAATGAGTATTTTGAACCTGTTATTTTAATTACCTTATACGACACACGTCATCAAAAAAAAGATATGACAAAATCTAGTATAGAAGATAATTACAAATTCTTTGCAGCTACAGACAAAAGAATTGAAAAAGTTTATGATGAAAAAGAAGAAAAATACCTGAACATAGAAGACTTTGACATTGATATATTGTTCTATCAACAGCCCTGGGGATTAGATCCTTCACAATCAATAGAAACTGTATCAAAACATTGTGTTTGTCTTTATTATTCTTATGGCATTAGTGTTTTAGAATGCCCATCTGAAATCAGACCATTCCATGAAAAATTATTTGCTTATTTTGTTCCTAACAAAGAAACACAAGCAAGTTTAAAAAAATTTGAAATAAACTGCTTAGATAATTTGGTAATTGTAGGTTATCCAAAACTTGATGCATACAATGACTATAAAAAAACACAACAAGTAAAAAAGACAATAATTTATGCGCCGCATCATAGTTATAACCGGGGGTTGAAACTGGGAACATTCAACAAAAACGGAGAAGAAATTTTAGAATTTGCAAAGAAACATCAAGAATATAATTGGATATTTAAACCGCATCCTGACTTGAAAGAAGTCTTGTATAAAGACAAACGATACGGAAAAGATTTTATTGAAAAATATTATAAACAGTGGGCTCAGATAGGCAAAGTCTACGAAAAAGGAAATTACTTTGAGCAATTTATGTCATCAGACATTCTGATTACAGATTGTGATTCTTTTTTGCTGGAATATATGCCCACATTAAATCCGATTATTAGGCTAGAAAGAAAAGACAGTACAAAACTTTCTCCGTTAGGTCAAAAAATTATCAAAGGGATTTATAGAGCAAGTAATTTCAAAGAATGTATAAATATCCTAAAAAAGCTTGACAATCCTAATCAAGATGAACTGAAAGAAAAAAGAATAGAAATAACGAATTCCATTTTAAGAAAGACCACAAATGCCAGTGCAAATATTGTTGCCGAGTTGGAAAAACTTTGTTTAACAAGGGAGACTAAAGATGAAAAATAAGCAATTTATTGTCGGTCCAGTTGAATTATACCAGGAAACAAGAGATGTATACCAAAAAGATTTTACGTATTTTCGTACACCTGAGTTTGGAGAAATAGTTAAATCTTCTTTAAAGAAATTAGGACAGTTAATAGGAAACACCTGCCCTAATTCAATGATATATTTAACTGCATCCGGAACCGCCGGAATGGAAGCAGTTGTAGAAAATTGTACAAACAAAAATGACAAATGTTTGGTTATTAATGGGGGAACATTCGGCCGCAGGTTTTGCGAATTGCTTGAATATCACAATATTAAGTTTTCATCAATAGACCTTGAGTGGAATGAGCCTTTAACAAAAATGCATCTGGAAAAATATACCAATAAAGGTTATACGATGCTGTTTGTAAACTTACATGAAACATCTACAGGTCAATTATATGACATAGAAATGCTCAGCAATTTTGCAAAAGAAAACAATCTTTTACTGGTTGTCGATGCAATCAGCACGTTTTTGGCTGACAACTACGATATGAATAAATACGGGATTGATATTACAATTATTAGTTCCCAGAAAGGCTTGTGTTTATCTCCGGGAATATCATTTGTGTCATTTAGTACAAGAATGCTGGAAAAAATTAAGAATAATGCTATACCTGCTTCAATGTATTTTGATTTTAAAGATTATTTAAAAAACATTGAACGGGGACAAACCCCTTACACACCTGCTGTTTGTATTATGTACGAGCTGCAAGACATGCTGGAGCTGATTGAAAAAGAGGGTGGAATAGAAGCCAGATTGGATTTCATTAAAGCAAAATGTGAATATTTCAGAAAAAAAGCAGCAGAAATAGGGTTCAAAATACCGGATTATCCTTTATCAAATATGCTTACCCCCATAATATTTGAAGACATTTCAGCGTATGACGTAATTCAAGTTTTAAAGGACAAATACAACATTTTTGTTAATCCGTGTGGAGGAAAACTTGCAGATGTATTGCTAAGAGTTTCTCATATAGGCAATACAAGCATTGCTGATATTGATGATTTAATCGAAAAAATGCAATTAGCGATTAAAGAAGTTAAGGAGGCTCAATGTGTTAAACAATAAGACGGTCGTTTATACGTCAGGGACTTTTGATATGCTGCATATTAACCACTTAAAGATGATTGAATATGCACGTGCATTAGGAGATATACTGATTGTTGGTGTAAATACGGATGAGCTGGTTGCAAGCTACAAATCAGAACCGATTATTCCGTTTGAAGAAAGAATAGCTTTGATGAAAGCAATAAAAGGGCCGGATATAGTAATTCCCCAGCGTTCACTTGACCATACAGACAAGGTTAAAAAACTTAATTTTGACATTTTTGTTGTAGGAGATGACTGGACAGGGAAATATGATTACTTAAAAGAACAGGGGGTAGAAGTAGTCTATTTTCCGTATGGTGCAGGAATTAGTTCTTCCGGTTTAAAGAAAAGAATCTATAACAATTATAAAAAATTACAAGATAAAGCAAACAGCCACCTGCCAGCCAATACCGAAGTAAAAAAATAGGTAAAATATGAGAATAAAATTATTTCAAAAAATTATAGATATTATTAGAGGTAAAAGATTTTTTAATTTCATCGGGCATAATAATAAAATTTTAATTCCTGACAGATCAAAATTTAATTTTTTAAAATTATTTGCATTTTCTAAAATAAAAATCAAAGGGGATAATAATACAATTATTTTTCGAGGCAATTTCAAATTAAAAAATTATTTCAATATAAGAAAAGAACTCAAGTTATACATGTATGGCGATAATAATCTGATAGATATTGAGTTTCCGATTAGGTTTGAAAAAGTTTTAATAGGAATGGATAAAGATAATAACAGTTTCAAAATAAAAAAGACCACAGATCCGATAAGAGAAGCTCGCATATTTGTTGAAGATGGAGGAACTGTTTTTATTGATGAGAATGCCCAGTTAAAAAACAGAGGCTTACATATTGTTGTTAACAACGGCTACAAAAAAAAGCCAAAGCTTATAATGGGTAAAAACGTATACATAGCAAAAGATGCAATAATAAGAGCTTCTGATGGACATACATTAATTGACAACACAACAGGAAAAGCAATAAATGAACCGGAAGACGTTATTATCGGAGACAACGTTTGGATTACTTCAAGATGTACGATTCTAAAAGGTTCTAAAATCCCAAGCAATAGTATTGTCGGCGCTTGTTCTCTAGTTAATAAAAAATTTACGGAAGAAAATATTTTAATAGCCGGTTCCCCTGCAAAAATTATCAAAAAAAATGTTACCTGGAACTCTCAATCTTATGGCAAATATATGAAGAATAAGGAAAAATAAAATGAGTTTTTATATAAAAACCAGAAAACATCATATTTTTAGATTTACTGGCATTAAATTATCAATCAGACGCAAAAACTGGAAATTGCTTAGAGAAATAGATCTTCAACGTGAACTGATTGTTAATAATATAAGAATAAATGAATTAAAACCAATTACCGGAGAGATGAGAGAGTATCAATTATTGTGTCTTGATATATTAAAAAAAGTAAAAGAAATTTGTATTAAAAACAATTTTAAATATTGGCTGGATTCAGGAACATTGTTAGGTGCATACAGACATAGAGGTTTTATCCCCTGGGATGATGACATTGATTTATGTATGCTGAGAGAAGAATATGACAAAATTCTACCATTATTGAAGGAAGAATTTAAAAATGACGATAAATTTTTTGTAAGGGAAAGAGACAAAAAAGAAAATAACTTTCAAATTCGCATTAGATATAAAGAAAAAAATATAGGTTTGGATATTTTTCCTGTGGATTTTTATCTAAAATCAAAATTATCAGATAAAGAAAAAAAGGAAGTGACAAATAAAATAAAAATTGCTACAAATTTATTAAATAAAAAATATGGAGTTAAAAACAAACTAAGTGATAAAAAAATTCAGGAAGCTAAAAAATATTTATTAAAAATCCAAAAAGAAATAGTTTTGAACAATCAAACACCATCTTGTGAAAAACCTGCATTATTTTTCGGTATTGATTTTCCAAGTGATGCAAAAGAACTAATATTTGAATATGATGTGGTTTTCCCGTTAAAAGAAATGGTATTTGAAAACGAAACTTATTTCGTTCCAAACAATGTGGAAGTTTATTTAAAAAACTTTTATACAAATTATATGGAATATCCTCAAATTTTTATTAGATAAACCATTAGTATTCCACAACAATTAAAAAGATATTTGCGCAAGCATAAATTACACCATTTACTTCCTTCGGAGAGTTTTTCGTTTTGAGGTCTGCAATTGCTGCAACCTCAATGTATTAATAAATTCAATATCCTTAAGTCCTTAAATATCTCGATTTTTTAGCAAAAAAGTTTTACAATTATATAAGATAACAGAAAGGGCTGATAATGAATAATAAAGTGTTAAACAATCTATCTTACGGTGTTTATGTCATATCAACACTGGATAAAAACAACCGTCAGGTTGGTTGTATTGCAAATTGTGCAATGCAAATCACACATGACACGCTTTGTATAAGTATAAATCACAATAATTACACAAATGTTTGTATAGAAGAGAGCAAAAGATTTGCTATTTCTATTTTGGGAGAACACGTAAATGACAATATAATACCTGTTCTAGGTTTTAGTTCAGGAAAAGATACAAACAAATTTGAAAATATAAAAACAAAAAATATCGATGGTTTACCTGTAATTGAAGACTCTGTCGGGTATATTATTTGTGAACTTGTTAACAAATTTGAAACAGAAACACACAGTGTATTTATAGGCAAAATTGTTGATGGTGATATCCTTTTGAATGACAAACCAATGACTTATGCTTACTATCATGAAGTCAAAAAAGGGAAAAGCCCTGAAGCCGCACCGACTTATCAAAAAGAAAATGTTGAAACTGATAAGCTTGCATATCGCTGCAAAATATGCGGTTACATATATGAAGGAGACATAACAAAAGAACCTGACAGCTATGTTTGCCCTATATGCAAAAAAGATAAATCGTTTTTTGAAAAAATTTAATCCTTAACAATATCAGCAATACTATATTTTATGACTTTCGAAAGATTTTCCGGCGAGATTTCAACCTGATAGCCTATCTTTCCTGCACTAAAAATTATAGTATCAAAGTTTACTGCGGATTTATGTATTACAGTCGTAAAAGTTTTCTTCATGCCGATAGGAGAACAGCCGCCATGCACATATCCTGTAACAGAAAGCAAGTCTTTCATTTTAATCATTTCCACAGATTTTTCACCCACGGTATGTGCTGCTTTTTTCAAATCCAATTCCAAAGCGACAGGAACCATAAATACAAAAAAGTTCTTTGATTTACCAATGGTGACAAGTGTTTTAAAAACTTTTTCAGGATCTTGATGCAAAACAGAAGCTACTTCAACACCGCTTATTGCATTTGTATCAGCATAAGTATAGTGGTTGTAGGGAATTTTATTTTTGTCTAATATACGCATTACATTTGTTTTGTAGTCCATAAAAGCCTCAATTCTGCTTCCGATAATAAAATTATAATACCAACTCTTATAATAAGGAATATTTTGTAAACAGTGAAAAAAGTGGTATGATTTAATATACAACGCAAATATATACAGAGAAGAGGATGCCCCTAAAAATGAGCAGATTAGATGAAAAAACAGTTAATGCAATCAGAATTTTGTCAGCAGATGCTATCCAGAAAGCAAACTCAGGTCATCCCGGTTTGCCGCTCGGAGCCGCACCTATGGCTTATGAATTGTGGGCATATTATTTGAAATTTAATCCTAAAAATCCAAAATGGATAAACAGAGACAGATTTATATTATCAGCAGGCCACGGTTCAGCATTGTTATACTCATTGAACCACCTTTTTGGCTGCGGCTTGACTATTGAAGACATAAAAAATTTCCGTCAGTTCGGCTCAAAGACACCAGGACATCCGGAATATTCACATACTCCGGCAGTAGAAGCGACTACAGGCCCACTTGGAGCAGGTATGGGAATGGCTGTCGGCATGGCAATGGCACAAAAACATCTTGCAAAAATATTTAACAAACCGGAGTTTCCTGTTTTTGACAACTATACATATGTACTCGGAGGCGACGGATGTCTTATGGAGGGCATTTCCTCGGAAGCTTTTTCAATTGCCGGAACATTTGGCTTGGACAAACTGATTGTAATATATGACAGCAACAAAATTACAATTGAAGGGAATACAGATATAACCTTCTGCGAAGATGTAGAAAAAAGGATGCAGGCATTCGGCTTTCAAACTATTACTGTAGAAGACGGAAATAATCTAGAAGCTATCGGAAAAGCTATTGAAAAGGCAAAATCTGAAAAGACAAAACCATCATTCATTACTGTTAAAACTCAAATTGGATACGGCTGCCCTCAAAAACAAGGGAAAGCCTGTGCACACGGTGAGCCTCTCGGCACAGAAAATGTCAGTGAACTAAGAAAAACTCTCGACTGGCAGTGCAATGAAGCATTTTGCATAGACAAAGATGTTTATGAACACTGCGAAAGCCTTATGCAAAAAAATATTGAGGCAGAAAAGTCATGGAATGTTACGTTCAAAGATTACTGCAAAAAATATCCGGAAATGAAACAGCTGTTTGACAGTTATTTCAACAATAATGACATAGAAAAACTTATAGACAACAAAGATTTTTGGACATTTGAAAACAAACCAGCAGCAACAAGAGCATTGTCTGGTGAAATTATCAATAAAATTTCAAAAATTCTGCCTAACTTAATTGGAGGCAGCGCCGATTTGGGCCCGTCAAACAAAACAGAAATAAAAGGCGGCGGAGATTTTTCCGCACAAACTCCTGAAGGTAAAAACATTCATTACGGAGTCAGAGAGCAGGCAATGGCTGCCATAGCCAACGGTATTGTTTTATACGGCGGTTTAAAAACTTTTGCTGCAACATTTTTTGTATTCAGTGATTACTTGAAACCAATGGCAAGACTGTCAGCATTGATGGAATTGCCTGTAACCTATGTCTTCACTCATGACAGCATCGGAGTCGGCGAAGACGGCCCGACACATGAGCCTGTTGAGCAGCTTGCAATGCTCAGATCAATGCCAAATTTCAATGTATTTCGACCTGCTGATGCAATAGAAACAGCTGCCGGCTGGTACTTGGCTTTGACAAGCAAAAAAACACCAACCGCATTGATTTTGACAAGACAAAATGTTGAACAAATTGATACAGAAGTTGAAAGAGGCCGAAAAGCATTGAAAGGTGCTTACATAATATCAAAAGAAACAAAGACGGTTCCTGACGGAATTATTATAGCAACAGGCTCCGAAGTTTCTCTCGCAATTAAAGCCAGAGAAGAACTCTTAAAAGAAAATATCGATGTCAGAGTCGTAAGCATGCCGTCTATGGAAATTTTTGACATGCAAAGTGAAGAATACAAAGAAAAAGTTCTTCCTAAAGCCGTAAAAAACCGTATTGCAGTAGAAGCATCATGCGATTTTGGCTGGGGCAGATACATCGGTCTTGACGGAAAAACAGTTACAATAAACACTTTTGGCGCATCAGCTCCGGCAAAAGTCCTCTTTGAAAAATTCGGTTTTACTGTAGAAAATGTTGTAAAAATAATGAAATCCGTTATAAAATAGCAAATTAATACACAATCGGGGAATAGAATGTTAGCAATAGAAAAAATAATAAAAGCCTCACAAATATTAAAAGAGGTAATCAGAAAAACTGATTTGATATATGCACCGGCAATTTCGTCAAAGAATAAAGTCTATCTTAAATCCGAAAATCTGCAGGTAACCGGTTCTTTTAAAATACGTGGAGCATATACAAAAGTATCTCTGCTTTCAAATGAACAGAAATCAAAAGGTATAATAGCATGCTCGGCAGGAAACCATGCACAGGGTGTTGCACTAGCAGCGCAGAAAAACAACATAAAATCCACAATTTTTATCCCGAGTACAGCACCGATATCAAAAATTGAAGCCACAAGAAAATACGGTGCAGACATAAAACTTGTAGATGGAGTGTATGACGATGCTTACAAAAAGGCATGCTCTTTTCAAAAAGAAACCGGAGCCGAATTTATCCATCCGTTTGATGATGAAGACGTAATAGCAGGACAGGGGACAATAGCACTGGAATTAATAGAACAGCTTCCTGATATAGACGCAGTTGTTGTTCCAATAGGCGGAGGGGGACTTATTTCTGGCATCGCTTACACAATAAAAACTCTAAAACCTGACTGCAAAGTTTATGGAGTACAGGCAGAAGGAGCAGGAAGCATGTTTCGTTCAATCGAATTAAAAAAGAGAACAGAGCTTCCGAAAGTATCCACTTTTGCAGACGGTACGGCAGTAAAAATGCCTGGAGAACATACATTCGAGCTATGCCAAAAGTATGTTGACAGGATTGTCACAGTCAGCGATGATGAAATCGCTACAGCAATATTAACATTGATGGAAGCCCAAAAACTTGTCGCAGAAGGTGCAGGTGCTCTGAGTGTAGCGGCAGTTATGTTTGACAAACTTCCGATTGAAGGAAAAAAAGTCGTGTGCATAGTTTCTGGTGGGAACATCGATGTAAATATTTTGTCAAGAGTAATAAACAGAGGATTGCTGAAATCAGGCAGACTGTCAGATTTAACAATAGAAATGCTCGACAAACCAGGTCAGCTCAAGGAGGTTTCTCAAATAATAGCAGACCTTGGAGCAAATGTAATAAGAGTCAGACACAATCAAGGCGGAGAAGGAACCGATATCAATGATTGTTACTTAAAAATTTCAATGGAAACAAAGAACGCAAAGCATCTTTGTGAAATAAAAGATGCTTTATGCAAAGCCGGATACAAAGTCACATCCGGATTATAGTTAATACACAGCGGAGACTAATAGTAATGAAACAGGTAATTTACACAGACAAAGCACCGGAACCCATAGGTCCTTATTCACAGGCATACAAATGCGCAGGTACATTGTATTGCTCAGGACAAATAGCCATAGAACCTTCTACCGGTGAATTTGTAAACGGAAATATTCAGGAACAGACTCAAAAAGTCATAGAGAATATTGAAGCCTTGCTCACTGCAGCCGGTTACAGTTTTGAAGATGTCGTAAAAACGACATGCTATCTAGCGCATATGAGTGATTTTAGCACTTTCAACAGTGTTTATGCAAAATATTTCACATCAAAACCGGCAAGATCCTGTGTTGCGGCTAAAGAATTGCCGAAAAATGCACTTGTTGAAATTGAAGTAATTGCTTATAAATAAAATTTATTTTGATATAAATTTCATATAAAAACGTCTCATCTTAACATTTTTTTACAATGTCAAAAGACTATCAGACATTGCTTTTTGGCGACTTTAAAAATTTTATTTGAAATTTTTTTGATATTTTTTCAAAAAAATGGGCAATTTTTTATATTGAGGGACATTTCTTAGGATACTAAGTGAGTCAGTAAGTACAATTTATTAAAAAAGGAGCAGTCATAAATGGACATTAATAGCATTAAATTTGGAAAAGGCATCCATTCAAAAAAAGAAGAAAAGGCTAAAAAAGAAGAGCCAGTGGTAGTTGACAAGAAAACAGAACAGGAAAAGACTGCTCTGGAAAAAATCAGAAGTAAAGCAATTTCATCATATGCAGCAGCAATGATTGGCTTAGGTACAATGGGTACTGCCTCTCTTACAAGCTGCGCAGAACAAGATGTAACAGTAACAGATGACGGTACTCAAGCTGAAATGCTTAAATTATTGCAGCAGCTGATAAAAATTCAGCAGGAACAAAGCACATTAATTCAACAGGTAATTGATCTGTTACAGCAAAATGGTTCAGACAACAAAGAATTGATTGAACTTAACAAACAGTTACTTGCACAGAACCAGCAAATTATGACAATATTGCAAGGTATAGGTAGCGATGTTTCTAATATAGAAAGTGCACTATATCAAATTGTTTCCATTATACAAGATTCAAATTCACATGACGAAGAATTTCTTAACCTTATCAACCAAATTCTAAACGGTCAGGGAACAACAAACGAAAAACTCGAACAAATTCTCGAAGCTAACAGAGAACAAAATGAAATGCTTGTTAACCTCACAACATTAATCGGCTCTGTAGGCGACGAATTGTCAGAAACATTGAAAAACTTCTACAATGATTACAAAGAAGGTCAAGCTTCTCACTCAGAAATGTTGAATAACATTTACCAGGAATTAATTCATTCAAATGAATTAAGCTCTGAAAATATTGCCGAAATCAAAAAATTATATGAACTTGTTCAAAACGGTCAAATGTCAGAAGCTGAAATGCTCGGCAAGATTACACAATTGCTCGAAAGCATTGACGGTAAATTAGACGGATTGATGGATGTAATCAACAATATGAGTACAGGTAACGAAGAACTTGCTGAAATTCTTAAATCCTTCTACAACGATTACAAATCCGGTACTATTACAACAAACGGATTGTTAACTAAGATTATGGAAGCAATCGAAAATGCAAATCAGAACGACGGTGCTGTATTAGCTGCATTGCAAAAGATTTCAAAACAAATCGAAGACGGTTCTATCTCATTGAGCCAGGCACTCGGTCAAATCACATCATTGTTGGAAAGCATTAATACAAACACAGCAGGTATCCTTGACCAGGTTACAAATATATCCGGTCAGATTGACAGATTGTCTACTCAATTACAAAACAATCATGATGAATCAATGGATATCCTCAGCAGCCTGAACAACCACGCAGGCAGCATTGACAGCAAGCTTGATCAGGTAATTTCAAATCAACAACAGGCTAACAAGACATTGACAGATATTTCAAACAAAACTGATGAAGTAATTTCTAAACTGGCTCAAATCAGTGACAAAACTATTACAGTTGACCAGATGAAAGAAATACTCGGACCAATGTTTGATGTAATTGCCGGCAAACTTGACAATATTTCAGGCGGTCAGATTTCAATCGAAGACATAGAAAATGCTCTTGCAGAAAACAAAACAGATTTGACTCAAACAAATGCATTGATTGAAACATTGACTACAGTTGTTCAAAACCTCGACCTGAACTCAGGTATGACAGCTGAACTTCAAGCAATTACTCAAGCAATCAAAGACTTCCAGTCACAAAATCACGAAGACAGTGATGCTCAATTGAACGGCCTCAGAGAAATTCTTGCAGAACTAGCTCAAATCAAGACAAATCAAACATCACAAACAGATGTTTTGAATGCAATCCTTGAAGCAGCAGGTCAAATCAAAGACAATCAGGATCAGTTTATGGCTTCTGCAACAACATTTGGTACACAGTTGTTTGAAGAATTAAATAAAATTTCAAGCAATATGATTGATAAAAATGCATTCGCTGCATATGCTGATGATTACAGAGAACAGCTTGCACAAGCTGAACAAACAAGACAAGAACAGCTTGCAGTTCTCCAGGCAATCCTTGAAAACCAAGGCAAAGCTGACGGCGGCATGACAATCGAAGAATTGAAACAAATCATTCCTGACTACAATGACATCTTGAATGAAATCAGTGACAAAATCGGCGACCTTGTTACAAAAGTTGACCTCATTGACTACGGTAATAATCACAAAGTCGATTTGACACAAACAAATGCTTTGATTGAAACATTGACTACAGTTGTTCAAAACTTGCCTATCGGAGGCGGTACATCAGGCGGTTCACTCAACTCAGATGCTTTAAATCAAATCAACCAGACAGTTTCACAGATACTCTCTGCTATCAACAGACAGGATACTCCTTCATCTGACCAAATCGAAAAATTGATTGAAGCAGTAAACGTTATAGTTGCTAATACAGGAAATTCAAATCCGGGCACTATCGCTGATGCAGGCTCAAGAGTAAAAGGAACTTATGTAATAACTCCTTATGATATTCAAAAAGCTTATGAAAAAAATATGATGGCTTAATTAAAACAAAACCATTATTCATAAGCCTCTAAAATAAAACTAAAAACCCCTCAAGTAATCTTGAGGGGTTTTGTTTTTATATTCATTGTCTATTATTATTTAACAATGACATCTTTATCAGGATTAGCTTTTTTGTAAGCATCGATTTGAGAATTCAAACCTTCTTTTGTTTCGTCTTCCATCTTGCTGCCATCGCAAGCTTCTGCCGTATAGATTGTTTTGTTTTCCCATTGAGTGAAGATGTTGCCGCTTCCGTTGATTGTAGCACCTTTGTAATCTTTTGAAACTTTACCGCCTGTTACTTTAGCATCCTGATTGTATTTGAATTCTTTATCACCGAGTGTTAAAGTTGATGGCAAGCATAACTCTTCGCCAACTTTCGGGAAGAATGCACCTCTTGAATTTTTAATGCCTTTCTTGATTAATTCTTCTTTGTTTGCTTCAAAGTATTCATCTTTCAATTGTCTTGCAATCTTAGAAGCTTCAGCATCAGTTGCATTGTATTTAGCTTTTGCTACTGCGAACCAGTTGTCACCTGCTTTTACTGTGTAACAATCAGTTGGAGCTACTGTTTCTACTTCTTTTTCATATGAACCTGTTGTTATTTCACAAGTTTCTTTAACCGGCTGCGGAGCTGGTTCAGGTTCTTCCTGCTGTGGTTCAGGTTTGTTGTTAACAAGATTTGAATACAATGCAACAGCTTCGTTGTAGTTAAGGTGGTCATTGCCGCCTGCTGCTTCTTTCACTGCTTTTTCATAAGCTTCTTTGTCAATTTTGCCGTCTTTATCTGTAAACATATCAGCAATCTTGCCCATTATCACTGCACCTTTTTCTGTACAGTTGCCTTCTGCATATTTTTTGAAGTCTTCAATATTGCTGTAGCCTTCAGGAAGATCTGTTTTCATAACTTCGTCTTCAACTCTTCTGTATTGAGTTCCAATTGAAATTGCAGCTCCTACAGGAATTCCGATTGCACCTAAGAATGGTGTTTTTAATGTTTGGTTAACTGTAACTTCTACGCCATTTTTAAGTACATTGACATTTTGACTTGCGCTAATAAGTCCTAAAGGTGCAGATGCAACACCGCCGGTAAGAGCATCTCTTGTTACGTGACCCCAGTTAATTGGTTTTTCAACTTCATAACCGGCTTGTTTCATGATTTTTCTTACATCTTTTTTCGAAAATTCAACATTACCTGTATTTGTGTTGAAATCGCCTCTAGCTGCATCGATTTCACCTGGTTGTTTTTTAGTATTAGAATAATTGAATTCATAATCAGATCCGACATGTCTGTCACCGATTGCATAAATATCTGCTACTGTGATATGAGCTTCATCTAATTTTTTCTGCATTCTTTTGCTGAATTCAGGGCCTTCAGTTCTGACTTTTTCTAAGTGATTTTCGTTAGCCTGAGCTGAGAATACAGCTGATGAATCTTTTTTCTTGCCAAATCTGATACCCAAGAATTTGTGTTCATTGCAGTATTTTTTAGCTTCTTTATACAAATCTTTATCGATTTCACCGTTTTCATACAATTCTTTCAAATCGTCTTTTACATCATTTTTAACTTTTCTTGATTTTATTGCATCAGAACTTCCTGCAAGACCCATAACCAATTTTTCTGCATCAGCCTGTCTTTGTGCTTTTTCTGCTTTTTCTCTTGCTTCTTCCTGAGCTTTCAATGCTTTCTTTTCAGCTCTTTCCTGACGTCTAATGTCTCTTCTTGATAAATTTTCAACTTCAAATCCCATTTTAATATCCCTTTCTTTTCCTCTAATAATCTCTACAAAGTATTTTAAATATCCCTTATACTCTTATAAAAAATTTTGAGTTAAAGAAATTGCCTAAAAAGAGAAAAGAAAAAGGACATTTCGTCCGAAATGCCCTTTTATTCTATATTTTGCCTTGTTAACAAAAGTTAACAATTGTAATTTAAATTAATGACCGAGTGCCCATCTGAAACCGAGAGTAAACGCAATACCGTTACGTCCGCCGTTTCTTAGCATTGCCTGTCCAAAGCCGGTAAATCTGTCACCGCATCTTTTCTGTAAACCAACACCATATTCAAAGTATGGTTTTACAGACAACGGAGTCAAAGCAACATCATCGGCATAGAATTTTGTTTTATCCATAATATTCCATGTCATATTCAAACCGATGTATGGCTGCCATCCGTTTTTGAGATTTCCGATAATTCTCAATCCCGGAATGATTTCTATAGCGTGCAATGGATCCTGAGTAATTCTTACACCTGCAGAGTTTGTAAAGTCAAACACATTTACAAATGTATAACTCATCATATAGCTTGGCTGAATTACCAATTTGTTGTTAAGAAGTCCCCAGTTATATCCGGATTTCCAAGCTGCACCTGTCATCAATATCGGGAAGCCGTCATTACCCCACATTGTAGAAGCTTCAGCAGCACTTGCGCCGATGTTTGCGGTCAAGCCTGTCCAGAAGTTGCCTTTATAAGCAGTACCTACAGCACCGAGTGTACCTCCGTTCTGCCAGATGCCTACACCGTTATAAGCCTGGTGAGAACCATGGTAAGCGGCAAAGACAGAGAAGTTTCCGTCCCATCCATGTCCGAGATCAATCAAATCGCTCTCACCACCGATTAATGTACCGTAAGAAACGTTTGATACTCTTGGACCGTTTTTCAACGGAATATTTTCAAAGTTTGTGAAAGGTCTGAAATACCATCCGTCACGCTCCTCAGGAATAATATTAGGAGCATAAACACCTGTATGATAGCCTTTTGCTGCACTTGCGTATTTGTTTCTCATCTTCCAGGCAAGTCTTTGTTCAGGTGTCATCAATGTGACCATATCCATGTTTGCAAATGACTGTCTGTACAAGTTATCCATAATAAGGAATGCAGCCTGTGCAGCAACCGGAGCAGCAATTACAGAATCAGAATCTCCAATTCTTTCAAAATGGAAATATTCACCGGGATCCCAGCTTTGAGCCATTCCGCTTCCGCCCGTAGTCGGAACAGTAATTTGTTCAACAGAATATTTATATTTTGGTGATTCAATTACTTTTGAACCGTTGCTTGAAACATGTCCGATTAAGTTATCAATATCTGTAAACAGAATTGTTGCACCATCTTCACCGGCTTCTGAAATTGATTTCATGCCTGCGATATTCAAAAATGTTCCGTCAGCAATTGAACCGACTTGATTTATATTGTTAGTGCCGTCACCTTTTAAGAAATTATCCATTCTCTGGTTCGCAAGGTCAACATCGACAAACAGGTTAGAATTTGCATTGACATCAATACTTTTTACCTGCAAATCACTTACGACACCGTTTAACATATTCAATGTACCGCCGTTGAAGTTCAATGCGTTAGACACATCAAGCCCTGTATCCTTAGCGAAATGCAATGTACCGCCTGTATTCATTGCAATGTTTGAATACTGAACTTTTGCATCACCGTTTACATTGACACTACCAACTCCGTTACCGTTTACATTAATATTGGCAAGATTTTCATCTGTACCGGCATCTTCTGTACCAATAACCATTGAATTGATATTCAATGTACCGTTATTAGCCTCAAGGTTCAAAGTAACTTCATTGCCCGTTGCACCGTTTAAAGAAATAGAGTCAGTTACATTAGCAACACTTTCTGAGGTACCGACATTCATTTCTGCATTTTCAGCTCTTAATGTAGTAGTAGAGCCAGCACCTGCGTAGATAGCACCGCCGCCTCTGTCAGCATTTGTTGAAGTGTTGCCGGAGAAGTTACTGTTTATGATAGTTGCTGTACCGTTGTTGTTATAAACCGCACCGCCGTTTGTAGCTCTGTTGTTTGTAAATTCTGAATTTGAGATTGTAATACGGCCTGCAGAGTATTCAGTATTGCCCGCAGCGCCGAATGTGTTAACGCTGTTATAAACAGCACCGCCGCTTGTTGTCGTTCTATCCTGATGGAAACCGTTTTCTGTAAATGTAGCGTTGTTAATTGTAGCAATACCGGCATTTCTTATAGCACCACCGTTTGAGGATGCCATATTCCCTGTGAATTCGACTTTGTTGTTTGCACTACCCTGAATATTAAGTATCGGGTTTGTACCGCCTGCAACTGTCGGAGATTCGTTAGAAATTGCACCGCCTGACATTGTATAGTTGTAGCTGCTTGAGCCGGTATTCCAGCCGTAACCGTTGTTTACAAATCTTGTACCTTCACCGATTGTCAATGTATTAACATGGTCGTTTGTGTTTCCTCTGTTAATAATTGCACCACCGACAGTCGGAGCGTAGTTGTTTTCAAACAATGTATCTCTGATTGTTAAATTTGCATCCTGTGTAAAGTTTGAAACACTGCCGTTAATGATAGCACCACCGTTAGCAGTAGCTGTGTTTCCGCTAAAAGTGGAGCCGCCGCTGATTTCTGTATTGGCCCAGTTGACTATAGCACCGCCATCACCGGCTGAAACACTGTTTGCAGTAAAATCAGTATGAACAATATCAACCTCACCTGCAAGGTTTGCAAATGCGCCGCCATAGCTTTGTGCAGTATTTGATTTAAACTCCGAGTTTGTAATTGTTAACGAACCATCTGCTGTTGTTTCGTTATATATTGCACCGCCGAAGCCCTGGTTGTTTGTTCCGTTAGCAGCGTTGCCTTGAAATTTTACGTTATCAAAAGAAGCAACACCGGATCCTGTATTTGCAACAGCACCGCCGTAACCTTGAACCACGTTGTTGCTGAACACAGCCTTTGTATCTGAAGTACCGTTTACTGTCAAACCTGCAGTGTTCTGGATAGCACCGCCGTTTGCATCTTTAACATTTCCGTCTTTAAAGTTTGTCTGATTGATAGTCAGGTTTGTTCCGTTATTGATAATATAGCCGTTGCCTGATGCATGGTTTGTTGCCGTAACGGTATGATTATTACCGTTGATTGTCAAAGAACTCGGAACAGGAGGAGCACCCAAATTCAATGCCTGCCCGTTAGTTTCCATATCATTATCAAGTTCAACTGTGCCGGAGGTACCTGACATACCGCTGACTTCTGACTGAACTTCTGACCAGTTGTCAACTGCAAGGGCTGCAAAGTTTACATTTGAGCCCAAAAACATTACTGCAAGAGACACTGATACAAACTTTTTAACTAATTTTACTTTACTATTTCTCATAATTTTAAATCCACTCTTTAGTTTTGCTTTCTTTTTAGCTTTTATAATGGTAAAGTTGTAAATCCAGACCTCCCCATGAGGTGCATGCTTTATCTTCTCACAAAAACAAAAATTTGTGTACTTTTTTACAAAAATATTACAAATTTGTATACCGGAACTTTTTCAGATTTTAATATTTAAAATTGTAGCAAAATTATCAAATACAAAGTAAAATAATTTTATGCAGAAAATATTGATAACATTACCGAATAGCATTGCAGGTTCTCTTATTATGCAAGGGTTTTCAGCAGGTTTTAAGTCAAACGGATGCTATGTAATAAAAAAAGATTTGAGAAATCTGTCAGTTGAAGAGATAAAAAAGTTCAAACCTGATATCATACTCGGCTATGATTACGGCTTTTTATTCCCTGCAAAGATGGATATTGTAGACTACATAATTGAAAAAAAAGGAAATTTCAAGCTCGTTCACTATTTTGCAGATGAACCGGACGGAAAATTTGCTTATGTCAACAAGCCCGAGTTATATGAAGAATACAAACTCCTTTCTCAGGACAAAAATAATGTCAAAACTTATGTCTGGGACAGAGATTTTGTTAAGCAGCTTCCAAATGCTTCATATATGCCGCTTGCAGTAAACTACAAAGCCTACAGAGCAGAAGAAAGCAACCAATATGACATATCATTTGTCGGAAGGCCTCTGACAGACAAAAGACAAAAAATTCTCGCTGCTTTAATAAAAATGTTCGGTTCAAAATTGAATATCTTTTGCTATGAAAAACATTTTCTTCAAAGTCTGGATGATATGAAAGAAAAACAGTTCCTCACTGAAAAAGAGCTTGATACTTACAAAAGCGCCTACAAAGGTTTTTTGACAACAGAAAAAGAAATCGCAAGTGTTTATCTAAACTCAAAAGTTAATATTAATATTACTCTTCAAGGTAAATCCGGTTTAAACTACCGTGTCTTTGAAGTTCTGGCATCAAAAGGTTTTTTGCTTACCGATGAAATGGAGGATATTAGCAGAAATTTTGTTGTCTCAAAAGAGCTTGAAACATACGCAAATATTGATGACCTCATAGATAAAACCGCCTTTTATCTCAAACATCCAGAAATAGCACAAAAAATTGCACTTCTCGGATTTGCAAATGTTGCCAGAAAGCACAGTTACACAGCCAGAGCAAGATCTATTCTCGACGACCTTAAGAATTAACGGTAATCTTACACAGGCTAGTCTATAAGACCTATTTTTCGTTGTTTAATTTTCAGAAGTTAGATTTTATGTTTAAATAATAACGGAAAGAGAAAAACGTGAGCGATATAGGTTCTAAGCAATACTTATGCATATTCGGCGGAGGGGCAATCAGAGGACTTGCCTATCTCGGAGCGCTCAAGGCAATGAAAGAACTAAACATAAACATAAAAAGTTATGCAGGCTCTTCCGTGGGAGCTGTTTTTGCTGCTTTTGCCTCTCTTGATTACACCTATGACGAATTCAAAGAACTCTTTAACGAAGTAAATTTTGATTTATTCCGTGACGTTCAGCTTAACCTGGCAAAAAACTTTGCAATCAGCAAAGGCGAGCATTTTCTCAGCTGGATTAGAGCAGGTATCGAAAAAAAATTCTACAAAGACAGTTACACAAAAGGTCAAAACAAGCCTGTGACATTTAAAGACATTGAAAAAGATTTTTATGTCATAACAACAAACATAAACGGCTGTACACCGTATATCTTTTCAAAATATACTACACCTGATTTTGAAATAGCACAGGCTGTCCGTATTTCAACGGCAATGCCGGGACTGCTTGAACCTTTTGAATATGAAAACAATGTCTTAATTGACGGAGATATGATGAAAAGCTGGCCTATGTGGAGAGTCAGTGATATTTTGTGTCCTGACGACTGCAGAATAATTGAATTCAGGCTGGAAGGTTCAAAATACTGGGCAAATATAAAAAATTCCGTAGAATATCTGAATGCCGTATTTGCAACCCTTTCTAACTTTGCAACAGAGTATATAATGCAGACTTACCAGCCTAAAGACAAATTTGATTACATAAAAATAGACACTGACCATATTTTGCCGGTTCAGTTCACTCTTCCTCAAAAAGAAAGAGAAAAACTTATTGATCTGGGCTACGACACAACAATTGAATACTTTAAAAAAACACTGCTGCAAAAGAAAAAAACAATACTACCGTATTATACAGTTATTCTTGATCATTTAATCAAAATAAAAAATTGTCTTTCTCAAAACAGAATTTTCCAGGCAAAATCACAAATATGTGATATGTTTATTTACCTTTGCGAGGCAAAAAGATATATTGACTCAAACATATATGAAAGCTGTGTGAAATTTAAGGATTACTTTTTCAATTCATTCACAGAAAGCTTTTTTCTTCGCAGGATAGAACTGAAAGACAAAAAACAGGTTTGCTTCTATCTTGACAATCTGTACTGTGAAGTTCTTGAAAGAAGTATGGAAATACAATCATATATTAAAGAACATGATTAATTTCTAATATACTATTTTTTAATTGTTGTTGAAGCAGCTTTTGGACCTTCGCCGTCCAGTGTGAATGTATGGTCAACAAACTGGGCTCTGTCTAAGTATTTTTGTTCAATTTTACCTTTATTATAAGTACGAACAAGAAGGCTCAAACCTATCAATGCTCCGGCAACATATTTAACCGGTCTTGGAACTGCTTTAAAAATCTCTTTTGCTTTTTTCAAATAATTGCCCTTTGAAGCCATCAAATCTTCAAGAGGATGTTTCATAACTTCAGCACCCTCAGCAGCTTTTTTGGCAAAAGATGCTATATCTTTCTTTATTGCAGCATGGCCGATTAAACCGGCAACACCTGCTGTAGCTGCTATTTGTGCATTCGAAACCATTGAATTTGAAAAATGATGCATTGCACAGTCAATTTTGTTTCCTGTAGTACCTTTTCTATTGTCCACAAAAGAATTTAATGTTGGAGAAATTAAAAATAGAACTTTTGACATAACACTTCCTTATCTTTCACACATATCATTATAAAACATGTGAAGCATAATATTTGCCAAAATATATTATCCAGCTTAACAATTGTTTATATTGAATATTTTGAAATATCCTCAAAATACTTTTCCAGAGCCATATAACCGTTATAAATCTCGTTTGTGATAATTGTATATCTGCAGGCCGCAAGATATTTCAATTCTTTTAATCTTATTTCAATAATTTTGTCTGCGTCTGATTTCAAATTTTCATCCAGTGACATTGACCATTTTTTCAAAAGATCAAGCTCTTCATTAATTTGTTTTATTGTCGTATATTCAAGCTGATTAAAATCATATTTTCCAAGCAGCGCTTTTTCTTTATTTGTTATACGGCTTTTTACAACAGGAGTGCCGTATATTTTTTTTATAACCATATAATTATCAGCAGCCATAACGTGAGAAAGCGGCACACCCGATCTTGCAAGCATTGAGGACATACTGAGAGAGCTGAACTTGTCGTTTTCATCAGATAGTGCGCTTATATTTGTGAGCTGTGTATTAATTTTTTCTGAATTATTCAACATATTCAAATATTTTCCCTCAATTCTTCAATCCTCTGTATAAACAAAAGCTCATATCCTGTTATTTTATATTATCTCAGCCTGAATATTTTGTCATGCTTCTTTGTAGAATTGTTAAGCATCAATAGGACTAATCCCAACAGCTTATTATAAAACACCTGCTGCAGAAGAAACAGGCCGTACAACTTGAAGCAAAGAATTCTGAGGATAAAAATCGTCAATTATGCCGACAGGCCCTTGAATTATAAAAAATTCAATCATTTCACCTTTTGAAACCCTCAAATCTTCAAAGGGAATTTTTACTTCCAGAAAATCTTCAAACACCTGTTCTATATTATTTTTTATCTGCAACACCCACAAATTGTCACGTATTGCGTGTGCAAGAAGAGCATTAAATTTGAAATTTTTAAACAGTGTAAGTTTAACTTCACTGTTATAAGTTTCACGTATAATCGGTATAATCGACTCATTTTTATTAACAACACGTATCGGTGCACTGTAATACATTGCATTCGGAGAATTTTTAAAATAAATATAAATCTGGTTAAAATCTTTAAATCCATTATCTTTATCCAGAATAAATTTATTTATATCAAATCTCAAATACAGATTTTCCGTATCATATCCAAAATAAATTTTGTTAAAAAATCTTCTCTCCTGCATTGTCGGAGGAGCAGGGATATCAATACATCCTGCATTTTCCCATTTAGAATTTGTATTTTTTCCATCCAACTCAAAATGTTCAAACACTCCCTGGGGATATCTTGAATGTGTTTCAATAAATTCAGCCAGCGGTGTTTCAAGATATTTTGGTACAGGCTTTTTAATGGCTTTATAAATATTTTTCAAATGCTCTCGGAACAGATGATCAAAAATATCATCCTGTCCTGAATCATTGGGTTCACCATACCACCAGTACCAGTCGCTGCTCTGGCTTATTAACAATTCCTGCCAGGCCGCTTCAAGATTTTCGTCTTCGGGATATTTTTGCTGATAATCAATAAGCGCACACCTGGCATTATCCATATAAGTCCATGCCAGATTTTTTGTCGGTTCGCCTATCCACAAAAGGAAATCTCTGTTAATCCATGAGCCTGGTTTTATTGTTTCCAGAACAAACGAATTTTTTCTGTTCTCAAGTTTATCTATCTCATCCAGATAATCACTCACTCTGACTGTTTCTAAGTCATCATCTTCCAGTATAAGTTTATAAAGAGTTTCCAAAAATTCGTGCCCGTCATTGGGATAATTTTCCCAGCAATTTTCTCCGTCCATTGCTATTGTGAGTATATGTTTTTCATCCGGCGAACTCAAAAGTTTTTTTTGTCTTGTCTTAATTCTGTCATACAAATCATTTGCAGCTTTGACAGGGTCATGATGCGGATACTCAAAGCCTATCAGGTTTGGAATTACAGCATCCCTAAACAACAAGTCAATTTTTTTATCTTCATAGTTATATGTATAAGAATGGCAAAGGTCATAAGGATCTTCCAAATACCCTCTAAAATCTCTTACAAACTCTTTTTTTAAAGCCTGTTCCAAAATACCTTCATCGGAAATCGTCCATCTTACACCAAGATTTTGAAATAATTGCAGTGTTTTTTCACTTATACATTGTTCTGACGGCCATATCCCGGAAGGACGTATGCCGAAAATATCTTCAAAAGTGTCAAGCGCAATTTCCACATTCAACCTTGCATCAGAGCTCATATCAGAATTTATTTCGGGATACTGAGCATTCGGGTTCGCAACTTTGGCATCCTCCATATCCAAAAGCAAAGGAAGGATAGGGTGATAATAAGGGCTTGTAGAAATTTCAATTTTTCCGTCTTCTTGATATTTTTTGTATGCAGGTATAATCTTTTTTATCAAATCACGCTGAAGTTTTATAATCTTTTCTCTGTCAGCTTGAGTAAACTCTCCGTTTTTTTTCTCAAAAAGAGATTTTATCTCAGGATTTTCTCTCCACATAGGATCAAACCATACAAGGTTAAACCAGGACATTATATCTGCATATTCCTGCGGAGAAAAATCATGTATCGATACATCTGGACTTTGAAATCTCTTGTCATACAGTTTTTTGTATTCGGGATATGGCAAAATCATATTTTGATAATTAACATCAAAAAAGTGATTTAATATAAATTCTTTTTCATCATCTGTCAGCTCTTCCACAGGTGTAGTTGTTAAACGAGAAAAAATATCATGAGCATCATTGTATCCGTAATCATAAATTGAAGAAATCAGCATAGGTACAAGGTTAAAATTCAGCTTTAACCCTTTAAACTTATCCATCACAAAAAGCATATCAAGATAATCTTTTATAGCTCTCAAACGAACCCACGGCATAAGATACAAACCTTCGGGTTCGGATTTATAAATAGGCTGATGCATATGCCAGATAAAAGCAATAGATAGTTTTTTACCCATAATTTGACTGCCAAATATTCTACGAGAATATTGTAACATATATGTCAAATACATTGCAGAAAATTAGTTATAAAAAAAGTTAATAATAATGTTTAAAATCTAAAAAATTGGGCAATATAAAATTAGAAGGTATTTTAGCATAAGGTAAAATAAGATGACCGAAATCGGAAAAACAGAAAACTCAAATATTCATAATGATAATCCTACAAACGTATCAGCATCAAAAACAGAAAAAAATAAAATAAAGAAAAAAGATATACCTATATGGATTCAATGTAAAGAATTAGAAAAACTTGGAGCCAGAGATGCAACGGCCATAAAGAAAATAGAAGAATATACAATAAATTCAGATGAAGGGTTTAAAGTTCCCGATTTAAATAAATTTTTCAAAATAAAAAACGGCCAAAAAGATTACAAAAAAGAATTTAAAGATTACACCCCGACAGACGAAAAAAAATATAATAAAGTGCTGAACTATGTACGCAAAGAATACCAAAGCCAGCATAGCGGCAAGATTGATGAAAACGAAACAAAGATTATTTCCAATATGGTTTGCTCTTTGTCTGAAAGATATGGTGTCGACCCTGAAATTATAGCACCTATGCTCGGGCATGAAACAGGCGGATTTGTATTTGAGAAAAGAACAATGGATCCTGATAAAAAACCAAAAATAAAAGGTGTAATGCAAGTTCACATAGATATGATAGAAACCATGTATGCTAACCCAAAAGATGCCAATAATTCAAAATTAAGCAGACATAAAAGAGCTATAGCATATGATAACAGACATTACAGAGCAGATGCATCAAGAATAGCAGAACTAAAAACAAAATATCCGACAGCAAAAGACCTGTTTAATGCAATCAAAAAAGATGTTACACTCGGTCTTGAAGTTGGGATTATGGCATATAAGGCAAAATTAAGCGGACAAAAAGGTGATACAAGAAAAGCTTTGAGAGCGTACTGCGGAGACCAGTATCGTTTACCTTCTGATACAACTGCTGTCAGAAAAATATGGCCGCTGCCTGTATACAAAAAAGCTTAAACAACAGGTATCCCACCGTTCAAAATAAAATTTATTTCGTACATTCAAACTAAATCACTAAAGTTTTTTGATTTTTGTACGAAATAATATAATAATATAATTGCAAAACGGAGAGACAAAATGCTTTTTAAAAGAAAATGCAAGATAACATTTATTGCACACGGCGCAACTATATATACGGAAGAAAATCGTATTTGTGACAAAGAAAGCCATCCGCCGTTAAATGAAATAGGTCAGCAAGAAGCTGAAGCTATTGCAAAATGGATTGTCCTGCGCTCGCCTCAGGTCGATAAAATATACACAGGTGCTTCTTTAAGCTGTATTCAAACTGCAAATTTAGTAGCAAAAGAATACGGACAGGAATTTGAAATTCGTCCGGAATTAAAAAATCAGGATTTTGGTATCTGGAAAGGTATGAATTATACAGAAATCGAAGAACGCTACCCCGAAATGCTAAAAAAATACCACGAATTTACCTCAAGCTATGCCCCTGAAGGCGGTGAAACACTCATCGAATTTGACGAAAGAGTGGAACAGACTATAAATCAATTGATTGAAGAAAA
The DNA here is from genome assembly GCA_944322855.1 of Candidatus Gastranaerophilales bacterium. Classification (GTDB taxonomy): domain Bacteria; phylum Cyanobacteriota; class Vampirovibrionia; order Gastranaerophilales; family Gastranaerophilaceae; genus Limenecus. The sequence goes on from CALUQG010000011.1 coordinate 25,165, forward strand.
TTTAACAAAAAGAATTGTCGTAATAACACATTCAAACTTTATCAGAGCGGCAATAAGAAATGCACTGGATCTACCTGTGGAGTACCAGAACAGAGTGTTTATACCTACCGGCAGTGCTTCTCAGGTAAAATACTATAAAGGCTGGAATATTCTTATGTACAGCGGACATGTTCCGATAATAGGATAACTATCTTGCAACACGTCCCCACCAGCGGACTTCTCCTATTACTTGAAAATCATAATTCGGATTTTTTTCAAAATCGATTTCAAAACAACGGTACTTGTCATTATCCGAAACTATTCTTATTGTTTTTGGAGGGATTTTCTGCAGACGCTTAACATAAAGCTGTCCGTCAATTCTTATGCAATAAATTTTTCCGTCGTATATATCAGTTCTTGAAAGATCAACAAGCAGGCTGTCACCGCCTTCAATTGTCGGCATCATGCTGTCACCCTGTGCAAAAATCATTTCGGTCTTATTTTTACTCAAACCAAGATCATCAACAAGCTTTTTACTAATTGAATATGCCGCTGTCTGCTGCTCGTTATAAACAGTAACTCCATATCCCATACTTGCAACAACTTCACCTCTCACAGGAATATTAACACATTCATCCTGCACAAGCTCGTGCTGCTCTTTAATATTTACACCAAAATAACTTTCAATATCCGTAATCTGTTTTTCGGTAAGTTCTTTATTCTTTATTTGATTTGCATACTGTCTTGAGACCCCGAGTGCCTTTGCAAGTTCGGCATAAGAAATATTTTTTGCAAGCCTGCCTGTCAATATAGCAACAATATTTGTTAACTTCATATACTCTCCAATATTTAGCCTTATATTCAAAATAAACATTTTGAATTTCATTTACAATTGTAAACCTAAACTTGACAAATGTAAAGTACTGTTGTAATCTTTTAGATGTAGTTGTTACATTTTTTAGCAAAATTTTGGCTAAAAAAAAGCCTGACCCCCGAGATCAGGCATGATATATACTTCATTAAGTATATTATCATAAAACATTTATACATACAAATTATTTTCCAGTGTGATGAAAAAGTTTACGGATATATGCTTTTATGCGTTTTATAAAAAATATTTACAACCAAAATACATTGCTGGCCATGCTTGATATCTGTATTAAAAATATGGCTGAAAATGAATACTGCAATCTATGCAGAATTTACAACAACAGGTTTCAGCCCTGTTGTTCTGATGAGGATTTGTGTCATTCACATATTTTTGAGGGAATTTTGATGAGGGTAAGAAAAAACAAAAGGAGATTTTAGGGCATATGTATCTAAGCGAGGAGCAGAAACAGATAATAAAATATGTAAAAGCCGGATTTACAAATATTGAAATTGCTGAAGAACTGGGGTATAGTCCTGATACAATAAAGAAGAAACTCTGTTTTTTATACAGATTTTTCAATGTAAAAGGCAGAGCAAACCTTGTTACTAAAGCAATAAGACATTCTTTGTAAAAATAAGAGAAAACTTATGAAAAAAGCAGCTATTTTTGATTTGGACGGAACGCTTTTATACACACTTGAAGACCTCACGGACAGCACTAATTTTGCGCTTGCAAAATATGATTATCCGGTCTGTACATTGGAACAAATCCGCTCATATGTCGGCAACGGTGTATACAAGCTTATAGAACGTGCTTTACCGGATGGAGCACAAAATCCTGATTTTTCTGTATGTCTTGAAACATTTAAAAATCATTACAAACAGAATATGTACAACAAAACCCGGCCATACAACGGTGTTATTAAAATGCTGAAAGAATTAAAAAGTAAAAATATAAAAACCGCAGTAGTTTCAAACAAGTTTGACGCTGCGGTAAAAGAATTATGCAGAAATTATTTTGGTGAACTGATAGATATTGCAGTTGGTGAAGCAGAAAATATTCAAAAAAAGCCTGCACCTGACGGAGTATTAAAGGTTGTTAAAAAACTTGGCTTGTCCTCTAAAGAGTGTGTTTACACAGGTGATTCTGAAGTCGATATACAAACGGCAAAAAATGCAGGAATGGACTGTATCAGTGTAGACTGGGGCTACAAAAACAGAGATTTTTTAATATCGAACGGGGCGCTGCTAATCGTCTCAGATATAAAAGAATTAACCCAGAATATACTTTCTCTTTAAATTTTAAAATTTGTTAGTATTGACAAACATTTTTTATTTTGTTAAAGTTAGTCTAGACTAACAAAGGTAGAGAAATGAATATCAAATCACTGGCTCGAAGCATAGATCAACCTCTTTTTTTGAATAAATTGCAAAAGAAAATGCCGTTTTTTCTTATATCAGCAGCCGCTGGCTATGGAATTTATGACACTTGCAAATTTTCCGGAAACAAAGATAAAAAAACAAGAAAAAATTATGCATTGAAAAATTTTATTATAATATCTACAACAGCTGCATCCTCATTAATTGGGGCAAACGGTTTAAAAATACGAGGAAAAAAGATTTTTCCTTCTTTAATCGAAAAACTGGACTACTCACAAATTGTAAAAACACAATCTGATGCTGTAGAAAAATATTTTTCAAACACTAATATTTCTGATTTAAAATTAAAAAAAATATTACAAAAAGCAAAGTGTTTTCCGCTTTCCCCGAACGAAGTCGATATCGTATTAAAAAAGCTCCCCCAAAACAGAGAAAAAAGCGAATTGCTAAATATAATATTACCTGAACCAGAGAATCTAAAAGCCGGTGATATTTTTTCAGAGATAGGAAGACTTTCTCTTCTCGGAGCTATTCCGGTTGTCGGAGGTATTTTAGGAGGGATAACAGCTGATGCTGCAACTAAATCAATGTCCAAAAATTCAACTGCAAACAAAATAAAAGAAGGATTTTACCAGTATTTTGCCAACATATTTTTATGTAATGTCGGAGCCTGTGCAGCTTTGTTCACAGCAGAAGGATTACAAAAAGCCGGGATAATAAAACCTTTATCTGCAGTAAAAAAGATGGCTGTAATACTTACAGGAATAACAGCTACCGGTATTATTGGCGGAAGCTGGATTGCTAATAAATTAAGCCAAAAGTTAATCGATCCTCTTTTTGGGAAAAGCCGTAAAAATTCGCACAGAAAAGTTTATGAAGAAAGAAAACCGGAGCTTGCTGATATTGCACTGCATGCCGATGATATTGCAACAGCTGGAGTTTTGTCCGGTTTCAAATGGATTGAACCGGCACTGCCTTTAATGTATTTTGTATCAGGATATCGTGCCGGTATTGGATATCGTAATAATTGCAAAGATACAAAATATAAAAAGCCTATTCATAACGAAGAGCATCAATAGGATTGAGTAATGAAGCCTTATATGCAGGGTAATATCCAAAAACTATACCAACTATTCCTGAGAACCCAAAAGATATTAAAATAGGAACAGCCGATATTACCACAGTCATTTCAGAGAACAAACCGACAATTTTTGAGCCGAGAATACCTATAATTACCCCTATAACCCCACCGGTCAAAGACAGAAGTAACGCTTCAACAAGAAATTGTATTCTTATATCCATTGCTTTGGCACCTATAGCCATTCTAATTCCGATTTCTTTAGTTCTTTCTGTTACAGAAACCAGCATGATATTCATAATCCCGATTCCGCCGACCAAAAGTGATACAGAAGCGATTGAACCGAGCAAAATTGCCATGGTGTTTGATGCCTGCTTTGCTGTTTCAAGCATCTGAGTAAAATTTCTTATGGTAAAATCATCTTCTTTGGTTTTTCCAAGATTATGGCGCTCTCTTAATAATTCAGTAATTTCTTGCTGAGCAGAATCTAAGCTTTCTTCATCTCTTGCCTGCACGCTTATATGCTTAACCATACCAGGAAAATCAGTACCAAAAAGCTTTTTTTGAGCAGTAGTAATAGGGATTAAAACTGTATCATCCTGATCCTGCCCCATTCCGTTTTGTCCTTTTGGTTTCAGAATTCCTATGACTTTAAATGGCATTCCGCCTATGCGGATAGTTTTGTTAACCGGATCCATATCACCAAATAGATTTGTGGTTACCGTTGTTCCCAGCACTGCAACCTTTGTTGTGTTTTTCAGATCATCTTCTGTAATTCCACGGCCGGATTCGACTTCCCACATTCTTATAGGCATAAATCCAGGCGTTATACCATTTACAGTCGTTGACCAGTTCTGGTTTGAATAAACAAGCTGCTGAACCTGACCTACGGTTGGAGCAACTTCCAAAACAGACGGACAGTGCTTTAGCATTGCTTCTGCATCTTTTATTGTCAAAGTAGGCTGTGTACCGCTGCCCATTCTGACTCCGCTTGATGTTGTAGAACCTGATAATACCATCAAAAGGTTTGACCCCATTGACGCAATATCTTTATTTATTCTCTGTTTTGCGCCTTCGCCAATTGAAAGCATAATTATGACAGCGCTTACACCGATAATTATACCGAGACTTGTCAATATAGAGCGCATTTTATTAACTTTCAAAGATCGGAGAGAAATTTTAAAAGTAGACTCAAAATCAATCATAATATGCCCTCCGAATTAACTTTGTCCAGTGCATCAAGTCCTTTTTGCTCCTTGTTGCGCTCATCGGAAATAATTTTCCCGTCTTTGAATCTGACAATTCTCTTGCAATACTCTGCAATATCAGGTTCATGTGTAACAAGTATAATTGTTTTTCCTGCAACCGCATTCAATTTTACAAAAAACTCCATTACTTCGATTGAAGTTTTGGTATCAAGGTTACCTGTAGGTTCATCAGCCAGTATAATCGGAGCGTCATTTACTATAGCTCTTGCTATTGCAACTCTTTGCTGTTGTCCGCCGGACATCTGGTTTGGAAGATGGTGTTCTCTTTTTTCCAATCCCACTATTTTCAATGCGGCTTTGGCTCTTTTTATTCTTTCTTCAGGAGGCACTCCTTTGTATATCATTGGCATTTCTACATTTTCTATAGCAGATGTTCTTGATATCAAGTTAAAGCCCTGAAAAACAAATCCAAGCTTAAGATTTCTTATCTCGGACAATTCATCCATAGACATTTTCGAAACATCTATTCCGTCTAAAAAATATGAGCCTGATGTGGGTTTATCCAAGCAGCCAAGAACATTCATACAGGTAGATTTCCCTGAACCGGATGCGCCCATAATAGCGACAAACTCTCCACTTTCTACAGACAAAGATACATCATCAAGAGCATTGAAAGATGTTTCGCCTGTAGAATAGGTTTTTATTAAATGTTTAATCTCTATAAGTGCCATTTTTTATCCTAAAATAGTCTCATCGGACGTCTTGAACCCTGAGCGGAGGCTTCTTTTTCGCCTCTTTTTCTCAGGATAACTCTATCATTTTCCTTAAGTTCATCAGAGATAATCTGCGTTCTGTCACTGTCTTTTGCACCTGTTTTAATAGATATCCTGTGAGGTTTATTATTTTTAATAATCCATAACCCCTGATCTTTATATTTTTTACCGCCGGTAATTTCTTTTGGAGTAAATCTGAGAGCATCAGTCGGAACACAGATTACATTCTCGCTTTTGTTTGTAATTATAGAAACATTAGCCGTCATACCGGGTATCATTTTATTTTCTTTGTTGTCAACCTGAACAATTACAGTATAAGTAACGACATTGGAAACTGTTGTAGGTGCGATTCTTACTTCAGAGACTTTTCCATGAAATACTTCATCAGCATAGCCGTCGAGCGTGTATTCAACTTCTTGTTCTTTTTTTATTTTCCCGATGTCTGCTTCTGAGACATTGACCTCTATTTGCATTTTTGTTAAATCTTTTGCTACCTGAAATAAAGTCGGAGTCTGGAAGCTTGCTGCTACTGTTTGACCTACGTTAACAGCTCTTGATACAACAATTCCGTCAACAGGTGAAATTATTCTTGTATATTTCAAATTAGTCAAATTGTTGTTCAAAGTAGCCTGTGCTTGATTTATAGTCCCTTGAGCAGCAGCTATCTGGGCAAGATCGGATTTGTATGTAGCTTCCGCAAGATCAACTTCACTTTTTGCTACATAGTTTTTTGTATAAAGTTTTTTATATCTTTCATAATTTTTTTTGTCATAAACAAGCATAGCCTGAATTTTAGCTTTGTTAGAACGAGCAGCCTCTAAATCTCCTCGGGCTTTGTCTACCTGAGCCTGAAACAGTGATGTATCAATTTGTGCAAGAAGCTGTCCTTTTTTAACCTTTGAGTTGTAATCAACATATATTTCTTTAATCATGCCTGAGACCTGTGAACCAATATCTACAGTATCAACAGGATTTACAGTTCCGGAAGCCTCAACTGACTCTATTATTGTTTTTCTTTTTGCCGGAACAGTCACATAATCAGAAGCTTTGTTTTTGTTTATTAACAGTGTAGCTCCACAAAGTATTATCAATGCAAGAAATGATGATATTATAATTGTTATCTTTTTTTTCATCTTACCCCCATGGATTTTTGGAATTGTTCTTTTGCAACATTGTAATCAAACACTGCCTGAACCAGTGCCAGCTGGGCATTGTTGTAATTTGTCTGTGCCTGCTGCAGTTCAATAAAATTCCCCAGGCCTACAGTGTATCTGCCGTCAGCCAGTTCAAAATTTTCAAGTGTCTGTTGAACTTTTTGAGCCATAAGAGGAATTTTTCTTTGCAATACAACCATATTTACATAGTTATTTTTAACTTCAAAATATATATTTTTCTTTGACAGTTCAATATTTTCCTGTGCCATTTCGAGATATGATTTTCCCTGTGCAACACTGTATTTTATATCCATGAAATTCAATACAGGCATATCTAATGAAATTCCTACATTAAACCCTGTATTTGATACATCACTGTTTTTTCTGTAGTTATAACCGGCATTGGCGCTAAGTTCAGGGAAATAAGAACGTTTAATCGCCTTCAAAGATTCCTGCTGGGCACGCTCTACCATCAAAAGAGATTTCAAATCCGGACGATTTTCATAAGCCTTTTCTATTGCATCATTTACAGGCAAAATCAGCGGTTTAAATTTGTAATTTTGAAAAATATCCTGTTTTTCAATTCCTGACGTCAGTATTGTAGTTTTTTCAAATTCATCACTTCCACTTTTGGGAATATATTTCACATTAACTTCGGTTTTAGGTTTGTTAGATTTTTGAAAATTAAAGCTTTCAGTGTTTTTTAAGACATATTCAGGTGCGTCTTTAAAATACATAGCATTATTAAGATTTATAATAGCATTATCATACCGGCCCTGTGCTTCAACGAGCGAAATCTGTGCATCTGTCAGATAGACCTGCGCATTTACAACATCAATTTTTGATTTCAGACCTTCCTGAAAAAGTGCATTAGTTCTGTCGTAGTTAAGCTGGTTTATCCTTACCGAGCGCTCATAGACATCTACATTAGCCTGAGCGGCAAGAGCCTCAAAATATGCCATTTTAACTGCATATACAGTATTCAATATTATATTTTCCAAATCATAACCGACTGATTCTCTGTTGTATTTCTGCATATTAATTCTGGCAGTAGTTTTACCAAAGTTCCATATAAGCTGGTTGACCCCTAGGTTCAATTGATAATATGTGTTATCGGAAGATGTACTGCCACCCTGATTATAAAATCCGCCGCCTCTTCCCGAATTTTTGTTGTGCTGTGAATTAAAACCTGTTCCGACTGTAAGATTCGGGAAATAATCAGCCTTTGCTAAACCGACATCGGAATTTGCAATATCTTTTTGAGTTTCTCCGATTTTTATATTCGGATCGTTTTTAAGAGCTATTTCTATACAATCATCAATCGAATATTCGACAATCCCGTTTATTGTTTTTTGTTTTTCTACAGCAGGTTGTTCTGTTTTAGATTGATTTTTATTTTTATCTTTCTTCAAAAATAGTGTAAAACCTTTTGCATAACAGACAGAAGTCTCTGAGAAAAGAAAAATTATCAACAGAGTATATGTCACAACCTTTTTTATAATTTTTATTTGCATTAACTAGTACTCAATTTTATTTTATCTATTGACAATAACGATTTTATTCAAAAATTGTTCATTTTCAATCATTCTTATAATTTATATATAGTGTAATAAAGTAACAGGCTCATATACATCATAAAAAAATATGTGTTATAATTTTTCTATAAATTTTTGGAAGAATTGGTAGAAGAATAAATAACAAGAAATTATGTATAGTAAATGTCAAAGCATTATGATTGTTTTGAAATCTGTATATTATTTATTGTTGGCAAGTGAGTATTAGATAATGACAAATGAAGTTAGAAAACATATAAAAGAAGTTGCAATTCCAATAAGAGATATATTAAAAGATATGCTGAAATATGCACCGTCCAAGCTATTTGGACTCCTGGGGAATGCAATCATTATTCCGATTTATACTAACTTACTTTCACCTTCTCAATATGGTGCATATGCAATAGCTCTTGCCGTTTTAAGTTTCTTATGCATACTTTTCTCCGATTGGGTCGGACTTTCTGGATTAAGATTTTTTAGACAAAATCAGTTAACAGACAAAATTCCTAATTATTTGTCAACTCTTTTTGTAATTTTAGGTTCAAATTTGTTTGTTATGTATATTCTTGCATTTCTATTCAGGAATAAATTTTACTCTTATTTTTCAATTCAGCCGAAAATATTTCTGTTTATTCTTGTTTTAATCATTCCTGTCGCTTTAAGAGCCTTGTTGTTTCAGGTTTTGAGAGCACAGATAAAACCCGGAGCATTTACAATTTCAACAATAACTAACCAGATTTTGACAATTGTTATTTCTGTTTTTATATTGAAATTCTTTAATCTTGGCGCAGTTTCCATTCTTATCGGTATGGCAATATCTATATCGATAATTGATATTGTTTTAATATTTCAAAGCGACATTTTAAAATACATTAAATTTAATATGCCGAATTTAGATATGATTAAATCAATATTCTGGTATGGTGTTCCGCTTGCTATAGCATCTATCAGCCTTTGGATGATTAATCAAAGCAACAAATTTATAACTTCGCATCATTACGGCTTAAAGGAAGCAGGTCTTGTGGGTGTCGCATATAATATGACATTTCCTATATTAATGACCCTTTTTGCTATTATAACAATTGCTGCATTTCCGAGAGTCATAAACCTTTATGAAGATAAAATAAATGTAAAAGGTGTTATTTCGAGATTAACCGCATATTATGTACTGGTTTCAATACCTCTTGTACTTGTTATCTGCGCATACGCACCGGATCTTATTACATTATTTGCGAATTCAAAATACCAAAATGCTTATATTTTGCTTCCATATTTTGCTTTTAGCGCATTTTTTCTTAGCTTTACAGATTACACTACAATGCAATACCACCTTGCAAACAAAACCTATGTACTTACAATATTGAAAGTTGTTTCAGGAATAATTGGATTAGTTCTAAACATTATATTAATCCAAAAACTCGGTCTGTTAGGTGTAGGTGTTGCAACACTTATAGCCAACATATTGTATTTCCTGTTAACTGTTTGCATTGTTATACCCGGTTTGGAATGGGAAATCCCCTATAAAAGAATTTTTCATAATCTTTTATGTTTAATCCCTCCTGTTATTTTATGGTATTTTATGAAAGATTCTTTCCTGTATGTAGGTGCGCAGATAATGATACTGCTGCTTTTCTACTACTGGCTGTTTTATCTTACAAATAACAGAAGAAAAAACTTTTTGGATTAATTTTATGAAAAATATTAAAAAGTTATTTATAATATTAGCAATTTTATTTATTTTTTCACCAAATGCTTTTAGTGAAAACGAAACACTTCTTCAAGGCAGTGTCAGCTACACAGTAGATTCAGCACGTGAACTTGCCTTTGAAGGACTGGATATGAAGCTGGACAAAGAACTGTTAAAGCCATATCTTGAAGATGAAAATAACAAAGAAAACAGACTTGCGATAAAAAACGGAACTCAAATTGAAGGCAGAACAATAATGTCTTTTGTTATGGCAAAAGGCCTCATAAAAGGATATGCGCTTGTTTATGACGATAAACCGGAATATGTTTATTATTACTCCAATGGCGGCTATCTTATAGCAGTAGATGCAAATCAAAAATACAATGAAGATGTTTATCCGTACAAAGTCGGTAAATACAGCGCCGTAACGGGAAACCTGGTTTCAATAGGATTTTACGTATCAGATGATGAACAGTATGTTTATTCAAAAAACGGAAAACTAAAAGCCCACTGGGTAGGGAATATAGGATACAATGAAAAAGGCAGACCTATTGCAGCAAGAGATTACAATGACGAGATAATCAAAAAAGAATCAACTGACAAAAAGCCTCAAAAAACTAATTGACATTATTATCAACAACTCCTTCAACAAAGTTATTTATATTACTCATTGTTGTTTCCAATATTCTTTGAATTGCTTCTTTTGTGTTATATGCAATATGCGGTGTTATTATTACATTATCAAGCTTCTGGAGCCTTGTGTTTAAAACAGTTTGTTTCAATGTATGAACATTCAGCCTGTTTATATCTGTTAGATAATCCGTGTCTGAAATAGTTTCTTCACTTTCTAAAACATCAAGACCGGCACCTGCAATTTCTTTATTCATTAAAGCATTATACAAAGCCTGTGTTTCGATATGTTCGCCTCTTGCCGTATTAATAATTATCGCTGACTTTTTCATTTTTTTAAATGCTTCTTTATTAAACATATGACGATTTTGTATTGTTAAAGGTGCATGTAATGAAATAAAATCAGAGTTGCTTAAAAGAGTGTCAAAATCAACATATTCAACCTTATATAATTCCTTAAGTTTTTGATTCTCGGAAATATCAAATCCAAGTATTTTCATATCAAAACCATATGCAAGTCTTGCAAATTCTTTTCCTATTGCCCCAAGTCCTACTACACCTGCAGTTTTCCCTCCCAATTCAGTTCCTATAAGGTTTTGTACATTAATTTCCATAGTTTTGTAATCGTTATAAGAAAGAGTAATTTTACGACATACATCAATCATTAACCCGAAAGCAAACTCTGCAACACTTTTATTACCGTAATTCGGAGTATTTTCAACAACAATACCCCTTTCATTACAATAATCAAGGTCTATATGATTAAAACCAACAGAACGAAGTGCTATTAACTCTAGCTTTGTAAATTGTTTCAAAACATCTTTTCCGACTCTTGATGTTGTAAAACATGAAATAATTCTTGCATCTTTATATTCCTCTGGTACAGATTCAAGACTGTTCAATGATTTATCCGTCAGATAATAATCATATTTCCCGTTATTTTGTTTTTCTAAATAAGCATTCTCATCTGCATCAACATCAAAGTATACAATTTTGGTCATAAAAATTCCCTTATAACATTACATTAATAACAATATAATGTCCTTTTAAAGAGAATTTAATTCCCCACACGAATATAGACTATATACTCGCAAGATCATCTATATTTTCAAAATTATCTTTCATAGTCCAGACACCGCAAGGGCAAACCCCGGCACAAATTCCACAGCCAATACATCTTTCATTATTTGAAACATATATAGTTTCACCTTTTTCATTCACATACTTGCTTATTGCCTGTTCCGGACAAGCCTGAAGACAAAATTCACAGTCTCTGCATAAACCGCAGGACAAGCATCTGTCTTTTTCATCCCAAGGATCAATTTCTTGAACTTTTAAAGGAGAAAGCCCCTGATAATACTCTGTTTTAACTTTATCTCTCGGAAGTTGAGGCAATTTGTCAAATGTATCCAATTCTTTTGAAGAGAAAAGGTTTATCACATTCTTTGCAGCATTATTTCCATCAGCTATAGCATTAGTAAAAAGCCCTTGTTTAATCACATCACCGCATGCGAAAACTTTCTCATTTGCCGTCTGCTTAAAACGATTTAATTTTAACATACCTCTTTCATCAAGCCAATCAGAGGGAAGAAAATCCAGCATTGGTCTGTCACCGATAGATATAATTACAGTATCGGCCTCTAGAAGTGTACCGTCTTTCAAAATTACCCCTTCATCTGTAATTTTTTGTGTAAAGCACGGATACATAACTTTTGCACCAAGAGATTTGCAATGTTCTATTTCTTTATCAAATGCAGCAGGTTTTTGTATATCAATTGCAGTTACTTCATGTGCACCGCAGTTATATGCCTCTATTATTACATCCATTGCTGCATTGCCTGCACCTATTACTACAACTTTTTCACCTATGTTTAATTTTTCACCATTCTTAACCGCTTTAAGAAAATCCAAACCTTTTATAAGTCTTTCATTGCCCTCTACCGGCAGAACAAGAGGATTGTGAGCTCCACAAGCAATGATAACTGCATCATATTCTTTTTCTATATCTTCAAAAGCAGATTTTGTTATTCTTGTGTTTAATTTGAAATCTATACCGCAATCTTTTATACGATTTAATTCTGCATCAAGGCAGCTTTTCTTAAGTCTTTCAAAGGGGATAACCTGTCTTAGTTTTCCTCCGATTTCTTTATCATCATCAAAAACTACAACACGATATCCATGACGTCTTAAATACCAAGCCGCAGAAAGGCCTGCAACACCAGCTCCTATTACTGCTACGGAGTTATCTTGAGTTATAGGGGCCTTTTTAATCTGAACATCTTTGCTCATAAAACCAAGAGCATCAAATTTTATTGGTTCATCAACATAACCTCTGCTGCATTCTTCCATACAAAGATTTGGACATAAATTTCCACAAACACATGCCGGAAAAGGCGTATATTCAAGAATAAGCTCCAATGCTTCTTTTATCTTATTGTTATTAATAAGATTAATACGTTTTTGTGTAGGAATACCAATAGGACAATGGTTTTCACAGGGAGCTGATTGTTGATAATTCTCCCAGCTAGGATAACGAAGTCTGTGAGTACCTTTATTCACAATAGAACATACCGAAAAATCATCTTCATATACATCAGAAAAAATACCGCCATTGTTCTCTTTAAACCAGTTATTAATACGAAAATCTTTCATGGGAATAAGATGGTTAGCTTTTCTTTCTTCAAGAGTCTTGGCTACAATCTTTTTCCACTCGGAAAAATTAGAGAGCCTTTCAAACAAATCCTTACGATCAATTTTTTCCAAAAATTCCGACAATCCGTTTTTTAAAAATGAAATATCTGAATCATCAATGTCTACAATATAAACATCATCAGAGAGATCATCAACATGACCTCTTACATATATCGTTCCTCCTACCATACCAACACAAGAACGGCTGCCAAGAACAGATTGCACATCCTCACTGTCTACTCCGCAAACCACTGCAGTACCACCACCCATAAATTCAAAAGAAAAAGAACCGGTATTTTTCAATACCCAAAACTCAGGTGCAGGATATTTGGGATCATGTTTCATCAATGCGCCGGAACGAGTTCCTACTCTGCCTGCAACAAAAATTTTTCCGCTTGCAGCACAATGGGCTGTAGTGTCACCGCCATCACCTTTCAAAATGATTTCAGCACCGGAATTTAACCAGCCCACATCAGCAGGAGCTGAACCATCAATTGTGATTTTTGTATTAGGCATACCCATAGAGCCGGCTCTTTGACCCGGATTAGTTATATTAAATTCAAGAGGTGTGCCGTCATCACTCCAAAGTGGACCGCCTATATCATGTTGACCGGAGGCTTTTATTTCAAAAGATGTGTATCCTTCTTTCATTTTTTGATAAATTATTTGTAAAAGCTCCTGTGTCGAAAGTCTTTTGTCTGAATTTTGATAATTCAAGCTGTCTATTATAAATGTTTTCATATATTTTACCTATTTAGCATACGTGCTGTATATCAAGCCTTGCTGCAACATTTTTATCAACCGTAACAAGTGCATCCGAACGTCCAACCGGCAATGAACTGTTTCCTATAGGAGCAAGAAGTTTTTTTAATTCGGTATGCGTTGCAAGAAAATAGTTCACAATATTTTGTGCGACCTTATCTATATCCAGCCTGTCAACAAGTGTCCTATTTTGTGTCGTAATACCAACAGGACAAAGACCTGTGTTACAAGCATTACATCTACCATAGTCATTGCCTATACAACCGGCAATTTGAAGAATTAATTTTCCGGTAAATACACCGTTTGCACCGAGACAAATCATTTTAAATGCATCAGCAGCAAGAGTACCGTTCATTCCTATTCCGCCTGCAGCCCATAGAGGTATCTGTCCCTGTTTTCCCTGATGAACAGCAGCAAGATAGCAGTCTCTAAGTCTTGATACTATCGGATGCCCTGTATGATCAAGAGATATTTCATGAGCAGCCCCGGTTCCTCCTGCTATTCCATCAAGAAAAAAACCACCTACAATATTATAAGGATCTCTTAACAAATTATTATAAACACTAACACTTGTTACAGAAGCTGCAACTTTTATAGCAACAGGTACTCTGAACTTAAAAGCAGAATTCATTGAAAGAAACATTTTTTGAACACTTTCTTCAATAGAATACAACCCCTGATGGTTAGGAGGAGACAGCAAATCTGATTTTGGAACGCCTCTGATTTCCTGAATATGCCTTACGACTTTTTTAGCCATTAAGAGTCCGCCATCACCAGGTTTTGCCCCCTGTCCTATTTTTATAAGGACACCTGCAGGATCCTCTGTCATTTCAGGCATCGCATTAATAATTCTGTCCCATCCGAAATGACCCGACGCAATCTGCAAAATCATATATTTCAAATACTTAGATTTCAAAAGTTTTAAAGGCATTCCGCCCTCACCGGAACACATACGTACCGGAAGTCCGACAACCTCATTAAGATAAGCCACTGCCATTGCAACAGCCTCCCACATTCTTGTCGAAAGTGCACCTATTGACATGTCTCCAATAATAATAGGATAAATCCATCTGGTATTGGGTGTGTTTTGTGTCATCTTAAGCTCCCCGTCTTCTCCTACAGTAAAAGGAAGCTTATCCGGCGGCAAAACTCTTCCGAATGGTGCCAAAATATCAAAAGTATGCCTCATTGCGTCCAGTGACGGATCAGTCATTTGTGAAATACGGCCTATTTTTATTTTATCAAGAGTCCTGCCTTCTGTGTGAAGATTTGTCCTTCCGCCTCGTTTTGGAGACTCTGCGTTTTCTGCTCTGTGAATAACATTTACCCTGTTGTGTTCACAATAGACAGGCTTTATTGCTTCATTCGGACAAACTTTCTGGCACATACCGCAACCTACGCAATTTTTATTATTTGTTACAACCTGTTTTACAACAGGAACTGCTTCCCAGGTAACCTGTGGAGTTGGTATAGAACCTGTGCTTTTGATTTTTCTTCGTCTTTCCACATGCACTTTTATTGCATTAAAAGTACATGCGGCAACACATTTTCCACACAAAGTGCATCTTTGAGGATTATATTCAATCTGCCATTTCAAATCATTTTTTGAAATATCATTTGTTTTTATATTACGAGTATCTATTGTTTCCACCTTTCAATATTGAGGTTATTGTCCACAACAACCATCTCTCTCTCATCCGGATAAATATCTTTTGTAATATCACGATAAGGCATAAGTTCGTTAACTCCAGTAACCTCTGATGTAATAATTACCGTATCGTCTGTTTTACCAACAACGACGGGTCGTAATTTTTTTGCATCACAGGTCGTAAACATTGTTCCGTCTGGTGTAACAGCTATCATAGAATTTGGGCCGTTTGCTTCAAGGTGAGAAAGTGATGCTTTTATTCTAAGTAAAATTTCAGCATCTTTTCTTTTAACAATTTCATCATACGGTAACGGCGTTATTACATGTTTAAAATATTTCAAAGGCCATTTTAAAATTTTGTTAATGTAATGCAATGTATACAAAAAACACTGAGAATCACTCTCAAAACCTATATAACCTTTATGCAGCTTTTGTTGAAATAATTTATTCTTTTCATAAAATGTATTTTCACCATTACATAATGCAGTATACCCTTGTAGAAAGAAAGGATGAGCAGCATATCTTACAATATCATAATTGGTATTCTGTCTGCATTGAGCTGTAATAATTTTTGAACAAAATTCTTTATTTTCATTCCATAACCCAAAATACGTTCCTATATCTCTAGGATCACCAATTTCTTTAAGTGTTAACAAATCCGGCCAAAATGAATAGACATAGCCTTCATCAGCTTCTTCTAAAGCTTTTCTTAAACGGAGCCTTGTATCCAAAAGCAAAGTTTCTTTTTCTTCTTTAGGGGCATATTTGTATGAATGAGGATAATTAAAGACCTCAAAAACATAATTAGGCATTGGCTCAATATTCAAACCTTCTATATCATTTCTGACATCTGGAGCCCATTGCATTATACGGACAAAACCAATAGTATGCAATATATCTTCAGCTATATGCATACCCTCATTTGTACAAGCCATAGAAAGTATCGGCAGGTCTTTATAATTTTCAAAAACACCGCCAAGATCCTGCATCATAAAGGCAAATCCCGAATTATCATGACCCTTTTGCTGTGATCGCATAAGCTCAAGAGCTTTTCTGGGGTGTAAGTATTCTTTAGACTTTATAGCACCTATTCTGCACATTTAGGTCATCCTTATTACCCTGCTATTGCAGAAATAGCATAATAGTTTTTTATTATACATGTCAATAAAAAACGGCCATTTTTAATAAAATCTTTATAACTAATTACTTAAATTTTAAAAGCAGGTTTTCTTGTTATTTCAGAAAAAGCTATTGCAGGTTTTGTGTAGCGATTATCTTCATTAATACGCTTATAATAATCTTTCACGAGTACTATCTGATTTTTTATATTTTTAAATCCGCTTTCAGAAAGAAATTTTTCTATCTTCGCACCGTTTGTCTGGTATTTTTTGTTTATAAAATAAAGATTAAAATTCTTTGTTCTCATCATTATCTGGCTTATTGCAAAATTAATAACATCAGGGAGATAATTGTCAAACGCACTTACCAGATCAACATCAAGAATAAAATTAGTATTGTCATCAGTTTGAATTGAAAAATACCCTTTTATAGAATGCAAGCTGTTATCTTCTATAACATATTTAAAATAAAAGGTTTTGTGCAAACCGCAAAAAACTATGTTTTCAAATTCTTGAGGTGTTTTCGCAAGAGAATATCTAAAATGAGGAAAAATCAATTCATTGTGAATAGATGAAACCATTTCCGAGTCAGAATTTTTAAAAGGTCTAAAAAATCCTTTATCAAGAGAATTTTCAGTCTTAAGTTTAAACTCTTCCATTTTCCATAGCTGTTCTGAAGCACATACTCTAAAGCCGCAGCCTTTTGAAAATAATTCCAGCAATTCTTCATGGTTTTCATCAACTTTTGCTGAGAATGTATTTGCACCCATTGCACCATATTTTGCTATAGCAAAATGGACAAGCTGATGACCTGTTTCATAACCGTTTTCATCAAGAAATAATTTTGTAATTCTCCAGCACAAATGATTTCTCTCCTGGGCTTTCAATGTCACAAGTCCGCATAATTTGTCATTATCTATTGCAACATAAGAATCAGAAGCGAATTTAAACCTCAACGGCAAAAATCTGTTTATTATATTCAAAGGAAAGGGAACATAAGACTTGTAGCCAAAACCGACTTCCGCACTATCCAGATTGGAAATCATTGATATCATCTTTTTTAATTTAGGAATATCACGTAATGCTAAATTTCTAATCTTTGCCATAAGAATAATATATCATTTTTTATTAAAGTTAAAAAGTAAAAATTCATGCTACAATAAAATTCTGAAAGAGATATTACAAAATGAGGAGTACCAGATTATGGCAGCAGAACCTAAATTGATAGCAACTATTCCCAGAAGTGCAACAGAACAATTACAAATTTCTATTAATGAATATAAAGGTAAAAGCTATCTTGATTTAAGAATTTTTTATACAACAGACGACGGGGCAAACTGGCTTCCTACCAAAAAAGGGGTAACTGTTTCTCCTGATAATCTTGAATTGTTGAAAGATGCGGTTGATGAAGCAATGAAAGAACTCATGACTGTTGAAGAATAAATTTGCAAAGTTAGTTTATGTATCAAAACGTTATAAACAACAAAGAAGAACAATCTCAGGGCATGTTGAATAAATATGCCCTTGTTCTTACGTCTATTAAAGGAATTGGTGTAAAAACATTCAGCTATATTATTCCTGATGAGCTTAAATCATCTATAAAAATCGGTCAGCCCGTACTCGTACCATTTGGAAGAATGGGATTGATTAATGCTTTTGTTGTCGGCTTTTCGAACTATCTTCCGGAGGGAATAAAAGCAAAAAATATTTCCAAAATACTCGATATGACACCGGTTTTCGATGTAGATTATCTCAAATTTCTGGAATGGGTTTCTGATTATTACTTTTGTTCTATTCAAAATGTATTAGAATGCGCAGTACCAATGAAGTTTCTTGCCAATGAAAAAAAAGAACGTACAAAAAAATTTGTTGAATATTTAGATGATACTTCATCCACAAAAAGACAAAAAGAAATTCTTGAGCTCCTTAAAAATTCGGGAAAAATTGAACTGATGGAATTTGAAAAAAAAGCAAAAACTACAAAAAATACTATTCAAAAACTTGAAAAAGCCGGATTTTTAAAAATTACTGAAGAAAAATTATACAGAAACCCTCTGGATATTTTTAACAAAGACATCCAAGAAGGTCTTGAACCGTTTCCTAAATTGATGGAAGAACAAAAAATTGCTTACGAAAAGATAAAACAACATTTCCAAAAATATGAAAAACTGCTCTTGTATGGAGTAACTTCATCAGGAAAAACAGAGGTGTATTTTAGAGCAATAAAAGATGTTCTCGATAGTGGGAAAAACGTACTTTTTCTTGCGCCGGAAATAGCACTTGCTTCCGTTTTGACAAGAAGACTTTCAAAACGTTTCGGAACAGACAAAACCGCAATATGGCATTCAAGTATATCAGAAGGCGAAAAATTTGATGTCTGGCAAAAAATAAAAAACAATGAAATAAGAATTCTTGCAGGTGCCCGTTCTGCTGTATTTGCTCCGCTGAAAAATATCGGACTCATTATAATTGACGAAGAACATGAAAGCGCTTACAAGCAAACAATGCCCTCACCCAGATACGATGCAAGGATGGTGGCGGAAAAACTCGCTCAGCTGAATAATTGTCCGCTTCTTCTCGGCAGTGCCACACCTGATATCAATACATATTATTATGCAAAAAATTCCAAAACTCTTCTTGAGATGAAAAAAAGATACAACAACTATCCTATGGCAAAAGTTCATGTTGTTGATATGAGAGAAGAACGTTTTAAATCAAACAACGGTATTTTTTCAAGAGCTCTTGTGACTGCAATTGAACAAAATTTAAAAAACAAAAAGCAATCTATTTTACTTTTGAACAGAAGAGGATTTTCCACATACACCCAGTGTCTTGCCTGCGGAGAAGTAATCGAATGCCCCAAATGTGCAATACCATTAATATTCCACTCCCAGACTCAAACTTTAAAATGTCATTATTGTGAACACGAAGAGCCAATGCCGCTACAATGTCCTAAATGCAATAGTGAAGCTTTAAAAAACTGCGGAACAGGTGTTCAAAAAGTTGAATTAATAGCTCAAAAACTCTTTCCTGATGCAAAAATAGTACGTCTGGACAGTGATTCACTTTCAAAAAAGAATTTGCACATAGAAATACTCGATGCTTTTTCAAAAGGTAAAATAGATATTTTAATTGGCACACAGATGCTGGCAAAAGGTCTGGATAATCCTAATGTTACGCTGGTTGGTGTCGTAAATGCCGACAGCAGTTTTAACCTGCCGGATTTCAGATCCTGCGAGAGGGGATTTCAACTGCTTACACAGGTAGCAGGCAGAGCCGGAAGAGGAGAAAATCCGGGAGATGTATATTTTCAGACCTACAATCCTGCTTTTTTTGCACTTGAAACAGCAAAAGAACAAAATTACGAAAGCTTTTTTGAAACAGAAATAAAATCAAGGGAAGATTTTGATTACCCTCCATTTAGTAAGATAATAAGGATTATTTTATCTTCAAAAAACAAATACAGAGCAGAAAGATCTTCTCAGGAAATAGCAATGCGGCTCAATAATACTATTGAGAAAATGCAAATCTCAGAACCTGTTGCTGTACTTGGCCCTTGCGCCTGTGTAATAGAGAAACTGCAAGATTGGTACAGGTTTCAAATACTTATAAAAAACAAGCTCGAAGAAAGAGGGCACAGGTTTATACATTCATTTTTGAATAACATAAAACTTCCTGATGACATAAAATTAACCGTAGATGTTGACCCTCTTGATATTTTGTAAATAAAAAAGAAGAATTTTACAAAAAACTTTTATTAAAAAGGCAGACCCCTTAAAGAGTCTGCCTTTTGGTTATAAATTATAAAAATTATAATTTTTCAGCAACCATCAATGTAGTTTCAGCAAGTCTTGTTGAATAACCCATTTCGTTATCATACCAAGAAATGATTTTAACTTGATTGCCGCCCATTACACGAGTTAACAAAGCGTCAACAGTTGATGATTGAGAAGTGCCAACATAGTCAGAAGATACGAGAGGTTCTTCTGTATAGCAAAGAACATGTCCGTCAGCACCTTCTTTAAGAGCTGCGTTAACTTCTTCAACAGTAACATCTTTTGAAAGTTCGAATACAACGTCAACCAGAGATACATCCGGTGTAGGAACTCTCATAGCGAAACCGTCCAATTTACCTTTAAGTTGCGGTAAAACAAGAGCAACAGCTTTTGCAGCACCTGTTTTTGTAGGAACAATGTTCAAAGCGCCGGCTCTAGCACGTCTTGGATCTTTGTGACCTGCATCCAAAATTCTCTGGTCACCTGTATAAGAGTGAACAGTTGTCATCAAACCTTTTACAATACCGAATTTTTCATCGATAACTTTAGCAACAGGTGCCAAGCAGTTTGTTGTGCAAGATGCCATAGAAATTACGTTGTGTTTAGCAGGATCGTATTCTTTGTCGTTTACACCTAATACGATTGTTTTATCTTCATTTGTAGCAGGAGCTGAAATGATAACTTTTTTTGCACCTGCTGTAATGTGAGCTTTTGCTTTTTCTGCATCTGTGAAGAAACCTGTTGATTCAACAACAACTTCTACACCGAGATCTTTCCAAGGTAATTGTGCAGGATCTTTTTCTGCAAAGAATTTAATCTTTTTGCCGTTTACGATAATACCTTCATCATAAGCTTCTACTTCACCATCAAATTTACCCATTACAGAGTCATATTTGAAAAGTCTTGCAGCATCAGCAGGTTTTAAACCCGGGTCATTGATAGCAACATAATCGATTTTATCGAAGATGCCTTCTCTAATTGCTGCTCTTAATGTGTTACGGCCGATTCTTCCGAAGCCGTTAATTGCAACTTTCTTAGCCATAATTTAGCTCCTCTTCTTTTTTAACTATATGTTAATCTACACCTAAGTTATAAATGAAAAATACATGATAATCAAGCTTTTTCATGTGTTCCAATATTTAGATATTTTCAGAAAAAAGTTCAAAATCTTCGCTGTCAACGGTGCGTAGAAAATCTATCCAATCAGTATAATAATCATCAAGAGCTTTTATATAGCCTATCAGAATTTCTTTATATGATTGTTCCATAACAATCAGTGAAGTTAAATCGCTTTTGCCCTCATTATAGTTTTTCTTTGATGTGTTAATTAACTTTTCAGAATCCTTTATCAAACGCTGTTTATAAAACACAAGATTTGCCTGAGAATTCAAAAATTTGTCATACGCACTGTTCATTTCTTTTTCTGCTTTATTTTTCAACGACTCATAATTTATTTGAGCCTGTTCAACAAGCAGTTTTGCATTTTTTATTTCAGGCCTGTACGAATAAAGCAGCGGAATATTGGAAAGATTTGCACCTGCATACGCACCTGCTCTGTATTCTCCAGTATCAGAATGATTTACAGCCTGATAGGCATATCCGCCGAGTATTTGTACATCAGGTATTCTCTGCCTTGACACAACTACAAGATTTTTCTTTGCAATTTCTATGTCCTGTTTTGCGGCTCTCAGATCCAGCCTTTTTTCAAGACCTCTTTGCTTTATTTGCTCAAAAGACGGCATTTCTTTATTAAAATCCGGAGTTTTTAGAGATATAAATACAGTTTCGCCGGGAAGTTCATCTTCATACGAGTCATACAAAATATCTCCATCCTGTTTAATATTCAATGCCTTGTTAAACTCGTTTCTCGCTGATTTTACATCTGATTTTGCGGTATTAATCTGCGTCGAAATTTGATTTAGGGCTATTTGAGCCTGTATAACATCAGTTTCAAGAACTTCTTTAGCTTTTAAACGTTTTTTAGAAAGTTTCAAAAACTCTTCCAGAAGTTTTTCCTGTTCAAACAGACACGCAAGAATTGTTTTTGCACTCACCAGATCAACATAAGTTTCTCTTACATCCATTTCCAGTTCAAATTCTCTGTTTTTTACATCAAGATCCTGCTTATACAGATATGCCTGTGCAAGATGTTTTCTTGGAGCTCTTTTTGCAATCTCTATCGTCTCAGATGCACCAATCTGCTGCGGATTACCCTTGCCTGCGGCTCCGTAGTTATAAAAAATATTTATCTCAGGATTATTCAATCTGTTAGCAATTTTGACATTATTTTTTGCCAGTTCGACATTTATCCTGTCTGATTGCAAATCCAGATTATTGGAAAGTGCCAGTTCTATCGCATCATTTAGTGTTATTTTCTGTATCTGCTGTGCAAAAACCTTAACTGCAGAAACAAAAGAAAATAAACACATGCCTGCTAAAAAAGAAGATATAAAAAATTTAGATTTTAAATTGTGTATCATTATTGTTCTGTATTTTCTGTTCCAGTAGATGTACTTTCCGAAGAGGATTTACCTTTATAAAATTTATACAAAGTACCGAGGGTCTGTACAGCCTTGTTTTGCTTAAGTTCCTGCACTTTTTCATTATTGTCTATTACATTTTTCAAATCCTCTTTTACTGCTTCTTTTAATTCTTCTTTGTTAGCCGGTAATGAAGGCTGTTTTACAGAAGAAGTTTCTTGAACAGCACCCTCTACAGAGTCATTTAATTCATTTTGTTCTTTTGAAATTACTTCCGGAGTATTTAGCCATTTTAGGCTTTTTACCGCTGAAGCAGGATTATTAAGGTTGCCGTTCAATACAACTTTAAAGGACTGTGTACCTGTCTTTGAAGGAGTTAATGCAGGAATTTTTTCAAGTTCAGACTTATTCACTGCAGCATTATAGCTGTTAAAGACAGAAGATATTGCACTGCCGAATTTAGGAATGTATGATGCGATTTTTCCTGCTGATAACTGATTTATAGGGCCGAGAGCAGCGGAAACTTCCGGCGAAATTGAGCCCATAATCTGTAATGAAGAAATCATCGACAAAATATTAACATTTCCTGATATCAATAAAGACATATGAGGACCTGACATTTTTACAGGATTAAGAACAGCCGTACCGTTAACAAGTTTTAAATCTCCGTTCAAATAAGAAAATTTTCCTGTATTATAAGGAGATATTGTATTAATAAGGCTTCCTATTTTTGAGGAAATAAAGCTCTGAGAAAGCAGATTATCTGCTTTTAAAAATGTCTCAAATCTGCCGAGACTTCCCATTTGTCCGTCCTTTAATGAAAAATCGACCTTTCCGTTTAATGATTTCATCTGCTGTTCATAAGTTGAACCCTTCAATTTTACATCAGCATTAAAATCAACATTACCTATTATCTGGTCTTTCAAAGCGGCAAAAACTGTTACAGCTGAATTTGCATTTACACTTTTGCCTGAAACTTTGGCTTTAATCTCTGTGTTTGCAAGGTTATATGTAACATTTCCGTCAACAGATCCGTTATATATAGCAGCTTTCAGATTATTTAGCTTAAACAAATCATTCAAAAGTGTAAAATCACCTGTAATAGCCGTAATAACCAAATCACCGCCTATTTGTTTCATCTTCAATTTTTGAATATCTATTTTCCCGTCAGAGATTTTTACAGGAACAACAAGTTTTGAAGATGAAGAAGATGATACAGTCTGTGTATTGGAGGCAGGAAAAGCTTTGGTTATCTTTTCCATAGCAGCAAAGATTTTATCAACATCAAAATTTGTTGAAGTTAAAATCATTCGTTTTACTAAAAAGATATTTGAAAATCTTGTTGAAGCATCTGCATCTATATTTAACGGTGTACCGTTGATATCAAGATTTTGTATTTTTGCGCTGAGTGTTTCATCGTTTAATTCAATATCAGCAGCCTGAATTTTTGTGAGTATCTCGGGAACATTAACATCTTTTATGGAGAAAAATCCTCGAAAAACAGGCATTGATGCATTGCCGGATATAGCAACATCACCTTTTAAAGACAATACTGCAGAAGGAAATGCTGCATTTGAGACAGTCAGTGTTTGAGGGACAGAAAAATTTAGCTTTAACAACGGATTTGCTGAAGTAACATTTTCAACAGAACCTGTTAGACCTGCTATCTGTACCGTACCTTTTTTATTATAAGAAAAATCTTCTGATATATTGCTTTTGTTAGAAAGATACAAAGAAGCATCTGCCAAGTGCAGATTGTCATTTTTGTAATCCATTTCAATATTGAGTAATCCTGGCTTAGAAAGCATTTTTTTGATTCTTACAGGCGCTAAATTATTATTTTTGCTGCTGTAAGCCTGAATATCGACTTTTATTTTTGATATGTCGCCGCTGATTTTAGCAACAGCTGGTACAACTCCTGATGCATCAACAAAACTTCTGAATTCTAAAGGAAGCATACTTTTTATATCTTTTGAATTCAAAGATATTTTTGAAAGAATATCAATTTTCATATCTTTCATATAATCATTCACTGAACCCGATACATCGGCTTTTGACGAGTTCATTGTCAAAGTAAACGGAACTATTGTTAATTTGTCAGGTATAATTTTCAACTGCACTGATGGTGCTGAAATTTTTACTGACGGATTGTATAAGTTTAGAACCGAAGATTCTAAATCAATATCTCCGCTATAGCTTATACCGTTTGAAACCGGCTTAGTTTTTATTTTTACATAAGACAGTGCATTTGAAAAAGAAAAAACAGAAGCTCTGTCTTTTATAAAAAGTTTTTTCAAAGATATATTGATATCCGGCTCAATTCTCGCAAGCTGTCCTTTTATAATCACATGCAAATTCAATATACCGTCGTTCAAATAATAAGCTTTCTTTAAATCAGTTGGCGCAAAAGCGTTAAATATCTGTGCGAGATTTATATCGCCCGATTTCACAGTCAAATCAGCCATAGCAGAAGAATCAATACTGCCGCTGGCTTTTAGAGCAGTACCATTCACCAGTGCACCTGCATTTTTTATCTTTAAAGAATTATTAGAAAAATCCAGATCAGCCACGACTTGGTTAATCTTAACAGGCATGGTTCTATGAGAAATAAATCCGTCTGTAACTCTAAAATACCCTGATGATTCAAAGTTCTTTAAGTCGGTTTTTAATGAAAGATTTGAATTTATATATCCGCCTGTTTTTATATCGGAAAGTTCGTTTTCAACATTCAAAGAATTAAGCAAAGCCTGCACAAAATCTTTTATTGAAGCGAAAGTTATCTTTTCGGCATTTAAATTCAAATCGATTTTTGTCGAATGAGAATGCTTAACAAGTGCTTTTAATGAAGCTTTTTCAGAGGTACTTAAATACAAATCCGACTCGATATCTGTTTCATGTCCCTTTGATATCAACCTGAAAAAGCTGTCAGGAAGCTTTTTACCGTCAAGTTTCAAGCTGAACTTATCTATATATGCTGTGCCGTTCAAATCAGTATGACCTTTGTGCTCATTTATTTTCATATCAATATTGATATCGGCTTTTGGATCAAACTTTACTATTTCATTTATAAAATCTATTTGCGGTACCACTGCCGGCTGAGTTGAAGTTTCAGATGAAGCAGTGATTTGAGGCCAGTATGTATTAATTTTTATGTTAAAATCAACATTTTCCTTGTCATTTACAAGTATCTGTCCGTCAGCAAATACATTCATATTTTTGTTAACAACAGCATCTTTCAAAACAAAGCTTTTACCGTTCAACGTAAGTTTATTAGATGTTTTTTCATCTTT
This sequence comes from Candidatus Gastranaerophilales bacterium, assembly GCA_944322855.1. Classification (GTDB taxonomy): domain Bacteria; phylum Cyanobacteriota; class Vampirovibrionia; order Gastranaerophilales; family Gastranaerophilaceae; genus Limenecus. The sequence goes on from CALUQG010000011.1 coordinate 51,242, forward strand.
TAAAGTCAACACATAACTATTTACGTTAACAACAGGCAGCTTCAATGATATTTTCAAAGGTATTTCCTGAGTTTGCTCAGTCTGGTTTTCAGATGAGGCCATATTCTTAGTCAAATATTCGACAATATCAAACTGACCGTTTTTTAAATATACTAGAGAAACATTTGCTTTATTCACCGAAATATCAGAAATTTGCAATGTTTTAAACAACAAAGGCAGCAAAGATATTTTGACTTCAGCCGTATCCAAAGACGCAAATTTTGAACTTTCAGGATAAGAAATTTCTGCGCCTTTTATTCTTATTCCGGCTTTTAATGAAGGTGTAGTAACAATTTTCAGATCTTGAAAATTAAAATGTAATTTTGCATTTTCCTCTACTATTTTTTGTATATCAGATTTATAATTGTTCAAGTTTATTGCACTTGGAAGAATAAACAAAAATGCGGCATACAAAAATGCAACGCAAACTAAAAGTACAATAAGAATATTTTTATATTTTTTCAAAAAATTCATAACCAACCCCTGTTTGTTAACACCTCTACAATACTTTAACCTGCAACATAAATCAAGAAATCATCCTCCAGTTATTTTATTTTTTTTAAGAAAAAAAGTGTTATAATTTGAATATAAAATTATAAAAAGTTACTCCCCCAATAACTCTGGAAAGGAAATAGATATGAAAAAGGAACTAAGAAAGTTTTGTGCACTATTCTTGCTTGCATCTTTTATCTCAATAAACAACTTTTCATTGAGCGCTTGTGCTGAAACAACAACTCCTGCTAATGAAATTAAACCTGTATCACAAATCCAAATTAAATCGCAGGTAGAGCACCTGCCTAGTTATGACAAAACAGAAATAAACACTGTCAATATAACATCGAAAAAAGCAACAATCTCACAGGGGAATGTAATTAAAATTGCTTTTGCTCAAAGTTTTTCATCCAAAACAGCTAAGGTTGGCGACAAAGTCGATTTTATTTTGAAAGAGGATTTAAAAACAGAAGAAGGCAGAGTCCTTTTACCTGCTACAACAAAAATCATCGCAACAGTAAAAGAAGTTATACCTACAAAAATATGGAACAGAAACGCTCAGGTCCTGTTGAGCATAGGAGATATAGTGCTCCCTGACGGAACAACAGGAACAATATCAGCGCAGGTTCACTCAAAAAATGCAACATTAAAACGCTCAAGCTGGGCTGCAGTTGGTAAAGCCTCATTGTGGACAGTCGGCTTGTTTGGCATAGGTGCAGGTGTCGGTGCTGCAATCGGTGCTGCTGCTGATGCAGTCGGAACAGGATGTCTTGCAATAGGTATGCCTGTAGGCGGCGGTCTCGGTTTAATCCTCGGTTCTGTTACAAAAGGCTTGAATTACAAAGCAAAACCGGGTAAAACTATTTATATAGAACTTACTCAGGATCTCGATATTTGTTATTAATAAAAAAAGGAAATACAATGAAAGACACATATGAAAATCTAATTTGCCCGGCATGCGGCACACCTATGAAAAAAATTTATATCAACAACAAAGATTTATTTCTTGATGTCTGTTTAGACGGATGCGGCGGTATCTGGTTTGACAACAGAGAACTTCAAAAATTTGACGAAAAAGCTGAAGATATTACTGCAATCAAAAATGCATATGCAGGCAAAACATTCAAAAAAATTGACAAAACTGTTGATAGAAAATGTCCGAAATGCCATAAAAACATGGTAAAAAATTCAGTAAGTGCAAAGCAGGAGATTTCTATTGATGAATGTTACTTCTGCGGAGGAAAATTCTTTGACTATCAGGAGCTCGAACAAATGAGAAATCAGTACAACTCTGATGAAGAAAGAATTGCAGACATCAAAGAACTTGCAAAAGATTCTCTTGCGATGGAATTAATCCTCAACAAACTTGTCGCAAAAGATGCTGAATAGGTAACAAACAAAGTTAAAAAAAGAATCTGATAACGCAGTCAGGTTCTTTTTTTATCCTATTATTTTTTTATAAAGATTGTTTTTGGGTGCGTTATTGCCCATTTTTATTATTTTTCCCATTACAAATCGTAAAATGCTGGTATTGTTTTTATTTTTTAATACAGTAACTTTTGCAACTTTATAATCTTCATATACTTTTGGAATAATAACATTATCTTTTGGAACAAACTTTGTAAAAATTGCGCAATCTTTTCCGTCTTCAGATTTTTTTATTTCAACTTTAATTCTGGTTGTAAGACAAACTTTATCAATACTCTTTCTTGCTGCATTAATTTTTTCAAACTTTTTATGTTTTACAGAATAATCAACAACTTTTTTCAAATCTTCACTGTATAAAAACTTTGCCTTAAAAGTCGGATTATATTTATTAATAAATTCACGACTCAATTTCATTTTGTGCCCCTAATCATATATTTTCAAATAAATTATCAATATAAATATTAAGCAGCTCTGCTCTTTTCTTTATATTAGGATTATTTTTTACGATACTTTTTATTTCTTTTAAAACGGACTTACATTCACCATACCCATTGCAAAGGTCTTTAAAAACTTTTTCTATAAGAATTTCATCACTTGAAGAAGCAGCCATTGGTAAATCATTCTTTGCAGCGGCAAGGACAACTTTTTTAAAGAGTTTTCTTCTATTTACTACTGCCTCAGGGTTATACCTTGATATTGTATCTATTTCCATGTTTTCAAGAAAAACATTTAATAAATCCGCTGCACAATTGGAATTTCTAATACTTGTATTTGTTGTCACATCAACAATTTTTATAGTTTTGCCGGTTAGGACAAAATTGTTTGGATTTTTATAATCAAACACATAATATCCTGATTTTGATTTTTTTTTGTTTAATAAAGCCAAATCCTTTGCAATTCTGTCAAAACTTTGTTGTGGAAGTTCTGCAAATAACGGCAAATATTTTTTTATATAATATTCCTCGTTTTCCCAAGATGTGTGTTTTCGTGAATAAATAAAAGGAATTCCTGCCGGGACATGTTTTCCGCCATTAGAAACATTAGGCAAAATTTTTATATCCCCAAAAACGACAACCGGTTCACCAAAATAGCTTTTAAGGTTTTTGAATTTTCGTTTGACAATTTTTGTTAGTGTATTTGTTAATCCATCGAAATTTCTTTTAGAAAACTTTAAAACATACTTGTCATCAATTTTATATACCAGCTCATGAAAACCTTCACCTATTAAATTAGAAGGTTTGATCTTACATTTAAGAATTTTTTTAAATTCGCTTTCAACATTTTTATGACTTTTTAAATTACCTTCTAATAAAGCATCAAGCTTTTTGCTAAAATTTGAAGTATAGCCTTTAAACTGAACAGTATTAAGTTTTTGTTGATATGTTGAAATTTTCATAATTAAATAATATACCGTACAAAAGTTTATTTAATATCCGAATTTTGTTTTCTAAAACGTGCAGCCTTAATCTCATTTATCAAATCCTTCAGTCTGTCTATTTTGGTCTGATTATTACACATTTTTTGAAATAAATAATCAACTTTTTCTCCAGGCTTCATCTTGTTTATTCGGTTGCTTAAATCATATACATCACATTCAAGTGCAACAATTTGTGCATTAATTTTCGTTATTTTCTTTTTGTCACTATTTGTTAATTTTAAAATTTGTCCTTTATAATCTTTTAAAGGACAAAGATTTCTTTGAGCCATTTCAGCTGTAGTTATAAAAAATCTTTGTGAGTTTTTTATTTTCATTGTACATTCTCCTAGTCTTTTAAATCAGCTAAAAGAAATTTTTGCTAGATAATATATAAAATTAATCAAAAATTAGTATTACCGAAGTAAAACGCAGGTGAGAAGCAGCCCGTAAGGAAAAATAGTTATTTAGCAAACTCTACCAACTTCCTCGATGTCATCCTGAAGCGCAATTTTGGGGTGAATGCTTTAGTCTGGTATGTTCAGGATAACAGGGAGTAGGGTGGACTGTACACCAATTTATTCTTCACATTTCCCATATTCATACGTCGGAGGTGTGGCTGGAGGTGATTTTCTATTTATTTTTTTATTTCTTTTAAAGTATTAATATTTTTGGGATGTCGGTCGGGACGTCGGTTGGGCATACTTGCCCAACAGAATAGATAAAGTCCGTAGAGGGTCGTCGGTTGGGCATACCTGCCCAACAAAATAGATAAAGTCCGTAGAGGGATGTCGGTTGGGCATACCTGCCCAACAAAATAGATAAAGTCCGTAGAGGGATGTCGGTTGGGCATACCTGCCCAACAAA
>CALUQG010000012.1 GCA_944322855.1 Candidatus Gastranaerophilales bacterium
GATTTTCCGGCAGAAAATCCGAGTCGGTGAGAGTCCGAAAAATAATTATTCTATAAATAAAAATGCCCCGGATTGGACTCGAACCAACGACGCACAGCTTAGGACGCTATCGCTCTATCCAACTGAGCTACCGAGGCATTTTGTATGCTTGCCTAGATTGTTTTCAGTTGGATAGAGCTTAATTTAAACTCACAAGCTCACCGCTTGTTTAGCCAACTGAGCACCGACAGAGTATTAAAATTTCTGTTATATCCCATTTTACTACAAATTATAAAAAAACAATAATTTAAAAATCTTAGAAATATTTTATTATTCTTTATAATATCTAACCGGCTAATAGTTTATTTTCAAAATTTGAATATTATTATTTATATGAAAAAACTGTTGGTAATCACATTGTGTATATTTTTTATGAGTTTTCCTGCACAGGCAGAAATTTGTAGTAATAGTGCTGAGCAAATAATTTCTCAAGAACATATGTTTCCAGAGAAGAAGGCACCAAACGACAAAGTAATTATTACAAATTTAAGAAATATAATTTATAAAGGAAATGTTTTTACTGCTGAATTCTATTGTAAATTTTTGTCAGAAGATCATAAAGCAGGAGACAGAATACAGTTTAATATATCTGAGGCAATATATACACAGGAAGGAACTTTGCTTATTCCTGCTTGCTCAAAGCTATTTGCCAGAATAATAAAAATTCAAAAGCCAAAAATTTTTAATAAAAACGCAAGAGTATATCTGAAATTTGATTGTTTGGTGTTACCTCAAAATACTAAAATAAGTATGTCAGCTAAACCATTCACAAAAGACGGCTCACTTACTGAAGGACCTTGGATGACCACTGGAAAACTTGCTGTATCAACAATTGGTTTGGGGGTAATAGGTGCAGGTGCAGGAGTCGGATTTTCCTTTATTCCAAATCCTGCTAAAATTGGCACAGGATTAGCAGTCGGTATTCCAGTCGGTTGTGGTGTAGGATTAATTACCGGACTAATTACACCGGGATTGAAATATCATGCAAAAACGGGAGAAAAAATTCGTATTATTTTATGTGATAATCTGTGCTTGCCCAAAATATAATTGTTTTAGTTTCATTAAGAAGTTGCGGAGTTATATTCGATATTTATCAACTTTGTAAGAAAAAGCTCTAATAATTAAGAGTTTCTTTTATATTTGTAATTTTATATATCTGTTTATCAAGTAATCAAAACACAAATTCTAATATTTCATGAGCTTTGGTTAATATAATTTTAATGTATATTGCAAAAGAATACAGCACAGGTATTATAATATCGGGTTATTTGCTTCTTTTTTATAAATTTCATCTGGAGTACAGTTTGTATGCTGTATAAATTTGAACATTCTGTGAGAACATTATGCAATTACAGGTAAAAATCTTTTTCGTTACCAATAAAAATATTTTTTCTGTATTCACATTGAAAATTTTTTGCAATTAGAATATTATTTACGCTTGATCAAAATAATTGTCTATATATTTGCAGTCTTTTTATTTTAAATTTAAATTTTAATACTTATGAATACAAATTTTCAATCTGTTCTTTTTTTGTAGTTGAATCTGTAGTGCTTTGGGCAAGTATTTGTGCTAATTCATCATCTTTTTTGCTGATTTTACTCTGTCTGCAAAGTTTTATAGCAGTTGTTGAACCGTATTTTTGGTTCAATGCAACAAGGTTGTCTGTTATAGTTGCATTTGTAGCAAGTTTCAGCATTACTACAAGTGTTGATGTGTCAATTGACGCTGATGATGCTTTGATTTTTTGAACTTTTGTTCTATCAGTTAAAAGGGCCTCTATTATTTCTTTATCAGCACCATATTTTTTTATGTCTTCAATAAATATAGGGTCACTTATTGCTCTGTTTAATATTATATCAGCCATGCTTGTGCCGTATCTTGTAGATAACCAGTCAAGAACATAGGTCTTTATTTTAGCTTTTCTTTCTTCCGTGCTGGTTGTTGCTGTTTCTGTAGTTGGCAAAACAGTATTCTCGTAATTTTGTTTATTTATCGAATTAGTAACATATTGAGCCGTATTTAATATATTTTGATTTGTATTATTTGTTTCTGATGAAATCAAATTGTTTGTTGATGTATTTGTTTGAGCTTTATAAACAGTGTTTTCTGATTTGTTATTTATGGTTATATTATTTTCAGTTAAGATTTTGTTTTTCTGTTCAGGATTTTGTGTTATTTTTTCTGTTAATTCAAGTATTTTTTTGCTGTCAATTTTAGTGCTGTTATTTACAATTTCATCAAGATTTATAGAATATTTTTCGCAATATTCTTTAATCTTGTCCACAAGATGTTCTGATGTCTTGTTCAAATCTTCTGCGCTGAATTTGTCAGAGCCATCTTTATTTTTTGCACTTAGAGCTATTTTTAAAGCTTCTTCCATATCCGGATTATTGAACAAATTTTCTGTTGTATTATCAAGAAAATCATCATTCATATCTTTTTTTCTGGCTATATCAAGCATAGTATTTTTTAGTTCATCTTTTTGTGTCATTCTGTCGCTGACGTTTATGATTGTTGATCCTTTATATTTAACGCTGTTATCATCACCTTTTATAGCTTCAAGTTCTTTTGCATTATTACAAAAATCCTCGGCTTCTTCCGGTGTTTGCTGCATTATACCGGCTGCTCTTGTTACATCTTCTTCTGTGTAAAGTTTTTCACCCGGCTTGTCTTCTTTTTCTACAAAATGCATTGTTTCATCTTTTATATCAGGGTTGTCTGTTACAATTTCAGCTACATTCGCAACACCTTGAGAAGAAAAATCATCTCTTTCTTCTCTTATATCATTCATGTTTGAACCAAGTTTGCTTGAGTAGTAAACTTTTTCGCTCTTTGCATATTCAAACGCATCTTCAACATCGCCGCTGAACAATTTTTTGAAGAAAGTTCCTGTTCTTTTTAACCAGGTTGAGCCTTTTTTCTCAACAGCAGTCATAAGACCTTCAAATATATCAGAGGCATTTAATGCACCGTTTTTTGCGATTTCTAAAAATGATCTTATTGCTTTTTCATCTGTCAGCTTACTTAAAATTTCTCTTTTTTGTTCGTCGCTGAAATTAATTCCAAGCTCACTAAAAATCAGAGAAGGATTGTCTTTGTATTTTTTTACAAGTGCGTCTATATCAAAATTTCTGTTCTGATTTACTGTTTTATTTACTGTATCGGAAGCAGATTCTGATGTAATATCAGGCAAAGAGTCTCCGAATACTTCAATACTTGATTTTGAAGTATTTTGAGATGACACAAAGATATTATTCGATGTGTTGAAATTTATTATGTTGTCATTTCCAACGACTGTCATTTTCTCTCTTTGTCCTTATTCTCTCTTATTGGTCCCAAATTGCATGTCTAGTTTGTCTTTTATATATATAAAGTATATTTTTTTCTTATTATTGCTTTAATAACAGATTATGTTACAAATTGTAAAAAGACTCCTAATATTTTAGGAGTCTTTTGGTATATGTGATTAGTTTAAATTATTAATTATAGAAATCTCTGTGCATTAGCTTCCGCAATGTCTGCCTGTCTGAGTATTGCATCAATTTGAGCGGTTCTTGATGCGGATTTTGGAATATCATTTTCTACACCGAGTATCGGGTTTGGGATATAAGTTCTTTTTATGCCGGCATCAGGAGAAATTGTACTTGCTGCCTGCGGAGTTTGAAGCATAGGCTGTGATGCAATGTTGTTTTGCTGCTGCATTTGAGTCATTGTATCAAGCAAGTTACCTGGTTTTGCAGTTTGCTGTGGCTGCTGTACCATTTGCGGCTGCTGTACAGGCTGCATTGTCTGAGGCTGTGTTGGCTGTTGTGTTTGTTGCGGCTGTGGTTGTGCATTTTCAGCATTCTTTTCTTTTTCAAGTGTTTTAACCGGTTTTCCGAAGATGCCATAGGATATTTTCTTTGCAATTCCTGAGAATATCGGTATAACAACACCCATCAAGAAAGCGATTCTTCCTGCATAACCTACACCGACTTTAAGTCCGTAAGGTATTTTGGCAAATGCTGTTGCTGTTTTTGAAGATTTTAGAGGTTTGAGCGTTTCTCTGATTCTTCCGTAGCTCATGACTTTGCCAATCCATTTTATTGGTTTTTGATACCATTTTGTATTAGCTTTTGCTTCATTTTTGAGAGCTTCCATATAACGGGCCATTTTCGCATAAGCTTTTTGATCACCGTATTTTGCAGCTTGGTTAGCTATTCTCATTGCTTTTTGATAGTTTTTGACATTTTCGGGTGACATTCCGATATATTTGAGACCAGCAATATGGTTTACAACTCTCATTTGAATGCCCATTGTTGCCATAAATGCCATCAATTCGGCTAATGAAGCCATAAATGTAGAGAATTTCTCGCCTTTTTCAGCCTTTGAAGCTTCATTGAAGGATTGAGCAATCATCAAGGCTTGGATTAACACCTGTCCTTTGCCTGAGAACATTCCGTTTGTAAGACACTCGGTTGCTCTCATCAAATAGCCGGCTGTTTTTTGTCCGAGTGTTATTTTGGCCGCACCCGGCAATACTGCTCTTTTGGCTCCTGCTTCAATTCCTTTGTAGCTGTCAATAAGACGTGCTTTATTTAAGATTTCACGCAGAGATGCATTATTTTTCACCATTCCCAAACCCCACCAGGGACGTTTTCCCAGAAGTTCGGTTTTATTAGCGGTTGATTTTTGTATAGTAGAAATTATTTCATCATAATATTTATAACTTTCTTTTTCTGCTTTTCTAAGAATGTTATCAAATTCTGTAAACCCGGGGTTCTTTTCTTTGTATTTTTTCATGACTTCAATTGCTCTGTTTGCAAGGTGTCCTTTGGAACCTGCAGCCTGAGATTGAACCTGTGAACCGCCTATACTCTGTTTTCTGAATAAAGTTCTCAGTATTTCAGAATTATCAATTCTTTTTTGAGCAGCTTTGTTTATGTTTTCTAAAGATTCAATAAAACTTTTTATTCTTGGACTGTTTCCGAATTTATCAACAGTAGTTTCAACTTTCTTAAAAAATGTATCATCATATATTTTTGATTGAAGAGGTTTGTTGATTAAATTATTAATACCAAATAAAGCTACTGTGCTTGCTCCTGCTGCTCCCAAAAATTTTAAAGGATTGTCAGGGGTTGATGCTGCAGCATTCAAAAGAGGATTGTTGTCAACCATAGCTCCGTTTGAAATTGGGGTTCCTGCTGCGCTGAAATTGGGCTGTATTTGATTTGGGTTAACATAACCTGCTGCGCTGTATGGATATCCCGATAAATTTTGTGAAATATTTTGAGACATTTTCTACCCTGTTACCTTCCACTTATTATAATAAAAACATCGCGGCAAAAAATGTTGACTACAAAAATTTTTTCTGTAAATTTTTTGTAACATAAAAAAGGTTCGATTTTTTTCGAACCTTTTTATTATTTTATTTGCTTTTATGAAATTTATTCAGCTGTATTTTCTTCTGTTTCAGCAACTTCTTCTATTTCTGATTTGATAACTTCAGAAGCTGTAACAATAACAGGAAGTTCTGTTTTAACTTTAGATGTCAATTTGATGAGCATCTTGAATTCACCGATTTTATTAATAGCCGCATCGAGCGAAATAATTTTTCTGTCGATACTTGTACCGAGTTTTGCATTTAATTCTTCAGCAAGCTTTTTAGTAGTAATTGTACCGAACAATTTGCCAGTTTCACCTGCTTTTGCAGAAAGTTCAAGTTTACCGAGTTCTTCAATTTTCTTAGCCAATTCAAGTGCTTCTTGATGAAGTTTTTCTTGTTTTGCTTTAATTCTTGCAAGATTTTGTTCTCTGTTTTTCAATGCACCGTCAGTTGCAACTTCTGCAAAATTTTGAGGAATTAAAAAGTTTCTTGCATAGCCGTCTTTAACATTTACAACGTCACCGGCTTCACCTACGTTTTGTACGTCTTTTCTTAAAATTACCTGCATTTTTATTCTCCTTTAATTAAATAATTTTTTGGTCAAATGGCAGTTACATACTGATAAAATATGTAACAGATATTATCGTAATAAAAACATATTCAATTGTCACCTGTTTTCCTTCATATTTTTTTATTATTGTATAATTTTTGTAATGATTGATAAATGTAAAAAAATTGAACTGCTTGCTCCGGCAAAAGATAAAGAATGTGCATTTGCTGCTATAAATGCAGGTGCTGACGCTGTTTATATAGGTGCAGAAGCCTTCGGAGCAAGAAAAAAAGCCGGTAATTCTATTGCTGATATTTCACAAATCGTTGATTATGCACATAAATTTCTTGTAAAAGTTTATGTAACGGTTAACACAATTTTTTATGACAAAGAGCTTGATGCAGTCGAGAAATTGATATGGGAATTATATGAAATCGGAGTCGATGCAATAATTTTTCAGGATTATTCGATTTTTGAAATGAACCTGCCCCCGATAGCACTGCATGCCAGCACACAGTGTAATAATGATACTCTTGAAAAAATAAAATTTTTAAAAGAACTGAATATACAAAGAGTTGTTCTTCCTAGAGAATTTTCGATTAAACAGATTAAAGAAGTTACATCAAATGTTAATATAGAGACAGAAGTTTTTGTTCATGGAGCTTTGTGTGTATCATACAGTGGACAGTGCTATTTCAGCGATTTTATAGGCGGAAGAAGTGCTAACAGAGGTGATTGTGCTCAGCCCTGCAGAAGAAAATATTCACTTATTGATGACAATAACAAGGTTATATTGCCGTATCAGCATCTATTATCAATGAAAGATAATAATCTTTCGGGGTACTTGCAAGAGCTTGTAGATGCTGATGTTACTTCTCTTAAAATAGAAGGGAGGTTAAAAGATAAAGACTACGTGACAAATGTTGTTTCTTTTTACAGAAAGGAAATTGATAAGTTATCAAAAAAACTTAGATCTTCTGCAGGCAACATTTCTACCGATTTTGTTCCTGATATTAATAAAACATTTAATCGAGGTTACACGGACTTTTTTATTGACGGACAACGAAAATGTTTCATTAATCCCTTGACACCGAAATATATTGGAGAATACGCAGGAATTGTAAACAGTGTTAAAAATAATAGATTGTTCTTGAAAGAAGCAAAGAGATTTAACGCACAGGATAAAATAGTTTATTTTAATTCTAACGGTGAGTTAAATGGTACAACAGTAACAAAAACTGATGGAAATAGCATTGAAGTTCTTAAAAAAGAAGGAATATCCACAGGAACAAAAATATACAGAAATTTCGATTCGTTTTTTTACAAAAGGCTTACTACTGCCAAATTTATAAGGAAAATACCGGTAATCTATGATGTTTTCAAAGATAGAATAATTTTAACATCGTCACTTGGATATTCTGTTTCATACAAATTAGATGAAGACTTTGAAAAAGCGGATAATATTGAAAATTCACGTAATTCTGTATCAAAACAGCTTTCAAAACTCGGAGATACTGAATTTATTGTTGAAAACATAGATATTTCAGCAGATTTTGATTTATTCATGCCTGTTTCAAAATTGAATGAAATAAGACGTAATCTGGTTTTACAATTACAAAAAGAAACAAAAGAAAATTATGTATTTCAAACAAGGAGCTTCCCTGAGACTACCCCTCAATATCCTATAGATGAATTGGATTACTCATATAACATATCGAACAGTCAAGCTAAATATTTTTACGAAAAATGCGGTTGTGTTGTAAAAGAACCTTCTCCTGAGTGTAAAAAGATTGAGCGTCAATATAGCCTGATGAAAACAAAACACTGTTTAAGAGATTTTGCCGGAATTTGTCTTAAATCTAATCCGGATAGCAGAAAATTATTTTTAAAAGATGAGTTTGGAAATAAATTTCCTCTGTCTTTTGATTGTAAAAATTGTGTTATGTACGTAAAAAGTCCGACTTGCAAATGAATTAATTAATAAAAAAAGCAGACGTAAAGTCTGCTTTTTTGTTATACGAATATAATTGATTATTCTTCATCTTGTGAATCAACTTCATCTTGAGGAACTTCTTCAACCATATCCTCTGCGTCTATGCCGTATTCTTCCTCAACAATCGGTTCTTCCTCTGTATCCTGGATTTCATCCTGATAATCTTCATCTTGTGGTTGTTCTTCGTATTGAGATTGGTATGCGGCTTCTGCTTGAGCAGCTTGAGATTCATTTTTGATATCGATTTTCCAGCCTGTTAACTTGTGAGCAAGTCTAACATTCTGGCCTTCACGTCCTATTGCGAGACTCAACTGGTCATCCGGAACAACAACAAGTGCTTCGTGAGCATTTTCATCGTCAGCAAGTATATCAACAGAAATAATTCTTGCAGGAGAAAGTGCGTTTACAATATATTCAACAGGATCTTCAGACCATCTTACTATATCGATTTTTTCGTTTTTGAGTTCACCGACGATTGTCTGAATTCTTGAACCTCTTGGTCCTATGCAGGCACCAACTGAGTCAATTTCAGGGTCATTAGAGTGAACAGCCAGTTTAGTTCTGTAACCTGCTTCTCTTGCAATTGATTTTATTTCTACAATGCCGTCCTCTATTTCAGGAACTTCAAGTTCGAACAGTTCTCTTACAATTTCAGCGTGCGCATGAGATACAATTACCTGCGGTAATCTGTTTGTTTCTTTTACATTCAAAACAAAAACTCTTATTCTATTGCCCGGTTTGTAATATTCACCAGGGATTTGTTCTCTGAATGGAAGAATTGCATCGGTTTTTCCAATGTTAACAAAGACATTTCTGTTTTCAACACGCTGAATAATACCTGTTGTCAAAGTGCCTTTCTTTTCCATAAATTCATCTAGAACAAGTTTTCTTTCAGCTTCTCTGATTCTTTGAGTAATAACTTGTTTTGCTGCCTGGGCTGCAATACGTCCAAAGTTTTCAGGAGTAACTTCGATTTTTACTTCGTCTTCCAGTTCAACTTCGTCATCAATTTCTTTTGCATCTTCAAGTGAAATCTCAAGATTTTCGTCTTCAACTTTTTCAACAACAAGTTTGGTTCTGAATACACCGATTTCACCGGATACTTCATCAAGAATTGCTTCAACATTGGGAGCTTCTTTGACTCTGATATGTTTTTTGTATGCTGCAACAAGTGCATCTTTTAAAGAATCAATAATTACTTCTTTAGAAATCCCTTTTTCTCTTTCGAGTTCTTCTGTCGCTTCGAAAAGAGCTGTACCGATTTTAATCATCTTTGTCTCCTTATATATCGTCTATATGTAATTGTGCTCTGTATATTTTATCTTTAGGAATAATATATGTTTGATTGTTATCAATTTTTTGAATTTTTAATCCCTGCTCAGGGTCAAAATCAACAATTCTGGCAAGAAATTGTTTTTCTTCTATCCCTTCAACAAAACTTTTGAGTCTCAGATTTATTGTTTTTCCTTGAAAGATTATATACTCTTTATCGGATTTAATTTTTCTGTCTAATCCCGGTGAGCTTACTTCAAGATAATATTTTATCGGTATAAGTTCATCAAGAAAAGGATTGAGACTTCTTGAAACATTTTCACAATCATCCAGAGTAACACCGCTGTCTTTATACAGAAAAATACGTAAAAACCATTTGCCTGATTCTTTAGAAAAATCAACTTCCAGAGGAATCATTCCGTATCTCATAGCTGTGTTATCAACCAGAGGGGCTAATTTTTCCAGTATTTCATTTTTGTTAAAATGCTTTTGTTCCATATTTTTACCGATAAATAAAAAAGAAACGGGAACACCGTTTCTTTTGCCTAACAAATATATAATAACATTAAAATAATTTTTTTCAATAAAAATGTAAATAATCTTATTTTTTTGTTAAATATAGACTCAAAAATTTGTTGGAGTATAATTATGTTGTGAGACTTTTTTTGGAGTTATAATCGATTTGATGGAGAATAAATCTGGTATAAAGAATATTGATTTCAATTGCGATCTGGCTCAGACATTGGAATTTACTGTTGAAGATAAAGCTTTGCAGATTGTGGAATATATGAGTTCAGTTAACATTGCCTGCGGATTTCATTCTGGAAGTCCGCTGTCTATGAAAAAAGCAATGGAATTTTGTAAGTTTAAAAATAAAGTCATTGGCGCACATTTGGGTATTCCTGAAGTCCCTCCTGATGAAATTTTAAGAATGACTGATGAAGATGTTGAAGCTGTGGTTTTATATCAGCTTGGTGCTATTTCAGCTTTTGCAAAAGCATATAGTTTAAATATTGAACATGTTCGACCACATGGTTTGATGTATAAATTGGCTGCTGAAAATCTTGATTTTTCTGTAAAAATTGCACGTGCAGTTAAAAAATATAGCAAATGGTTTGTATATTACGGTGCAGCAGGTGAATGTATTGATAAAGTTGCTGAAATAGTTGGAATTAATGTAGCTAGAGAACTACAGTTAAACGGAGTTTATGTAGACGGTAGGCTGGATTTTTCTAATCAAAAGTTGTCTGATACAGAGGCAGTAATGAACAGGCTTAAACATCTTATTGAGACTTCGGAAATTACTAATAAAGACAACACTTCTACACGTGTAAAGTTTGATACAATACATTTCAGCTCTACTGATTTGAATATTGCCGAGCTGGCAAAAAATGCTTGCGAAATAATTACACCAAGGCCTGTTAATTTCAATAATGTTGTTCTTTCAGGCTGGGTTGAGTAATTTATAGTTTGAATTATAGTCTTACAGGAGAATAATTTTGAAAAAGATTTTATATAAAATAAGAATGCCAAAAGATGCAGGATGGCTTCTCCCGGGGTTGCAGGTGAAAAGATGGTTCGGACTTATCATAGTCGGTACTGTTGTTGCGTTACTCGGGTTGTGCGTTTTATTCAATATGAAACCTGTTTATTTTGCTGTTGGTATTTTGAAATATATTGCAGTCACCGTAAATCAGGAGTTATTGGGTGGGGTATTGGTTCTTGCAGGTGCATATATATTTCTTAAAGGCTGGAAAAATACAAATTATTCAATCCTTGATTTAACACAGGACAGAGACAGGCATGCATTGCTTGAATCTTTGTATAAAAGAAGAAAATTGAACTATGGCCCGAAAATTGTTGCAGTAGGCGGAGGTACCGGTCTATCAACAATGTTGAAAGGGATAAAGAAAATTACAAATAATATTACTGCAGTTGTTACTGTTGGTGATGACGGCGGTAGTTCCGGCCGTTTAAGACAGGAACTTGGTATTCTGCCTCCGGGTGATATAAGAAACTGTATTGCTGCGCTTGCTGACGATGAAGATTTAGTTACAAAACTCTTTCAATATCGTTTCAAAACCGGTGAAGGATTGGAAGGTCACAGCTTCGGCAATCTCTTTTTAACCGCCTTGTGTGCAATCACCGGTAATATGGTCAAGGCTGTTCAAGAGTCATCAAAAGTTTTGAACATAAGAGGACGAGTTCTTCCATCGACTCTTGATGACATGAAATTGGCAGCAGAAATGGAAGACGGTTCAATTGTTGAAGGTGAATCTAATATACCCGAGTCAGGCAAAAAAATTAAAAGGCTATTTACTCAGCCTGCAAATTGCAAAGCTTTGCCTGATGTTATATCAGCAATAAAAGAAGCTGATTTAATTATACTTGGGCCAGGAAGCCTTTATACAAGCGTAATCCCTAATCTTTTAATAAAAGAAATTTCTGAAGCAATATCAAAATCTTCAGCCAAAAAGATTTATGTATGCAATATAATGACTCAGCCCGGTGAAACTACGGGCTATACAGCTTCTGAACATATTCAGGCTATACTTGATCATTCCGGATATTCAAATCTTGTTCAGGCTATGCTTGTTAATAATTCTTTGCCTGAAGATTTGTCACCGGATTATGAGAAAGCAGATTCTTATCCTGTAGTTATTGATACTGAAAAAATTAAAGAAAAAAATATAGATGTAGTTTCTACAAGATTGTATGAAGAAAACGATCAAAAATATGTAAGACACAGTCCGGCAAGACTTGCCAGGGCAATTGCATACTGGTATAAAAAACAATTGAAACATAAAGACAATAAATAGCTCTAATAAGGAATTTGTATATGTCAGTCGAAGCAAAACTTAAAGATATTACTGTATCTACCTTTCAAAAGAAAAAACAAAATAATGAAAAGATTACAATGCTTACCGCTTATGACTGTTCTACTGCAAAATATTTTGATGAAGCCGGTGTAGACAGCATACTGGTTGGCGATTCTCTGGGGATGGTAGTTCTTGGCTATGATTCTACAACAAGTGTGACTATGAATGAGATGAAAATTTTTACATCTGCTGTTTGCAGAGGTGCAAAACGCTGCCTTGTAGTTGCTGACATGCCGTTTATGAGCTATCACGCTTCTGTAGATGAGGCGGTTAAAAATGCTGGAGAGCTAATTCGCTGTGGGGCATCAGCTGTAAAATTAGAGGGTGCTACTTCTCATATTCTTGATGTTGTACAAAGATGCGTAGAAAGCGGAATACCCGTTGTTGGACATCTTGGCTTCACTCCGCAGTATTTGAATGTTCTTGGCGGATATAAGATACAGGGAAAAACTGCTGAAAAAACAAGATTTATTTTGGAACAAGCTTTGAGGTTGCAAGACGCAGGAGCTTTCTGTGTTGTGCTTGAAATGGTGCCGGAAGAGTCTGCAAAATTGATTACGGATAAGTTAACTATACCAACTATCGGAATTGGGGCAGGACGATATACGGACGGTCAGGTGCTTGTTGCAGATGACATATTGGGTAAATATTCTGAATTTAAGCCAAAATTTGCCCGACGATATGCAAACATTGGAGAAATTATGTATAATGCAGCATCTTCATATATAAATGATGTTACATCACTATCTTTCCCCGGTGAGGAAGAATTGTTTCAGCTTAGCGATGAAGCAAAGAGAGATTTGATGGAGAATTTAAAATGAGCGTGGTTGTTGTAAATAAAATTGATGAACTAAGAAATCTGATTAAAGACTTTAGAAAACAAGACAAAACAATAGCACTTGTCCCGACCATGGGGTGTTTACATAACGGACATAAATCACTGATGGAAAAAGCACATTCCATTGCAGATGTTACTATTATTTCTGTTTTTGTTAATCCGATACAGTTTTGTCCCGGTGAAGATTATGATAAATACCCGAGAACGCTGCAAAATGATATTGAAGTGGCAGAGTCTGCCGGTGTTAGTGTTATATTTGCACCGTCAGTTTCTGAAATGTATCCGAATTTGAATAAGTTTTCTGATATTACAATGGTCGTTCCTCCGTATGAACTTACGGATATAATGTGCGGAAAATCAAGAGTTGGCCATTTTGACGGAGTAGAGACTGTAGTTACCAAGCTGTTTAATATAGTTCAGCCTGATTATGCATGTTTTGGTATGAAAGATATCCAGCAGCTTTTTTTAATAAAAAAGATGGTAAAAGATTTGAATATGCCTGTTGAAATTGTTCCTTGTCCTCTTGTCAGAGAAGAAAATGGTCTGGCTTTGAGTTCCAGAAATAAATACCTTTCAGATGATGAAAAAGTAAAGGCTTTAACAATAAGTAAATCTCTTTTTGCTATAAAAGAATCATTCAAACTTGGAATTAAGGATACAAAAAAACTATTTGATGTAGGATTGACAAATCTAGATAAAAATGTTGAACTTGAGTATCTGGAGTTTGTTGATTTCGACACATTCCAAAAAGTTGATGATATAAAAAGTAATACAATATGTGCTATTGCTGCACGTGTTGGTGATGTTAGATTGATTGATAACGTAATTCTTGAGGTATAGATGTTTTTTAAAACAATTGATAAATTTTTTGATGAAATAAGAAAAGTTCTTTCAGTAATAATCCTTGGCTTTATAGCAATGGCTATATTTATGTTCATATATTGGATTTTGTATCTGGCAAAGATAAATCTTCCTGATGGATTAAATAATTTTGCCTGGGGCACGATTGACTTTTTCTTCCAGTGGTACAAATCCAGCAAGCAGTATGAACAGATTATTGATATAATGCCTGCATTGTGTTCTGTTTTGTTCGGCGCTGTTACATATTTTTTGAATTGTACACTTGTCTATTTGGAAAATAATCATAAGAAGTTTCAAAAGACAATGAATAATTACAGACTCAAACTTGAGAAAGATATTAATACGCAGCTTCACAAAGACTTTCTTGATGAGTTGAAAAAAAATTCTTATATGCTGGTCAAAATCTCTATAGAAGTTCAAAATCATGAATCTTATTTAACAGCAATGACAGATGAAAACCTTGATATAGATGCAATAAAAAAAGAAATAGAACAATGCATACTAGCTGCAGTGAAATCAGATTATCTGTCAAACAAAGGACGTGATGAAAATGGTGTTTATTTCCTGTTGTCAAATATACAAAATTCAAAAGATTTTTTTACAGAACTTGTACAAAAATCTTCTCAGTTGATAAAAACGTATCTCAGACCTAAGATGACAATCAATTTCTTCTGTGGTGCTGAATTGTTTAATGATGCCTCAGAATTTCAGGCAAAATCTGAGTATTTAGACCGAGTTATTTCTCTAAAAATTCCGAATAAAATTGTAATTACACCAAGATATAAGCTGTATTTTGAAAACCTTTTCCCCTCAATGTACGCTTTTAAAGTATTGGGGGAATATAACCTAAATCCGAATAAAGGACTCGAGGGAAAAAATACTATGTTATATTCAATGCAGCGCCGATAGAGCTATTTTAGTATTTTAATACTATCTTTTTCACATAACTGCTTAATTTGATTAAGAACATCGTTGCTCAATATTTCTCCGGGCAGTACAAGAGGTATTCCCGGCGGATATGCGGCAACAGGTTCGGCAGCTATTTTGCCTGATGCATAATTTATTGGAATTTCTGTAATTGAATTATCAGGCAGGTTGTATATATCAGAAGGAGTATAGCAGGCTTTGGGTATTGTAAATCTGTTTTCTGAAAGATTGTTTACAGTTTTAGTAAGTGTTTTATTTTCTGATATTTTATTCAATGCGGCTTTTAGTTTATTTAATTTATTCTTTGTAGTACCGATACCTGTTATAAACAAAAGCGATTTACGATTTGTGTATTCTTCTTCAATATTAAATTGCTTGTTCAGGATTTCTGCCGCAAGCATAGAATCCACATTATCAATTTTTAAAAGAATTTTACTCTCATCGGCATATCTTGAGTTATAGTAGTTAATTTTTTTATTTGAACTTTTCTTTAAATCAGAAATATTTTTGTATAGCTCTTTGAGCTTAGTTTTTCCTTGTTTTGATGCAAGATATTTGACAGTTGCTTCAACTGCAAGCATCAACGGATATGACGGAGATGTTGTATTTATAAGATTTAAGCCTTGCTGAATTAAATCAGGATTGATTTCAGAATTTTGAGAGATATGAAGCAATGAACAAGGATTTGGTGCACCCGCTGTTTTATGCAAGGAGTGAATTGATATATCTGCACCGGATTTTACAGCAGGTTGAATTTCTGTATCCAAAAAGTTTAAAAGTGCACCGTGGGCTTCATCTACAATGAGTTTTGCACTATATTTTTTACAAATTTTTGAAATAGTTTCAATATCACTGTAATTCCCTTCATAAGTAGGACTGGTTATTATACATGCTTTAATTTTGTTATTAGTTTTAAAAATGTTTTCTATTTTATCAGGATTTATATTAGTAAAAATATCCCAATCAGGGTTATACTCTGGCATAACCCATATTGGATTTGCTCCGGTTAAGACAAGTCCGTTATAAATACTGATATGACAGTTTCTTGCAACTATTACACTATCTCCTTTTTTTAATAGAGCGAGCATAGATGCAATTATTCCTGATGTTGAACCGTTGGTTAGGACAAAGCTCTGTTTTGTACCGTAAATTTGGGATATCTGAAACATCAAGTCTTTTATAATCGTTTCAGGCTGTCTTAAATTATCAAAACCTTCTATTTCTGAAAAATCGCATTTGAAAAAGTTTTCACCAAGCATCTTTTTCATCACCGGAATAATAAATTCTCCCTGAGTATGTGACGGAGTAGTGAATAGAAGTTTATTTTTACTGAATTTATAATAGTCCTTAATTTTTCTTATTATACTCATTTTTCAGTTAATTATTTGTTGTAAAATATTACCAGTATATTATACAGGAAAAGAACAATTACGAACGAAATTAAAAATAGAATAGAGGAGCTTTCCGAACTGTTAAACAGATACAGCAGAGAGTATTATGAACTGGATGCTCCGACGGTGTCAGATGTTGAGTACGACAGGTTGTATAAAGAACTCGTTGAGTTAGAAACAAAATATCCTGAGTATAAGCTCGAAAATTCGCCAACTCAAAAAGTGGGTTCAAAACAGCAAAATGATTCTGAAGGTGATAGGAAATTTTTGCCGCACAGGCATAAGGTAAGACTGTATAGTCTTGATAATACTTATTCTTATGACGATTTAAAATTGTGGTATGAAAGAATAATAAAGAATTACAATTTTGATGTTCCGCCTGAGCTTGTTTGTGAACTTAAAATTGATGGTCTTGCTATTTCTTTAAATTATGAAAATTCAAAGTTTGTTCTCGGAGCAACAAGGGGTGACGGGTTTGTCGGGGAGAATATTACACAAAATCTCCGTACCATAAAAACAATACCTGAAAAATTGTCACTTAATATAAGGAATATCGAAGTTCGCGGCGAGATTTACATGCCAAAATCTTCTTTTGAAAATTTAAACAAACAGCAGATGGAAGCAGGGGCAAAATTGTTTGCTAATCCGAGAAATGCGGCTTCCGGTTCACTGCGTCAGCTTGATTATGAAATAACAAGGAAACGAGATCTCGCAATGTTCAGCTATTATGGCAGAATTGACAGCGATGAATATACTATTAATACTCATTCAGAAATGCTGGAATTTTTATCAAAACTCGGATTTAACATAAATCCAAATTATAAAGTGTGCAAAAATATTGAGGAAGCAATAGAGTATTGCAAATTTTGGGATAATAAAAGGCAGGAACTCGATTATGCAACAGATGGTGTTGTAATCAAGATAAACAACTTTATGCTGCAAAATGACCTCGGGTATACCGCTCGTGCGCCACGCTGGGCAACAGCATTTAAATTTCCTCCTGAAGAGGTTTCAACAATTGTTAAAGATATTGAGATAAATGTAGGCAGAACCGGTGCTGTTACGCCTGTTGCTGTTTTAGAACCTGTTTATATTTCCGGTTCTACTGTTCAGCGTGCAACATTACATAATTTTGATGAAATAAAACGGTTGAACATTAACATTGGTGATAGAGTTTTAATAAAAAAAGCTGCTGAAATTATTCCGAAAGTAATTTGTGTTACAGAACATAACAAGGATAACAATAAGCCGTATTCGGCTCCCGAATATTGTCCTTCTTGCGGTACAAGACTCATTCCGGCTGATGGTGAAGTTAATTTATACTGTCCGAATTCTCTGGGTTGTCCGGAGCAAATCAAAGCCAGAATTGAATACTGGGTTTCCAAAGATTGTATGGATATTGACGGACTTGGAGATAATATTGTTTCTCAGCTTGTTGATAAAGGATTTGTTAAATCACCGGATGATTTATACAAACTTACTGTGGACGACTTTTTGCAGTTGGATTTAATTGCCGAAAAATCTGCACAAAATTTGTACAATGTCATTGAAAAGTCAAAAAATCCGACACTCGGCAAATTTATCAATGCATTAGGGATAAGACATGTCGGTAAAGAAACATCAGAAATGCTTGCTAGACACTTTGGGTCTATAGAAAATCTAAAAAATGCCGGTCTCGAGCAAATTCTGGAGATTGACGGTATAGGGGAAAAAATTGCCTATAGTATCCTTGATTTTTTCTCAAATTCATTTAATAATGTTGTGTTGGATAATCTTGCCCAATATGGGGTTATACCACAGACAATGCAAGTTATTCAGGCTTCAGACACATTCAAAGGCTTGACTTTTGTAATCACAGGGACATTGTCTGATACAAGAGACAAATTCGAAGATTTAATTAAACAACACGGTGGAAAAACTTCTTCGAGTGTCAGTAAAAAAACTTCATATGTTCTTGCAGGGGAAAATGCAGGATCTAAATATACGAAAGCTGAAGCTCTCGGGGTAAAGATTATTACTGAAAACGATTTTAATAATATGCTTAACAACAAATAATTGTATAATTAAGGTAAGAAAATATGAATAAGAAATTTAATATAATAAAAATATCCGGATTTAAAGGACTGGTTATATTTGTATTTGCAATCGGCTGTTTAATTGCCGGATTTTTGACTTTTCCTGGATGGGTATGTATGCATATATGGAATTTCTTTGCAGACTATTTTTCACAAATGCCTGTGATGAATTTATTCCATGGTATGCTTCTCTGGGCTATTATTGCGCTTTCTTTTTATGCATTGAATAAAGGCGATTTGTTAATTTCTTTCGGTACAGCTGCTCCTGTTCAGCGCAATGATGAAAGGATTAGAGAAATTATTCGTCAAATAAATGAAAATAATATGAGGATAATGAATAAAGAAAAGTTTTCTAGTAATGAAAATACTTCTTCTGCTGAAAAAACAGAAGATGATGTTTTGAATAATAAAATGTAGAAACATTTTGATAGGAAACTTTTGCTGTTATTTTTCGTCATGTAAAATGTCCTCATGCTTCTGGTTCGAAACATAAGGACATAAAATCTTTTTGTTAGCAGTTATTAGTGCTGTGCTGCTTTCTTTTCCATAATTTCAGGAATTGTAATGAAGCATAAATACATCAAACCGCCAAATGCTACTAAACTTAAAATTTCCATGATGCCACCTACTTTATCTATTAAACTACAACTATTATCTATTACATGATTATAATTCCCATTTTTTTCGACTTATAACATCTTTTTGTATGAATTAATAAAAATCTTAACAAAAGTTAAAATTTATCTGTTTTTTATAGTAGAATGAGGATTGTATGAACAAGAAACTTATAAACATGTTATTTTCTGATATGTGCTGCTCTGATTGTAGAGCTGATTTTAACGAAGATTCTGTCTTTATACTCAGACAGGAGAATAATCTTTTTGTTATACAAATAGTATGTCAGAATTGCGGCAAATCATTCGGTATCGCATTGTTAGGAGGCTGTGATGAAAAAGAACTCGTAAAACACAGTCAAAATGATGTTTCGCTACAAATTCAAGAAGGCCCTGACGCTATATGCTATGATGATGTGATTGATGCACATAACTTTTTCAAAAATTTGGATGATGATTGGCAAAAATACATACCTGAGGATATAAAAAAACGTCTTCAGACTTAAAGCTTAACAGCGTCATCTATATATTTTATTATTTCATCGTTATAACGTTTATCATTTACAGAAAATGGCAAAACCACACGTTTTGTCATTTTTTCAAGTTCTTTTACTTTACTCAGAATTTTTGATTTTGAAGTTAAATCAATTTTCGTTGCGATAACAAGAGATTTTAGATTATGATATTCCAGCCATTCCTGCATTTGAAGATCATTTTTCTGTATATCGTGTCTTGAGTCAATGAATTGTATATAAAGCTTAAGCGAAGAACGATTTAAAAGGTATTCTTCAAGATTTTTCTGCCATTCATTTTGCATTTCTCTTGATACATTTGCAAAGCCATAACCAGGTAAATCAGCGACAATATATCTGTTTTCAAATTCAAATAGATTGATAAGCCTTGTCTTTCCCGGTTTATTACTTGTTTTTGCCAGTTTCCCGTTATTTGTAAGTGCGTTTATAAATGAAGATTTTCCGACATTAGACCTGCCGAGCAGAGCAATTTCAGGCAAACCAAAATCAGGACAGTGCGCAAGATCCGGTGAACTAGTTATAAATTTTGCTTTTTTGACTATCATTGTATTTTTCACTCAACAACTTTTTTTTGTACAGTACACTTGAAAGCAGATTATACATCTTGGGACTGTTGTAAATATCAATCTGCGCTGACTCATCAGATAAGTTAAACTGAACTTTATGTTTTACTTCCACACCGTAAGAATCAACATGACAAATTTGTATTATCCTGTTACGAATAATACTAAGGGGTTGTGATAAGAATAATTCAAAAGATTTAAAAATATTCATTCTCATTTGAGCTAATCTTAACAAATAAGAAAGCCAAATTCAATTTCAAATCATTTTATTGTTACGGAAAATAAAATATTGATGGTATTTATGTCGGGCTTATCATTTCACTGAATGATAATTCCCGGGATTATCAATTATGCATTCAGGTTCAATGTAAAGTCTTTCTTGACGTTAGAATCAAGTATCTTTTGATAACTTTCAAGCTGAGATGTTACTGATTTTTGCTGAGTTTCGAGGTTTTTCTGCTGCAACTCAAGGTATGAATCCATTGCTTGAAGCTGTTTTACTCTCGGGTCAGTTTCCCAATCAACATCTGACAACTGCATTGTTTGATATGCTATCTGCTGTCTTTTGTTGCTTATTGACATGATGTTAAATTCCAGATTGCTTTTGTACAAAGTACATGAAAGAATGTTTGCTTGAACTGCACAAATTGTCATTTTTTCTCTCCTTAAAACTTAGTCTAGTGGTACGGGTAAATTGAATGGTATTTTTGTTTTTGTCTAGTTTTGTTTTTTTCTCTCTTGTATATATATAAAAAAAAATAAATATAGAAAATTGCTATATTTGTTATATATTGTGTTACAATTCTTAATATACCCTGTAAATGTAATAATATTACGAAATAAAGCAGAAAGAACTTTGATAACTTTCTGCTTTTTTTACTGAAGTAGTATATACAATGTATCTAATAAGTATCTATTTATTTTTTAATGCATTCTCCAATGCTGTTTCAAGAGTTTGTATTTTAGCTTCCAAAACGGCTATTTTGGCTGTGTTTTCGTCTTTTTCAATTGATATATTTTCATGTCTTTTTTGATATGCATTGCACAGTTCATCGGTTCTGGATTTTATAAGCAGGCACAAAACAAATCCTGATATATATGAAGGTAAGAATATCATAAAGCCTAAGCCTGCAATTGATGTTGTGAATGTTTTTTGCATTATCGGGCAAAAGTATTGCGCAGTTTTATCAAAATTAAAAAATATAAATGCCGCAAATCCTGCGATAACAGCTATATTTAACAGTATATATATTATTTTTTCGATATTTTTTTTCATTTTTTACTCCTCAAATAATTTAATGTTCTAATTATATCATCATCAAAACCTATAGTAACCGTATGCTCACACATATCATCAGGAGATGTGAATTTGAGAGAAAAAGCTTGAAGCACCTGTTCTTGTGTTTTTACAGGGAATTTTCTGCCACCATACAGGCTGTCGTTTACAATTGGATGCCCGATGTGAGACATATGGACTCTTATTTGATGTGTTCGGCCTGTTTCAAGGACTATTTCAAGCAAAGAAGCCGTAGAAAAGTTTTCCAATACCTTGTAATGCGTAACAGAAGGTTTTCCGTCATAAACAACCGCCATTTTTTCAGGTTTTGACGGGTGTCTTCCTATTGGTTCATTTATAGTACCTGATAGGGTTTCAAAATATGGGCTTACTACAGCATAATATTTTTTTTCTATATTGTGTTCTTGCATTTGCTTTTTAAGAAACTCATAGGCTGCATTTGTTTTTGCGATCATTAGCAAGCCTGATGTATTTCTGTCAAGACGGTGAACAATGCCGGGTCTGTTCAATCCGTTGCAGTCAGATAGATTGTTTCCGTATTTGTGTAGCAGAGCATTAACAAGTGTGCCTGATTTTTCAATTGCAGTCGGGTGTGTCAACATGCCGGACGGCTTGTTAACAACGAGCATCCGGCTGTCTTCATACAAAATATCAATCGAGATATTTTCAGGCTGTATAGAGTATTCACATTCGGAAGATATGTGCATTGATATACAGTCATCTGTTTTCAAAACGTAAGACACTTTTTCAAGTTTGTTATTTACAAGAACATTGCCGGACTTAATTTGTTTTTGGATAAAAGTTCTTGATAAGTCAGAAAACAGCTCTGCTAAAAAGATATCCAGCCTTTTATTAGCATCTGCTTCATCTATAGAAAATTTTTGGTTAACTGTCTGGTTCATCACTAAAGAGTATATTACAAATAATTATAAAAGCTCCAATACAAATGAACATATCAGAAACATTGAATATAGGAAATGTTATAAAATTCAGTCTGATATAATCAGTCACAAACCCGTCAGAAAGTCTTTCTGTAAGGTTACATATAATGCCGGAGCAAAGCAAAGAGGAAAGGAAAAAATCGAATTTAGAAAATTTTGTTAGATTAGAAAATATATAGAATAAAACAATAAACAATATCAATAAAGACAATAAAATTAGAAAATCTGTGTGAGTGTGGAGAATGCTAAATGCTGCACCGTAGTTTTTTATATAGTCAATCTTAAAAAGTACAAAATCTGCTCCATTGTACTTTGATATGAGAAAATCTCTTAAACTAAATGAGCACAGACAAAGAACAATTGTTGATAAAATAAATATAAGTGTTCTTTTGTAGTTTATTTTGTCCATTATTTTGATTTTTTCTCACCACTTGTTTGGCTTTTATTGTTGGCTGCATCTTCATCCTTTTCAATGCTTTTTTGTATTTTTTTATTTTCAATATTAAAGCTTGAATATTTATGCTCAAGAACATTTACACGGCTGGAAAGAAAAGCAATACCGAGAAGGTTAACATTAATTGCATCATTTGATATTTGAGGTTTTGCTATACCGATTGAAGCAATAGCATTTTCGTTTTTCTTGCCGTCATTACTAGTAAGTATTCTCTCTCGGGTACCGTCTGCTTTGATACTGCGAAACACCTCGGTACTTCGTTCAGTCGGATAAGTTATCGGTTCATTGTTAATTGATACAAGTGCCACATAGTGTTTGGGTACATTAATTTTAAGAATTGCTGTATACTCTTCATTTGGAGCTACAATTGAAGGCGCATCAAGTTTCATAGGGATGTATTTTGCAACACCGTAGCGCATCGAGGATTTTTCATTGATGATAAAGTCAGAAGTTATTCTCCAATCGTTTGAGTATTTTTTCAAGTAGTAAACAGCAGTAGATTCTGAATCAATGTAGCCGTGGCCTTTAATATATTCAACAGATGCATTTGTGAGCCCGGACATTCTTTCTGTTGTGATAACCGTTGCGTTATCTATATCCACATTCACTGAAATGACTTTTATTGTGTATTTTACATCAGGAAATTCTTTCCAGGCTTCCAGTGCAAGTTCTTTGAGTCTGTCTTTGTTATAGCCGTCTGTACTAACATAAGATTCATCATGCAAATTCATAAAACCGTCTATATTTTGAGAATTTGTATATTTTTGATATTGCTCAAAAATTTTGCGGATTTGAATTTCAGCAGGAATATCTGATTTTTTATGAAATCCGATGGAAGAAATAAGCTCCGTATTCTTGTCATCTTGTGCAAATACTGTTGTTGCGGCACAAACAAATACCAAAAGTGTTATAAATAATTTTTTCATTTCTGCTCTCTTGTTATGTTACAGAGAATATTATAGCAAAAATTATTTTTTTACTAAATTTAATTGAAAATTATTTTTTATGTATAATTATTCTGAGGTAAATATGTTATTAACACTGGACATTGGTAATACAACCACAACAATAGGACTTTTTGATGAAGACAATCTCGTTGATACCTGGACAATTGCTTCAGAAAAGCACCGTTCGGAAGATGAGATTGGTATTTTGCTTATCAATCTTTTAAAGATACATAATTATGAAGAATTTGTTGATAGTGCATGCTTGTGCAGTGTAGTTGTGTGTCTGACTGAAAGATATACAAATGCTATCAAAAGATATTTGGGCATAGATCCTTTTGTTGTTTCAAATAAAACAACGAATTTGTTGAAATATTCGGTTGATTATCCAGAAGAAGTAGGTGCTGACAGAATAGTTAACGCTTTTGCCGCTTATTCTCTATATAAAAAAGATTCAATAGTTGTAGACCTTGGTACTGCAACATCATTTGACATTGTTACATCTCAGGGTGAATTTTTAGGTGGTGTTATTTGCGCCGGCATGAAAATTCAAGCAGAAAGTTTGAAAAAATTTACATCTAAATTACCTTTGATAAAAATTGAATCTTCGGCGAATGCCATAGGTAAAAATACAATTGATGCTATGTTGTCAGGTATTGTAAGAGGACATGCCTGCATGATAGACGGACTGATAGAAGAATGTGAAAGTGAGTTAGGAAAGAATGTTCTTGTGATTGCAACAGGCGGATACTCCGAGATTGTTGCAAAATATATGAAACGGCAGTTTGATTATATCAATCCTTATATTACACTTGAAGGTTTAAAGCTGGTTTACGATGCACATGTAGTAAAAATATAAATATCCTCTATCAAACCGAGTAAATAAAATTAAACATGGTTTATCATAAATATACAGGGTTCTTTTTTGTGCTAAGGAGGTGCTGATATGTATACAAATTCAGCGTTGGCAAATGATATGCTAAATTCTTCTGTTTCAATTTCTGACAAAGTAGCTTACATAAACAGCTGCTATACTCCGCAAACTAATGGAGAAATATCCGAATCTATTATGCAAAATTGGACACTTCAGGCCATAGAGTGTTATCAAATTAAATCCCAATGCACTCGTTGTTCATTGAGAGCAGGCAACTATTCTTTTGTGTGCCAGATGCCAAAGATAGTCAGGGCTCTTTTAAAAGTTTATGGCCCTCCGAAAGATAAAATTTGATTTAAATAAAAATACTATAAACTAAACAAATATACCAAATCTTTTTTTAACAAATCAAACCAAAATTTTTATCATCGAATTAAGTAACATATACAAGGATGACAGGGATGTTGAGAATAGTTAAGTTGCCTTGAGCATAGTTAAGTTGCCTTGAGCATAGTTAATTTCTTAAGCAGATTATGATAATATCCCTTCGCACAGGACAAATCTGCCGAGCAATGCAACTTCACAATACTGTGAAAGCGCTTCTACAAAACATTTGTTTTCACAAAATCCTCCGGATAAATATATTTTTTCAGATTTTTGTGTAAAATTCCATGAGTTGAAGGCTATTCCGTGGATGAATTTTGATATAGCTTTAGGCGCTGTTTCGCCGTTGGCTATGTCATCCATTATTTTTTCAAGTCCGAATATACCGCAGGTTATATTATATTTTTCTTTTGTAAATGAAAGCTCTTCAGGTTGTACATCATAAAATTTTAATAGCATTTCAATTGTTGCTCCGGTAGAACTTGCACAGGATGTATTCCAGTCAAGGTCGGAAAATTTTCCGTTTTTAAACCTTGCCCATTTTGCATCTCTGCTTCCAAGGTCAAGGATTACCGCATTTGTGTCTTTTATGATTTTTTGTGCACCTTTTGCAAGTGCAATTATTTCATTTACATAGCTGTCTTTTGTGTTTATAAATTTTTCTGACATGTGACCTGTCATTGCATCAAATTTTATATCGTATTCTTTTAATGCAGAGGAGGGTAAAATGTAATAATTGCAGTTATTGTGGTGTTTTTTTAAATACCTGTCAAATTGCCCCCCTGTTTCAGAAGCTTCTGTTTCTATTATTTTGGACCATGTTGTTCCTGCGTCAAGTACCAGTTGTTTCATCTTAGTTTTATAAATGCCTCAATTTTTGCTTTTGTTGATTTTGTTGCAAAATCATCCACGTCTATATATAATCCGTTGTATTTATTGGCAAGATATTTAGCCAGCTGCGCTTTTGAACAAAATGATTGTGAATAGAATATTGTCGGAATATCAGGATTTACATACATTTCAAGTTCAAGATTTGCCGGGCAGCCCATTTCTACACATCTTGTCCAGCCAAAAACATGTGTGCTGTCGGGAAGCAGGTTTAGAAGGTTTAAATCATTTGGAGGAACGCCCCAAAAACCAAACTGTGCTTCTGATTTTTGCAGATTGCTTTTGTCTATATCATGGACAATACTGTCTGTAATAAGTTCAAATTTTTTCTTAAGCGGAAGATTTGATTCACATATAATCGGTTCGGATTTTATTGTCAAATCTTCGTATATTGATGTTTCAACATCAAATCCCATATCTTTGAGAACTGCTGAAGCAAACCAGCCGGAATCGCATTTGTCTTTTCCAATCGGTGCAATAATTTTTTTTATTCTTGATTTTAGGTATACTGCATTATTAATAATATTTTTGATAATCTGGCAGTAAGCATCAGGCAGAATCTTTGCGTCCGGATATCCAAAATCAATATCCAGATCAATCCAATTCGTGTTTTTATTTTTATATTTATTTATTAAAGCAGGGGCAGGATATCCCCAGAAAGCAATTATATCCCTGCTGTTATTATCCGAATTTGTCATATGTAAATTATAATACAAATTTTTTATAATCTGATATAATCTAAAAAAAATAGGAGTTGCTTATGAAATATTTGTATTACATTGTAGTTATTTTATCATCATTACTGTATTTGCTTATATATTTTCTTTTAATGAATCCAAATGACCTTCAATATAAATCGTTTGAAAAAGAAATGATTGCAAGAAAAGCTTTTCAGACAGGTGATATTGATACATATCTTGAATATGCAGATAATCCGGTTTCAATAAAATACCATGCCGGTTCGAACATGATACTGTCAAAAGTTTATACAAAACTCGGGCGTTACAATGATGCTGAGAGAGTTACAAAATCTTTTAAAAGAGACTATGATTACAGTTTTTGTAAATTTATGAAAAAGCCTTCGACAAGGTTCTTTTGCAGAGCAAATGTCACATTGACGGGTTCTGCTTTTAAGCTTGATAAATCCAAAATACTTGCTGAAATATATTTTGAACAAGGTGAGTATGAAAAGTCTCTTGCTGAAATGATAAGAAAATGGGAGAGTTTTCCCTGTATCCAAGCAAAGATTTTTGCGGACAGAGGGGATATGGTATCCGCTTATGAAGCTTTAAAGGCTTGCAAAAGTAAGGAAAATTTGAAAAGGGAATTTTTGTTAACAAAAGGATTTGTTTTTCAGAAAGATAAAAAATATCTGAAAGCAAAAGCATTGTATGAAAAAAGTATTAATCGCCATTGTCTGCTTGCTCCATATTGCAAAGCAAATAATTCATCATTTATTGCGCTTGGAAATCTTTATGCAGACATGCACAATTACGGCAGAGCTATTTATTATTACAAAAAAGTTTTGAAAAATGAGCCTTATAATTACAAAGCTAATTATTATACGGCAATGTGCTATCTAAAGATGAGACAAAATTATAGTGCGCTTATTTATTTTAACAGAGTAATGCAATTGAAGCCTGACAATGCTGATGAAATAAATAAAATTATTGGGAAATTAATCAAATAATTAATATCATCTATATACATTGTTGTATTTGTATAAGAAAAATAGTAAAATAATCGTACCCATCTGATAAATCGACATAAGAGAGGATATGACATGAAATTACATATGCAAATATTGATTGCACTTGGACTCGGTATCAAACGTAACGGACATATATTTCTTGGTTTGATTGCCGGTATTATCTTAGGTATTGCGATGCATGCTTTTCACTCATCGCATGAAACCTCAACAATTTACAATATAATATTCTCTGTTTTGAATTTTATCGGACAGGCCTTTATAAGATTGATTCAAATGGTTATTATACCATTGATTTTTAGTGCTATAGTTATCGGTATTTCCAGTATCGGTGATAATAAGCAGCTAGGTGCTTTCGGAATAAAAATGGTTGTGTATTACACCATTATTTCAGTGGCTGCTGTTATTATCGGAACAACTCTTGCTCTTGCAATTCATCCTGGTGATGGGGTTCAAAGTTTTATTAGTGAAAAATCAGCTGTTGCTACGCAGCAAATTGTCAGCCAGGCAATTGCTGACCAAAAAGGACATTTGTCAGAGTTGTTTATAAATCTTATACCCGCCAATCCTATGGAAGCTCTGGCTAAAGGTGAAATGATACCGATTATTATTTTCATTATGGTATTTGCTATTGCACTTGCAAAAGTTGGCGAAATAAACAGACCTGTTGTATCCTTCTTTGAATCGATTTTTGCTGCTACAATGAAAGTCACAGATGGTATTATGTATCTTGCTGCTCCGGGTATTTTTGCTTTGACTGCTACTGCTATTTCGTCATTCGGACTTTCAATTTTTTCAAGCATTTCAAAATATTTTCTTGCTATATTAATAGGTTTTGCAATACAGCTTTTTGTTGTTTATCCTGTATTGATGAAAGTGTTTTCTAAAGTTCCGGTCAGGCTGTTTTTTGCTTCTATTGCAGAAGCGATGATGGTCGGTTTTGGTACTGCAAGCAGCTCTGCAACTTTGCCTCTTGTTATAGCTTGCTGTGAAAAAAGGGGGGTATCTCATAAAGTCTGCAGTTTTGTACTGCCGCTTGGGGTAACTTTGAACTTTGATGCTACAGCAATGTTTCAGGTTATTGCTGTTGTCTTTTTGACACAGGCATACGGAATTGAATTGGTTCCTTTGCAGATTTTACAAATAGCAGTTCTTGCAATTGTTGCTTCCAGCACCTGTGCTGGTATTCCAGGCGGCGGAATTATCACAATTGCTCTTGTCCTCAACGGTTTAGGATTGACTCCTACACAGATGGTAGAAGGTTTTGCCTTCCTGTTTGCTGTTGACAGAATTGTTGATATGTTTAGAACAATGCTTAACATTACATCTGATGCCGTTGTTACTGCCGTTATTGCTGACAATGAAAACGAGCTTAACTATGATATGCTCACAAATGTTGAGTCTTATAAAGATATAATATAGTATGCCGGCAAATCAGACAGTAAAGAAGATTAACTCATTAAAAGGCGAAGTTTCTATCCCTCCTGATAAATCTATCAGTCACAGAAGCGCTATGTGTGCTGCTTTAACTGGTGGGATAGTTGAAGTAAACAATTTTTCGCAAGGGGCAGATTGTATTAGTACTCTGAATATTGTGAAAGCTCTGGGATGCGATGTTGAATTTCTGGGTGATAAGCATATAAAAATCGATGCATCAAATGCTTTTAAAAAAGATGTTTACAATCTCGATTGCGGAAATTCCGGTACATCAATGCGTCTGTTTTCCGGGATTGTCGCATCAAGAGAGAGCGAGACTACTTTGTTTGGGGATGAAAGTCTTTCAAAAAGACCGATGAAAAGAATAATCACTCCTTTGGAATTGATGGGTGCAAAAATTAAACATAACCAATTTAAAGCACCTCTGTTGATAAAAGGAGCAGAACTGTTCCCGATTGATTATAAATCTCCGATAGCTTCGGCTCAGGTAAAGTCCTGTATTTTGTTAGCTGGTTTGAATACTTATGGAGAGACAAAAGTAACTGAACCTTACCTTTCAAGAAATCATACAGAAAAAATGCTTAAATATCTTGATGCGGATATTGAAACATGCGGAACCGTTTCTAAGATACGAAAATCTCAATTGACTCCCAGAAATTTGTCAGTGTGCGGAGATATTTCTTCAGCTGCATTTTTTATGGTTGCGGCAGCTATAGTTCCCGGTTCTGATGTGATATTGAAAAATGTTGGATTAAATCCGACAAGAACCGGAATTGTTGATATATTGCTCAAAATGGGAGCGGATATTGAAATTCTAAACCAGAGACTTGAATGTAATGAAGAGATTGGTGATATACATATCAGATATTCTTCTTTGAAATCAGTTACAATTGAAGGTGAAATTATTCCAAGACTAATTGATGAACTTCCTGTTATAGCAGTTCTTGCGACCCAGGCAGAGGGAACTACTATTGTAAAAGATGCATCTGATTTAAGAAACAAAGAGGCAGATAGGATTAAGTGCCTTGTTGCCGAGTTGAAAAAAATCGGTGCAGATATAGAAGAAAAGCCAGACGGGTTTATTATAAACGGAAAAACAAAACTTAAAGGTGATGCTGAAGTTGAATGTTATCATGACCATAGACTAGCAATGAGTCTTTATGTTGCAGGGCTTGTATGTGATAAACCTGTATTAATTAAGGAATTTGATTGGGTTAATATTTCGTTCCCCGAGTTTTTGTCATTGATGAATGTGCTTTCCGTATAGTTATTTTTTATTGTTTTTATCTTTTTTAAAGAACAGTCCGCATTTGTTGAAATCTTTTACTCTTTCAACCCAGACGTATGTTTTGTTTTGGGCAAATGCAAACGGGTTTGAGGAGTAGCATTTTTCTTTTGACAGATATTTCGAGCGTTTGTCAATTTCATTTATTCTCTTTATTAGCTGGTTTAAACTTCTAAATATATTCATATAGCTTAATTCATCTTGTATTTTATTTATATAATTACAGTAATTATTTATAGTTTAATCAGCCTAAATAATTATTCTTTTTTACCCTTAAGGATATAATTTTGTATAATAGAGTTATGAATACCAAAAAGAAAATTTTAATAGCAGAAGACAGTCGTGAGTGGCAAAGATATCATGTATACCTTTTAAGTAAATATGAAGGTTGCGAATTTGATTATACACTAACAAGTTCTGCGCAGGAAGCTTTGTCGATTGCTCAAGAACATTTAAATGAACCATTTGATTTAATTTTGTCTGATTTACAGATGGAAACCGATTTTTTGCCAAAATATGCCGGTGAATGGTTTATTGAGCAGATTAAGCTTCTAAAGCAATATGATAATACAGGTATTGTAATTATTTCAGCTACGTATAATATTTCATTTATTGCTGCTACACTAGGCGTTGATTATTTGTCAAAACGCAATTTGGTGAATAATCCGGATAGTTATTATTTTATGCTTGATGAAAAACTGTTGAGATAATTATAAGAATTATTAAATAAGTGCTTTGAAAATTTTATGTTTATTGTAATATATTAATACAACTAAATAACTGACGGATGAGTAGAATGAGGGAAAAGACGCATTCTATAAATCTTGCTTGAAAAAAATATAAGTAAAACTAGATAAGAAGGTAAAACATGGGAATCAAAGGAAAAGTGGATAAAATGGTTGTTCTTGCATGTGAAGAATGCAAAGAAAGAAACTATACTACCACTAAAAACAAAAAAACACAGAAAGAAAGAATGGAGCTGAAAAAACACTGCCCGAGATGCAACAAACATACAGTCCATAAAGAAACAAAATAACTTTACTAATCACGCAAGTTTAAATTCTTAAAAAGCGTCCTTAGTTCAGTTGGTAGAACGTCGGTCTCCAAAACCGGATGTCGAGGGTTCGAGTCCTTCAGGGCGCGATTTAAGTAATTAGAGGAATAAAATGGCAAACCAGACTAAAGATAAATCTGCAAAAGGACAAGCTGATATAAAAGAAGCAATGATTGCTTATTTTAAGTCAGTAAAGCTCGAATGGGGCAAAATTACGTGGCCCGGAAAACAACAGGTTATTGTAGAAACTATTTATGTAATTATTATTACTGCCGCTTTTACAATAGGTGTTTTAGCTCTGGATACTATATTTGATGTTCTGTTTAAAGCATTGCATCTTAAATAGTTGTGATATTTAGTTAAATTTAGATTAATAAAGCAGGAATTAATACAATGACAGAAGATATGAATGATGAACTCCAGGTAAATGAAGCCCAGAATGATATGAATGTTTTTGAAAACGAAAAACATCAAATTGTTGAAGAAAAAGATGCTCAGCTAAAAGCTGATTTACAAGCTTCACATAATAAAGAGCCTCAAAAAAAATGGTATATAGTTCATACATATTCAGGTTATGAAAACAAAGTTAAAGTTAACCTTGAAAAACGTATTGAATATATGAATATGGGGGATAAAATTTTCAGAGTAGAAGTTCCTCAAAAGACTATTACAAAAGTAAAAGACGGCAAGAAACAGGATAGAGAAGAAAAAATCTTCCCCGGATATGTACTTGTTGAAATGATTATGGATGACGACAGCTGGTATGTTGTCAGACATACTGCAGGTGTTACAAAGTTTGTCGGCACATCAAAGAAGCCTATTCCGGCTAAGGATTCTGAAATCAAAAAGATTATTCACAGAGTTCAAAATCAAACTACAAAAATTGAGCTTGATGTTAAAGTTGGTGACAAGGTTAGAATTATATCCGGTCCGTTTGCTGACTTTATCGGTGATATTACCGAAGTTTATCCTGATAAATCAAAACTCAGAGCTACTGTTTCAATCTTTGGACGTGAAACTCCTGTAGAACTTGAGTACAAGCAAATTCAAAAAGTATAAGCGAACATAAACCTCTTTTCTAAGCCAGAGAAGAGATATAAAGTAAAATATAAATGAATATGTGGAAGGGAACAGACACAGTTCCCGTTACACCACGAAAGGAGAAAAAAATGGCTAAAAAAATCGTAGGAAAAATCAAGCTTCAAATTGAAGCAGGCAAAGCAAATCCATCACCGCCGGTTGGTCCTGCACTCGGTCAGCACGGTGTTAACATCATGGATTTTTGCAAACAATTCAATGCAAAAACAGAATCACAGGCAGGTTATATCATTCCTGTAATTATTGATGTATATGAAGACAGAAGTTTTTCTTTTGTTATCAAAAGCCCTCCGGCTGCAGTTTTGATTAAAAAAGCAATTAATTTACCTAAAGGTTCTGCTGTACCAAACAAAACAAAAGTCGGAAAAATTACTGTAGCTCAATTGGAAGAAATTGCTAAAGTAAAAATGAATGACCTCAATGCTACAACCATGGAAGCAGCTGTTAAAATGCTTAAAGGTTCAGCTAGAGCAATGGGTGTTACTGTAGAAGAATAACTATTAGTGGAAGGGAATGCCGTAAGAGGCTCCTTGGTCGCCTGAAACGGATATTAACCCGATATCACCACAGAAAGGAAATTATAAAATGAGTAAATTAACAAAAAGACAACAAAAAGCTGCTGAGATGTTACAGGATTTTGTTCAGCCATCTTCAGCTGCTGATGCACTTAAAAAGCTGCAAGAAATATCAGAAGCAACTGTTAAATTCGACGAAACTGTTGAATGCCATATGCGTCTTGGTATTGATGTAAAAAGAGCTGATCAGCAGATCCGTTCTACTGTTGTATTACCGGCAGGTCTTGGTAAAGAAATCAGAGTTTGCGTTATTGCGAAAGGTACAAAAGCTGATGAAGCTAAAGCTGCCGGCGCTGAAGAAGCCGGTGCTGAAGAAATTATTGATAAAATTTCAGGCGGCTGGTTTGAATTTGATACTTTGATTGCTACTCCGGATTGCATGGGTATGCTTGGTAAGTTAGGTAAAGTTCTCGGGCCTAAAGGTTTGATGCCTAACCCGAAAACAGGAACAGTTACTCTTGATGTAGCTAAAGCTGTTAAAGATGCTAAAGCAGGTAAAGTTGAATTCCGTGCTGATAAGCAAGGTATGATTCACGTTCCTATCGGTAAAATCAAATTCTCTTTTGAAGATTTGATGAAAAACTATGCAACTCTTGCAGATGCTGTTTTGAGAGCTAAACCATCTGTAGCTAAAGGTGTGTATGTTAAATCTGCATACTTGACTACAACTATGGGCCCTGGTATCAAACTTGATACTAAAAACCTTGCAGCAGAAGTTAAAGAATACGTTTAATTTTTAACTTTCAAAATAAAAGAGGCTTACTTTTTAAGTAAGCCTCTTTTTCGTTTATATCATATGTGTTCTTTGATATTTCAACTGCGAAATAATTGCTGAAAATTTATCTTTGAGATCGCATATTCTTTCTTTTAGTGTTCTATCTACTATTTCAAGCTTTTCCGGACTAAATACAACAATCTGGCTCTGGTTGCGTCCTAATACTTCATTTATATCAGGTGAAAATATCATTTGCATTAAGCCGCCGCTTTTTACCCCTTTAGGCGTATAAACAGCGTCATATCCAGCTTTTTTGAATACTTCTTGAAACAGACATTCTGTAATTGCATTTTTTGTAATATCCGGAAGCGTTTGATACTCGCCTTGATTTATGCGTTCGCTAATAAAACTATTTAATTCTGTAGCCAATTTTTTATATGTATCTTCAGTTATCAGTGCAGTTTTTGCATCTTTTGCCAGACGAACAGGTATTATTGGACCAATTAAGCCTGTAAAGTATGCTGAAACTTTTACATCCGGACTAAGATAAACACCTGCACCGAGCTCACGTGAGCTTTGGTTAATTTGACGGCTTGCATACGGTGTAAAACCATGTTCATAAATACCTTTTGGTTTCATTGTTCCATGAAAGAAAACATTGTCGGATGGCAATATTTCTTTTGGACACTCTGTTATTACTCTTTTAGGCATTGCATCAAAACTGATTGATGTACCACTAAATTTGTAATATAAGTCATCAAGGTCTAGGCGTGTATTGATATCGTCGATTTTTATGTTTTTTATATATTCTTGTATAATATCTGAATATTTTTTGTTTGCATTTTTAAATTTTTCTGCTGCTTCGTAGTCTATTTTCTCTCCTTTTATGAGATTTTCTTCGATTTTCTTGTGAAAATCTTCAAGGTTTTTCTTTAATGTATTGAATGCTTCCATAACTTCTTGAGGAGGTTGTTCTTTCTGGTTTGATACAAAAGTTTCAAATCTATTCATTGATATATTCAATTGAGATTTTTCACCGGGATCTTTAAATAATTTAAAAATATCATCAAACTTTGTTTGGAATTGACCTTCTTTGTTTATAATTTTATCCGTTAATTCTTTTGCTTCTTTGTAGGCCGGTTCCAGTATTTCCGCGTTACCTTTCAAAACTTTTGCGGCTTTAGCCGGATTTCTTCCTATCAAATAAGCCAGTTCTGCAGCTGTTGCTGCGAGTGATGCTACAGCTACACCGATAGCAATTTTTTTCTTTTTATTTGACTTTATTTCTAGTTTGTCATTTTCTTGCTTAAAATTTAATCTGCTATATGTTTCTCTGAGATTATTTTCCGGCCGTATACTTTGTACACCACTAATTTTACTAAATTCCATAAAATATACCTTACCTTATTTACTATAATTTATTAAAAACAGTGATTGATTAAATATTGCTTATTTTGTTAAAATATGTAAAAAGAAACGCTTAAATTAATTTAAGCGTTTCTTTTATTATTAAATAATATTTCTTTTAATTATTTAATATTTGAATAAGTCCATGCATCCATATTTGGAGCTTCTTTTTGAGAAGGATCAACTGTCATATCTTCAGCATTTGTATTCAAGCCGCCTTCTTTTGGATTTTCATGAGCGATAGGTTTGTAGATTCTATTGAAGTATTCAATAACCATTCTGTCAGAGTTAAAGTATGCTTCAGAAGTTCTAACAGCCTGTCTCATCATTCTTGCCCATTCCATTTTGTTGTCATAGTATGTTGGAATAATCTGGTTTTCAATAATATCCATTATGCAGTCATGATCTTTCCAGTGGCGTTCTTCCCAAGGAATATCATCGTCAAGTCCAGGATATTCAACTGTATAACCGTTAATTCCGGGGAATGTACCTTCAACTGTCCATCCGTCATAAATTGAAAGGTGAACAGCACCGTTAGCATTCGCTGACATACCTGATGTACCTGATGCTTCAAGAGGTCTGATCGGTGTATTTAACCAAACATCAGTAGCTCTTTTAAGCTTGCCGCTGAGTTCCAATTCATAACCGGCAAGTACTGCAACATTTTTGATGTTGTATGATTTGTGAAGAATGTTGTTAAACATTTCACGACCCATAGCATCATCCGGATGGAATTTACCGGCAAAAATCAATTGAACTTTGTCAGCATTTAACAATTTTAAGATTCTATCCATATCCATGAAGATAAGCCAAGCACGTTTGTAATCAGCAAATCTTCTTGCCCAGGTAATAGTCAATACGTTTGGATCAAATCTTTTACCTGTGGTATTTGCAATATAGCTAAATACTTCTTTTTTCATTTCTATTTTTGCATCCAGCAAGTCTTGAAGAGTTTTTGCATTAGCAATTCTTTCATCTTGCCAGTAATGAAGGTTTACAGCATTGGTAATAGCTCTAATAGGGCATCTGCCTTCAACCCAGTTCCACATTTTGTTAGCAACTAGACCGTGAAGCTGAGATACAGCGTTTGCGATACGGCTCATTCTCAATGCAGCAACTGTTAATGAGAAATGTTCTCCACCGAGTTCAACGGCTCTTTCTCTTGAACAGCCGGCAAAGAAACCGCCTTCCATTAGTGTATCAACCCAGTGAACTTCGTTTCCTGCTGCTACAGGTGTGTGTGTTGTAAATACAACCTGTCTTTTTGTTTTTTCAAGATCACCGCCGTTTTGCTGTAATAATTCAAATGCAGCAGGAAGTGCGTGACCTTCGTTCATATGAACGCATTCAAAATCATATTTAATTGCTTGAAGCAGTCTGATACCACCTACACCAAGAACAGTTTCCTGAGCAATTCTGATTTTTTCATTTCCGTCATAAAGCTTGTGAGTAATAGAACGAGCCCAGTCAGAGTTACCGTCAACATCAGTTGTAAGTAAATATACAGGACATGAACCGAACAGGTCAGGATCTACTCTAAATGCTTTAACAATAACTTTTTCTCCGAAGATATCAAGTGTAACCTGTGCATCAACATCTTGTAGAAAATCGTAGTGTTTTCTGATGTATGCAACTTCAACATTGCCTTCTTCGTTAATTCTTTGATTGTAGTACCCGTATGACCAGAGTATAGTTACACCTACCATAGGCATTTGCAGATATCCGGCAGAAAGCATGTGTGAACCTGCCAAGAATCCTAAACCTCCAGAATACGTACTCAATGATTGGTCTAATGCAATTTCCATTGAAAAATATGCTACTTTAGGTAATCCCATAATTCTCCTTTATAATCACTAATCTATTAACCAATAGCACAAAAAGAGTGCCTGTTCATTTATAGCAATAACATATCATAAAATCAATAAAAATTTTACTCTTTTTTTATAATTCTTCAAATCTTTTTAAAAGCCTATAAATATTGCTTTGCTGGGTGAAGTCGATGTGAGTTGTTCTGGATAATAATAAAAGTCAGAATATATTTATTCTGACTTTTATTATTTATTCAAGTTTATTTTTATATAACGAGCTTTGAAAAATCAGCAATTTTATCAAATTTTCTTTTTAATATATAAAGAAGATTAAGTCTGTTTTGTTTAACTTTTTCATCTTTATCCATGACAAGAACCTTTTCAAAAAATTCATCAATTGTGCTAATTATTTTTGATAGCTGTTCATAAATTTCTTTGTAATTTAGTTTTTCTATATCTATAGATGATGTGCAAGTCCACAGTTGTTTTTCCTGAGGACAATTAAATAATGTATCAACAGGTAATTGTTCTGATTTATAATCTTTTACTATTCTTATAACCCTGTTTGCAGCTTCATTGAGTTTTGCAAATTCAGCGGATTGTATTTTTTCGGATACAAATTCGACTCTGTCAGCAAAGTCTTTTAAATCAGAAAGCACATTTTCTCCTGAAATGCATGCATCAACAACATCGTGTCTGTATTTTTCTGTATAATATATATTTAATCTCTGTTCAAAGAACATTTTTACGTCGCTGTATAATGCATTTTTATCGGCAATTTCAACTGGCATCAGCTCAATTGATTTTTTTATCAATTCTTGTAAATCAATATCTAATGACTTTTGAATGACTGTTTTTATAATACCGAGAGTTGCTCTTCTTACACCGAGTGGGTCAGCGGAGCCGGTTGGTTTTTTACCTTCAGCAAAAACTGCAACTATTGTGTCAATTTTGTCTGCTATACCGACAATTTGTCCTTCAATACCTGATGCAAGTTCAGAATCTGCTCCCAGCGGATAGTAGTGCTCTTTAATCCCTTGAACAACTTCTGTTTTCTCTCCTGCATTAAATGCATAGTCTGAACCTATAAAACCTTGCAGTTCCGTAAATTCAAAAACAAGGCTTGTTACAAGGTCGGCTTTGCATAATAGAGCTGTTCTTTTTATTGTATCTAAAGGTGCATTTGTCTTTTGTGCTAGATATTCACTTAGTTTTATAATTCGCTGCGTTTTGTCGTACATTGAGCCCATTCCTTTTTGGAATGTAATACCTTTTAATTTTTCAACGTAATTTTCAAAAGGTATTTTTGTGTCTTCATTAAAGAAGAATATAGCATCATCCAGTCTTGCAACAACAACTCTTTCGTTGCCTGCTTTTATATTCTCAAAATTTGTCCCTATGTAATTTGTTATTGTGATAAAGTTATTCAACAGCTTTCCGTCACGATACATAGGAAAATATCTCTGGTGAACAGCCATGACTGTTACTGTAACTTTTTCTGGTATATCAAGATATTTTTCATCAAATCCGCAAACGACGGGTACAGGCCATTCGCATAAGTTTGTGACTTCTTCAAGAAGATTTTCATCAAAATAAACTTCTGCATTTATTTTTGCTGCTTCTTTTTTAGAATCATTTATGATGATTTGTTTTCTTTTTTCAAAATCAACAACTACATTTGCATTATATAAATCCTGTTCATAAGTATCCGGGTTTTGTATTTCGACTCTATCGGATTTAAAACGGTGACCTCTTGAGTATCTTGATGATTCAATATCTGCTATTTTAATTTTTAGTTCATCATTATTTAAAAGAGAAACAACCCATCTGATTGGTCTTTGAAATTTAACATCAAGATCAGCCCATCTCATAAAATAAGGGCCTTGCATTTTTAGAACTATTTTTTCTACATTTTCTTGAAGAATATCTTTGATTGACTTGCCTTTTTGTTCAACTTTTGCATATACATAGTTGTCTTCTTTGTATAAAGCAGTTTCATCAACTCCGTTTTTCTTTGCAAATCCCAGTCCTGCTTTTGTCAGGTTCCCATTTTCATCGTAAGCAATATTTAAAACAGGCCCTTTTATCGTTTTTATAATATCAGGCTGC
The DNA here is from genome assembly GCA_944322855.1 of Candidatus Gastranaerophilales bacterium. Taxonomy (GTDB): domain Bacteria; phylum Cyanobacteriota; class Vampirovibrionia; order Gastranaerophilales; family Gastranaerophilaceae; genus Limenecus. The sequence goes on from CALUQG010000012.1 coordinate 38,880, forward strand.
TTTTCTTCAAAGCCTTCAATAATCAATGTTAAACGTCTTGGTGTTGAAAAAGACTTTATTGAAGAAAAAACTATTTCATTGTCTTTTAACAATTTTTCGAAGGCATTTTTTAACTGTACAATGCCGCTGTTTATAAATTTGTAGGGGAGTTCTTCAGTTCCTATTTCCAGCAAGTATTTATTCATAAAAATTTTCCTTAATTATTTATATTTGTACCGTTAATTATAATACAAAAAAATGATGACTATATAAAATCTTTTGATGATATAATATTTATTGGAGAATTGTTATGGAAAATAAACGCTGGTATGATAAAGAACCTACACTCAGTCTGGCAGTGAGCTTGATAAAAAATTCCAAGCCGGATATTCAATCACAGTGTGCTGCTTTTATTAAAAACAAGGCACTGGATCATGGTGTTGTTTTAAACAGCAGTCTGCTTGGGGCTTTTAATTATGTTCTTAATAGATGGTATGATACATCAGAGCCTCTTGCCGAAGCTTTTGGATATTTAAAAGAGGCAGATGAGGATACTAGAAAGCAAATAGCAATTGATGTGATTGCGTTTCTTGAAAAAGTCAGTGCTTAGTACAGGTAGTTATTTTTTGTTATGAATAATTTGAAAAAAATATTTGTAGTCGGCTGTATGTTGTTGTTGCCGTTTATATTGCAGCAACGAGCATTTGGCATGAAAATAGGTCTTGTTGATGGGGTTAGTGAGGTTGTTGTTGGTGCAAGCAAAGACGCTCAGCTGATAAGTCCGCTTCATAACAAATCTTTTTATACCTTAAAATCGATGAAACCGTATACATTTAAGGCAATGGGGCCTACGGTTGCCATTGAATTAAACGGACAATGGTTTAATTTGAATATTTCACGCATTGTTATAAAACCTCCTGAAAAAGCTTTTGTTTCTGTTAAAAGAAAATGGTATAGAGGTGAATTCATAATAGAAAACAGAGATGGTGTTCTTGTAGTAGTTAACAATGTTCCTCTGGAGGAGTATATGCTGGGTGTTGTACCGTCAGAAATGCCTTCAAAATGGAATTACGAAGCCTTAAAAGCTCAAGCAATAGCTGCGAGGAGTTATGCTATTGCCAATAGAGGTAAAAGAGCATCAAGAGGCTATGACTTAAAGGATACCCCTGAGGATCAGGCTTATGGAGGCGCTTCAGCTGAAACTGCAGCTACAAACAATGCTGTTATGGAAACCAAAGGTATTGTTATAACTTATAATCAAAAAGTTATCCCTGCTTATTATTCAGCTTCTGCAGGCGGTCATACAGTTAATTCCGGTGCTGTTTGGACAAAGGATTTGCCATACTTAAAATCAGTACCGTCTTTTGATGATAATGTGAAAAAAAACGGGCATGGCCTCGGCATGAGCCAGCATGGTGCTAACAATATGGCTCAACAAGGTTACAATGCGTTTCAAATCTTAACTTATTATTACAATAATGTAAAATTTGGCAGGCTTGACCCATCCTGGGTCTTATAGCTCCTCTTCTTAAAACCTTTATTTTGAGGGCATTTTCTGTTTTACTATGGTTGTAAAACTAAATATAACTATTTTTTTTACATTTTTTATCTTAAAAAGGCTTGCTAAATTAAGAAAAATAGATATAATAATCTATGTTAACAAAAAGGAGGTTCTTATGAACAAAGAAGAATTAGTAAAAGAGGTTTCTAAAAAAGCTAAAGTTTCTCAAAAAGCTGCTGCTGATGTAATCGCTGCAACTTTGGAAACTGTTACAAAAACTGTTGCTAAAGGACAAAAAGTTACTTTAGTTGGTTTTGGTACTTTTGAACCAAGAAAAAGAGCAGCTCGCTCTGGTCGTAACCCACAAACTGGCGCTACAATCAAAATTGCTGCTAAAACAGTTCCTGCTTTCTCAGCTGGTAAAAAATTCAAAGAAGCTGTTAAGTAGTTCTTTAGATTTTTATAAAAGGGAGTTTGCAACATTGTTGCAGGCTCCTTTTTTGTTTGAATAATAATATAGTCAAAATGTACGATACGCAAGAATTATAATGGGTTATAATCTATATTGGGATTAGTTATTTGATGAGAAAATTATGTTACAAGAAGCTACTAAAATAATACAATCAGCATTTCATGACAGTTTTATAAAAAGATTAAGTTTGTATCTTCATGACTGTGTCAGAGAAGAGGTGCAAAGCTCTACGTTTAGGAACTTAAAGCAGGATAAAGATAATAAATGGATATTTTTAAAAGGTGAAGAATCTTTATTTTCAAATCCTGATGCTTCATTGTCTCTTGACGGCTCTGATAGTGATCTTACAGAACTTATGATACAGAGTGAAATGAGCCAGAAAGACAAATATCTTATCTACGGTCATTTGTTTCTTGTCGGAAAAAATTCTAAATCAAAAAGAAAAAGCGAGTTTTTAACACCTCTTTTATATGCACCATGCCGTTTGGAGCGTGATGGGGTAAATATAGTTTGTTCGCTTCAGGATGATTCTTTGTCATTAAATACAGGTGCATTGACTGCACTTATGGGTAAAAATGATGATGAAGATGAAATGGAACACATGCTTGATGGTTTATTGGAAGTAGTTCCTGATTTACCGCTAAATCAAAATAAATTGAATATATTTTTAACAACGCTTCGATCAATTCTTCCTGATGTTGAGATATCTTTGAACCATGAAGATGATGCTGATGAAAATTATGTAAAAGATACAGCTGATAATTTCTATCAAAAAATTGATTCTGAGAATATTGATGAATTTGTTGAAGATGCAAGAGAAAACAAAACATCTTCAAGACCGGAAAAAGTTTGTGTTACAAGCCAGAGCGCCCTTATTTTGACTAAAAGACCTTCTATTACAGCAGGTGTTTTACATGAGCTTACGCAAATATCAGAAAAACCCAGCGGTACTTTTAGAGAATCTGCTCTTTCCGTAATAAATGAAGAGTATTTAAGAGGAGTCGGCAAACTTTTTAATAAAGATACTAAAGACAAAAAAGAATTGAAGGATTTTGTTGCTGTTACACCGCTTTCTTTGAGCGATTCGCAGGAAGATGTAATAAAAAAGATTGAACAAAATTCACTTCTGGCTGTATACGGGCCTCCCGGTACAGGAAAATCTCAAACTATAGTTAACCTTGTAGCTCACCTTGTTGCAAACGGTAAAACTGTTCTCGTTGCTTCCAGAATGGATAAAGCTGTTGATGTTGTTGCCCAAAGATTAAATGAACTGGGGGCTCCGTTTCTTGCTCTTAGAGCCGGCCGTTTGAATTATCAAAAACAACTCAGTTTTCAGCTCCAAGATTTGATTGCCAACAAAATTGATATTGATACAGGATTTGAACAAGCCATACTTGTTGATGTTGATGATATGCGTGATTTGATTTTTGCCATAAGAGAGCTTGAAAATAAGTGTGAGAAGATAATTTCTCTTGAAAAAGAATGGCATGAGATTATCTGTAAAAAACAAGAGCTTGAAAAAGATCTTGGTGACAAAGAGTTTATCAAGACAAAACTAAAAAAAGACGAAGTTGATGAAATAAAAAAAGTATTGTCCAGTATTGAACATAATCTGGAAAAATCAGGTTTGTTATCTAATATTGCCAATACTTTAAATGCAATGAAATTAAAGAAAATTTTGAATATTTCATCACTTCCATCTGATCCGGAGTCTATTATGCGTCTTTCTTTGGAACTGCAGGTTTCTGAGATGGAATGCAATGCAAGGATTGTAGAAACAAGAATTCATAAAATCGGAAATATTCACCAGCTTTTGGAGCAAATTAAAGAACTTAAGCGTAAACAAAGAACACTGGCTGTTGATATTTTGAAAAATAAGAGAAGAGAATCGTTGAAAGGGCTTCTTAGAGATCAGATAAAACGCCAAAGGCTGATTGTTCACACAAAAGCTATTGTTGAAAGAAAGAAAAATCTCCAAAACAGACTTCTGGAAGAAGAAGATTTTACTCCTCTTTTAGAGGCATTTCCCTGCTGGTGTGTTACAACTTACGCTGTATCAGGCTCTTTGCCAATGAAATCAGGTTTGTTTGATGTGGCTATAATAGATGAAGCCTCTCAATGCGATATTGCAAGCTGTTTTCCTATTCTTTTCAGAGCAAAGAAGGCTGTGATTGTAGGCGACGACAAACAGCTTCCTCATTTGTCTTTTCTTGAAAAAGCAAAAGAGCAGTCTTTTTTAAGTCAGTATAATATACCTGATAAATACCAGCTTATGTGGCGTTTTAGAACAAACTCCATGTTTGATCTTGCGAATTACTATTCTACTAATCCTGTTTTACTTGATGAGCATTTTAGAAGCTATTATCCGATTATCCAGTTCAGCAATCATGAGTTTTACGGAAACAGAATACGTATTATGACAAAAGATGCAGGAACAAACGATGTCCTGGAACTTCATAGAGTTATTGACGGAAAAGTCGATTCTGACGCAACAAGAAATGTTCCGGAATGTGAAGCAGTATTAAAAAGAGTTCATGAGTTAATAGCTGATGATGAAGGAAATGATGAAAATCCTGTTTCTATCGGTATAGTATCTCCTTTTCGCGGTCAGGTAGATTTAATACAAAAAGCTCTTTGCCGGGTTTTGACTGAAACAACAATCAGAAAGCATAAGATAGAAGTTGGTACTGCTCATACCTTCCAGGGGGATGAAAGAGATGTTATGATATTTTCTCTGGCAATTGCTGACAACAGTTTTTCTCAGAGTTTGACATTCTTGCAGAAACCTAATCTTTTCAACGTCGCAATTACAAGAGCCAGAAAAAAACTTATTACTTTTATCTCAAGAAGTCCTCAGGAGCTTCCATCAGGTTTGTTGAAAGATTATCTTGAATATACACAAAGATACATTGAATCTGCCAAAGAAGACGAGTTTTCAAAAAATAAATTTAAAAATGATTTTGAACAGACTGTTGCCCAGGCTCTTATTATGGAAGGCTTTGAAATAGAAGCCGGTAAAGAAGCAGCTGGTGTAATTCCTGATATGTTTGTTAAAGACGAAAAAGGTAATGAGTTAATTCTTGAGATTGATGGTGTTGAGGATAACAAGGTATCAAGATTAACAGACATAAAAAAACAAACTATACTGGAGAGAGCCGGATATACTGTGGAAAGAATTTCTTTTCGTGAATGGGAACACAGTTCTCAGGCTTGTATAGATAGAGTTAAACGTATTTTATTAAAACAAAAAATCTAAAATCCTATCAGCATTGAAAGTTCCGAATATGGATATCCGATAGATTTTGCTATTTCAGGGTTAGTAAGCTTACCCTGAAATGTATTAACACCTTTGTATAATTCCGGGGTAGCTTTTACAGCTGCTATAAATCCTTTTTTGGCAAGTTTTTCAATATATGGCAAAATATAATTGTTTAAAGAAATTGTTGCTGTTCTGGCTACGCAGCTTGGAATATTAGGTACCGCATAGTGTATTACACCGTGTTTTACAAAAGTAGGATTGTCAAGTGATGTTGGCTTTTCTATCGTAGCAACACTGCCGCCTTGGTCTATGGATACATCTATTATAATTGAACCTTTTTTCATATTCTTAACCATATCTTCGGTTATTATATGAGGTGTTTTGATCCCTGGTACCAAGATTGCGCAAATAACTACGTCAGCTTTTTGGGTGAATTTCCCAAGATTATATTCATTTGATATGGCTGTTTTTACTGTTCCACGGAATAATTTATCAGCTTTGGCAAGTTTTTGAGGATTTATATCAAGCAATGTAACACTTGCCCCCATTCCGGATGCCACTCTGGCCGCATTTGTACCGACTACACCTGCTCCTATGATAACAACTTCTGCCGGATATACTCCGGGAACTCCTCCCAACAGTTTTCCTGTACCTCCGTGTGTATTTTCAAGCAGTCTTGATGCAATTTGGACAGAAACTTTTCCTGCTATCTCACTGACAGGAAGAAGCAAAGGCAGCCTTCCGGCATCTGTTTGAATAGTCTCATAGGCAATAGAAGTTATTTTTTTCTTTAATAATACGTCCAATAACTCAGTATCTATTGCAAGATGTGTATATGAAAGAACTGTCTGTCCGTTTTTTAATAATGGATATTCTTCTTTCTGCAGTTTTTTTACTTTTACTATAATTTCAGATTTCGAATAAACTTCTTCTGCTGAATTTACAACTTTTGCACCGGCTTGTTCGTACAATTCATCAGAAAAACCTATTTTTTCTCCGGCTCCGCTTTCAAAATAGACAATGTTATCTTGTTCTATAAGTGTTTTTACTGACGAAGGTATTAATGAAACCCTGTTTTCGCAGTCCTTTATTTCTTTAGGAATACCAATAATCATTAAAACCTCCAGTCTTTTGTCTTTTTATATTTGTACTGTTTTTGAAGCTTCTTCAATTTCGTCAATAATTAAATTAGCCGCAGCAATTGGATCATCTGCAGATGTAATTGGTCTTCCGACAACCATGTAATCAACACCGGCACGTATGGCATCAGCCGGTGTGACAACTCTTATCTGATCATTAACTACAGACCATGTTGGTCTTATAGCAGGGCAGAGGATAATAAATTCATCAGAAAACTCTTGTCTTATTTTTTTTGCTTCGGATGCACTTGCAATAACCCCATCTATTTTAGACTCTTTTGCCAGGTATGTAAGATGAGATACATACTCATCTATATTCATTCTTACATTCAATTCTTCTGTCAAAGTTCGCTGACCAAAGCTGGATAGCAGTGTTACACCAAGAATAGTCGGTTCGGGTTGATTAAATTTTTTAGCGGTTTCTTTTGCAACTTTGACTGTTGTTGTAAGCATTTTTGAACCGCCTGCAAGATGCGCACTAAATATCGTTACACCTCTTTTTATTAAATTAGAACCGGCTTTGGCTACTGTTGATGGAATATCATGAAATTTTCCGTCAAAGTAAACTTCTCCGCCTAATTTTTTTATCAAGTCAATAGCATCATATGCACAGGAAGTAAACAGCTGGGGGCCTACTTTGAAACATCCTACATAATCTTTTAAAAGCGTTACTAATCTTTCGACTTCTTCTAAAGAGTCGGTATCCAGCGCTAAAACAATTCTGTCTTTAGCGGATAAGTTTTTGTTTTTAATACCCATACCTGATTTCTAAATTATAACTATAGCTCTTCAAATATAACATTTTAAGATGTTTATTGCAAGATATACAATAAATTTGTGTCTATTTGCAAAAAGTTTGCATAAACCCTTTAGAACGTCCGTTTTTTGTTTTGTAACTCCCTGAAAAATAGACATCTGTTGTTTTTACATAGCCGTAGGTTCTTTCCTGTACGTCATTAAAATCTTCACAGTTTACATCGAAAATTCCCATCATTTTTCCATCCGGTGATTTGTAAACACCAATGTGACGCAGATAAATGTTTTGCACGCTGGCTGCATCGTAAAGATATCCGCTGGGCAGTTTTTTCCATACTGCACGATTTTCTCTAAAATTCAGCATATTTAAATCAATAAGAAAGGAAGCAACATCTTCTTTCATTTTTTCTGCTCTTGCCGGACTTTGTTTTGCAACTCTGTTTGCTGCTGCGTAGAGCTGGTTTCCGATTTCATAATTAGTTCTTGCCAGAGCCGGCTGCATTAGTACAGTTATTATGATTGCTGAAAAAATGAATTTTAGCATCTTGAAAATACTTCAATCTCCAGTGAGTCCATTGTGTTAGCAAGAAAATAAGCTGAACTTGCAATCATTGATGCATTGTCAGTGCAGTATTTCATAGCCGGTGCATATATTTTGTAACCTTTGTCCTGCAAAGAAAAGAATTTTTTTCTTATTTCAGAATTTGCGGCCACACCGCCGCCGAGAACAATTTGTTTTATTCCGAAATTGTCAGCTGCTTTCAATGTCTTTTTAAAAAGTGTAGACGTGATACATTCCTGAAAACTTGCGGCTACATCTTCTTTTGGTATATAACCAAGCTCTTTTTCTAATTTCCTTGTTAAATTCAGCACGGCTGTTTTTAGACCGGAAAAGCTAAAATCATACTCACCTTGAACTTTTGCTTCAGGAAGTTTGTATGCATTCGGGTTTCCGTTAGGGGCCATCCTGTCAAGATTTAATCCACCGGGATAAGGCAGACCAAGAAGTCTTGCAACTTTATCATAAGCTTCTCCTGTAGCATCATCAATGGTTTCACCTATGATTTGCTGGTTAAGATAGTCATCAACTTTAATAATTTGAGTGTGACCGCCGCTGATTAAAAGTGCTATCATCGGCGGTTTTAAATCTGTGTCTATGTAATTTGCACAAACATGGGCATTTAGATGATTTACTCCTATAAAAGGTTTGTCGTATGTTATTGCAAGAGCTTTTGCCGCATTTAAGCCAACAAGAAGTGAGCCGACTAGACCGGGGCCTACGGTTGCTGCAATGGCTGTTATGTCATCGGGCTTTAATCCGGATTGTTTGAAAGCTTCAGATATAATAACATTTACAGCATCTAGATGCTCTCTTGCCGCAATCTCAGGAACAACACCGCCGAATTGTTGATGTGTTTTTATTTGTGAGGCTACAACATTTGCAAGAACTTCTCTTCCGTTTTTGACTATTGCACATGCTGTCTCGTCACAGCTTGACTCAAGTGCCATTATAATAATGTCATCTTTAGCATCCGGCCCAATAAAGACGGACTCTCCGCTTATAGGCTTTTTAAATTCTTTTAAAAGCATATCTATACTCTGTTTTGTATTTCTTCTTTCAATTTTGCTGCGAAGTCTTCAATTTTCATTGAGCCAATCGGGCCTTCTCCTCTTTTTCTGATAGAGACAGTTCCTTCTTCTATTTCTTTATCGCCTACTACAGCAACGTAAGGTATTTTCTTGTCTTGCAGAGCTTCTCTGATTTTGTAGTTCATACTTTCTGAACGATCATCCAGATTGACTCTTATACCTGCATTGCGTAGTGTTTTGTATACTTTTTCTGCATAATCTGCGTGTTTGTCATTTGAAATAGGAACAATGTCAACCTGAGTAGGAGCAAGCCATAGAGGGAAAGCACCTGCATAGTGTTCAATAAGTATGCCATGAAATCTTTCCATAGACCCAAAGATTACTCTGTGGAGCATAAGCGGAGTTTTTAGCTGACCGTCTTTGTCCTGATATTTTATGTCAAAACGTGCCGGCAGATTGAAATCAAGCTGTATCGTAGCACACTGCCAGGTTCTTCCGATAGCATCTTTTACTTTAAAGTCAATTTTCGGGCCGTAGAATGCTCCGTCACCTTCATTGATTTCGTATTTCATTCCGCGTCTTTCCATTGCTTCTTTAAGACCGGCTTCTGCTTTGTTCCAGTTTTCTATTTCGCCTATATAGCTTTCCGGACGTGTAGAAAGTTCTACTTCAAAATCCATTTTGAATATAGCCATTGTGTCGGCAACAAAATCAATAATTTCGTTTATTTCATCAACGAGTTGTTCAGGAGTACAGAATATGTGAGCATCGTCTTGAGTAAAGCCCTGAACTCTTGTTAAACCGGCCAATGCACCTGAATGTTCTCTTCTGTAAACTGTACCGAGTTCGGCCATTCTTAAAGGCAATGAACGATATGAATGTCTGTTTGCCTGATAAATGAGGATATGGAACGGGCAGTTCATTGGTTTTAAGATGTACTGATCGTCTGCTTCGTCTTCTTTTTGGATAAAGAACATATTTTCTCTGTAGTGATCAGCGTGACCTGAAATCTCCCAGAGTTTTGATTTTGCTATATGAGGTGTATTAACTATTACATACCCTCTTTTTCTGTGTTCTGATCTCCAGTAGTTTTCTATTTCTTCTCGAACAACAGCGAGATTTGGATGCCACAATACAAGTCCTGCACCGAGTTCTTCTCTTGTTGAGAACAAATCAAGCTTTGCTCCTAGTTTTCTATGGTCGCGTTTCTCTGCTTCTTCGACCATTGTAAGGTATGCTTTCAAATCGTCCTTTGTCCAGAACGCTGTTGCATAGATTCTTTGAAGCATTTTGTTCTTTGCATTTCCTCTCCAGTATGCCCCTGCAACTTTGAGCAATTTAAAAGCTTTTATAAATGATGTGTTAGGAAGGTGCGGCCCTGCACAAAGATCATTGAACAATGCTTTACCTTCTTTGTCTTTTGTTAAAAACAGAGTCGGATTATGGTGTTTGTGTTCTTCCAGAAGTTCAGCTTTATAAATTTCACCTTCACTTTTAAATTCATTGATTTGTGCATCAACATCCGGTATCAAATATTTTTCAAATGTTAGATTTTCTTTTACAATTTCATTCATTTTTTCTTCAATTTTTGACAGATCTTCTTCTGTAAATGTATGTCCGTCTAAATCAAAGTCATAGTAAAAACCGTTTTCTATAGCCGGGCCGATAGCAAGTTTTGCCTGTGGAAAAAGTGCTATGACTGCCTGAGCCATAATGTGTGATGTTGAGTGTCTCAGAATACTCAATGTTTCTTTGTCTTTTGAGGTTAATATTTTAACGTGGTCATTATTAGAGAGAGGTGTTCGTATATCTTTCATTTCACCGTTGATTTCCAGTGCAACGGCATTTTTGGCTAATCCTTCACTGATTTTTGATGCAAGAGAAAATCCATTTGCATTTTCTTCAAGTTCAATTTTTGAATTGTCAGGTAATATTACCTCAATTTTAGACATTATTTTTATCCTCTCTTTTTTCTACCTAATACTTTTATATCACCAGCAAAAATCTATTGCAATTTGTGGCTAATCTAAGTTGACTATATAAATAAACTGTAATATAATTTAAAAAAAATCAATATTTTGTAATATTTCGTTAGGTTATTAACTTTTATTGCAAGATAACTATTATTTAGGCATATAGGGTAAAGAAAGATAGGTTTTTAACATGTGTCCAACAAATGAATCTAATGAGCAAGGCGAAGCTAAGCAAAAGATTTTGATTGCTGACGATGAAGCAAGTATTCGTAGAATTCTTGAAACCAGATTAGGAATGATTGGTTACGATATAGTTACAGCTGCTGACGGTGAAGAAGCTGTTGCTGTTTTTAATAAGGAAAATCCTGATTTGGTGGTACTCGATGTTATGATGCCAAAAATGGACGGTTATGGTGTTTGTCGTGAGATTAGAAGAACTTCTGATGTTCCGATTATCATTTTGACAGCCCTCGGTGATGTTTCAGAAAGAATTACAGGTCTTGAATTAGGCGCTGATGATTATGTAGTTAAACCATTCAGCCCGAAAGAGCTTGAAGCACGTGTAAAATCTGTGCTCAGACGTTCCACTAACAGAGAAATTGCTCCATCTACCGGTAAAGTAACTAAAAATGTTATTACTACAGGTAATATAAAAATAGATACAGCAAGAAGGCAGGTATTCAGAAAAAATGAACGTATAAGACTTACTGGTATGGAATTCAGTCTGCTTGAACTTCTTGTTAACAATTCTGGTCAGGCTTATTCAAGAAATGAAATTCTTCAATATGTATGGGCTTATCCTCCGGATCATAGAATTGATACAAGGGTTGTTGATGTTCATATTTCAAGACTCCGTTCAAAGCTTGAAACAGATCCTGCTAATCCGGAACTTATTCTTACAGCCAGAGGTATTGGCTACATGTTCCAGAGAATTAATTAATTTTTATTAAAAACAAAAAGCAGCTGCTAAATGTGCAGCTGCTTTTTTATATTTTGTTTTTGCTGAATATATAGTCCTCTACAACTGTAAAAAAAGGTTGTGTTCTTTTTTCTTTGTTTGAAAAATTAAGCTGTATATCAGTAGGAATGACTGTGTAATTGTCGGTTAGATAAACTTTACCGTTTACATCTATTATTTTATTATATTTTTCACTACTGCAGTTGTATTTCTTCAGGGTTTTAAGATTATGTAAATTCTCATTAGTGTGAATAATACCGCTGAATAGTTTTGCAAATTCTATATCATCCATATCCGGATTGTTTTCTTTTATCAACTGTTCAAGCTTTACTCCTGCTGTCAATTCTGTTTCGATGTCGTCTTCAATTTTTGATTTTGTTGATAATCCAAGCTTTTCTTTGTATATTTTCAATACATTGTCAAGTTGTTTTTCTGTTTTTATATATTTTTTATTAGCTGACAAGTCTTTTTTGCATTGGTTGCTAAACTCAATGAATATATCATTTAATAGTTTTAGTTCATCTCTTGAGTAGTATCCATCCATATTGGGAACATTGTCGCTAATCGCACGTTTTATTGTATTGAATTCTTCTTTCGCACTAATCGGGATACATGTAAAGAGCGCATTTGCTATTCTTTCAATATGTTTTTGGTAAATTCTTTCTGCTAATTCTTTTTTGCCTTGCTTTTTTAGTTCTTTAACTTTTTCAAGTGTTCCATGAAACGGATTAATTGAAATATTAAACTGGTATAATTCTTGAATATTACTGTCTTTTGCATAATATTCCACTATTCGTTCAGCCCTTTTTTGATACTTTTCACTCTTTGTTGCCCATCCTGATGTATCAAATATGCCTTTCATTCCTGTTAATTTATAAATTAGACTGTTAATTTCAGGAAACTCATGCATATTCTTATTTTTGTCAGGTATGGCTACTTCTATATTATCTGCATCAAACACAAGTGATTGAAGTTGTTTGTTTTTGGAGGAATAGAAAAAATCTATTTTGCTTCTTTTTTTTAGTTCTTCATATCCTTTGAATAATTCTTTCAAGTCTTCAAACATTACTGTTGCCGTAAAGTTGTCTGACGATTTTATTATCTTTTTAGCACCTGCGTAACAATATGAACAGTTGTTAAAACAGCCTCTTACGGCTAAAATGTGGTGGAGTTTATCTGATATAAACCCAATCTCTTTTAAACTCAAACCTTCAAATATTTTTATTCCTTTTTGTATTCCGTCGAGTTTTTCCAGATTATAGGCTTTTGGATTGTTTTTAGCTCCAATTATTGAAGCTAGAAATCTTTGAAGTTTAAGTTTCTTTTGTAAAATGTTTTCTAAATTGTGAACTGATGCAATATTTTGTCCGAATTTAATATTTGCATTTTTCTTAGAAAAACTATTAAATCTATTTATTTTGTATTCTGTATGACCTGAAACTTTCATGGTCAATTTAACGTATATGAATAACTTTTTTTGCTATTATATTTCTACATAAAGAGGAAGGTTTTCTACATAAAGTTTTCTTACTGCTTCTGTACCAAGCTCTTCAAATGCAATTACTTCAGATTTTTTTATGCAGGCAGACATCAGGCATGCTATACCTCCTTGAGCAGTAAAATATCTTCCATGATATTGTTTTGTAATATCCTGAGCAGCTCTTCTTCTTTCACCTTTTCCTATAGAGGCAAGAAGACCGTTTGAATATGTAAGCTTACAAAACTTATCCATTCGACTTGCAGTTGTTGGTCCGATAGGCCCTATGACTTCTTTTTTTGCTGCAGGGCAAGGGCCGGCATAGAAGATTATTTTGTTTTTTAAATCAAGTGGTAATTTCCCTTCTTTTTCAAATATTTCTTGCAATTTTTTGTGTGCAGCATCCCTTGCTGTATAAATTTCACCGGATAGCAGAAAATATTCTCCTTTTTTTAGGGATTGTATTGCACTTATATCATCAGACGAAACGTGTTTTATTGATGCGTTCTTGTCCTGGTTGAATGCTGTGGGTGTAAAGTTTTTGTTTATATATTCAATTTTGTTGTTTTTAATTATGCATTTGGCATGTCTTGTGCTGTGACAGTTTATTGTTATTGCTGCTGGCATGCATGCAATATGTGTTGCTGCCGTCATAAGTTTTATATCGAGTATATCAATATTGTTTTGTGTGAGATAATTTTTTATTTCTTCTATAAATTTTTTCTCTTCATTCGTATTATTGTCATTTACAAAAGCTTTTTTACTCATGACTGCAGCGCTGTCCATTGTTCCTCCGAGTCCTATGCCTACAACATACGGGGGGCAAGATTTTTCTCCTGCTGTTTGTAATGTTTCTTTTATAAATTCACAAATTTCGGTTTTCTCAGATGTTGGACTGAGCATTTTTATGCTGCTATAATTTTCAGAGCCGGCACCTTTTACAATTAGAGCTATTTCTATTCCATCTATGTCCGATATCTCTATATAAATTATTGCAGGAGTATTAGTATTTGTATTTTTTCTTTCAAATACTGCATTTTGAACTACTGATTTTCTGTAATAGTTTTTCTTGTACGCTTCTTCAATTGAGCTGTTTATACAATCATTTATATTTATATTGTTTAGATTTGTGTCTTTTCCTATCTTGATAAAGACTATTACCTGTCCTGTGTCCTGGCAGAGCGGACGCTGTTTTTGCAAAGAGAGATTTGCATTTTTCAAAATGTTTTCGTATTTTATTTTTTCATTAGGATTTTCTGTGGATTTGTATTTATTTAGCACAACATTATACAATTTTTCATCATAAATTGTATTTGCCTGAATACAAAGATTACGTATTGCCTCTTTTAATAAATTTTCATCAAGTTTCTGCATTGAATTATTATAAACTTTTCACGATTTAAAAGCAAAATCGTTATTTATTGTTAAAATGACACTTAATTTGATTACAAATTCACGATTTGGATGACAAAAAGATATCACAATGATATCATTTTTGTTGATTTTGAATTTTTTATAAAAAAAAGCCACTCAATTGAGTGGTTTGTTTTCTGCATCCTAATGGTCTCTTTTGTGTTTATTATTTAGGAGTTTATATGTGTTCGGGGTTATTAATGTTATTTAGTGTTTCGACTACACTTAAACCTTACATTTTTATTATGACATCAAGAAAATAAATGTCAACCCTTTTTCTTATAAAAAAAATATAAAGATTTTACAAATTTTAATGATTACCCAAAAGTCTTTGATATTCTTTTATCAGCTGTTCTTTGCAAGGGTAAATTTTGATAAAATCCCATGGCAAAATCTGATTTGTATCCAATTTTCTTAATGCAAAATTTTCTGATGGCGGCAGTAATTTTTCTTCTTCTAATTTTTTATATGATTGTTTAAATGCTCCAAGATTACCGCCTTGATTGTATACTTCAACTAGTAATTTCCCAAGTCTTCTGTCGCCTCTTGAAATTACAGCTTGCCAGTAGTCCCATTTTACGCTTGAGGTTCTGATTTTTATTCCGAGTTTATGGAATTCTTTTTTTAGGTATTCGTATTTTTTTTCAAGAGATTTTGTGTCTTCTCTTTTGCAGAATTCAAATGGAGTGTGTGCTTTAGGTACAAATGTTGCAAAAGAGAATGTAAAATCAAAATCTTTAAATTCTTTTTTGAGTTTTTTAGCCAGTACGACAAATTCTTTAATATCTTCTTTTGTCTCTGTTGGGAGTCCTATCATTGCATATATTTTTAGACCTTTTAGACCGTTCTCTTTTGCAATACGAACAGTATCAAAAATCTGATCTTCAGTCAAATTTTTATTTATTATCTTTCTTAGTCTTTCAGATGCTGCTTCTATTGCAATAGTTGAATGTTTTTGTCCGCATTCTACAAGAGTTTTTATTTTTATAGGTGATATGCTGTCTGCTCTCAATGACGAAACTGAAAGCTCAATATCAGGTATTTCTAATTTCTTTTTTAATATATGATTACAAATTTCGTCAAATTTTGGATGTGCTGTAATCAAAGCACCAAGAAGGGCAATTTTATTTGTGTATTTAAGACCCGTGTCTATGCTGTTTATTATTTTTTCATAATCACAAAATCTTGCAGGCAAATTCATATATGAAGCCAGACAAAAGCCGCATTTTTGCGGACATCCTCTTGCTATTTCAATTACATAAGTATTTGAGAAAAAACTTTTTTCGCTTAAAACAGGTGTTGTTATGCAGGTATCCAGTTTTGAGGATATTTTTTTTATTTCTATATCGTTATTATCTAACGTTTTTACTCCTGTTTCCGGAGAATATACAGTAAGTGAGGGGACGTAGATACCTTCAATTTTTGAAAGTTCAATTAATTTTTCTTTTTTTGATAAATTTTTACTATTTTTTATTGTATCAATTATCCTTGTGTCAATTTCTTCTGCGTCACCGATTATTATAAAATCAAAGAATTCTGAATACGGTTCGGGGTTAGTAGTCAGAACAGGGCCTCCGCCAAATATTATCGGTATATTTTCTTCCCTTTGGGATGATAAAAGAGGGATATTATAATTTTCAAGTATTTTAAAAATCCCTAAAAAGTCGATTTCGAATGATACTGAAAAACCTAGAATATCAACCTGAGAGGGCTGTAATTTTGTTTTTTTTGTGTCAGTGAATATTTTTTCAACATAGTAGTCCGGTCGTTCGTCAAGCGTTTTTACTATTGACATATACCCAAGCGAGGACATTCCAAAAGTCTGCATTGAAGGAAATGCCATCCATATATTAATTTCTGCTGTTTTTGGGGGAATA
>CALUQG010000013.1 GCA_944322855.1 Candidatus Gastranaerophilales bacterium
AAAATTTTACTTATTGTCAATATATTTTTACAAAGTAATGTAAATACAAATTAACATTGCTTTTAATATCTAAATCTTAATGATAATTTGGTGTATCTCATTTTACAAGCAAAAATAAAATTGCACTTTTTGCACTTTATTGCACTGGGCTTATCTTTAAACACCAAGCCGATTTGAGCCAAATGTGGTCTTAAAATTTTGCAAAATTAGTGCAAAAGAGTGCAAGAAAAGAGTAGTTGAGTGCAGCGGATTTTCGGTAGGGCGATGCGAGGCTAGCCGAGCAAGCCCGTAAGGTGTCAGTCGGACGTAACTCCGCCGACACCCCGAATAATCCAAGACAAAAAGACCGGTACATCTCAATACTAAAAAACAGCCTCAATCGTGCTGTCTGTTTGATTTTTTATTAAATTTTCTTTGTCTCAATGTCCCAGAAACCTATTAATAGAAAAGACAGGTATAAAACCTGTCTTTTTTAATCTGGGCCGCAGTGGACTCGAACCACCGACCTCACCCTTATCAGGGGTGCGCTCTAACCACCTGAGCTAGCAGCCCATAAATCTTATTTAATTTTCACTTCTCAGGTTATTAGAGAGCTGTGCGTAAATCTAATACCGAAAGCTCTGCTTTCTTAAGCACCTGAGCTTGATACTCATGACTTAGAAGCTTTAAATCCTCGAATTCATAGCCCTTAGCCAGTAAATATATTACACCATAGACAAAATTGGAAATCAAGTTTTTTATTTAATTTTTGTCACAGTCCTATTTTATTTTTGAGTTTTAATGCTTCTACCAGCTCTACAGCCCGTTTTAACTCACTAAACAATTGAGTAAAAGTCTCTTCATCAGTAAGCGGTTTTGATAAATCAAGTTCAAATAAATCTTTACAGTCCTGCACACCAATAAAAACATTTCCATCTTCAAAAGAGCCTATTATTTGTCTCCTTTCTTTGCTCATAGCTTTCATAAGACGTTCCATAAATGCTGTTGTCAAAAGATACCTTGCCTCAATCTGGTTTGAAGAATAAACATCAAAACTTTCTTCAAAAAGATTGTCCTCAAAATTTACACGTTCATACATTGATGAAATATCAGCAGCAAATTTTAATTTTTTATTTGCTTTTATCAAAGTCACACCTGAAAAGTTTTTAAAAGATGGTGCAACAATCAACATGCCCTCAAAAATTTTTTGAGTGATTTTGGTTTTATATCCTGTTGCAATATTATAAATTCCTATGTCGTAAATTTTAAAACTTATATCATTTGATTTGTACAAAAAACAATCGTCGCAAACTAACTTTGTAAAGCTGCCCAAAAAGTTCAATCGTTGCATTTTTTCAAAAAACTTTGACACTTCGTCTTCATCCATTGTAATATACTTGAAATCTGATGAACCTGAAAATAAAAGCTTATAAACCTTTTGTTTAATCTCTTTTTTATACTTTAAAAGTTGTGAATATCTGCAAGTATCAATACTGCCGGCAGCAATCAAAAAAGCAAAAGCAAAAATAATAGAAGCGTACAGACTTTGCAAATTTAAAAATACACCGTAACATAAAATTACTGCACAGCACCAGAACAACACTTTGCATATAATTACAAATATATACAATAAACGATTTTTGCTCCAAACTTTATAGCGTAAATTCTCTAATTCTGCTATATTATATTGATTAAGCATAATATAAACAGCTATTCTTCATTGCATGTAGGACGCAATATAATAATAGAATTTATATTTAATTGCACAAAATCATGGAATTCTGTTCTTCTATTCGGCAGTTGTCTGTATGCAACTTCACAATCTTTAATTGCGACAAATCTTTTTTTGCCGTTTAATATATCAGACAAAACACGGCTTCTTTTACCAATTTTGGGCATAAATACATAGCCCTTGATTTCATAATCTTGAGTAATTACAAGGACACGTTCAGACCAAACACCGTTTGTAAAATCGTCGTTTCCCAACTCTTCAACTTCAAATGGTTCAAATTCTTCTGGCATTTTTTCTCCTTGTAATTATTAATAACTTTACTATTTCTCTTTATGATAACTGGTATGACTGGAACAGTGGCAGATACAATGCCAATGCCAAAAACATAACAATACTACCGATTACGATAAGCATTAAAGGCTCAATCATTTTTGTCAATGCATCAATAATATCATCAAGCTTTTTATCCAAAAATATTACTGACTGGTGCAACAATTCACCGAGCTTACCGGTTTGTTCACCTGTAGCAATCATAAATAACACCATTGACGGTATAATATTTGCACCCCTCAATGCTGTTGAAAGGTGAGTACCCTGCTGCACTTTATTAATTGCCTCAGTAATTTTGGTTTTTATTGTTCTATTATCAATTGTCAAATTTCCCAGGTGCAAACAATCTACAATCGGGATACCGGCTTCATAGGCTACAAACATTACTGTTATAAAGTTAGAAAAGTTTGCATATTTCAACATATCACCGATTAATGGCACTTTCAAAAAGAAATCATCCAAAATTCTTCTTGATACAGGATTTTTGAATGCAATATAAATAATACCTGCAATAACAAAAGGCAGCATCAAGGTAATTGCCCAGTATTCTTTAAGAAATTCACCTAGGTCAATACATATCTGTGTGAAAATAGGCAATTGTGCACCTGACTGGTCAAACATTTCTTTAAATGCCGGAAATACAAACATAAGCATGACTGTTACAACTATCGCTGCCAATATAATTACGAAACAAGGATAAATCAATGTACCGATAACTCTGCCCTTGATTGCAGCCTGTTTTTTCAAAAGATCTGACAAACGTTCAAGGGTTTTTTCCATTTCCCCTGAATCTTCACCTGCTTTTGTCAAACCTACATAAATACTACCGAAAATTTCCTGGTATTTTGCAACCGTATCAGCAAATGTAGCACCGGCAATAACCTGTTTTCTTATCTCTCTTGCCAGCAATCTGATTCTTGAAGATACAGCATCTTTTTCAAGGAAAACTAATCCCTCAATAATAGGTACGCCTGTTGATATCAGGGTTTTGAATGTTCCTGTAAAATCAATTAGTTCTTGCAAAGACAACGGACTGAGTCTGACTTTTGGAGCCGAAACCTTTTGAGAATCTTCAAAAACTTTAGTCGGTACCAAACCAAGATTACGAATAGCTTCACGAGCAGATTTTACGTCTTCGGCTTCAATTTTTCCGTTAACTACTTCTGATTGATTTTTTAATGCTATGTAATTATATATTGTCATTCTCTATGTATCCATCTTATTATTTTATTCTGTAACAGGGCCTAATACACGGACAAACTCACTGATTGTTGTTTCGCCTCTAAGTATATGCCCAAGGCAAGATGCCTGAAGTGTTTTCATACCCATTCCTACAGCCGCCTCTTCTAATTCAACATCATGCGCCGAATGGGCAATCATTTTCTTTATTTCTTTATTTATCAACATTACTTCGTAACAACCTATACGGCCTTTATAACCTTCATTGTTACAGTCAAAACATCCTTTAGGTTTATATACTGTTCGTTTCATAAATTCTTGCTGTTCATCAGGGTTTGCGACAACAAGACGAGCTTCCTCCAAAGATGGATGATAAGCTTCTTTGCATTTAGGACATAGTCTTCTTACAAGACGCTGTGCAATAATACCGGTCAATGTAGAAGAAATCAAATAATCCGCAGCTCCCATTTGAATCAAACGTGTTACGGTTGCCGCTGCAGAGTTTGTGTGAAGTGTACTCAACACAAGGTGACCTGTCAATGCAGCTGCAATAGCAGTCTCAAGTGTTTCAAAGTCACGAATCTCACCTATCAATATAATATCAGGGTCTTGTCTTAAGATTGCCTTCATACAAGAAGCGAATGTAATACCGGCTTTAGGGTTAATTTGAGACTGATTTAAGCCATCAATCTTGATTTCAACAGGGTCTTCCAATGTAGTAATATTAACACCCTCATTATTCAAACTTTTTAATATTGAATAAAGCGTAGTTGTTTTACCTGAACCTGTAGGCCCAACAGCGAGTATAATCCCGTTCGGTGCAGCAACCATTTTGTTAATTCTTTCAAGATCCTCTTCCGTACCTCCGGCCAGTTTAATAATTTTGTCTTCAGTTTTAATACTGGCTGCAGGAGCCAAAATACGGATAACCATCTTTTCTTTACCGGCAACAGGCAGTGTATTAATACGGAAATCATATGAAATACCGTTATACTTAACCGTAAACGTACCGTCTTGAGTACGTCTGTGTTCCGCAATATTCATTCTAGACAAAACTTTAAAACGTGCTATCAAAGAAGACTCAACCTTGTTAGGTAAATCTAAAACACGTCTTAAAATACCGTCGACTCTATATCTAACGGTGTAACAATCCAATCTCGGCTCAATATGAATATCAGATGCTTTCATATCTATAGCATCAGTAATAATCTTTGTAGCAAAATTAGCAACAGTACCGGAAGTGTCTTCAAGTTCTCTTTCAACCTGCTCCCATAAAGATTCCTCTACCTCAAATTCGAGAGCTTCCTGTTCTATTTTTCGGATGATTTCTTTTGTTTCTTTACGTGCACGGCCAAAATATTTGTTGATGCAGTTTTTAAATTCCATATAGCTCATCAACAAAACTCTTGGTCGTAATCCAGTTAAATAAACAACTTCATTTAAAGCTTTCTTATTATCCGGATTAACCATACCAATATCAAGAAAACGTCCGTCAGAAGACAAAGGAATAAGTTTATTCTCTTTTATAAAATCTTCGGGCAAAATCTTAATAACACCCTCTGAAATATTAAGCTGCGCAGCTGTAACATGAGAATATCCCTGCTGATAAGACAATGCTTCTTTTAGTTGTTCTACTGTAATAAAACCTAAAGAAACAAGCATTGAACCTATAGGAGTTCCTGTTTTTTTACACTGAGTGAGAGCTTCTAATAGCTGCTCATCTGTAATCATGCCCATTTCAATAAGAATTTCACCTATTCTTTTCTTGGGGCCATGATGCTCATGCGGCAACTGTGGTGTATGAGATTTGTCATCAGCTATATTGCCATCAGTGCTGTTTACTTGAGACTCATCTACAGAAGATGTCTCATCAGAAGATTGCTCGCCAGTTGGCTCAATATCATCCTGCTTCTCATTATCAGATTGCTGTTCTAATTGTACATAGTAATTTGAAACATAATAAGATAAAAGTTCGTCAAATGATTCATCGTCCAGCGTAATAAATTTTAAAGGCTCAGAATCTATAGTCGAAACATAATCACTCAATGCTGATTTATCTACATGACTATTTATCACTACAAAGAAAAAGCCAGCCTGTTTATTAATTGGAATAAAACCTTTTTCTTTTAGTACCTCTTTATCAAATAGTCCGGCAAATTTAGGATTAATATTACTTTTTATTTTATTAACTGTTTCAATATTCATAGTTATGTTTTCACAAGATATATTATTTTGTCAGAGTTCACCCCAAAAATCTGGGTGAACTCTGAACAAAAACTACAGACTTTCAGTATCGTTGTTTGCAACATCCTCGGTATCTTTTACAATATGAGGTGTAACCATTATTACAAGCTCAGATTTTGTATTTGTTGTGGTTGTATTTCTAAATGCTGCACCGATTACCGGCAAATCTCCAAGGAACGGGAATTTAGCAATTTGCTTACGTTCTTCTTCTTGAATCATACCGCCAAGAACAAGGGTTTCTCCATCTTTTATTCTTACATTTGACAATTCCATATTTCTTCTCTGCAGTAATGTAGCAGCAACAATAGGAATACCTTGTCTGTTCGGGTCAACACTGTATGAAGTTACTTCTTCTTTCAAAGTTGCATAATTTGGTGCAAGATTCAAAGTAACATAACCATCCGGGCTGATAAACGGAGTAAACTCGATTGAAATACCCATATCATCACCGATTTCGTATGTTCTTGTTACACCGGTAATCCAACCTGATGTACCTGACATAATTTCTTCATCAACAGATTTTACATAATCAGAAGTCAAGTCAATTAGTGATTTTTTACCATTCGTAACCAACAATTTCGGATTAGCAAGAATTCTGCCTTTGTTATTTTCTACAAGATAAGAAATTGTCCACCCTAACATATTTTTTCCGTGATAACGGTCAAAAGTTTTTGTTGTAACAGTTTGACCTGTAGAATCTACGGTAGTAGTTGTATAAGGACCGCCTGTAAAGAACATCGGATTTGTGTTTGTCAATGCCCCGTCTGAAAAACTACCGGCAAAGAATGGTGTCATGATATGCCAAGTGTTATTGAATTCTCTTGAGCCTTCTTCAGACAATTCTACTATTTGCATTTCAATAAATGCCTGTGGTTGTTTTTTATCATTAGCTTTAATGAAGTCTTTAATCATTTCAGCCTGTGCATCAGAACCGCCTGTTATATTGATAGTACCTTTTTGCTGGAAGTAAGTAACAGTCAATGATGTACCGGCAAGAGATTTCAGTCTGTCATTTTCTACATCACCTTTAATTGAGCAAGCTACAACACCTTTACCAAGTGAAATATCTTCAGCTTTGTTACCTCCAGAAGAACCGGATGCGGAACCGCTTCCACCTGAACCACTTCCACCTGAACCACTTCCACCTGAACCACCTTCGCCGGAGCCACCTGAAGAAGTAGCACCACCGGTCATTGTTCCAGCAGAAACTGAACCACCGGCTCCACCACCTTGCTTGTTGCCTTCACCGGCTGTACCGGCTTCACCTCCGACTGTAGCTGTCGGGAACAATGATTTACAAATTAATGTAGCCATTTCTTTCGGTGTAGTGTGGTTTACTCTGTAAGAAATGGTTTTCGGTGCAACATCTATTTTGGCAACTACTTTTTGAGCCATTTTATAGTCATTCATTGTACCGAATAATATTAATTCATTTGTAACAGGGTTAGTTACAACAATTTTACTGTTTGACAATCCGGGCCTGTTAGTTGAGAAAACATTGCTGTTTAAAAAGTCGGCCACTTTTGATGCATCAGCAAATTTTACAGGTATAGTCATCATATTTTGTTTTGCAATGTCAGAAGTCAAACTGGCTTCCTTTGTCATTACAATCAATGTACCGTCTTCTATAACATATGACAAATCACATGCCTGCATCACCATTTTGAACGCATCATTCAATGTAACATTTACAAGATCCAATGTAACAGTACTTCCCTCAACAGAACTGTGGAAGATTACATTTAATCCTGCTTTATCCGCAATCATTCTAAGAGCAGACTTCAAGTCAGAATCTCTAAGGCTGACGCTTATTTTTTGATTTCCGTTTCTTAAATTTACAACACCGGAGAGGTCTAACATATCACTGCCTTTGTATTCTCCTCTTAACACCGGCTTTGAAACAGACGCTCTCATTTGTGCATCTGCAACAGTCGCATATCCGAAAGTTAAAGCCATAGCTACTACAGCAGCTCCGGCTATTGCGGCTGTAAACTTCCCTCTTTTTTTGTTTGTTTTGTCATTAAACATTTATTGATGACTCCTATTAATTATTTGTATTTTATTTTGTTCCTACTTATTAAACTGAATTACTTTCCCTGAAGGTGACGAATATGCGCCTCCAAATTGACTGGATATAGTCGATACAGGATTTAGTTTAACATTTTCACCTATACTCTGTCCGGCTGTAATTTCGTATGTATTTGCATTGTATTTAATAAGCACAGAATTTTTAGTAATATTCAAAACTTTGTATCCGTTTACAATATCACCTTTGTGAACAAGCTGATCATTACCCTCACCAAGACTGATTATTGCAGACGGCCTAACATCGTCATACATAATTCCTGATAATTTAATTGAAAACATGCCTTTTGTCATATCATCAAGCTCAGGAACTTCAAGCGGAGGAGCAACGAGATCAAATTTCGGCTTGTTTTTAGCCGCAATTTGAGCCCCATAAGGCATAAACGGATCAGGTCTGCCTCCAGCAGATACAGGAATAACTACAGAGTTACCAAGACCAACCTGAGATTCTTTCTTCTCATCAGCTTTTTTCTTTGCCATAGCTTTTTCAATTGCACTCATTTCCTTTTCAGGCTTTTGAGCATCAACAGCAGTCTTGTCGCCTGACTTTGCTTTTTCAACAGGTTTACTTACACCAGGCTCGAGATTAACATCAACAGTCGCCATATCACCTTGAGGTGCATTTACGTCCGGTGATGCATCACCGGAAGCATTTCCTTCTGCATTTGATGATGCTTTATCATAAAAATAATCGCCTACAGATTGTTCACCTGTTGCTGCAGACTGTTCTTGATATTTTTTATAAAAGAACATGCCTGCTGCACCTGCAAAAAGCAAAATTAATATTAACACATACAGCAGACCCGAGCTTTTTTTAGGTTGAGGCTGAGATGTTGCCATACTCTGTGCAGCAGTGGCTTCATTATATGATGCTTGTTGCTGGTTTGAGCCTAATATACCGGAAGGCTGCGGCTGACCGCCGGTTTGTGCATTCCCTGTATAACCTGCATCGCTAAATGTATCTAAAAAATCATCAGATACAGATGCATTGGCATCATTCTGTGCATCAAATGCGAAATTTGTATCATTGTCGGACGTATCAAAACCGCCTCCACGATTGTTTTCATATATATCCGAATCGCCTAATTCTCCAAACATTTACACTCTCTTCATACTTTCTTCTGCTAACATTTTAAGTTTAATTTAATATAAATCGTCTCATTACTTAACATACAAATGACCGATTTTAATATAATTTTATTACAGTATTGAAATTATGGCAAATATTAAAATTACTAATCAGAAATTCTCCTGTTTACAACTGCATAAGATAATTTTTAAGTTTTGTTATAATTCACAATCATTTACAATTTCTGCATGTCTTTAAAAAAAACTATATAATATTCTATATGAGTGAGATTGTTCTAACAGCACCGATAAAGAAACCTGAGGATATTGAAAATTTTCTGCCTCATATAAAGTGCAGAAGTTTTTATGTTTATCATCACAAGTTTATGCCTAATGACGGCGGTAGTTTTGAGTATGTTAATGAGTTTATTCAAAAAGCGCACAAAAACAATTGTAAAATTTTTGTAAACTTTAAACATAACATTACAGAAGAAGACTTAATCCAAATCAAAAAATTTATTAATTTTTTAAAGCAAACAGATATAGACGGCATCTTTATAAACAGTTTTGCTATACTTGAAGCGATAAAAACACATTCACTTCCCTTTAAAGTCATTGTTGACTCTTATTTTGATATACACAATCTTGCCGGAATTGATTTTGTAAATATGTTCCATAAAGCAGATCAGGTTATCATCACGGAAGAAATATATTTGAAAAATATTGCAAAGATAAAAAAATATAAGAATAACATTTCTCTTGCGATAGATTCTGATAACCTGCCGTGGTGCGCAGAAGATATAAAAAAGCTTAAAGCCATTGATGCTGTTGTAATAAAAGGAAAATTTGCATCTTCTGATGAAATTTTAGAAGGCATTGAGCTGGTTGAAAAAATTCTAGCAAAACCCAAGGTTTTCAAAAATCAAAAGCTTCCTTTTAAACATGTACGAAAAAGTATTTATCAAACTAACCATTTTTGCGGTGAAATGATGAGTGCACAGGGTTCAAACTTTAAATTTTCCCGAAATATACAAAAATTTGAATGGGAAAACAAACGACCAAGGTTGAAAAAAGAGTTTGATTATTCTTGCTTGACGCTTCCTCGTATAAATTTGAGGCTATCTTCGTTGTCTCAGTTGGAAGACATCAAGAAGTTTATTTCCAAAATTGGTTTCAATCCCATATACAGCATTGAATACGGTGAAATTTTGAGTACCAGCGATCTTGCAAAAAGCAGTTTTCATCAGATTATAACAAAGGTTAAAAAGTTTTGTTTTAATTATGGTATAAAATTGCAGCTGAGTACACCTAGAATACTCATAGAAAGAGATTTCGACAGAGTATATGAATATGTAAAGAACCTTTGTTTGATTGAGCCTTTGCCTTCATCTGTGATAGTAAACAATATCGGATATTTATGGGCATTTATAAACGATGATGAGCTTCACAGGCTTCCTGTAGAAATCGGGCAGGGAATAAACCTTTTGAATAGTATGTCTATCAAATGTTTGTACAATCTTCATCCGATAGACACGATTGATTTCAGCACATTTGACAACATAAATAATATAAAAAATTGTATAAAAAAAATAAAAAATATCATTCCAAACAAAAAGCTTACAATTGCAGGCAATGTAAGAGTTCCAAGCCTTGGTTTATGTCCGCTCAATAACGATTCTGCCATAGTTTCCAGACTTTCTTGCAAAGCGCCGTGCCACAACGGAAACTATGCTTTAAAAGATCCTTCACTTAAAAAAGTTCTTCCGTTTGTAGTTGATGGTTTTTGCAGAATGCATATGTTTCAGGATTACATTTTACATATGTATGAATACATACCATTACTTGAGCAAATCGGCATAAATGAATTTGTTATTGATTTATCAGATTTGCCTGCAAAATATGTTTCAATACTTTTGACACACCTTTTTAATACGCTTGCAGGCTTTGAAAAGCCCTGTGAAAATAAGATAGATGAATATTGTATTATGAGTTTAAAGAAGGGTTCAAAGGCGAACCTTTGAACCCACAGCAGAACTTAAACGGATAATACGGATTCTGCTGTTTAATTTTGCTATGCTTTTGAAAGTCTGGTACAGCCTGCTCCTGTGTAAACAGATATCAAAGCAATACCTGAAAGCAGCATGTTAACACCGATTAGGATACCGACAGAATACAAAGCTGTTCCGGGGAGTCCGAAAAGAATCACAAATGCTAGCGCAAACTGTATTAATCCGGCTACAAGACCAACCCACCAGTGTTTCAACAGTCCTTTACTTTCAAAAGATATAACCATTGAATTTATACCTTCCAATACAAAATATATACCAATACCCATTGTAAGAAGAAATATATTTAAAAGCGGCCTCACGGTTAAATACGCTCCAGAAACAACCATTAAAATCGCAATCAATGCACTAAGCCATGATTTTTCAATTTCATCTCTGCGGATAATTGAGCTTATTAGTTTATAAATACCTGCTAATATCAAAGCTACACTAATCATTACACTTAGAGCAAGTGTCGATAATTGAGGCAAAACCAACAACATAAGCCCAAGAAGCATTATAAATATACCTTCTATCAAAAATGTATTACAAAATCTTTTTACCATATCTGCCATGTTAATAACTCCTATTTTTCTTAATACTTCTTAATGTTAATCAATAAAATTCACATTTTCATTACCTGAATTGTTAATTTTTGCTTAAACTTTGCGATTACAATCCTTTGCAAAAGCATGTTTTCAAAAGTCAATAGTTTTCGGGCAAGAAATTGTACCCGAATGGGTACAATTTATGTGCTATATATAAAAATGCGAGAGGTTGAAATCGCATGGAAATAAAAAATTCCTGCACGACATTTCCGCCCACCTTGCACAAAAGGGTGTATTATGCCCTAGCGATGATATGTACTTCAATTTACTTCAGGAGAAAAAATCATGAAATTCCACTGTTGTGGGCTGGATTACAGCACAAACGACCCCGAAACATACTGGTGCATTGAGACCTACAATATGAAACAGCCATCTTTAAAAAAGATTGGGATGTACAAAGTTGACAAAGAGATCGTATATGCCCTTTTCTGCAAGAAAAATCACTGCTGTCAGGTGAAAATAATCCGTTATGGAAACATTGACGGTGTATCTAAAATTCTTGAAATTAAAAAGCTCAATAAAGTAAATTCTCAATCATTTTTGGAAAGGACAAAAGACATGAGAATAAGACAACCTCAATGCTGCCCAATAAAAAGTGTTCCGACAGCAAAAAACATTCCCTGGGTTTATGGAAAAACAATAGATGCACATACACAGGTAGCCCGGTATCTTGATGAATCAGGAAACAGAGATGTTTTTAAGAATAACAAATGGGTTCCTGAAATTATAAAATCTACTTTAAAAATGTATAAACTTTAACTCTCTATTTAGCCTCCGGGGGAGAAACAACTCCCGTACTCCCCCTTTTCTTTAAGCAAAATAATTAATATTCATAAAAAAGAAAGGACAACTAATGATTACAGAAATTTTAACAAAACCTGCAGAAATACGGATTGAAAACAATTCATACAAAATAGAATATGACAACAAGGCTTATGCACAGCTGGAAATGATGACAGGCAAAGGTGTTTTTCAAATCTATGAAGGGCTTTTAAAAGGAACGCTGAAGCTTTCAGAATACAATGATATCGTTTGTTGTGCATTAGAAAAACACAATGATTCAAAACAAATCAAAGAAATAAAAAAATATATAGATAAAAATCCGTCATTCATAACCCAAAACATGGTAAATATATCATCTGCTTTTGTTACTCCGTTGGTACCGCCTGAACAGGTTCAGCAAAATCAGGAGAAAAAAGCTTTAAAAAAAAAGTAGATAATAAAAATAAAGATTTTGATTGGCTTGGAATGTATACAACAGCAAGATATATATTAGGATGGAGCGAAGATGAATTCTGGAAGGCTTGTCCCAAAAAATATTTTGCTGTTTTATTCAAACTCGGGGAAATAAAAAGCTCATTGTTCCCAGCTGAAAACAAACAGGAGGTACTTGTAGGACGCAATGCCCTGAAAGCATTGTCATATATTGCACAAAAAACAAGATGACAAAAAATTGTGCCACATTTGATTATTGTTATAGGTGGTTGAATTTTATATAAACAATTTACTTACAGAAAGGATTCTTATGAAATATCCTGTTTTTAAAATTCCTTATCAAGAAGCTTATACAACTTCTATTGAATTTAAAACACAAATTAACGAAAAAATGAAAGGGCTTGAACAGCGTTATCCGGTCTGGACATACCCGAAAAGAACATTTCATCTGCGATTTGACAAAAATTTTAAAGGCCGCAAAAGACTCGAAAACTTTTTTGTATCTGTTATGGGGAAATCCGGAAAATTTGAATTTGTCTGGGAAAAAGAAAAAGGCGGCAATGGTAAAACATATCTTTGTTCTTTTAATTCCGACAGTTTCCAGCAGACTATCAAAGAGCTCGGTTTTAGCGAAACAGAACTCGAGTTGGAATGCATTGACGACTCTCCTGTTGAACAGGTTAACGAATTGGATTTTTACCACAATGCTGAATGTGATTTTTCTCTAAACTTTTCTACTATTATCGACAAAATACTTACCGCCCAAAATAACAGAAAGGCTTACTGGGACAAACCACAAAAAAGCTGGACTCTTAAATTTGAAAAGTCTGCAAAAGTCAGAAAAAAACTCGAAGATTTTTTTATTGCCAAAAGAGGAATGTTTCGTTCTTTTGAATGGACATGGAAAGAAGAACTCGGCGGTGACGGCAACACATATACAGTACGCTTTGACAGTGATATTCTTGATGTAAACATTGATGCTTATGGTTTTGGAAGTTTTGAGATAAAGCTTAGAGAAGTTTTTCCAAATTCAAATCCTATGAGTGAAGTTGAAAAAGATGAAATAATCCCGAGAAAGCTTTTAAAAATTGAAATTGAAGGCGGTTCTATTTTTATACTCGACAACGAGACACTCTCTTCGCTTGTGTACAACGGGGAAAATTATATTGGTGCACCTTTAACAATTGATGAAATAAAAAAAGATGACAATTCAAGTGTATCTAAGCTCAACATTAAACTCTCCAATGTCGCACTTGCCATATCAGGCATTATCGGAAACAGAGGGGATGTTATCACAAATGCACCTGCTGTTTTAACTCTTGTATTTTTGGACATAAACACAAATTCAATTCTTTCAAATTATACGCAAATACTTTATGCCGGACGATGCAACAATTTGAAACTGGATTATGAAGAAGCGGAAATGGATATTGAGACTTCTCTCGGTGGATATGAAATTCAGGCCCCTGTTATGAAATACCGGACGACATGTCAGGTTAGACGTTTCAAAGATTGCCGCTGCGGCTATACAGGAACAGAAACTTCATGTGACAGAACACTCACAAGATGTAAAGAACTTGGCAACGAACAAAATTTTAGGGGATTTCCGCAAATGTACAACGAACTCGTAATCAGAGTTTAATTTTTGAGTTTAAATTATTGTCGCAATTATTCAGTATTGCGGTCTGTAAACAGTCAAATCTTATACAGCTTAACACAGAAAATGAGGTAACTATGATAACTAATTTTGATATAAAAAACATAAAGAATGATTCTGATACACTAGAAAGATTTTCCAGATACTCTCAATATAAGGATCTTTATGACGGGGATTTTAACAGAGCTTTTAATTCTACTGTCCTAAAAATCAGAAAGCGCTATCCGCTTGACAATACAACAGCCCAATCACTCATCAACATAAATCTGTTCTGGGCTTTGACAGATTTTTTCAAGGGTTTTATAACAAATCAAGGTATTCAGGTTAATGTTGATGACAGCAAACAAAAAATATGGGATGAAATATCAGCCAAGAACAATTTTGTTTCTGTTTTGAAAGAAGTCTATATTGACAATTCACGTTTCGGAAACGGAATTTTTAAAGTTGCACGTGAAAACAATGAAGTAAAAATTTTCTCAATTTCTCCTGACTGCTGGATACCGGTTTTCAACAACGGAAACCTCAATGATATAGAAGGGCATATACTTGTTTATCCTCTGAAAATTATTGAAAACGGTGTAAAAAAACAGTTCAAAAAAATAGAAAAGCACCACAGAGGTTACATCGAAAATGAGATATGGACATGTGTAAACAATGAAATCGGCAGACAACTTGATACTGAAGAATTAGAACAATTCAATATTGAAGCAGTAGAAGACTATTCGACATATTGGAATGATTTTCTTGTTTTTCCTGTAAAAAACACAACAGAAAGTGATTCTTATTTTGGAGAAAGTGATTATAAAAGATGCAAATCTATTGTTGAAGAAATTATGCTAACTATCAGCCAGAATTCAAAAATTATAAACAGGCATGCAAACCCCAAACTTTCAGGAAGCGAACAAAATCTGGAGCTTGATCCTGTTACAAATATCAGGATGTTTCCTAACACAGATTTTATCAAAGTAGGAACTGACGGCATAAAACCTGAATATCTCACTGCAGATCTGCAGGCTGATGCTATCCAGAGACATATCGATACACTATTAAACTTTTTCTATATTCTGACCAAAACTCCTCCTCAAGCATACGGATTAAATATTGCAGGAAATATGTCAGGAGAAAGCCTGAGAAAAATTTTCTTAGCAGCACTTGCCAAAGTTGATGATATAAAACAGGTTTCTTTCAATTCTTCTATCCAAAAAGTAGCGCAATGCGCAATGGCATTGAATTTCACTCCGATAAAAAGTGCAAACGTATCATGGGGTGAGCCTATTCCTGCAGATTATTCGGAAATGGTCACAACTGAAAACAGCAGAGTCTCAGCCGGAACCCAAAGCAAACTAACAACTATTATGACTCTTGATAATGTATCAGAAGAAGATGCAAAAAAAGAACTGGACAGAATAAATCAAGAACAAAAACCAATACAGGAAGAAAAAACTCCTCTTTTATAACTAATAATGAAGCCGAAGAAAGTCTTGTTCAAAATTTATCTGAAGAGACTACAGGCAGCGGTATATTAAATACCGCTGCTGTTTTATTATATTGAAAAAAAGATATGTATAATAGAACAAAACACGGTTACTCTCGTGTCATAATTAACTCACCTTTTTCATTATAGCAATTATTTTTTATCCAGTGACCAATTAATTTTTTATCTGCATCAAAAACAAATTGTTCTTTATCAGATAGCTCTATAGCCACATCTGATAATATTCCTTTTATATCATATTTTATTGTTCTTTTGGGATAATCAGGTGAGCTGCTTATTCCTATATTTTCCAAATCCCCTTCATCAGTGTAATAATAGGCTACTGTCTTTGCTTTTTTATATGCATATGCATATCCTCCGATTGAAAATCCAATTATATATCTATTATCTGCTTCATTTTTTCCAAGTTTCAGCAACATTTTATTTTCTTCATAAAATGGATCTTTTAAGACTTTTCCATATTTATTTATATTTATTTTTTTTGATACACCTTTAAAGGCATCTCTTTTTGCATCTGCAAAAGTATACGTTACACCAGCCTTTATCGTACGTGCGTCAGCTGTTGACATAAAAAATAAAAATATAAATAAAATTACTAAATATTTTTTCATACTTACATTATAACAAAGAAAGGGGTGTATTATATGGTAAACCCAGAAACATTCATAAATCATTCACAAGACAAAGACAAAGAAAAAGAATTTGACAAAGAGCTCAAAAAATACTACGAGAGGAAATGAATACGGTTACTTCCGCATTTTAACTAACTCACCTTTTTTATTATAACAATTTTCTTTTATCCAGTGGAACTGCATTTCTTTATTTTTATCAAACATATATTGTTCATTTGCTGAAATTACTAAACTAACCGAATCCAAATGTCCTTTAGCATCATACATAATATATTTTTTAGGATATACATCTCCATACATGAAACCCATTGACACAAGTTTTCCATTTTTATCATAGTAAAAACAAGGGTTAACCAGCTTTTTATATCTAATGGAATAACCTCCATCTGAAAATTTTGTTAAATACCTATTCCAAACATTAAACTTTTCTTTTAACAATAATTTTTTATTCTTGCAGTAGTTTTTATCTTTCATATATTTTGAATATTCGTCCATATTAATAGACATACGAGTATTTTCAAATGAAAGTTTTCTCGCATTTTCGACATTATATACAATACCGCCAATTAATGTATCAGCTTGGACTGTTAACTTAAAACAACATATTATACAAATTAAAATTAAAAATTTATACATAATTCAATAATAACATATTAAAAAGGAGGAAAAATGCAAAATAATTTTGAAAATTCACAAGACAAAGAAAAAGAATTTGACAAAGAGCTCAAAAAATACTACGAGAGGAACAAAATATTGTTACTCTCGTGTCATAATTAACTCACCTTTTTCATTATAGCAATTTTCACCTATCCATACCCCAGCAAAGTAACCCCTGTTATCAAACATATATACTTTATTGTATTCTGTATACAGGCCTACTCCTTCAAGTGTGCCGTTATTTTTATATTTGATAGTTCTGAATGGATATTCATTATGTTTTCTTTCGTCAATTGTTATATATATTAAATGTCCATTTTTATCATAATAAAAATTCTCATTTGGATTTTCTTTATAGAAAACAGAATAACAACCATTTGAAAATTTTGTTAAGTAACGATTTCTATATTTGTACCTTCCTTTCTCCATTAATCTTTTATTAGAGATATAATAAGGATCATTTAAATTTTTTTTATACAAATACATATCTAAATTATTATTTAGATTTTTAAACGCAAGCTCTTTTGCAATATCAATACTATATGAAATACCACCTTTTATTGTTTCAGCATTTACCGGAGTAACTAACAAAAATATTAATATTAAAATATATAATCTTATTTTCATTTGTCTTTATTTTAGCATGAAAGGAGAATTACCTATGGATACA
Organism: Candidatus Gastranaerophilales bacterium; assembly: GCA_944322855.1. Classification (GTDB taxonomy): domain Bacteria; phylum Cyanobacteriota; class Vampirovibrionia; order Gastranaerophilales; family Gastranaerophilaceae; genus Limenecus. The sequence continues at coordinate 17,597 of CALUQG010000013.1, forward strand.
TTATTTAATAAAAAAACTCAAGACAAAGAAAAAGAATTTGACAAAGAGCTCAAAAAATACTACGAGAGGAAATGAATACGGTTACTTCCGCATTTTAACTAACTCACCTTTTTTATTATAACAATTTTCTTTTATCCAGTGGAACTGCATTTCTTTATTTTTATCAAACATATATTGTTCATTTGCTGAAATTACTAAACTAACCGAATCCAAATGTCCTTTAGCATCATACATAATATATTTTTTAGGATATACATCTCCATACATGAAACCCATTGACACAAGTTTTCCATTTTTATCATAGTAAAAACAAGGGTTAACCAGCTTTTTATATCTAATGGAATAACCTCCATCTGAAAATTTTGTTAAATACCTATTCCAAACATTAAACTTTTCTTTTAACAATAATTTTTTATTCTTGCAGTAGTTTTTATCTTTCATATATTTTGAATATTCGTCCATATTAATAGACATACGAGTATTTTCAAATGAAAGTTTTCTCGCATTTTCGACATTATATACAATACCGCCAATTAATGTATCAGCTTGGACTGTTAACTTAAAACAACATATTATACAAATTAAAATTAAAAATTTATACATAATTCAATAATAACATATTAAAAAGGAGGAAAAATGCAAAATAATTTTGAAAATTCACAAGACAAAGAAAAAGAATTTGACAAAGAGCTCAAAAAATACTACGAGAGGAACAAAATATTGTTACTCTCGTGTCATAATTAACTCACCTTTTTCATTATAGCAATTATTTTTTATCCAGTGACCAATTAATTTTTTATCTGTGTCAAAAACAAATTGTTCTTTTATTGATAATTCCAGTATTACGCTCTGCCATACTCCTGATGAATCATATTTTATTGTTCTTCTTGGATAATCAGGTGAGCTGCTTATTCCTATATTTTCCAAATCACCTTCATCAGTGTAATAATAGGCTACTGTCATTGCTTTTTTATATGCATATGCATATTTGCGGCTCGAAAACCCAATTATATTTCTATTATCTGCTTCATTTTTCCCAAGTTTCAACAACATTTTATTTTCTTTATAAAATGGATCTTTTAAGACTTTTCCATATTTATTTATATTTATTTTTTTTGATACACCTTTAAAGGCATCTCTTTTTGCATCTGCTACTGTGTATGATACACTTCCTCTCAATGTAAAGGAGGTCATCATCACTGCTGCTATTATTATCGATACTATCTTTACATACTTTTTCATTTCTATTAAAAAATTATTTTCTGGTATTTATTAACTTACCATTTTCATCATAACAATTATTTTTTATCCAGTGGCCTATCAGTTTTTTGTCTGCATCAAAAACAAATTGTTCTTTATCAGATGGCTCTATAATCACATTTGATAATATTCCTTTTGTATCATATTTTATTGTTCTTCTTGGATAATCAGGCGAGTTGCTTATTCCTATATCTTCCAAATCTCCTTCATCTGTGTAATAATAGGCTACTGTCATTGCTTTTTTATATGCATATGCATAGCTGCCTCTTGAAAATCCAATTATATATCTATTATCTGCTTCATTTTTTCCAAGTTTCAACAACATTTTATTTTCTTTATAAAATGGATCTTTTAAGACTTTTCCATATTTATTTATATTTATTTTTTTTGATACACCTTTAAAGGCATCTCTTTTTGCATCTGCAAAAGTATACGTTACACCAGCCTTTATCGTACGTGCGTCAGCTGTTGACATAAAAAATAAAAATATAAATAAAATTACTAAATATTTTTTCATACTTACATTATAACAAAGAAAGGGGTGTATTATATGGTAAGTTCAGAAACATTCATAAATCATTCACAAGACAAAGAAAAAGAATTTGACAAAGAGCTCAAAAAATACTACGAAAGGAAATGAATACGGTTACTTCCGTGTATAAATTAACTCACCTTTTTCATTATAATAATTATCATCCTTCCAATGTCCTACAAATTCCCCATTTGTACGAAATACATATTGCTCAGCTCCAGAAATATATAAACACACAGACACTAAATTCCCCGACATGTCATATTTAAAAGCCTTTTGAGGATATCTGATCCTATCATATTTTTCTATATAAACAAGATTTCCATTATCATAATAGAAACTTATCATCGGCATATTTTTATAGCATACAGCATATTCTCTACCATCAAAATAAGTTATATAATAATCTTTATATTTATTTTTTTTATTTTTATCAAAATTACAATTTCTCTTTATATTTGGATCTTTAAAATACAATTCATATTGACTTACATCAATCTTATAAGGAACATTTAAAAATGCATCATGTCTTGCATTTTCTACAGTATATTCCACTTTCCCTTTAATTGTGTATGCTAAAGCATTTTGAAAAATCATTGTATAAACAATAATCAATACATATATAAATAAGTTTTTCATTTTTGTATTTTAACATTAGAAAGGAATAATAAAATATAGAATCTTTAAAACAAATTAACAAAAATTCTCAAGACAAAGAAAAAGAATTTGACAAAGAGCTCAAAAAATACTACGAGAGGAAATGAATACGGTTACTTCCGTGTATAAATTAACTCACCTTTTTCATCATAACAATTATTTTTTATCCAGTAACCTATCAGTTTTTTGTCTGCATCAAAAACAAATTGTTCTTTATCAGATAGCTCTATAATCACATTTGATAATATTCCTTTTGTATCATATTTTATTGTTCTTTTGGGATAATCAGGCGAGCTGCTTATTCCTATATGTTCCAAATCTCCTTCATCAGTGTAATAATAGGCTACTGTCTTTGCTTTTTTATATGCATATGCATATCCTCCGATTGAAAATCCAATTATATATCTATTATCTGCTTCATTTTTTCCAAGTTTCAGCAACATTTTATTTTCTTCATAAAATGGATCTTTTAAGACTTTTCCATATTTATTTATATTTATTTTTTTTGATACACCTTTAAAGGCATCTCTTTTTGCATCTGCAAAAGTATACGTTACACCAGCCTTTATCGTACGTGCTTCAGCTGTTGACATAAAAAATACAAATATAAATAAAATTACTAAATATTTTTTCATACTTACATTATAACAAAGAAAGGGGTACATTAATATGAGAAATATGAACACATACATAGAAAATTCACAAGACAAAGAAAAAGAATTTGACAAAGAGCTCAAAAAATACTACGAGAGGAACAAAGATTTTTTTGACAGCATTAAAAATATCACAGATTCTCTTTACAAACAAAACAAAGACTATGTCGCTCTCATCAAAAATGCAAAACAATACCATTCAAAAATCTTTGCTCTTCGTAATTTTCTCTTCGGGGCTTCTGACGAACAAATCGCCAATTCCGAAATCGAATTCAATGAAACTACTGAAAAAATCAGCTCATCTTCTCTTTCTGAACCCGAAAAAAAAGCAGCTTACCGCATGGCATACAATGACAAAGAAGTTCAGGATCAAAAAAATTATGCTGATGGTTTCATTGACAAAACTTTTAAAACCGCCGGTGATGAAGCTGCTGAAAGTCTCAAAAATGTTCTTTTAGGCTATCAAAGTTTCTCTGAAGGGATGAAAAGTGTCGGTGTTGAATTGAGCGAGTTTATGCTTCAACAGTTGACACAGACTCTCACTCAAATGCTTTTTAGTGCTCAAACTGCTCAACTTGCAGCAAAAGGGTTCAAGTCTCTTATTGGCTCCGGCAAAGGAGTTTTTAGTTCTATTGGCGGAGCTTTGAGTCGTGTTTTCACCAGGCATTCGGGCGGTATTATCCCTAACGGCGCCAATTATGAAATCCCGGGCACTGATGAACAGCTTGCGCTTTTGAAAGGCGGTGAAAGAATTCTCAGTCCCGGTGAAAATGCCGGTTACAATTCTTCTGCAGGCTACAATTCCGCTTCTCCTGTTGTTTTCAACAATTTCAATATCAAAGCCTGGGATTCCAAAGATGTTAAAAAATATCTCCTTGAAAACAGAAATCTTTTGAACACAATTACTTTTCAGGGAATTAAAGACAACCACTCTCAGCTAAGAACCATGGTCAGAAATGCTTGAAGAATAGGTTTTATCACTTTTGCAGGAGAGTATTATTTCTCTCCGGCAAAATTAAACAAAACTAAAAACAAAAAATCTACAAGCGTTTCTCCATTTTTCTTTGCACATATTTCAGCAGTCTTATGAAGATGAAAAGAAATGGAATTATTAAAAATAATAAATATTTATCGAAATATATCGTTATACATACAATAAGAGTTAACGGCAAAAATGATATGCCAATATCAAAGAAATAATCATACAAATTATTTTTTAATAAAATTTCATTTTTTATTTTTTTATTAAACACCCATCCATATATATACAGCATTATTGAAAATAACAGCAGCCACAAAAATAACGGAATGACTATCAGCATCAAATACAATTCGAGAGTAGTACCCAGTGTACTAGTTTTTGGTAACACGATAAATAAAAAAATCACAAACAAAATCCAACCTGTATATGACAATGCATGCGTTCCATAATATTTTTTTGGTGCATAAAAATCAATTTTCATTTTTACACCTCTTATCCATTTTTCTTTGCACATATTTCAGCAGTCTTATAAAAATGAAAAGAAACACTAAACATAAAACGGGTACAAGTTTAAATTTGCATACTTCATAATACCAGACAATAGGAATAAAAACAAACACAATTCCCATATCATAAATAAAATCATACAAACAATTTTTAACAATAAATTTATTTCTGATTTTTGATTTAAAGATAATTTGGAACACTAAAATCAAAACAGCTAATAATAAAAAATCTATAGGAATTAATGTAATTAAAAAATACCATATGGCCATACCCTGGCTGCAGTTATCTTTTCCTAGCGGAAGAAAAATATTATATACAAATAGATTAACCCAACCACTTAATACAAGGATATGGGTAAAATAATATTTTTTCGGTGCATAAAAATCAATTTTCATTTTTACACCTCTTCTCCATTTTTCTTTGCACATATTTCAGCAGTCTTATGAAGATGAAAAGAATTAATAAAGGCAACAAATCTTTAATTTCCGTATCACACCACCAAAATAAAGGAATAAAATTCAAAACAAAACCAATGTCTAAGAATATATCGTAAAAAATATTTTTCAGCATAAAATAATTTTTCAATTTGAATTTAAAAATTAAATCCATCACATAAATAACAACAACACAACCTAAACCCACGAAAACAGCATTATATAAAAAAAGGATAAAAACAAAATATCCTTCTAAACATTGAGTTTTGCCTATAGGAGAAAATATTTCATACAAAAATAGAATAATCCATCCACATATACCTAACGCATGCGTTCCATAATATTTTTTCGGTGCATAAAAATCAATTTTCATAAAAAACAATATAACACATTTAACCAAAAAGGATAAAACTATGACTCAAAATTTGAATGACGACTTGAAAAAACTATCAATATATGTCTATGATAACAAAAAAAATTCGCTCCCATCAGGATGGGAAAAAATATATACTCAAAAAAATACCCAAAATGGTTTCTATGGTGAAGCTTACAAAAAAAACAATGAAATTGTTATTGTTTACAGAGGAACTGATACAAATAAAATTTCATTGCCTGATAAACAAGATTTTATAATAGGTGATTTACCAATGTGGTTTGGGCTTAACTCAGGTCAATACGATGATGCAAAAAAAATGTTTGATACAATAAACAAAAAATATGGTTCAAAAAGAATTATACTCACCGGACATTCTCTCGGCGGAAGCCTTGCTCAAATTGTTTCTGCTGACACAGGAAGAAAAGCTGTTACATTCAATGCATTCGGCACAGGTGAAATTTTAAACAGAATGGGATATAAAAACCAAAATCTGCTTGATATAACAAATTATGGAAATGAAAATGATTATGTTTTTACTTCCAAAATAAATCATCAACCCGGAACTACTTACCTGACAAATACAAACCTCAACCCGGATACCGAAGCTGCTGCAAAATACATGCCTCATATTCAAATGTTTAAAGCAAACAATCACAAACTTGAAAATATGAATGAACTTGAAAAGGCAGTTAAACTAACAAATCAGAACAATTCTTATAAATATTCTGACACATTACTCAAAGGTTCTGTATCATATGATGATTTTGACGATATTTCAGAAGATGAATTGGCGGAATTATTATTTAATGAAAATGATACAGACTCTTATACTATAAAAAGCCAAATTCTTGCAGAACTAAAAAAGCCTCAGGAAAACAAAGTTAAACAAGCAATACAAAATCTTTTCGGAAAAGAACATTCTACTGATAAAAAAGATTTTGATGAAAACAAAGATTACAGTAACTATATCAATGAAGTTACAAAAACGAATATTATCTATACCCAAGAAGATATAGATAATATGAGCAAAGAAGATTATAAAAAAAATCAAAAAACTATTGAATACCAAAAAGAAAAAATTGGCATTCCAACAAAGAAACAAGCAAAAGAATCCGGACTGGTATACGTTTCGGGTTATACAAGATCTGACGGAACAAAAGTTAAAAGCTACTATAGAGCAAGACCGGCATAACAAAAATTAGCTTTCCGGTGACTTGCCCGATGTTTTTTAATACTGTATCATTTATGTATGAAGAAGTTTTTGTTCACAATTTTGGCAGTATCTGTTTACTTTATTTCAATCTGTTTTGTTCAGGCAGAAGAAGTCTACATCCATCCGATTGACAGGCAGGAAAGCGAATGCAAACAAAAAGCCTCAACCATGGAAGAATGGACAAGATGCACTTATATTGCAACAAAAGCCTGGAACAACGAGGTTGACAAATATTATTCGCTTTTATACAAAAAGCTTAGCGGCGATGCAAAAACAAATTTTTATGATGACCAGAAATACTGGAATTTATACAAAAATTGTGAAATAAAACTGCTGAATGCCCTCTATGACAAAGATCAGGAAACTAAAGAAAAGCTTATGTTCCGCTCAAACCAGAAAAGAAATATTGTAAAAAGCAGGGCTGAAGCTTTGAGAATGTATTATATCCACACTTTCCCCGACGATGACAAAGAAAAAATTAAACTTAATTCTGAATACAGCCCTGATAATATTCTTATCCGCTGCTTGCACTACATCGGGCTTTGATTTCAAAAGGCAGGATGATGAAATTCAATCTTTTTGCATAACAAAGGCAAAAAATTCTGATGAAGCATCCATTCTTTTCTGGAACTGGCTTATGTATCAAACAAGGCTGACCCCAAAAACTGCTGCTTTACACAATATTTATCAGCAGGACAGTGCTGCATTCTTCTATGACCTTGACGGCGACGGCAAAAGAGAAATTCTCGGTACTCATTATTCATCCGCTCTTTCAGGGATGGGAGATTGTTTATTATATATTCTAAAATACGATGAAAAAAATCCTTCGAAATACAAAAAAATTTCAGATTACATATATTTTGATGCAGCATCGCCGTTGTATATTCTTGAGGAAAAATCCACGCAATATCATAAAATAAAAGTACATTCTGCAGATGACAACAACATAAAGTATTTTTCTTTTGATAAGAGAAAAAATTTGTATACTGAAAACTAAAATATTTAACAAACCAATCATTTTTTCTAACTAACATTATTACAACCATCAGGCTGCAGTCCTTTGAACAGGGCTTTGTGCAGCCGCAAAAACAGAAAGGAGTTCCTATGTCAGGCACACAGGACATTATTCCGGCTGAGCAAAATTCTTCTGAAATTGTTCAGTCCGATCAAACAGGTATTGATGAAAACGAAAAGCAGCAGGTAACACAAAATCCGGAACAACTCACTCCTGCTCAAAAGATGGACAACCTGCTTCGAGGTTCTTCATCAGGGTATTTGAGAAAAGAAATTGAAAAATTAAGAAAAGAATCGGCAAGATACCGTATAGCATCAAAAACCGAAGCAGCACAAAAGCTTGAAGTCATGAAAAAAGCAGCAGAAGTTCAAAAAGAACTGGATATGCTCAAAGAATCAAACAGAAATCTTAAAATAATGAGAGCGCTTGACAAAGCCGGCTGCATCAAAAGCGATCTTGTCTCAAAAGATATCCCCTTAGATTGCGAAGATATTGATGAATTTATTAAAAATTACAAAGATGCAAACCAATTTCTTTTCAAAAATCCTCCGGAAAGTATCGGAAGCACCTTCAAGACTTCCGGTACAAAAAACTTAACCCCTGCACAGCGAATGGATGCATTCATTCGTGCGGCTGCAGGCAGATAAAGATTACTCAGTTTAATTGAAAGGACAAAACATGACATTAGATGCAAAAATTATTTCACGTACAAATGCAGAAGCTCTTATTCCTGTTGAAACATCTACTGAAATTATCAAAAATGTTCCTCAGGCTTCAGCTGCATTATCTCTATTCAAGCAGCTTCCAAATATGAGTGCAAAACAAAAAACTCTTCCGATTGCCTCAACTTTGCCGACTGCATATTTCTTAAACGGTGACACAGATATGAAAAAGACAACAAACGCAGAATGGGATAAATTGACTCTTACTGCAGAAGAAATCGCCGTAATTGTTCCTATTCCGGAAGCTGTATTTGAAGATTCACAATACAGCATGTGGTCAGAAATTCAGCCTCAAATTGTTGAAGCATTTGGTGTTGCAATTGATGAAGCTATTTTCTTTGGGGTGAACAAACCGGCTTCATACCCTGATGCAATTGTTACTACAGCAATTTCTAAAAACAACAAAGTGGAATTGGGTACAAATGAAGACATAGCAGGCGATATAATCGGAGAAGGCGGTGTTATGTCTAAAGTTGAAGATTGCGGATATAAAGTTACCGGTTTTTATGCTGACAGCAAACTTGAAGCAAAATTCAGAAACCTCAGAGACAAAAACAATCAGCTTCTCTACACTCCCGGATTAACCTCAGAAATGCCTGTAAGTCTTGTTGGAAGACCTATGAAATACGATGAAACAGGTATTTTTGACAGCACAAAAGCTTTATTGGTTGCAGGTGATTTTACAAAAGCTGTTTATTCAATACGTCAGGATATAACTTACAAAGTTCTTGATCAGGCAATTATCCAAAATACTGACGGTACTATTGCATATAACCTCGCACAGCAAGATATGCTCGCTTTGCGCTGTGTTATGAGACTAGGTATTCAGATTGCAAACCCTGTAAGCAGAAAAGGCAGCACCAACCGTTATCCGTTTGCTGTTCTTACACCTGCAGCAGCATAATAAAAAAAATAACTATTTAGTACAACACTTACTCAGGCGGAGGTTTTGCCTCCGTCTGTTTCTTAAGGAGACAAGATGGCTATTGAATTATACAAAAACTCCTTTATTACGCTGGAAGATGCCCAAAACTACTTTGATGAAAGATATGATTCTGAGGAATGGCTGAATCTTGATGAAAAAAATCAGGAAAAACTGCTTATTACTGCCAGCAAAAAAATAAATTCTTTTGATTTTATAGGCAGTCCTTTAGAAGAAAATCAACCTATGGCTTTTCCGAGAAATTTTGATATGCCTCAAGACATAAAAGATGCTGTCTGTGAAGAAGCTATTTGTTTGATAAACAAATCTCAAAATGTTCATTACAAAAATCAACAGGACAACATTACATCAATTAGTCTCGGTGCCGGTTCAGTTTCTTACGGAACATCGTCTTTCAGCGAAGAATCAAAGCAGCTTATATCTTCAACTGCACTATATTTAATAAAAAAATGGATAAAAAAAGGGTACAATACCCCTTCATAAAAACACAGGAGAATACTTATGGGATATTATACAAATTTGCTGAAAGACACAGCAGTCTTAAAAACAGTCAACGGTACTGACAAAGACGGAAGACCAAATATAATTGCTCTCGATGAAATAGATTGCAAAATTGAAATGAAACATTCTATTACCACTTCTCCAACCGGAGAAGAACTATCTTCCGCAGGAAGATTATATACAGAATCAACAGTAAAAACAGGTGACATAATTGAGCTAAAAAACAAGGCATATAAGGTATTAAACGTAAATCCGTATTACCCCATCGACAGTTCCTTGTTTGTTATCAATGAAGTCAACTTTGGATAAACAAGAAAGTTTAGAGAAAAATGATTTTAGACGATATTAAAAATTTTATTGTTCAAAACAATATTGCTCAAGAAGAATGCATAAAATATGACTATGATTCTTCTAAAGGCTCTGATACTGTTCTTTTACAGCTGTATGACAATACACCCTGTGATCTGGCAATGCGCTCGGGTATTAATATTTCAATAAAATTCAGCGACTTAAAACTTGCCAGAGACACGGCCTTCATACTGTATGACAAACTTATTCCGGAAGATAATTTTCAAAAGTCTGTCGCCATAAATGGAAAGACAATGCATACAAAGCTTGTAAAAGGCCCGTATTACCAGGGACTTGATGCTTCAAAGCGTCATAACTACATTCTAAATATTTTAATCACATACAACAGATAGGAGAAAATATGGCACTAACCACAGTCACAAAACTTTTTGGTGTCGATGATGCAAAACTGTTTCCGGTTACAGAAGATTCCGAAGACAAATTCACTTGCGGCAGCGGCATTGATTTACCCGGTGTAAGACAAATCTCTTTGACATATGAAATTGAAGAAAAGTCTTTGACAGGTGATGAAAAAGTTTTAGAAATTTCAAACAAAATTAAATCAGTATCATTCAATATCGAATATGCAAAACTCAGTCTGGAAGTGTTGGCTCAATTGACGGGCGGAAGTTTTACGAAATCAGGTACCGACGATACCGAAGTGGGTACATTCAGCTTCGGAGGCGGACATTTGCCAAATTACTTCCAGCTAAAAGCACAAATTCTTGATACCAGCAATGACGGGGGCGATGTACATTTTTGTATTTACAAAGCAAAAGCTACCGCTATTCCTTTGAACGGTGTTCAGGATGATTTTGCTACTCTCACTTTCGACGGAAAAGGTGTTTATACTGAACACGAATTTGGTGAAGAAGGAAATAAACAAACAAAACTGATTGACATTGAAATTCATGCGAAAGCAAAAGAACTCAGTGCAACAACAGAAACTTCTGCATAATACAGCACCCGATATAGTCCGAAACGGCACATTTGTTGCCTTTCGGACACAGGGTTACTCTTAAAGAAAATAGGAAAGGAGTGGTGGCTTAACAAATTAAATTGCAAAACAGTAAATGTAATATTTAAAAACAAGATGAAGAAAAAAGACTAAACAGAATTATACGAAAGACGATTGTATCTAAAGGTATTGCAGCAAGTATAATTCCTGTTTACTTTAGCTGCATTGCCTGTTCGTAAAAATAATACGGAATATAAAAAGACAAAATCATATATATTGCCCAGAAGAAAAAAGATAACGCTATTACACCTATTGCAAAATCTTTTACCGGAAAATATTTTTTGGGAATTAATAAAAATATCACAAGAATTGACGGAAGCAAAATGCAGTCTATAAAACACCCTGTGAAATAAACAACTATCTGACTAAAGGAAGAACCTTTTGAAAACAGAATATATAATCCGCCCAAAACAGGCAAAAATGCAGCAATAGATATCGCAAGCAATATTTTTTTTAATTTTGGATTATTTAATTTTTTTAATCTGTCAAAAAACAACATTTTTATTCCCTTTTGTTTGCCGGTTAAAAACATCTTAATAAAATTATCTGGATAACAAGTGATGCAACTATTGTAAATATTGCCTCACGTGAATTTAGAAATCTGTTTTCCGGAATAAAATAAGCAACTGATAAAAAAGGGCCAAATAAAAAGAATAAATAAAATAAAAAATAGAATAATAAATAAGCCGGTTCTTCATATTTGACGCTGGAATTGTAAATATATACCGGAAAAAGTGCGGCTATAACTATAAGTAATATTATTTTTAAAAATTTTATCATCAGTTTCATATAGCTATTATTAACCGTATTTCAAAATAAATAATTATTATATTTTCCGTTTACTTAATTTTTTAAATTTTTATTCAAAATGTAACCCCAAGAAAGGATAAAAAATGCAAAATAAAAAAAATAACCCAATAAATCCGCTCGAAGCAAAAGATTACTATATGTATGAAGCGTGGGAATATTTTAAGAAAAAAGAAAATTTACCGGAAACTCTTTCTTTAAGCTCTTTCAATTCAAAATGGAAAGATAAAAATCTGGTTGAAAAATGGGGAGCTTTCAGACACACATACACCAGTGCCGCTTTTACACAAAAATATGGCAGAGCAATGGCGAAAGTTTTTGGTGATGCGAATGAGTTAATACAACTCGGAACAGTAAGAAAAACACAGAAAAAATCTACAGAATATTCTCCGGGAAACGAACCGCAGGACAGAAGAATGGATCTGAAAAATAATCAGGCAGGAAGAGATATTGCACAGAGTTCTTCACCTGAAAATCTATTAGATACAGTTTACGAACAACTCGAAAAAAACAAAAATATTATACTTAACCAGTACGAAAATAATGATGAACCATATAATGATTTTTTACCCGGTAATAACTTAATATGGTATTTAGCTGATAAAGGATATGAAAATAAAGAGTCTATTAATAAAGTATTACAAGGTATTGTTGAATACACAGACCCCCTATCTCTTAAAGAAAAATTACAGCGTTTCAGAGATGAAAAAATCGCAAAATACACTCAAAGATTAGCTGAAGTACCTGAAAAAGTTGCACAACGTGAAGCAAAACACGTTACGCTGGAAGAACTCAAAGCACCGCAGGAAGCCCGAAAACAAAAAATTCGGAACATCATTGAAGGAAAAGTTGAATTCGATGAAAATGCAGATCTTTCGGGTTATCAAAATAAAAAATCAAAAAACAACCAGATTTTCACTACGGAAGACATTGAAGAAATGACCACTCAAGAGCGTGAAAAAAATAAAGAAGCAATTATTTATCAGAAACAAACCATAGGAGTCCCAACAAGAAAACAGGCACAAAGAGCTGTTGAAAAAGGTGGGATGGTTCACGTTTCTGCTTATACACGTTCTGACGGAACAAAAGTAAGAAGTTATTACAGATCGAGATAATTAATAATATGCAAAAAAAGAAAATCACAAAAACAAAATACAAAAAACTGGAAAATGATTGTATTGAAGTAATCAAAAAAAACGATATAACGTTTTTGGACGAGATATTTGCTTTTTTAGAAATCTCACCTGCAGAATTTTATGACTATGAGCTTGATAAATCCACTAATATTAAAGATTTAATAACCATCAACAGAGCAAAATTCAAAAGAGAACTGCGTCTCAAATGGTTTGACAGCACAAATGCAACATTGAATGCAGCTTTGTACAAACTAATATGTACAGATGAAGAAAAACAATCACTTTCATCTTCTTCAAACAAAAACCAGCAGCAAAATGATATTTGTACACAGGAAGAATACTTGAAAAGTCTTAAAGAAATGAGTGAGGGACTGGAAAATGCCGATTGATTGGACTAAATCAAAATACAGCAAAAAGCACAGACTGTTTTTAAGCAAAAAGCCGGAAGATATGAAATTTTTCACACTCTGTGACGGTGCGGTCAGATCAGCAAAAACTCTCTCTATCATCTACAAAATACCGCAGATTTTTAACTTTGTGGGAAATGAATACCTGAAAGTTTTTTCTGGATATTCAAAGAATACCGTAAGAAATAATGTGCTTGTGGAACTTTTACCCTATTTAAAAAACTACCATGGAGCAAAAGTGAAATTTAACTCGGCAAGCGGTGAACTTGATATCAATCTGTGGGGTAAACTATACAACTGTCTTGTTGTCGGAGGAGGAAAATCCGACAGCGATTCTAATATTCAGGGTGCAACCTGGGATTTTTGGTATGCTAACGAGCTGCCAAAACACCACTATTGTTTCTACAATATGGCTCTGTCACGATTAACACCGGAAAATGCCAGAGCAATTGCGGACAGCAATCCTGAGAGTTCGAACCACTGGTTGTATAGAGAAAGAATTAAACCATACCTTGAAAATAATCAAAATATACGGAGTATTTTTGATTACTGGCATTTTACGATGGAAGACAATGCAAACCTTTCAAAATCTTTTATCGAAAATCAAAAAAAGTTATACAGCGGTGTTTTTGAAGCAAGAAAAATAAAAGGTCTATGGGTTGTTGCACACGGGCTTGTTTATGACACTTTTTCAATTGAAAAACATACTTGCACTCACAAAAAAATATTAGAAAAAATCCAAAATAATGAATTTATTGAGTATTTTCTCGGTCTTGACTGGGGATGGATACATCCTCTTTCGTGCGGACTTTATGGTGTAACAGCAAAAGGCAAATATTACAAAATAGATGAACTTTACGGCTCAAAAATTTCTGAAGATAGTGTAATCAAATGGATTTTGGACAAACAGGAAGAATACAAACGATACTTCCGTTTCATAAACTGCGACAATGCCAGACCGGAACAAAATCACAAATTGAGGCAGGCTCTGGGAGGAATTATTGTGCATGAAAAAAAGCCCAAAGTCATTGACAGTATTGCTATCGTTCGTTCAATTATAAATTATGACAGACTCATAATAAACAAAGACCGGTGTAAAAATACAATAAGAGAATTTGGATTGTACCGCTATCCGCAAGAAAATGATGATGAAAATTTTTTGTCGTCAGATTCCGACATGCCTCTGAAAGAAAACGATGACACAATGGATGAAACAAGATATGCGCTCAATTTTTATGAGACAAATTACGGTTACAGATTTATTTAATAAAAAGGAGAAACGATAACTATGTTAAAAGATATTTTTAACTCACCTCAAATAGCAACTATTGACGGCAAAGATTATAAATTTGAATATAATCATGCTGCATATGCAATACTTGAAAATAAAACACAAAAAAGTGCATATGACTTTTATGATTTGTTTATGTCTAATAAAGAAATTATGATAAAAGATGCACTTGTTATTGTAACGTGTGCAATGCAAAAACATCATAAACCAAAAGATATTTTGAAGTTTGAAGAAAATTTACGAAATTATCCGGGATTATGGCAAGAAATAAAAGAAGCAGTAATATCAGCATTTATAATTCCGTTACTGCCGCCGCAAATTTTAAAAGAGTCAAAGTTATTTGAAAATTCTAAAAAAAAAATACTGACGAAATCTCAGGAAAAATAGAATATGATTGGGTAAAAAACTATGTTTGCGCAAAAACTATACTCAATTGGAGTGACCAAGATTTTTGGGAAGCAACACCCAAAATGTTCTATGCCTGTTTTTGTACATATACAGAAATGCATGTAGAAGCAAATAAAAAAATTGAAACACCGGAACCTCTTGTCGGACGTGATGCAATAAAAGCCCTAAGCTATGTTGCTCAAAGAATAAGATAACCTATTACATGGTATAATTGTTCTATGAAATTTCTGATTTGTTTATTTATTCTTTGTTTTTCCGTCTTGTCAACAAATGCAGTGACTCTGAAAGGAGGTATTGCATACACTGTTGAACAGGCTAGGACAGAAGCGTTTGATGGTATTGAATATTCATTGCCGGCAAAAATTATCAAAAAGAACAAAACTGATCCAAACTACGATATCAACAAGATGCTTATAGAAAACGATGTTGATGAAGTTGCTGACAGGTTTATTCAATTGTTTAATGATGGTTATTGTATAGTATACAAACAAAACCTTAATTATGGATATTACTATAAATTCAATGGAGAACTTGAACATATAGAAAAGATAAGCAACGCAAGCTATCCATATAAAGGCGCAAAGTATAATTTAAACGGGAAATTAATTAGAGTTGTCATATCGCCGCAAAAAGATAATTCGTATATCTTTTTTCCTGATGGTACTTTAGATACACATTGGGTTGGTAATAAAGAATATGACAAAAATGGAAAAATTATTAACCAACGATATTAAGGAGTATTTATGAATAATAGAACAGTTGGTCTTTCAAATTCAAAGACCATAGATGAGCTGCAAAATTTATACAACAATATCCCTAAAATAAAATCTGCATTTCAAGATTTTTTTGATGCTCTTATTGATTTGAACAAAAATTACACACAAAATGTAAAAAAAGAAACCCCATATGCAATTTTACTAAAAGAAATGCAGCAGAATGAAGAAAATCTTTCTGCCGATGTTGAACATTACAGAAATGCATATCAAAGCCGGCTAGAAATAGACAACTGGTATCTCAAAGAATACAAAAAAATACAAAGCAACAAAGCAAAGCTTTCCAAACAAGATCAAAGTATTGCTTTTGCTGACCTGAATACACTTTATGAAGAAAGAGCCAAACAAGCTGATGAACAGGTATGGCAAGAACGGGGACAAGAGCTTGGAAGCATTGTCGGAGATGGTTTGAAAGATATTTTAAAAGAATACGACAATTTTGACGGAAATATGAGAAATATGTCAAAAAAGCTCTATGATTTTCTAATTGATGAAGCAATGAATGCAATGCTTCAACAGCTTCTCGGTGTAAAACAAATGCAAAAGCTGGCTGCAGCCCTTAATGCTGGTTCCCAAAAGGGTGGGTTTATCGGTGCTGCTTCAGGAATTATCAAAGGTATAGGAAGCTTTTTCGGCTACAAATTCCATTCCGGAGGAATAGTCCCTCGCGGTGCAAATTCACAAATCCCGGGAACAGAAGAACAACTCGCTTTACTTAAAGGAGGAGAACGCATTCTCAGCCCCGGAGAAAACACAAACTACAATTCAGGATTTTCTAACCAGAAATCGCCTGTTCTTTTTAACAATTTCAACATAAAAGCCTGGGATTCAAAAGATGTCAAAAGATGCTTGCTTGAAAACAGAAATCTATTAAACACTATTACTTTTCAAGGCATAAAAGACAATCATGCCCAGCTTAGAACAATGGTAAGAAATGCTTAAGTAAATAATAACAACTTAATGACAGGTTTAAACACGTATGAGCTTTAATATACGTGTTGTTTTTATGCACAAAAGGAGAAATCATGAAAAAAGAACTTCAAATCAAAAAACTTTTAGAACAAATCGGCCGTCCCTATGAAATGTTTAATGATGACGGAACATATCAGGGATGTTTTTATCCCTTGCAATTCTTATATCCTGAACTGCCAAAATATAATCTTCCGGAAAATGAAAATCAATTTGAATTCGGAATGCAAAAGATAAAAGAACATTGCAAACCTGTGCATCCTGCAAATTTAGAAACAGGAGATATTATTGCTCTGAATTTTAAGGGTGTTTTACACATTGCAATATACTTTGAATACGGAAAAATTATTCACGTATTCAAAAATCATACATTAGAGATAGGGAGATTGAAAATGTTTAAAAATTTTCAATCTTTTAGGGTGATATAAATGGGTATTTTTGAAACAATTGGTGCAGTAGTCCTTGCTTCTGTCGGCGGTGCAATTTCCGGTTCCGCAGCTGCCGGTGCTGCTATTTTTACAGTAAGTGCAACTGTTGCAACTGTAATAGGTGTTGGCGCAACAATCTGTACATTCGGCGGTATTGCATTATCCATAATTGGTGCGGTAAAGTCAAAAGATTTTGGTTCTTCTTCTCCTACATACAAAGGACTGCTGCAAACACAAACAGACCAGAATCTTCCTATACCGCTTTTATACGGCACATGCAAACTTGCCGGAAACAGAATATGGCAGGATGAAAATTATACAACAACTGTCAGAAGAATTGTTGCCTTTTCAGAAGGTGAAATCTGCGGTTATTCCGATGTCAGACTAAATGATATTCCGTTATCTGACATTGCCGGTGTAAATATCGGATATTACCTGGGAACACAATATCAGGAAATTGATCCGATTATAGCCGGAGCAAATCATAAAGAACGAGCTTCAAAAGTAGGTTCTCTAAAAAATCTGGCATATATTGCCATTGCTGTTCCCAGAAGTCAAAAAATCGACGCAAATTACAACCTTACAGCCATTGTAAAAGGCCGAAAAATAAGAGTTTACGAAAACAAATATGAATATGAAATAAAATATTCAGAAAATCCGGCCTGGGTTATGTTTGACTTTCTGACTTGCTATAACGGGCTTGGGCTCGCTATAAACAACTATGGAAATATTTCAGATGATTTAATCAATGACCTTTTTGACCTTGACAGTTTTATTGAATCAGCAGCATATTGTGATGAGTTGCTGGACTGTACGGAAACTGATGCCAACGGCAATAGTTCAACTGTAAAAAAACCTAGATTTACGTTCAACATGGTTTTCGATTCACAGACATCTGCAAGAACTATTCTGGATGAAATTTACAGGTGCTGCCGCGGCGGTTTGTTTTTGAAAAACGGGAAACTCCAATTTAAAATAGACAAACCCGAGGTTTTAAGCAAAATATTCACCCAAAATGATATAATTAAAGGTTCTGAAACCTTTCAGACAATACCAAAAGAGGAGCACTATGACATACTGAAGTGCTCCTTTATTTCGCCGTCACATCAATACCAGAAAGTCGAAGCAACTGCTGAATTACCGGAGTATAGAGACGGTATTCCTATTGAACACACAGTTAATATGTATTCTGTCACCAATTTTCATCAAGCTTCCAGATTAGCCTGGTATTATATTAATTCCAAAAGGCTTCAACCTTATTTTGGAAGTTTCCAAACAAATTACAAAGCCTATGATATAGAAGTCGGAGATGTTATATCTTTTGACAGTATATTAATGGGGCTTGATAATTACAAAGTAAAAGTAACCAGTATAAGTGACAACGGCTGCGGCATTTTTACTATAAACTGGAGGACTTATGATGAAAGATTGTATTCTGATGAACTCGGAAGCAAAGAACCAACCGTCCTTATAAGCAGTTTAGAAGATATTGCCAAATATCCGGATGATGTAAAAAACTTCAATGTTGTTCAATCAAACAACCTGTTCAACTTTGTTTGGCAGCCAAATACAAATAAATCTGACACTTATGAAATAAGAATGGGAGATCAATGGGAAAACAGCAGTGTCATAAAATCAGGGATTACTGACAATAATTTTTCTATTGAAATTCCGACAAACGGATTATTCAAATTCTGGATAAAAGCATTTAACTCATACAATTATTCTCAAAATGCCACACTGGATGTTATCAGTGTGGATAGTGTACCGAGTATGAATGAAATCGTTAAATTAGATATTCTGGAAAATATCGAAGGAAAAGCTGATGATAATATAAAAATTTATCATCATACTTTAAAACTAAAAGAGCAGGAAATTTTCTGGCGGACAACCGAAAATTTCTGGGATGGTAATTCAGGAAATTACCAGCATTGTGGAAGATGGGGCGCATCAGTATTAAATACAGGTGTTTACGAAAGTCAGGTATATGACATCGGAGCTGTTTTGGAAAGTATTGTATCATTTGATTACAATTATACCAGCGCTGATGAACAAAACCATATCAATATTGAATGGGCATATTCTGAAGACGGAGAAAACTATACAGATTGGAAACTGGTTAATCCCGGCACATATACTTTCAGATATTGCAAATTTAAAATAACACTCAACGCAATAAATAATGTACAAACAGTACTAACACATTTTGTAGTCGGGGTGGATGTCCCTGACAAAGATCTTGATATGGAACTTGAAATTACAGACCCGGATGGTCTCAGGATTGATTACAATTTTATAAATGTTCCATCTATCGTTGCAACAGTCAATGACAACAACGATGCATATGTTGTAATTACAGAAAAAACAAATACCTATGCTTTCTTAAAAGCATATACAAACTCTGGCGAACTTACAACTTGCAAAGTAAGCTTGAGGGCAAAAGGGTATTAAGAAAGGATTTATAATTATTATGACAAATGAAACTTACAGTTGGACTGATAATCCGACCGTATCAGGAGTTTCTATTTGTGACACGGATATACTTAACGATTGTTTAATGCATTTGAAATATAACCACAATCCCGGTGACGGTTTCAATCTTTTTGATACAAAAATTTCTGATCATATTTTACAGGGAAATGAAGCTCTTGGCTGGGCATTACAAGGGTCTATTGTCACAAATATCTATCCTGATGCTGTCGAAAAAATTAAAACATTATATGAAGAAGGTGTAGAAACAACATATAGAGACATTTCATGCAAACGTTCAATTGACGGAAGATACATTGCCGATATTTCAAAATATACAGAAATAGATCAACTCTTTGAACAAAGCGGTGTAGCTGATTTCTATATCCTTGATACGGAAAACAATCAATTTTATCTGCCTAAAACAAAATGGTTTAACCAGTATACACTTGATACAAGCCTTGTTAACAAATTTAATGAAGCAGGTTTGCCCAATATTACAGGAAGCACAAGAAATATAGCCGGAATTTTTAACGGTGCCAGCGGAGCTTTATCTATGGCATATGTAGATTCTTGCGGTATACCCGGAAAAGAACATGCTCAATTTAACCTTAATTTTAATGCGGCAAGTTCAAATCCCATATACGGAAAATCTAGTACAGTACAGCCAATTTCAAGCAACAAGCTCCTTTATTATAAAGTTGGCAGTGTAATCGTAAATTCTGACAAAGCATTGATTGATGCTCAAGAATTGCTTTCTGATGGCTTAGAAGAGCTTGAGCAAAAAATTTCTGAAGGAATTTCCGGTATAAATAGTGTTTCTAACTCGCTCAGGTACAATATTCTCACCAACCGCATACTTGAGGCGCCGAATGGTACGGCTGAGTATTCGAATGTAGGGATAGTCGGCAGTTTAACATGTTCTGACGGAGTTTTAAGTGATTTTGCCAACACAAGCTGTGCTGTTTTACCTGAAAAGTTCCAGCCGGGTTCAAATTCCTGGGAGGCTCTCTTTAAAGTTACAACGGGTGAAGATATTACTTCCTCTCAACGAATTTTCGCTTTTAATATAAATATTTCAAATAACAGCACAATTGAGTCCGGTTATGGTATCCCTGTTTCTGTATTCAATTCTAAATTTACCTGGGCTTTATCCACAAATGGTACATCATGGAACCTTGCAAGTACTGAACAAGGTTCTTATACTGTACTCCCAAATACAACTTATTGGGTCAAAGTAAACTGGGACGGAACAAAATACACTCTTGCTTATTCTCTGACAGGAGAAACTGACAGTTTTGTTACTGATATTACTCACAATAGCACAACTCCTCTTAAATTTACCGGAAACAGTGCTGTTATCGGTAATACTGCTGCATCCAGACCCTGGAAAGGTTCTATTGACCTCAATTCTTCTTACATCAAAGTCAACGATGAGATATGGTGGGAGTTTAACGGTACTAACCCCAATCAGGTTGTTTTGAAAGAGGGATTGAAGCTTCTTTCTGCGGTAGGAAGAAACTCTGACGGAACTTTAAACAGCACTGAATATACTCTTTCTGAAGACATCCCCTGCACTGTTTCTTCGTCTGATGTGGGATACAAATACATTGCGCTGGATACATCCTCTTCTGATGTTACTGTTTACGAGAACTATTTTTCGCAGGAAGAAACACCAGAAGTTTCAAATGCCGTATGGTTCAAGCCTTCTGAAAACAGGTTCTATGTTTCGGATGCTGAAGGGGAATTTTCTCAGGCTAATATTGCTTTGTTTCAGGTATTCAAAGACAAATACGGATTTTTCAAGGGGTTATATCCTGATACAGCTGTAAACCTTGCCACTATGGATAATGTGGATGGAGATTGGGAAGTCAATCAGGTTGTAAACCTTGCAAATGGCAGCAGTATTCCTGTCAATATAAACCAAGGCGGTACCGTTTATACTTATGATGTTTCAAATTACTTTCCGGATGACGGGTGCGAATACGAAATTGCTTTAAGTATTGAGATTAACAACAGTGCATTTGTTATCTGTTATTTCTGGTATCCGCAGACAAACAACACAATAACTTTTGCCAAAGGAGGAAACCCAACAGGCGGAGCAATGACTGCTATTGTCGGGCCGGACAGGCAGATAAAGATTTCCGTTGCAAGTTCTCAAGCCGCTCAGATGTGGCTTAATATCGATGCGAGAAAAAGGCTGGCAAGAAAAGGAGCTTAACTACAAATGATTACATACTATGCTTTTATACAAGACGAAAAAATCCAGGGCTCCGGGAACTGCCCGATGCTTAACAAAGAGATTAAAAATATACTCATATCAAAAGATGTCTTTGAAAATTTAGACAAATACATCTATTCAGAAGGTGAAGTTGTTCTTGACCCTGACTATGACCAAAAACAACTGGACAAGGCCCGGGAAGAAAAGATAAAAGAAGCCACGGACAAGGCTTATTCTTTTGAAGAAAAAGATGCTTTGATTACAGTGAATGCCACAAACATGAAAAGCAGAGCCTCAGGGATTTATCATATTGAAGGAAATCTTACAAACAACATCAAGCTTTCTGCCTATGCTTCATCTATCACAGAAACAGACGTTGTTCCGTGGAATACAAAAGAAAACGTCAATGTTTTGTTGAACAAAACCGCTTGTTTAGAGCTTACGTCTTTGATGAGCCAATTAAACGCAAAGCTCTGGACTGTTGATTTTCCGGCTTACCTTGCACAGATTGAAGCCTGTGAAACAAAAGAAGATGTTGAAGCAATTGAGATTGAATACCAGAACCCGGCAGAAATTGTGGATGTGAACATTCCACCCGAAGAAGGAGAAACCGCAGAGCCGCAGGAAGATGCTGACACAAGCGGTGATGATTTGTCACAAACTTAAAACGAGGTAACAGATGAAAATCTAAAGACAATAAAAACAGAAAGCAATTTAAATTAATTGTTTTCAAAACTATATTTAAGGAGATTTATTATGGATGAAAATACAAAAAATAAATTGAAAAAAGAAGGTCTTGAATATGCGGAAAAAATCACAAAAGAAAGTGTTGAATGCATATTTAATTTGATAGAAATCATTATCAAAGACAGTCAAAATAAAATAGATGATTTATTTTTGGGAATACTTAACCCGTTAAAAGCTCTTGTAATTGAATATGTTGATAACATAGACGGAGAAAAATCTAATGTATAAATCAATTATAGAAAGCATAAGCCGGGTATTGTACAAATTTTTTGACTGGAGAAAAACAGAAACACAAAACCAATCAGAAACAGAAATTATCCACGACAAGCGAGACTACAAAAAAGCAACTGATATTGCAGAAGAAATAATTAATACTACAGAAAAATACAAAAACAAAATGAGTTTTGCAGACAGACTTAGATTTTCTCATCTTGTGGAAAAATTTCAAAAATTTAACTAATTATACAGGAGATATTTATGACACAATTTTTAGAATATGCGCCTGTTATCCTTGTTGTTATGGGCTTTTTCGTTGCATACAAAATATTTGTTACACCGGAAGAGCTCGGCAATATCAAATCAGAGCTTATAGAATACATTGCCGATCACTATGTATCGGATAAAACTTATCGTGAAAATCACAGAAATCTTCAAGAACAGCTTGCTTTGATTCATCAGGATATTAGTGATGTAAAAAATCTGCTGATTAAAAAAGGATAACAACAATGAATACAGAATTAACCAGAGAAAAGCAATATTTTCAAAAAGCATTATCTTTTGTTCTCAAATGGGAAGGAGGATACGTAAATAACCCGAACGACAAAGGAGGAGCCACAAACAAAGGAATTACTCAAAACACATACAATTCTTGGCTCAAAAGCAAAGGACTCAAAACAAAAGATGTTAAAAATATATCAAATTTTGAAGTCGAACAAATATACTACAAAAACTACTGGCTTGCTGCCGGCTGCGACAAAATGTCACCCGAGTTTGCGATACTGGCTTTTGACACAGCTGTCAATATGGGTTTAGCCAGAGTATCACAATTTATGAAAACTGCACAATGGAAATATCCGGAAAAATTTATTGCCGCCCGTGAAGCAAAATACAAAGAGTTTGCTGAGTACGGTAATCAAAAAATTTTCCTTCAAGGCTGGCTAAACAGACTAAAAGACCTTGAAAAATTTATTGCAGACTTATAGATATTTTTTCATAAATTTATTTTACCTGATTTTTAAAAGCCCTTTTCGAATTATCGAAAAGGGCTTTTCTTTTGTAATTTATAAGTTCAGGTAATTATCTGAACATAAACATTTCTTGAGCGCGGTTTGTTATCAAAATCGATAAGAACAATTTGCTGCCACGTTCCAAGAAGCAGTGCCCCGTCTATCAAAGGAACAGATATTGAGCTTCCGAGTATAGCCGCTCTGATATGTGCATAACCGTTTCCGTCATGCCAGGTGTCATCGTGATGATACATTTTGTCCATTGGAGCTATTTCATCCAATATATCGGGCAAATCCTTAATCAAACCCGGTTCATACTCAATTGTTGTGATAGAAGCAGTGCTTCCGGCAATCGCAACTACGACATTCCCATTTCTGATATTGTGATTATAAACAGCAGATTTTACTTTCTGTGTAATATCTATAATATCCGTATAACCTTTTGTATTTATCAAAAAATGTTCGGTATAAACTGTCATTAGAGCTATTTCACCTCGCCTGTATATTTAAACAACTCCATGTCATCAACACGCAGAGCAAAATACGGCATTGATTTATCTTTTTCTTTCATAAAGAGATAAAATGTCTTGTTAAAGAATAAATTTCTGCCTTTTTCTTTGACTGTTAACGGCATAGACATTGTCATAATATTCATAACAGCTTCGCTTTTTAGTTTTACACCGGTATTATTCATATTAAAATCAACTGTCTGCATAGCCTGAGCAATATAAAGTCTTTTCATTTTTTTGGGTGTAATTATTTCTTTACCGCACAGTTCATCGTAATTTGTATAATTTTTAAATGACATAAAAGGTACTTTCAGTTTGTCACCTGCAACAAACTTTTTTTCACCTTTGTATTTTTGAGAATTTTTGTTTAGGTTTTTGTATATCTCATCAAAATCTTTATTGGAATTTGTACGGTATAAAATGACGTCATCTTTTTCTGATTTCAATACTACAGCATAATCAAAAGGATTTTTGTAAAACAAAACATCAACACTATCGTACATAGAAGAGCGGCTGTTTTTGTCTATACCAAAATAATTGTATTTTTCTTTACTGTTATTAAAACTTTCTTTTTTTAAGATATCAAATCTGGATGTATAAGAAAAATCTTTCTTGAGCATTGCATATAACAAATAAGCATTATTGGGGTCATTCCAGTTAATTTTATCCAAAAGCTCACTTTTTTCATTAAATTTTTCTAAAATAGCTTTTTCAATCTGTTCTTTTAATTCCGGTGAAGTTTCTCCATATGCAGTGTAATAAGAATCTTCTGACAGCATTGATTTGGTAAATTCTTGTTTATTCAATATTTTAGCTAGTTGCGATTTTTCTTTTTTAAATTTTATCGGGCCTTTCAGGATATTATCCATAAAATCATTCCATACAAGTTGAAAAGTACCAACCCAAAGTCTGTTAGCATTTTCTGTTTTTACAGAAAATGCAGGCAGCATAGAAACAGACTCCTGTTTGATGTTTTTTGCCAGCACATTTGAGCCGATAAACATAATAGAAATCAACATTCCAAGTGCAATAATTTTTTTCATATTTTCTCCTAATTTTCCCTTGTCTACAAAAAAGACAGGCGATATATACCTGTCTTTAATCTTAACTTATAAAGATTAAACTTCAAGAAAGAGTCGTCTTCCCACAATATTAGGCTTTCCATTATAATAGCCTGCAAAATAACCGCCCCTTACCGGATTATTTTTACCATAAAAATTTGAATTAACTGACAAGTTTGACATAAAAGGATTTGTTGATTGAGAAGAAAAAGGATTTACCGATGCAGGTCTTACAGAACTAATAGCTGTAGATCTTGATGGAGTAAGTGCTTTTGAAATAAATCCTACGAGATTTTCAATCATAATTTAACCTTTCTTAAGACGTTTATTGTTATGGGGAGCGTCTCACTAGACCTAATTTATTAACAATTTAAAATATACTAATGGATTCTGAATAGTCATGATTATTATAATACAATATTACAATTTGTTAAGCCCTTTCTGAAAAAAATCACCTATAATGCGTATGAAATATCATATACAAAGTGGCAAAATAAAAAATGAAAGAGGAAAGAATAATGAAAAAATGCCCGTTTAATTTTGATGTATGTACACAGGAATGCGCTTTATTTATTGCACCAGCAGATATAAATGACCTTGTTGCAAGCAGACTTACAAGCATTGGAGTTTATGACAAACAAAACGGAATGTGCTCATTAAAAAATCATGCTCTTGCTAAAAGCAGAGAAATTTTTGAAAAAAGCCAGGCTAACAAATTCTAGTTTTTTTCAAAAAATCTATTATACTTGTAATATATAAAATCAAGTCAAGAGTATGTAATGAGCGAAATCAGTCTCGGACAATTTTTTAAAAATGTGTTTGATTACAGCACAGGAAAACAGCCGGCGCAGCAGCCCGGTAAAGTTGTCAATGAAAATTTTCAAAAAGCCCAAAACGAAGCAATAAAACAGGTAAATCAGACTGTTCAAAACATTACCCAAAATCTTGCCAGACAGCAGGATATTTTATACACTCAAATGCAGCTTAAAGAGCTGACAAATTTTGAAAGATCAATGCTTTTAAAAAATCTCTTTGATTTTCCTGCCAGTATAAAAGATATAGTTGCTTTTCTTTCATCAGAAAGCAAAGTTCTGACGGCAAAAGAGCTGCAGCTGCTTATGACACAGCCAATTGACATGTCAAAACTCCTTGTTCTTTTACAGACACACGGAAAAACAGCTCTTGAGAAAATAACAAAAATGATTGCCACATTAAACCAATCCGGTATATACAATACCCAGCAGCTTAAAGAAATGACTGTGTTAATAAATGCCTGCATTCCGGCAAATGATGCAACACAATCACAAATACTAAAAAGTTTTATGTTAATGTATCTGCCCTGGCTTCCTATTAATGGAGCAATGGATTTTAATATCGGAACAGAAAACGGTGAAGAAGAGAAAAAATCAAAAGATGAAGATACAATAACGATAATAATCACAACAAAAAATTACGGCATTGTAAAAATACTTTTGTATAAAGAAGAAAATTTATACAACATTGATGTAAACTGCAGTGAAGATTTTCCTAAAGAAAAATTTAATGTGCTTATTCAAAACAAAAGCGAAGATGCCTCACTGAATATTAAACCCAAAGTTCTTTATACAACAAGAAAAACATCAGATAATGAAAAAAATAGCGAAGCAAAAGTAGATTTTTCAAAATCTACAAAAATTTCACCTCAGCTTTTAATAGTTATCCACTCTCTAATAAAAATGGTAATGGATATCGATACTCAGGGGCAAATTGAAGAAGCAAGAAAAGAAAATCTTACTTAGAAGATAAAATTAAAATCTTCTGTAAGAACCTAAAAGCTTAATATAATTGGTATTCAATTTAATCAAATCGAGCACTTTTTTTGCAGGTTCATCATTGATGTGCCCTTCAAAATCTACAAAAAATACATATTCACCGAGATTTTTCTTAGACGGACGTGAATCAATATATAAAAGATTTATATTCAAACTATCAAAAACATTCAAAACCTTAACAAGCGCTCCGGGTTGATTTTTGGTGACAAAAGCAATACTTGTTTTATCTTCACCTGTCGCAGTTGTTGTTGAACGAGAAATTAGCACGAATCTGGTTTTGTTATCAAGTTCATCATTGATATTTTTAGCCAGAATATTCAGCTTAAAAAGTTCTGCAGTCCGTTTGTTTGCTATAGCCGCATAGCTTTCATCGAGTGTTGACAGTTCCTGAGCAGCTCTGCCTGTCGAAGCCTTTTCGATTTGTTCAACATCCGTACCAAATGTTTTTGATACAAAGTTCTGGCACTGAGCAAGAGCCTGAGGATGAGAAATTATCTTCTTTATTTTTTTTATATCCTTTGCTTTTGAAACAAGGCAATGATTTACAGGGATAACTGTTTCAGCGGTAATTTTCAGATTTTCATCTTTTACATTTAAAAGATTGTCCATTGTTTCTCTGACGATACCTTCTATAGAATTTTCAATCGGTATAATTCCTGCAGCATGCTCATTTTTGTCAACATATTCAATGATACTTTTGACAGTTGAAAAAGTAGTTTGTTTTAAATCTGAAGAGGGAATAAGGCTTATAAACTGATTTTTTGCAATTTCACAGTAAGTCCCCTCCGGCCCTAAATACAAAATCTCATTAATATCTTTATTTATCTCAATCATTTTGCTGCTAACCGTTTATCTGATAAAATACAATAATGTCAGCCTGAATTTTTACAGGATGATACAAATATTTATAAAAACATTTTACAAAAAGGCAGGGGAAATGACAAATAGTGAATCGAGTATAAAATTCGGAACAGACGGATGGAGAGCTATAGTCGGTAAAGACTTCAACAAAGAGAATGTAAAAAAAGTAACGAACGCTATAGCAAAATATGTTTTGGAAAAAGATGGTATTAAAAAGCCGATTATCATAGGCTATGACCCGAGAAATATGGCAAAAGAGTTTGCAAAATATTCTTCAGAACTTTTGTCAGAAGCAGGATTTAAAGTTTCGATGTCTGCAGAAATCATTCCTACACCGGTACTTGCATACAATGCCAAAATTCTTAATGCAAATGCATTAATGTTCACTGCTTCGCACAATCCGCCGGAATACCTCGGTATAAAATTCATCCCCGATTACGCAGGCCCGGCTACTACCGAAATAACTAATGCCATTGTAAAAAATCTTGATGATGCGGAAAATATTAAATTTTCACCATCAAAAATTTATGAAGTTGAAGAAAAATCTTTTAAAGAACCTTATTTTTCTCACATAGAAAAAATAATCGATTTTGAAAAAATAAGAGAATATTTCACTCGTGAAGACGACGATGGAGAAATTATATACGACGCTTTATACAGTGCAAGCATCGGGTATTTTGATGAACTGTTGCAAAGAAATTCTATAAGCTGTGAAAAACTTCATATGCATCACGACCCGAATTTTGGCGGCGGTATGCCCGAGCCAAAGGCAAAATATCTTCAAGAACTCATCGAATTGATAGCAAGAAGGACAAATGCTATCGGGCTTAGCAACGACGGCGACGGAGACCGTTTTGGGGTTATTAACGAAAAAGCCGAATATGTTACACCAAATGAAATAATAGCCTTGCTGCTCGGACATTTGATTAAAAACAAACATTTTGACGGAAAACTTGTAAAAACTGTCGGAGCAAGTCAGATGCTTGATATAATTGCAAAGCAGTACGGCATAGATGTTGTGGAAACACCTGTCGGCTTTAAATGGGTAGGCGCTGCAATGAGAGAATATGAAACTATAATCGGCGGTGAAGAATCAGGTGGGCTTAGCATAAAAGGACATATTCCTGAAAAAGACGGTATACTCGCAGATTTGCTTGTTCTTGAAATGCTTGCCTATGAAGACAAACCGCTATGGGAGCTTCAAGAAGAGCTTCATCAAAAAGCAGGCTGTACTTTTGTAAATGAAAGAATTGATGTAAAACTTGAAGACAACCATCAGCTTCAAATTTTGATGAAAAAATATTCAGAACTTGACAAAATTGACGAATATAAAATTTTGAAACGTGACACAAAAGACGGTGTAAAATATTATCTCGATGATGAAAAGACCTGGGTGCTCATCCGTCCAAGCGGAACTGAGCCTCTTTTGAGAATTTATTTTGAGTCTGATTCAAAAAATAAAATTGAAAAACTAAAAACATTTTTTCAATAAGAATTTATCAGCAAAAAGCGGACTGATTTTTTAAAACAGTCCGCTTTTTTTATCAAAAGTTAAACTTTGAGTTTACTAAGATTTACATCCGCAAAAACTCAAACCTGCCTGTTCTTTCAACAAAGCTGCTTTATCAGTTTTTTCCCATGGAACATCTATGTCACTGCGTCCCATGTGACCGTATGCAGCGAGTAGTTGATAGAATTTGCCGCCATTTTTTGCCGGCAAACCTCTGAGGTCAAATTGCTTAATGATAGCAGCAGGTCTCAAATCAAAGTTTTTCTTCACGAGTGCAGAAATCTCATCATCAGATATTACACCTGTACCGAATGTCTCAACCATAACAGATACAGGTTCTGCAACACCAATTGCATAACCGAGTTCAACTTCACATTTTTGAGCCAAACCTGCTTTGACAATGTTTTTTGCAACATATCTTGTTGCATAAGCAGCTGAGCGGTCAACTTTTGTCGGATCTTTACCTGAGAAAGCACCGCCGCCGTGACGTGAATAACCGCCGTATGTGTCAACAATGATTTTTCTTCCTGTCAAACCGGCATCGCCTTGAGGGCCGCCGATAACAAATCTTCCTGACGGGTTAATTAAATATTTTGTATTTTCATCAGGCTTAATCGCATCGTTTTCAAAAACAGGCTTAATGACATATTCAATCAAGTCTTCTCTAATTATTGATTGAATTTTTTCATTGTCAGAAATTCCGTTAATTTCAGGATCGTGTTGTGTAGACAAGACAATCGTATCAATTCTGGATGGTCTTCCGTCTACATATTCAACAGTAACCTGAGATTTTCCGTCAGGTCTCAAGTATCCGAGTGTACCGTCTTTTCTAACCTGTGCTAGTTTGTGAGCCAATCTGTGAGCAAGGCTAATCGGCAAAGGCATAAGTTCAGGTGTTTCATCACATGCAAAACCAAACATAATACCCTGATCGCCTGCACCAACATCTTCTGTTTCACTTGTTGAAGTATCTGCATTACTGTTTCTAGCTTCGAGAGCTTTATTTACACCGCCTGCAATATCAGAAGACTGCTCATCTATTGATGTTAATACAGCACAGTTTTTGTAATCAAAACCGCCACCTTCTGCTCCTGCATAACCGATGTTTTTAATAGTATTTCTTACGACTGCCGGAATATCAACATAGCAGTCAGATGTAATTTCTCCGCAAACCAGAGCCATACCTGTAGTTACGGTAGTTTCTGCAGCTACTCTTGAGCCCGGATCTTTTGTAAGAAATTCATCCAAAATTGCATCCGAAATCTGATCGCATACTTTGTCAGGATGACCTTCTGTTACAGACTCTGATGTAAAAAGAAATCTTTTTGATGCCATTTTCTAATTTTCCCTTTCATATATACCTGAGTGACTCTTCAGGATTAAGGACATGTTAAAACAAAGGAAAATCAGCGTCAAATAAAGTATTCCATAGCTTTACAATGCTTAATCTATATTTCAATATAGTCAATGGTAGAAACTTTATAACACTAAAAATTATTCCATTTTACAGAAAAAACACTAATACTCTCAGTCTATAAGACATGATTAGGCTAAAGACTAACTCTTCGGAGTTTAATTATTACATCTCTCCATCGGGAAATATAATTATCTGACAATATTAACAGCAAGGGGTTCGGAGACAGCATGTCCCTGATGGCATAGTCTATGGATTAGAGCTTTTTAGCATTTGAAGAAAATTTACTCAGTCCTGTGCTGAGAAATTTTCGCAAAAAGGCTCACTATAGTTTCCCCCCCCCCCAAAAAAAAAGAAAAGAGAAATTTTAATCAATTTCTCTTTTCTTCTATTACTATATAGCTTTTATTTCTACTTAACAGTTTCTGTTTCAACTTTAGCGGCATCATTATGACCGGCTTTTTCAAAAACAATCTTTTTGTCTTCAAGTTTTGCAGAAATAACATCTCCAGCCACATATTTGCCATTAAGAATTTCTTCGGCAAGAGTATCCTCTATTTTCTTTTGAATTACTCTTCTAAGAGGTCTGGCACCATATGCCTCAGAATAACCTTCATCTGCAAGATAATCTTTAACCTCATCTGAAACCTCAATAGTAAAGTCATGTGACTGAATACGTTTAACAAGGTCTTTAAACATAAGGTCAACAATTTCTCTAATTTCAGGTTTGCTAAGATGAGAGAACACGATAATATCATCAATTCTGTTAAGGAATTCCGGTCTGAATGCCTTTTTCATTTCTTCCATAACAGTATCTTTAAGGTGTTCATATTTGTCTTTTGACTCATCGTTTGAAACAGAGAAGCCGAGTTTTGATGAAGTTGTAATCATGCTGGCACCAACGTTACTTGTCATAATAATAATAGTATTTTTAAAGTTAACGTGTCTGCCTTTTGCATCTGTCAAACGTCCGTCATCAAGTATTTGCAGCATGATATTGAACACATCAGGGTGAGCTTTTTCAATTTCATCAAAAAGAATAACTGAATACGGTTTTTTTCTGATTGTCTCAGTTAAATGTCCGCCATCATCATATCCGACGTAGCCCGGAGGAGAGCCGATAAGTTTTGATGTTGAATGTTTTTCCATAAACTCTGACATATCAACTCTTATCATATTTTCTTCAGAGCCAAATACAGCTTCTGCAAGAGCTTTTGCAAGTTCTGTTTTACCGACACCGGTAGGGCCAGCAAAGATAAAGCTTCCGATTGGCCTGTTCGGAGATTTTAGCCCGACTCTGGCACGTCTAATTGCTTTTGCCAGAGATACAACAGCCTGATCCTGACCAATTACCCTCTGATGAAGAGTATCTTCGAGTTTCAAAAGTCTTTCGGATTCTTTTTCAGTAATCTTTGTAGTTGGAATACCGGTCATTGTACTGACAACCTCTGCTACGTGTTCAGCTGTAACTACCGGTTTATTGGCATCATGTTCTTCTTTCCATTGTTGTGACATTTCTCTGATTTTTTCTTTCAAATCAGCCTCTTTGTCACGAAGATTGGATGCATGTTCAAACTCTTGATTACGAATTGCATCTTCTTTTTGTTTGATAATACTTTTTAGCTCTTTTTCAAGCTCTTTTCCTTCCGGTGGCAGCGAGCTTACATTCAATCGGACTTTTGAGCTTGCTTCATCAATAATGTCTATCGCCTTATCAGGAAGAAATCTGTCAGTAATATACTTATCAGACAATGAAACTGCAGCAATAATCGCTTCATCAGATATTTTCAATCTGTGGTGTTCTTCATATTTTGACTTAAGTCCTCTTATAATCTCGATAGATTCGTCAATTGAAGGTTCTTCAATGATTACCGGCTGAAATCTTCTTTCAAGAGCAGCATCTTTTTCAACATATTTTCTGTATTCATCCAGAGTAGTTGCGCCAATAACCTGAATTTCACCTCTGGATAAAGCCGGTTTCAATATATTGGCAGCGTCAATAGCACCTTCTGCAGCGCCAGCACCAATCAAAGTATGCATTTCATCAATAACAAGAATTACATTTCCGGCTTGCCTGATTTCATCCATAATCTTTTTGAGACGTTCTTCAAATTCACCTCTATATTTTGTACCTGCAACAAGCAATCCCATATCAAGCTGAATGATTTTTTTGCCTTCCAAAATATCAGGAACATCAGAATTAACAATTCTTATAGCAAGTCCTTCTGCAACAGCAGTTTTGCCGACACCCGGTTCACCTATCAAAACAGGATTATTTTTTGTTCTTCTTGCCAGTATTTGTATTACACGTTCAATTTCTTTTTCTCTGCCTACAACAGGATCAAGTCTTTGCTCTTGAGCTGCAAGAGTAAGGT
The DNA here is from genome assembly GCA_944322855.1 of Candidatus Gastranaerophilales bacterium. Classification (GTDB taxonomy): domain Bacteria; phylum Cyanobacteriota; class Vampirovibrionia; order Gastranaerophilales; family Gastranaerophilaceae; genus Limenecus. The sequence continues at coordinate 51,181 of CALUQG010000013.1, forward strand.
CTGTGCCAAATTCATCTAAAGAAGGAGTTTTTGTTTTACCGCCTGAAGCAGTACCGGCAGTCGCTGTCTGAGCAGTGGGTTTTGATTCGCCAAGCATTTTTATAACATTGCTTCTGAGCTTGTTTAAATCAACACCGAGATTTTCAAGAACTCTTGCAGCAACACCTTCGCCTTCTCTTATTAAGCCGAGAAGAAGATGTTCTGTACCGATATAATTGTGACCCAGCTGTCTTGCTTCATCCCAGGAAAGCTCCAAAACTCTCTTGGCTCTGGGGGTAAACGGTATTTCAACAGCAACAAAGCCTGAGCCTCTGCCTATTATTTTTTCAACTTCAGCTCTTGCATCTTTGAGGGTTATCCCCATAGATTTCAATGTTTTTGATGCAACACCGGTGCCTTCACCGATTAAGCCAAGCAGAACCTGTTCTGTACCGACAAAATTATGTCCTAATCTTCTCGCCTCTTCTTGAGCGAGCATGATTACCTTTATCGCTTTTTCTGTAAAACGTTCAAACATTATTAACTCCTGTCCGTATGTTTTGGTAAAGATTATGAACCTATTTTACCTTTGTATTTATTTTACCTCATAACATACATTTGTTTCAACTTAAATTTTTTCTCAATACACAACTTAATGCATTGTTTCAAGTTCTTTTAACATTTTTCTTGCCGGATAATAGCCGTATCCTTTTTCCATACTAACTAACAAAGACTCTTTTGCCTTTTTAATTTCATTGTTGTGTATATGGCATTTTGCTATCATAAAATGAACCTCAGGGTCAATGTAACAAACATCCTTTGCCTTTTGGAGAAACAACCGGGCTAAATCATAATAGCCGTTATTGATAAAAACTCTGCCTATGAATTTAT
>CALUQG010000014.1 GCA_944322855.1 Candidatus Gastranaerophilales bacterium
TCATTTTTTAAATATTAGCACAACTGGACATTACCAAAATAATCATTTTATCCGTACACTTCAAAATCGGTGCGTAATCCAGCTATATTAAGAAAAAATCAAACTATCCGTACAGTCCGAAAAAAGTCCATTTCGGCAGTTTGATTTTTTTGGTAAACTTAATTTTCCGACCTGAAAACGCCCTCGCAGAGCGGGCTGTCCAAAATAATCAAAGTATCCGTACAAATAAAACCGGTCGTTAAATTACAACAGCAATTTCGCCCCAAAACCCTTATCTCAAATGTCCTGTTAAACTATATACAACACCCACGTTTTTCGAGGGTTTGGCAAAAATTAGAGAAATGGCGGAGAGGGTGGGATTCGAACCCACGGTGCATTGCTGCACACAGACTTTCGAGATCCGCACCTTAAACCACTCGGACACCTCTCCATCACAAATATATTTTATACCAAATCCAAAAAATAACAAAAATGAAAATTATTTCTTTTTCGCTACACCCGGAGCATCTTTAATGATAAAAGGACGGACAAATGCATATGTACCGTACAAAGATGTTATTAAGCCTGCAAGTGACAATGTCAGAGATGTTTTTTTCATTTTTTGAGAGAGAAGAGAGCCAATTGTTATAAGCGTTGTTCCGGTCATAATCCCGAGATAGCCTTTAAAGATTGTGCGTGGAACAACAATTGTATCATTCATATCTGCAGAATTTTTTGCTGCAGTATAAAATTTTTCCAAAAATTTTTCTTTTTTATTTTTAAGATTTTTTTCTGTATTGTCTGGAGATGAGGTTTGTTTAAAAGATGGTGTGACGGCAATTATTTTCATAGCATATCCTTTTTTCTAATACCAGAATTTTATAATAAAAATTTTCTTGTGCAAATAAGTTATTCGTTGATAACCTGTCCGAAAAGGAGTCTCAGTCCGCCGAATTTTTTTTGCAGAGTTTTTCTTATACCACAAGAAATTGCATTTGCATTAGCGGCCAATCCTTGCACATGGCACATTGTTGTTTCTACAGACGGCATAACTCCTCCATTTACATCTGTAGTTGTTCCTGCGAGGTTTGAGCTCATTGTTTCAAGATTTTTAGTTGATTGTTCAAGATTGTTTATTGTATTTTCAAGATGTTTTTCCTGTATCGAAGTATTGAATTTTTTTGTTACATTGTCAAGGTTTTGAGTTGTTTTTGATAGATTACCGGTTGTTGTATAGAGATTTTTTTGATTTTCTTTCAATATTTCATTGACTGATTCAAAAACAAGATTTAGTCCTTCCAGTGCATTACTCAAGTTTTCTGAACTTTTGGCAAGATTGTATTTTATTTCTTCTAAATCATCCGGATTTTGGTTTGACATGAATGTATCAACATCAACAGTTGCTTTTCCTTGTATTTCTGAACCGTTTGAAAGCATTATTTTTGATGGATTTTGGGGATAAACCAGTTCCAAAAAATCGTGTTCTTTATCTTTGTGTTTTTCTTTTTTCAACAAAACAGTTGTGTTGTCAGGAAGTAAAAGATTTTTTGGATACAAAACTATTTTTATAAGAGTATGATTAAAATCATCACTATGTCTTAATTCATGGGCTTTCCCGATAACAAGTCCTTTGTAATAAACTGGGAGTTTTTCATGTATAGGGCGTAATTCTTTAAATTTTGCCGTAATATACGTAAATGTAGTTAATTTGTAAATGTAAAACCCAAGTCCTGCCAGTATTATTAGGGCAGTAATGTATAATATTTTTTTCATAAATCAAATAATAGAACTCATTTGAAAAAGAAAAAATTCATCACCCGGTTAAGAAAGATGTCTATATTTACAGATTAACTTTTAGTTCTGTTCAAAGCTTTTTGAAAAGCTTCTTCCATAAATTTTACGGGATTTTTTAAACCTAATTTTGCTAATAAATTATTTCTGCCAATTGCATACGTAATTGAATATTTTTTTTCGTGTTTTATTACATTTGCAAGCAAATTTTCGTCTGCAAGTTCTGAAACATAAACATCAAAATCGGAATTTATAACTTTGCGTATAAATTTATCGTATTGTTGAAGCATTTTTGTACGAAGTAGTCCGGGAACTCTGCTAAACCTTTTATTAATAATTTCTTGTGCCCCATGTGTTATAATCAATTTTCTGCCAAAAGACTGCTGTGTGGTTTGGTAATTCGAATGTATTCTTGTCATAACTTTAATCTCTCTTTTTTACAGATGTACAGTATAAATCAACAAAAAGTATTTTTTGTTCAGTACATTCATACAATTTAATAATTTTTTACAATATTTCTCCAATTTGTTGTTAGAGAATATTAGATGGCAAAAATTCTTATGTTTGCATTTTATAGCAACATAACAAAATACAAGAAATTAAACATAAAATGTTGATAACACCTGAAAATCTAAAAACAGTTGTAATAAGTCCTTCAAAAAATAATCCGGTAAACACAAACTCAATCAACACTGCATCCCAAAAGAATATTGCCGGTTTAAAACAAGATACTGTTGAAATTAGTAATCAAAATAATAAAACTAATTTCCAAAAGAATAAAAAGACAATCATAGCAGCTGTTTTAACAGCTATTGGATCAATTGCTGCAGGATACACAGTTGCACAACGATATGATTATTACAAATTTATGTGGAAGTTAAACGAGCATACTCTTTCCACAGACAAAAATTTGATTAAAGAATCCCTTGATATGTATAAATCTTTAATCCAGAATTATAACTTAAAAAACGGAAGAATTTATAAAGAATATATAGACTTTGAACCGGCAAAGACTGTGGAAGAAGCCCAAAAGTTTGCCAGAAAATTTTTTAATATAAAAAACTTCAATATAGACAATCTGGAAATAGCAAACTGGGTAAATGAAACTTTTGTAAAATTTAATAATAAATTCAAGGGGCAAAGACTTTTGCCTGCCAATATTGAATACAAAAATTCTCTTGGGAAAGATGAAACCGTTGCAACAATGTCCACTAATCTGTTTGATTTATCAAATTCTACACTATATCTTTCAAAAAAATATTATCAAAAAGCAGATTACTATCTTGAGCTTTTAAATTATGGAAAACTACAAGGAAGAATGAACAAAGGATTTTATGAAAAAACGGTTGATGAATTTCCTTATATCCCCATAAGCCTGGAAAAATATCTGGATTTTGTAAAAAGATATAAAGAAATTATGAAAAACCCAAACAAATATACAGCTCCGCAAAAAATAGCAATGTTTAATGAATATATATCTGTTGAAAAACAGATGACATACCTGAAAGAAAAAGAAAATATCAAGGAATATATTACTTATTTGAAAAACAAAAATTTGCAATTTTCTGAAAAAATATCAGAAAAAATAAACAATTTCGATACCCTGTCACAAAATGAGGCTTTGGAACTTCTCACTGATATAGTAAAAGAAAACAATTTAAAAGTAGCATACGGATTAAGACCAAGAAAAGAAACTTCAGATATTTTTCATGAACTCGGACATCTGGCATTTAAAGAAAAATTCTTAAGCGACAGACAATCTGTATTTGAACAAAATATACATATATTAGAACAAGCACTTCAAGAGGTTCAAAACAAATTAGATTTATATAGAAGAAAGAATATCGTAAAACGTTTCTTTTTATTAAAAAAGCTACCCAAAGTTCCGAAGTATCCGAAAACCAATGACCTGAATTTAGATTTGCCTGAGGAATTAGGTAAAGAAGAAAAAATGATTGCCGGTTTCATATCCAATTATGCAATGACATCACCTTCAGAATTCATAGCAGAAACATTTTCTGCATTATGCGAACGTCCGATAGAAGAGTTTTCTGATGATATTATAAACCTGTACAAAAAATACAAAGGACCAATGCTGGAATTTTTTGAAAATAATACCATTTAATAAAAATATCATTTATCATACAGATGACTATTGCATAAATATTTATAAAGTTCTTTTAGTCCGTTTTCTATAGGAGTAAATTTGAAATCAGGTATTTCTTTTAGCAAAAGAGTATTGTCACCCGTGTATTCATAATTTAACCCGTCTTTTAAAAAGCTTATTTTCGCATCATATCCGCTTATTTTGTTAACGGTTTTAGCTATTTCAAACAAAGAAACTCTTTCTGTCGGTGTGACATTTATTACCCTATTATCTGATGGGAAATTATTCATAAAAAACTCAACGATTTTGCAAAGGTCATTAATATATAAATAATCAAAAAAAGCATTTTGATTGATAATCACAGGTTCATTTTTCAAATTTTGCTGAATTACATAAGTCGGAAATCTTGATTTATTTTCATATTTTCCAAAACAAGCAAATATATTCAAACACAACACGTCATTTCTTGATAGAGCCAGTTTTGCTATTTTCATTTTTGATATCCCGTAGCCGTCCTTTGGAATATAATCACCTATTTGAAATTCTTTAACTTTGTGCAGATTTCTGTTTTTAGCGTAAGCCGCACCCGAGCCAAAGAGTATTGTTTTAACATTATCTTTCTTTACCTTTAAAAGATTATCAATCATTGTCAGATTGTCTTTTTCACATGATACAGGATCCGGACAGTTTCTATTCCCTCCTACAGATGCGCAATGAATAATAAAATCTATTCTATTTATTTCAAAAAAATTCTGCACCTCATTAAAATCAGTTAAATCAATCTCATCACGTAATGGACAAAAAAGAGTATATTTCTTTTGAAGATGTTCTTTTAAATTTTTTCCGATAAATCCACCGGAACCTGTAATTAATATATTTTCTAACATAAAATTATGATAACAGGAGAAAGTTGTTTTAGCTTTTTATTTCAATTTTTTTACATACTAACTTTATATGTTTTCTTCATAAAAATATTTTTCTTTGCTTTTTATCTGCGTGATATAATAATTACAAGAGGGGGAATATGGTATTATGTACAATCCTAAATCACATAAGGCAGAAGAATTTATCTGCCATGAGGAAATTCTGGATACTTTAGAATATGCTGAAAAGAACAAAAATAATTTGGAAGTTATAGACCAAATTCTGGAAAAAGCCAGACTAAAGAAAGGCCTTTCTCATAGAGAAGCTGCTGTTTTGCTGGATTGCGAAATAGAAGAAAAAAACAAAGAAATTTTTGATCTTGCAATGGAAATCAAACAGGACTACTATGGAAACAGAATAGTTTTATTTGCGCCTTTATATCTTTCAAATTATTGTGTTAACGGTTGTGTATACTGTCCCTACCATCATCAAAACAAACACATTCCAAGAAGAAAACTAACTCAGGAAGAAATTCGTAACGAAGTAATTGCCCTTCAAGACATGGGGCACAAAAGACTCGCTATAGAATCAGGTGAAGATCCTGTAAACAATCCTATTGAATACATATTAGAATCATTAAACACTATTTATTCAGTAAAGCATAAAAATGGTGCAATCCGACGTGTTAATGTAAACATTGCAGCGACAAGCGTAGAAAATTACAAAAAACTTCACGAAGCCGGAATTGGTACATACGTACTGTTTCAAGAAACTTATAACAAAGAAACTTATGAAAGACTTCATCCCACAGGGCCAAAACACAATTATGCCTATCATACGGAAGCTATGGACAGAGCAATGGAAGCCGGTATTGATGACGTAAGTCTCGGTGTATTGTTCGGACTGGAGTTATACAGGTATGAGTTTACAGCTCTGATGATGCATGCAGAACACTTAGAAGCCGCATTCGGCATCGGGCCTCACGCAATAAGCGTTCCTCGTATCAAAAAAGCTGATGATATTGATCCGTCTGCTTTTGACAACGGTATAGATGATAATACATTTGCCAAAATTGTAGCTTGTATACGTATTGCAACACCGTATACAGGCATGATTATTTCAACAAGAGAATCTCAAGAATGTAGAGAAAGACTTTTGAAACTCGGTATCTCTCAAATGTCAGGAGGCTCAAAAACAAGCGTAGGCGGATATTTTAATCCAATGCCTGATACGGAGGACTCTTCCCAATTTGATATTTCTGACAGAAGGCCTCTTGATGAAGTAATAAAATGGCTTATGGAATTAGGATACCTGCCAAGCTTTTGTACTGCCTGCTATCGTGCAGGGAGAACCGGCGAAAGATTTATGGAAGTTTGCAAACAACAGCAGATTCATAACTTCTGCCACCCTAACGCAATCATAACGTTGAAAGAATATCTAGAAGATTACGCATCTGAGGAAACGAAAAAGCTTGGAGAAAAATTTATAGAACATGAGATGCAAATTCTCGAAAGTCCTGAAAATATTCGAACTGCTACAGCCGCAGATTTGAAAAAAATTGAGGCCGGTGAAAGAGATTTTAGATTTTAAAACTAAAAACCCCTCAATTTTTAGTTGAGGGATTTTTATTTAGAAACTATTTCTTACTTTTATTTTCAGTATCGGAAACATTTTGTCTCTTGAACCAAAATGAGAATATATTATCCTTTGCGGTTTTAGTTTTGATTTTTCAATCTCAAACATTCCATGAATGAGCTGATAAGTTTTTATTTCTTCAAATTGGTATTTGTAGAAATCTGTATTCGTATCATTTACGAGCATAAAGGTTTTGGGTTTAAACCATTTTTTCTTTAGTTCAATTTTGTTATTTTTAAATTTTGAAATTTGCACAATTTGAACATCAGGAAAATATGGTTTTATTTCAGGAATTGTAAGCTCTTTTCCTGTAATTTTTTCACCGTCAAAATCCAGTCTGTAAAATTTTAAATTATGAGCATTGTACCCTATAAGACTTGTTCCGTCTAAAAATTCGTAAGTAGTTCCGCTGCCGGCATCATACTGTTTCTGGTTATTTTCATATACGCTGTATCCGCCGGAACCTTTTGTTACATATTTAGTAAAAATTATTTCGTCATTATTAATTTCATTTAGGGGTGTTTGTACTGTTTCATTTTTTGCACCTTGAACTTTAGTCCATTCCTTTGTTTTTATGTTGTATTTCAAAGACTGAGTGTCCTTCACATCATTAGTTACTGGTTTTGTATAATTATAAGCAAATGCAGTATTTGTAAATAATAAAATAACTAATGCTGCAATAAATTTTTTCATAAACTATCTCCAAAATATAATTTTTATATATTATACATTACAAAAAGAGACCCTGTAAATAGTACAGAATCTCTTTTTGATTAAATTTAAAGCAGTTATTATTTTACAGCTTTTGCAATTTCTGATGTAATATCGCTGCCGCCATAGAGAACTACGCCTTTAGCAAGAACAATGTCATAGTTTGCAGCTTTAGCTTTTTGAGCAATTATACCGGAAATATTTTTGTCAATTGCAGCCAATTTTGAAGCGTAATCTTTTTGAATAGCATTTCTCTTAGCATTGAGTTCTTTGTTGTATTTTTGTTCAAGAGTCTTTTTCTTTGCTGCATTTGGTTCTTTTGCAACAGTTTCTCTTGCTGTTTTTACAAAATTAGCAAGATCTTTAATTTTTGCTTCTCTGTCAGCTTTGAGTGATTTAACCTGAGCAGAAGATGCAACTACTTTTTGTACATCAACAACAGCGATTTTTGAAGGAACATTTGAAACAGCGAAATTGTTAACAGACATACCTATTACAAATGCACCAAGAGTCAAAGCCAAATACTTAACACCATTTTTCATATATAAATCTCCTTTACTTATCAATTTATATTGTATAAAAAAAACAAATTATTACAAGGATATTAATGATTATTACATTACAGGAAAAGGTTAAGTCAAAAATACATCAAATGATGTATATTCTAATGTACTAAAATATGAAATCATAATAGTAGAAAAGAATTGGGGATAATATATTCTATTGCGAATATAAAAATTGAGAGAGGTAAATTTTGAATTTTTCGGCAATAATTGCACTCGTCGCAGCAGTAATATTAATAGTGGCTTCGCATGGAGCAGATGGAGAGTCAATGGTTTCTTTGCTCCAGCCATCAGCAATTATGATTGTACTGGGCGGCACATTTTGCGCAGCTATTGTTAACTTTAAGCCATCAACACTTATTACGGCGATAAAAGCCTCTGCAGAGGTTTTTACGGACAAACAACCCTCACATAAAGTTATAGATGAAATTATTTATCTTGCACATCAAGCAAGAATGAAAGGGCTTTTTTCCTTGAATGCTATGGTTGATAATATACAGGATCCGTTTTTAAAAAGAGGAGTGCAGCTTTCTATAGATTTTAACAATCCTCAAATGATTTACGATATTTTGAAAGCTGAAATATCATATGACGAGGAAGAAGAACTTATAAATTCAAGGGTTTTTGAGGCTCTTGGCGGATATGCCCCGACCTTTGGAATTGTCGGTGCTGTTTTTGGTTTGATACAAATCATGGGTTATATTGAACAGCCTGATATTCTTGCCCAGGGGATTGCGGTTGCATTTGTATCAACACTGTATGGTGTCGGATTTGCAAACCTTTTATTTCTTCCTGTTGCAGGAAAACTAAAAATGAACCTGAGAGAAAAAATACTTCTAAAAGAAGTTGTCTTGCAAGGTATAGTCTCTATCCAAATGGAAGAATCTCCGATGGTTATAGAAGAAAAACTTGTTGCATATTTAAAATACCATAACAGAAATCATTCTATTGAACAGCACGGCAAGAAAGACAGAACCGGAATTTTTGGAACGAGATAATGAGAAACGATTATTATTCAAATTCACAAGATTACATAAACCGCTGGGTTATTTCGTATGCAGACTTTGTTACAATGCTGCTTGCACTTTTTATGGTGCTTTTTGCTTCAAGCCACATGGGTACAACGAAAATCAAGGATGTGAATAAATCAATACAAAAAGTGTTTACCTCTCAATCTATTGTAAAAGAACCAGCAGCTGAATTTAAAGAAACTGAAAATGTTAAGAATATTGAAACAGAACAAAATCCGCAAAGCCAACTTGAAAACAAAGGGAAGACTATCCTGGATGGAGGAGACGGAATCCTTGATACAACAACAGTTATGGCATATATTAAAAAGGATTTTAATATAAATACTTCTGTAAAAATTTTCAAAACCGACAGAGGTGTAGTTATAAGGCTAAATGATACTATGCTTTTTGATCAGGGATCTGCTATAATAAAACCTGAAGCAATGGTAACTCTGCAAAAAATTGCTGAAACTCTGGCAAAATTCCAAAATCCTGTCGTAATAGAAGGACATACAGATTCAATGCCGATAAATAATACTAAATTCCCTTCAAATTGGGAACTTTCAACAGCCAGAGCAACAAATATAATTAAATATTTGACAACAAAATACAAAATGCCGCCTTCAAGGCTATCAGCAGTCGGATATGGAGAATACATGCCTGTTGAAAGCAATAATACACCTATAGGACGTGCAAAAAACAGAAGAGTGGATATAATAGTATTAAGTTCTGATAAAAAATAAAGAAGTTGGAGAAATAAAATGGCAAAACCTACACAGGCAAAAGATCCTGAACCAAAAGAAAAAGATAACAAAGAAGGCGGCGGTTCAAATAATATTTTGATTAATATTATTACAACTACGATTGTTTGTATTATCTTTATTGGTGTAAACTACTTTTTGCAATCTAATTTGTTAACAACAAAATTAGATAAAATTTCCACAGAACAAACAGCCGAGGATGAATCAGCTGATTTGGATAAACCGGAAAAAGGTATAGTTCTTGATCTTGGTGATTTTACCATGAATTTAAGTGATATTGAGCCAAGAAGATACCTAAAAGCAAATGTTGCAATCGAAGTTACAAATCCGGAACCTGATTCAACACAGGCCGAAGAGCCTAAAAAAGAAAGCGGTGGCCACGGCGGACATGGAGAAGCTGCAGCTCCTGATCCCAAAGCGGCACTTGTTGCAGAAATGGAACAATACAAACCCGCTATCAGAGATGCCGTAATCACTGTTTTGACCAGCAAAACATCTGATGAACTTGCAACCACAGCAGGAAAAGAACTTGCAAAACAGCAAATTGCAGAATCAGTAAACGGTATTTTTGATGGTGAAAGAGAAGTAATCAGAGTCAGTTTCGGTCAATTTATAATGCAGTAAAAACAAGGGGATAAAAAAATGGCTGCTTCAGACAAATATTCTGAAGACAATATAATAGACGGAATAAAAATCGACTATGGAGAAGCCGGTGCTTATGTGAATTCTTTTGAAGATCATGATGAGCATAAAAAGGGTTACAAACTCTACAACTTCAGGAGACCTGACAAATTTTCAAAAGATCATTTGAGAGGACTGCAAGATATTCATAAAGAATTTTCAAGACAGCTTGCACTCGTTTTGACAGCTTATTTGAGAATGCACCTTGAAGTTGATGTTGTTTCTGTAGACCAGCTTACTTATGATGAATTTATGCGTTCTGTTCCGAGTCCTATTTCTATTGCTATTTTTGAACTTAACCCTCTTCCGGGACAGATACTCCTCGGTATAAGTTTTGAGGTTCTTTCAAGTATCGTTGACAGAATGCTTGGCGGTGTAGGTTCCGTAGAGTCAAAAGCAAGAGAACTCACGGATGTAGAAGAATCTCTTGTCAAAAAAATGATTGAAAGAACTATTCAAACACTTGCTGACGCATGGTCACATATTATCCCTGTAGAAAGCAATTTAATAGGACTGGATAACAATTATTCCGGTATTCAAGTTGCAACAGCAGGTGAAATTGTTGCATTAATTACTCTTGAAGTGCATATTTCGGGAAAACATTACGGATTAATCAGCTTATGTTTTCCATACCCTGTATTGGAAAATATACTCTCACAATTAACAACCCAGCATATATTCCAGACAAAGGGTATCATTGCAACAAGTGAAGAGCGTCAAAAAATGATTGAAAAACTCGATACATCTTTAGTCGATGCAAATGTAATTTTTGGTGAAACAAATATCACAATGAAAGACTTTCTTGATTTAAAAGAAGGAGATGTATTAAAATTGGATAATGCAGCTACCGAAGATTTGATTGTCAGAATTAACGGTGAAAGAAAGTTTTATGCCCGTCCGGGTAAAATAAAAGACAAAATCTGCGTAAAAATTACAGACAGATACGATTACTATGTAGATGCACTAAAACGTTACTTTTAGAAAGGATTTCAAATGCCAGACGATAACATGCAAAATGATAATATCAATCAATCGAACACTCCGGAAGATTTCGATGGTTTGTCTAATGAAAATCCTCTGGATATTGAACCTGAAAAAGATATACCGGTTTCTGAAAACATAGATATGTCAAATATGGAAAAAGCTTCCGAAACTGACTATCATTTTGATGAAATTCAAGGTAAGGCTGTTAATAATGAAGTAAAAATTGATGCTTCTTCACAGAATACAGAACCTGTTACTGTTCGTCCCGTTGAATTTACTCAATTCGACAGTTATACACCGACAAACACAGATACGAACAAAAACCTTGAGCTTTTAATGGATATCAAACTGGAACTTACAGTTGAACTAGGCAGATGCCAGCTTCCTGTAAAAAAAGTTTTGGAGCTTACCAGAGGTTCTATTATTGAGCTTGACAAAGTTGCAGGTGAATCAGTCGAGCTGTATGCGAACGGAAAACACGTTGCAAACGGTGAAGTTGTAGTAATTGAAGATAATTTTGGACTTCGTATTACAAGTATTACTGACCCTGAAGAAAGAATAAAAAGTTTAGAATAACTATAACTATTCAAAAATTCTTCTTAATACACCTTGATGTTGCTTCAACAGATTGTCAGCGTCATTGTAGTCAAGACCGTATAAAATAAATAAGATAGCGTGTTTTATTTTGTAACCGTTAGATTCAAGTACATTCTGCGCTGTCAATTCTTTACACTGGCATATCTCCGAAACAATGGTGATTGCTCTTCTTTTTAATTTTGCGTTTGTCGGCTTCACATCAATCATAAGATTGTGATATGTTTTTCCTATTCTAATCATAGAACCGGTAGACAGCATGTTCAAAATCATTTTTTGAGCAGTACCGGCTTTCATTCTCGTTGAGCCGGAAATAGCTTCTGCACCTGTTTCTACACAAATAAAACAGTCTGCAAATTCTTTCATCTTTGCTTGCGGATTGGACGTAATAGCAATTGTTTTGCATTGCTTTATTTTTGCAATCTGCAAAAACTTGCATACGTATTTTGCATTCCCTGAGGCTGAAATACCTACGATAGTATCATTATTGCAGATATCGTTCTCATCAAAATCAAACAGAGCCATATCTTCAGAGTCTTCTGCTCCTTCAATTGCTTCTCTAAGGGCTCGATCTCCGCCGGCAATTATACCTTTTACCATATCAGGAGGAGTGTTAAAAGTAGGCGGACACTCAGAGGCATCAAGAACACCAAGTCTTCCGCTTGTTCCTGCTCCGACATACAGAAGTCTGCCGCCATGCAAAAAATTTCTTACAATCATATCGACTGCTTTGGTTATTTGAGGAATACATTTTCTAACTGCCTCGGCGACTTTCATATCCTCATTATTAATCATAACGAGCATATCGTATGTTCCGACCAGATCTATATTAATTGTGTCACGGTTAATGTTTTCTGTTGCAGTTAAATCATTACTCATTAAATTACCCGATTAATTGTACGAAACTACTCCCATGATAACTCTTTTTTTTGCTCCTGTACAGACGGGCAGATTATTTGTCTTTTTTTCTATTGTGCAAAACCCTAGCAGTGCAAATGCTATAGCTTCTTTATATTTATTATCAATTCCAAAATTCTCATGGGTTTTGATTTTGACAGAAGGTGGAAAATATTGTTCCAAATATTTTATCAAGGTTTTGTTGTAAGCACCGCCGCCTCCAAGGACAATTTCTTTTATATCTGTCTTAGGGAAAACAAAATTGTTATATGCATCATAAATTGTTTTCGCAGTAAGTGAAGTAACTGTTGCTATTGTGTCATAAGGATTTTCTGGTGCTGTTTGAAAAATTCTTCTCGCATATTTTTCATTAAATAGCTCTCTGCCTGTAGTTTTAGGCGGAATTTTTGTATAATACGGTTCTTGTAATAAAATTTCGAGCCATTTTTCATCAATAGAACCCTGGGAAGATATTTTGCCATCTTGGTCATAAGGTTTATGAAAAAGTTTTTGCATAAAATAATCAATCAGCATATTCCCCGGGCCTGTGTCAAAAGCAAATGTTTCGCATTTATCAGAAAGAACTGTTACATTTGAAATACCACCGATATTTTGTATAGCTCTTGGAATTTCTTTCTTGAATATTAACTCGTCCGCAAACGGAACCAGCGGCGCACCCTGTCCTCCTGCTGCAATATCTTTTGAACGAAAATCTCCGACCGTTGTAATTCCTGTCAGCGCTGATATCACAGAGATATTTCCTATTTGAAGTGTGCTTCCGGTTTTTATGTTTGATGTTGCTATTTCATCAGGAATATGACAGATTGTCTGTCCATGGGAGGAAATAAAATCAATCTGTGCTCTGTCATATTCTGATTTATCTATAAGTTCATCAGCACATTTTGCAAAAAGTTTCCCCACTACAAAATCCATATTACAAACATCCCTGACAGAACCGTTGTTGTTTGCAAGCTGCAGGAGTTTTTCTCTTATTTCTTCGGGATAACTTACTGAATGCGAACAGACAACTTCAAAGTCAAAATCATTATTTATTTTGACCAGACAGGCATCTATCCCATCAATTGATGTTCCTGACATCATTCCAACAGCTAATTTATAATCTTTTTCCATTTTAAATCTTTAGTACAGATACATAATCAAAAGTTTTCTTCCAAAAAGCATTATGCCGATTAAAATACTTGTCATTGCCGCAATTAAAACAACTCCGGCAGAAAGATCTTTTGCCATTTTTACCATTTTGGAATATTTATTTTTGTATACAGCATCAAGAGCAAATTCTATAACAGAGTTGAATAGCTCAGCTGTAATAACAAAACTTATAGCCAGTATCAGAACACAGTATTCAATACATTTAAAATTCAAAAAAATTCCGCCGAGCAGAGATAAAAAGCCTGCAAGTAAATGAAATCTGTAATTGCGCTGGGATTTGTAAGCCACACTCAATCCCTGCAAAGCATAAGACAAACTTTTTTTGTATCCACCCGATGTAAACTTAGACATTTACTCCTGCTCCGTTTATTATTTCCTGCTGTATATCCCACATTTCTTGGAGCGATTTTTCATCTTCATGATCATACCCCAATAGATGAAGTATACCGTGAGCAAGTAAAAAATACAATTCTGAAATAAATGAATTTTGATTATGACTTTCTTCTTCAGCTTGAAATTTTGCTTTATCCAGCGATATAATTATTTCGCCGAGATTTATTTCATTGTCAAAAATAAATCTTTCTTCTGCAGGACTATCGGCAAAAATTGCAAATGTAATGACATCTGTCGCACAATCTTTGTTTCTGTATTCTCTGTTTATTTCGTGTATTTTTTCGTCATTGCATAAAACAACATCAAAATACAAAAGCCTGCAGTCATACTTTTCAAGACAGGAATTTTTCACCCACTCTTCGTTTGTCAAAAAGTATTCAAGCATATTTTTAGCATCAAAATGAAGTTTGCCTAAGTCAAATTTTTCTGTAAAATTCTTATATTCATTTTCTATAAAAATATTTATTTCAGGAATCTTTTTCATCTGGTTTATTTTCGTTGTTTTCTGTATTATTTTCAGTTTCGTTCTCTATTTTTTGAAGCCTTTTTTGAATTTTCTTTTCGATTTTTTCTTCTTCTTCCGTATTAATTCTGTCAGGAGCAACAAATTTCTTTTTCATAGCCTTTTCTTCGAGTTCCTGAATGATATTTTCGTGATATTTAATTCTTTGGTGATGCGCTGCCCTGAGGTTTTTGCTCATTGCAGCAGCTATTGTTTTTAAATCTTTCAAAGTCAAAGGGCTGTCAGAGAGCTGACCGTCATTGAGCTTTGTCTGAATAATTTTGTTAATCATATTATCAAGTTCTTCTTGAGAATGTTCTTTTAGAGTTCTTGAAGCTGACTCAACAGAATCTGCAATCATTAAAATAGCAGTTTCTTTCATATTCGGTCTAGGGCCTGTATAGCGGAACTGTTCTTCTGTAACTTTTTCAGCGCCTTCTTCCATTTTGGCCTGATTATAAAAATAGCTTGCAACGGAATCTCCGTGGTGCTGAACAATAAAATTTTGTACAATTGGCGGAAGCCCGTATTCTTTTGCGAGGTCGATACCATCTTTAGGATGGGCGGTAATGACCATTTTACTCAATCTTGGATTGAGTTTTGTGTGAGGGTTTTCGATACCAAAATATGTCTGGTTTTCTACGAAAAACAGAGGTCTTTTTAATTTTCCGATATCGTGATAAAGTGCACCGACTCTTGCGAGTACAGGATCAGCGCCAATTGCTTCCGCTGCAGTCTCACAAAGATTAGCAACCATAAGGCTATGTGCAAATGTTCCTGGTGCTTCAAATTGCAAACGTTTTAACAGAGTCTGGTTATTGTCTGCAAGTTCTGCAAGTCCATACGGTGTAACTATTTTGAACATGCTTTCAAACAACGGAATAATACCAAGAACAATAATACCGCTGAGAAGTCCGTTACAAGTTCCAATCAATGCATTTTTCCATATTAAGCTTGATCCTATAGGTGTAATTGAATTTTCTATAAAATATACAACTAATATGGCAAACAGCATTGAAAAGCCTATTTCTCCGCCTATCTTTACAAGGTCAAAACGTCTTGAATATCTGACTTTTGATGTAGAAATAGCTGCAATAATACAAACTATTATGAAAACAGCAGAAGGCTGTATAGGCATTTGTTCAACAAGAGCAACGAGAGTAATCAAAATTGTAGTCATACAAACGGATACCCTCGGATTGGTAAAAATAGAAATCAATACAGCAAGGGCAGGGAAGGGCAGAAAATAAAAAGACGCTCCGCTTGGCAAAACAGCTGCAAGTGCTGCAATCAGTATTGACAAAAGACCCATTACTGAAAAATAATTTCTGGTTACAAACTGTTTTTCATAAAACAGCAAATAATACATTAGTGTAACCATACCAAATAAGACAAGAGCAAATATACCGGCAATTGCTTGAAAATTGAGTTCCAGTAC
Source organism: Candidatus Gastranaerophilales bacterium (assembly GCA_944322855.1). GTDB lineage: Bacteria > Cyanobacteriota > Vampirovibrionia > Gastranaerophilales > Gastranaerophilaceae > Limenecus. The sequence goes on from CALUQG010000014.1 coordinate 16,081, forward strand.
ATTATATCCCATTTTTTGAAGAGCATCTTTTTTAACTCTGGTAACAGGTTCACCTGCAAAAAGAATTTTGTCGCCCTTTTCAAATTTAACAACAGTCGGCGCAACAGAATTTATCGCATTTTTCTTTGCAAGTTCAGTGGCTGTTTCATCAAAAACCATGTTCGGAACAATTACTTGTTCCAAAAGGGCTGATATAATACGAATTTCACCTTTTGATGTTTCAAAATGAGTGTGCCTCAGTATCATTGAGGTAAGATTATTTTTTTCAAAATCTTTTTCGGTTACACCTTGATTAAGAACATTTGTCAGAGTTTTTTGAGCCTTTTTAAATGTGGAATGAAGTCTTTCATCACCGGCATTTATCAAATAATTCAGGATATAATCCTTGTAATAATTTCCTTCAAAATCAAAAAGCAAAGACATTTCTTCTTTTTTTTGCGCATAAGATGAATTTTTGGCCCTTACTTGTTCAATTGCTTTGACGAGAGTAGCATAATTGTTTTTTATGTATGTATCTTCCGCAGGAGTCAAGATAGGTTCGACTTTTTGGGCTATTTCTTTTTTATTTTGTTCAGTCTTGAACGTATCAACAACCCTTATTGTTTTGCTGGCAACAATATCTTTTTTACTCGTGCCGTCTTCATTTATAATGCTTTGAAACAGATAATATCTTGCAGACAAAACTGCTGTCATCAGTATTGCAAATAATATAAAAATTAGCAGATTAATAATCTTTGAAGATGAAAAAGTATCTGCAAGAAGATTGGTCAATTGAATTTTTTTCATATTATATTTCTCAAATTATTGTATTTGCTTAATTTATAGTTATTTTAATACTTACATTAAGAAAAGCAATCCTACTGACGAAGTAGCACAGATAAAAGAAATATATTTATATATCTGCTCCGCCTTCATTTTTCATTTTTTCCAGTGCTTTTCTTGCACCAGTGGACTCTTTTGCAAGCTGGATAACAAATTCCGCAGCCTGTGTGTCTCTAGCTATGGCTTCTTTTAATGACAATATTTCCTCAATGCTCATTTCCTGAACAGAGGAATCAGGCATGTCGGTTTCTAAATTTTCTTTAAACAAATCCTGCGATTTCTCATCATAACCCGGCAAATTTTTCTTGAAACCGTACCATTTATGAAACTGATGCAGCATATAATATATATTTATATCGCCTTTAGAAATGAGAAACATTTCTCTGGAAGAAAAAGATATCTTCAATTTTTTCTCACAAAACAAACCTGTCAAAAAATTTAAATATAAAGCTTTCAAACCTTTATGCGGAGTAATAAAGCCTTCTTCTTCTTTTATTTTTTTCAAAATTTTTCCTGCATGCGAAAGTCTATACACAGGAGTACCTTTTTCTTCAATAAATTTCAAAAGCAGTTTAGGCTCTGTTAAGCAGAATTTCACAATATTTCTGACTTCTGCATCCATTGTCTCCAGAATTTTTTGGGTTTGAGTCGACAATACCATAGTTTCTGAAGCGTTGATATGCGTTTTTGTTGTTGAATTCGTATACGTACGTGGTTTCAACTGTTCAAGCGTATTTTCAAGCTTTTTTCTTCTTCTGTCGAGTATATAGTTTATTATTCTTTTAATAAATTTAGACATTTTGACATATATTCCGCAAATATAATAATATTATAATAGCTACTTTGGGGATTTTTAACAACTATGACAAAATTAATCTTTGAAAAATCAATTGACGGTATGTCCGGTATAGAAATTACAGACAACGATATAGATATCAATACACTAGGTATCCCTGAAAAATTTTTACGGAAACAAAAAGTTTGTCTGCCACAGGTTAGTGAACTCGAGACAATGAGACATTTTAAAGAACTGTCAGACAAAAATTTCTGTGTTGAATCCGGATTTTATCCGCTTGGTTCCTGCACCATGAAATATAATCCTAAAGTTAATGAATATCTGGCATCACTTGAAGGATTTACGGAACTTCACCCCTTGCAGGATGATGAAGATGCACAGGGGGCACTTGAATTGATGTATAAATTGCAAGAAGCTTTAAAAATTATAACAGGCATGGATGCAATTACACTGCAGGGCTCTGCCGGAGCTCATGGAGAGCTTTGCGGAATGATGATTGTAAAACACTATTTTAAATCCAGAAATGATTTAAAAAGAAAAAAGGTTATTATTCCGGATTCTGCTCATGGAACAAATCCTGCGTCTGCCGGTATGTGCGGTTTTGAGATTATAAGAGTAAACAGCAATGAAAAAGGTCAGGTTGATGTTAACCACCTCAAACAGCTTTTTGTTGAGAACAAACACGAAATCGCAGCAATAATGATGACAAACCCGAATACACTCGGTTTGTTTGAAGAAAATATACTTGAAATTTCTCAAATAGCTCATGCAAACGGCGCTCTTTTGTATTATGACGGAGCAAATCTGAATGCAATAATGGGAATAACAAATCCTAAAAAAATGGGGTTTGATATTGTTCATCTGAATTTGCATAAAACTTTTGCTGCACCTCATGGCGGAGGTGGTCCCGGCGCCGGCCCTGTAGGAGTTATTGAATCCCTAAAAGACTTTTTACCTGTACCTGTTATCGATTTTGACGGGAAGAAATATTTCAGAAAATACGATTTAAAAAATTCTATAGGTAAAATCAAAGAATTTCAGGGTAATTTTTCAGTTCTGGTTAAGGCTTATGCCTATATTCTAATGAAAGGAAATACACTAAAAAATGTCTCTCAAGATGCAGTTTTAAATGCAAACTATGTAAAAGAAAAATTAAAAGCTTATTATGAACTGCCTTTTGATTTACCGTGCATGCACGAGTTCGTTCTGTCCGGCGACAGACAAAAGAAAAAGGGGGTTCACACTCTTGAAATAGCTAAAAGACTGATGGATTACAAATTTCATCCTCCAACGGTTTATTTTCCTCAGATTGTTTCCGAGGCTTTGATGATTGAACCAACAGAATCGGAAAACAAACAGCGTCTGGATGAATTCATTGATGCAATGATAAAGATAGCCGGTGAAATTGATGAAAATCCTCAAAATGTTCTTTCAGCACCGCATCTGACATCTGTAAAACGTGTTGATGAAACATCTGCGGCCAGACATCTTGATTTGCGCTATAAAAATATTGATTAAACTGAAAAAATTCTGTAACATAGTAATATAAATTTTTAACAGCTATCGTCGGAAAAATTTTTATGCATGAATATTATTTCAAAATCAAAAAAGGTGATATAGAATTTGAATGTTCTACCTCTGATAAAATCACATTTGAAGAACAGTTGTCTGATTGGATAAACGGCATAGTTCAAGGAACGTATGTTGAACCGCCAGTGCAGAATAACAAAGATGCCGGAAATGAAGCTGCAACTGAGCAGCCTCAAAGAAGCGGTTTTATTGATGTAAAAAATCTTGTATCGATAAATGATATGCAAACTCCACCGTTATCCGCAAATTTTGATTTCGGTGAAGAAAAACATGATGAAATTCCTCAACAGGAAATGAAATTTGAGGATGCACTTCAAGAATCACTTGAAAATCCCAAAACAGAAGTTATTGAAAAACAAGAGCAGATTTCTGATTTTGAGGACTATATAAAAACTTTTAACCCTGAAAATCAAATGGATTACCTTGTTGTTACAGCTATGTATATTTTAAATATAGAAAATAATGAAAGATTTTCAATAAAACAACTAAATGCCAAACTTGTTCCATTTACAGGAAAACCTGTTGATCATGCATTGATGCAAGAAGCTATTGAGCAGAACTATATAAGAATAGTTCCTGACCTTACAGAGACAAGCGAATTTACGGAATATACACTGACACAAGATGGTGAAGGATATTTTGTTATATAGTTTGATAGGTAGTTTTTACAAAAAATATATTAGTTTGGTATACATTTGCAGAAAGTACAAAAAATATTAACTTTTATTTTCAGTGCAAATTATTTTTAATTCATAATTTATTATTTATTTTTAAAGGAAATATGATATGATAATTTACAAAAGGATTTTATAGGAGCTTTTTGTATGTCTGTGGATGATACTCTTGTTATGATACTGGCCGGAGGAGAGGGCAAAAGATTGTATCCTCTTACAAGAGACAGAGCGAAGCCGGCTGTTCCGTTTGGCGGCAGGTATAGAATTATTGATTTTGTTATTAATAATTTTATCAATTCCGGATTTTTTAAGCTTAAAATTCTTACGCAATATAAATCAGACTCACTTAACAAACATATTGTCAGAACATGGCCATTGTCTCCAATTATCAATCAGTATGTTGATCTTGTTCCGGCGCAGATGAGAATAGACGGGAACTGGTATAAAGGTACAGCAGATGCTGTTTTTCAGAATATTCACCATATTCTTGCTGAGGACAGCAGTTATATCGCAGTATTTGGCGGAGACCATGTATATAAGATGAATGTTGCGGAAATGCATGATTTTCATGTAAAAAACAATGCTGATTTAACTATTTCAGCTATACCTATTCCCATAGAACAGGCAAGTGAATACGGGATTATGGAAGTTGATGAGAATTGGCATTTAACAAATTTTGTTGAAAAACCTACTACAAAACCAAAACATATACCCGGTGATGAAACAAAATGTCTTGCTTCAATGGGAAATTATATTTTTAACAGAAATAAACTTATTGAAGAACTCCGAATTGATGCAGATATTCAAACATCTAATCATGATTTTGGAAAAAATATTATCCCCAAAATGCTTTCTCAAGGGGATAGAATTTTTGTTTACGATTTTTCCAAAAATGAATTCCCCGGGATGGAAGAGTCAGAACGCGGTTATTGGAGAGATGTAGGAACAATAGATGCATACTGGCAGGCTAATATGGATTTGCTGGCATATGATCCTGAATTTAATCTGTATACAAAAAAATGGCCTATAAGAACTTTTAATTACAATTATCCTCCTGCAAAATTTATCTGGGAGGAACTTGAAAGACGTGGTATGGCAACAAACTCTCTGGTTTCTGAGGGGTGTGTAATTTCCGGCGGTACATTGTCAAGATGTATTCTTTCGCCAAAAGTTAGAATTAACAGTTTTTCAAGTGTTGTTGATTCAATAATCATGGAAAATGTAAATGTCGGCAGACATTCTCACATCCAAAAAGCAATCATAGATAAAAATGTTGATATTCCGCCGTATACAAAAATAGGTTTTGACCGGGAGGAAGATGAGGCAAGAGGTTTTTATGTCTCGTCTGGCGGAGTTACAGTAGTACCTAAAGGAGCTCAGCTTTAATGAAAAATTTTAAGCCTAATATTAAAAATATATTAATCGTTTGCTTTGTATTGCTTATTAGTGCATTGACAATTGCAAGTTGTAAGGCAATACTTCCAAAAGCTAATCTGAAGCCCTCTGATTATGATTTGGGTGTAAGATATGAACAGGCAAAAAATGAAGATAAACCTATGCTGGCTGTTTTTTATGTTGATTGGTGTACATATTGCAAAAGGTTTATGCCAAGATTAGACAAAGTCAGAAATTTAAACAAAGATGATTTTAATGTCGTGCTGATTAATGTTGAAAATCCTGAAAATGCAAAACTTGTTGAAGAATATAGAATTTCTGGCTATCCTTCCGTTTATATAATTGACCCTAAATACGATAACAGGGTTCATATTGACAATGCTTTCTTTGATACAGTTTCCGACTTAAATAAGGAAGTAAACAGATATTCGAATTTTAGAAAACTGGTTAAAAAGGGTGAATCATGCAAACAAAATTAATATCAAAATCAAAGGCTATGACTTTTGCAGAACTGGCATTGACACTTCTTATTATTGGTGTCGTTTTTGCCGTTACAGTTCCGGGATTGAAAAAGACAAAAGAACGTTCACAGATGGAAACCGGTCTAAAAAAAGCCTACAGTACAATAAATCAGGCAGTAGACAGAGCTCTTGGTGCAACTGATGTCGATTATGCAAGAAGTAATCTTGAAACAACCATTCCTGATTCAATGGATCAATGGGATTTTACAAATAATGATAAATTTATGGATACATATTTGCGACCATTTTTGTCAATACAAAGAGATTGTTCAACATCTGATCCTCAATGTTTTGGTGCTTCATACAGAAAATTGGATGGTACTGCAGAAGGAAGTATCTATACTTATGCAAAATCAGTATTGCTAAATGACGGGATGGCAATGCAAGTTCATGGCTGCAATGGTAATATTTGTGATGTTCACGTAGATTTGAACGGTCCTAATGAACCGAATGTATGCGGTGTTGATTATTGGGAATTTACTATAAATAAAGCAAGAGGACTTGTTTTGCCAAACGATGAAGGTGGCGATTACTCAACTCAAGAAGTATTTGATAATGGTTGGAAAATTACAAAATGGTAAATAACGAAAGGTTTTTGATTTATGTTTAAATATAAAATAAAAAAAGCAATGACGTTCGGGGAAATAATTGTTGTTTTGATGATACTAGGAGTATTAGCCTCTGTAACTATACCGGGTTTGAAAAAATATTCTCAAAAAACAGAACTAGGTGAGCTTGGAAGAAAATCGTTTCTAAATATTGAAGACGCAGTAGATAATGCGATATTAACAGAGGGCCCTGTTCGGAACTGGGATTTTTCATCGTCTGCTAACTTTTTTAATAAATATATTGAACCAAACATAAGACATACAAAGGTCGATGCTGCTTCAAATTCGTTAATTACAAGTGATGGTTCTTCTATAAAAGTTATTGCCTGCAGTGAAAATGATAATGAAGCTACATTAAGCTATTGTCAGTTGGAAGTTGATGTTAACGGTAATAAGGCTCCGAATTTGGATGGTAAAGATAAATTTAAGTTTCAAATAAGCAAAAATGGAAATGATGCTTATTATGTTTCTGAATCTGTAAAACCGCTTCAAAATAGTGTAGGAGAACAGCTTGCAAAGAATAACTGGAAATTTTCAGATAACTTGTGGAATTGCGACCCTGCATCAGCATATACCGGTGGGTGTGTATACTAAATACACCGGTTATACTATTGTAAAAAAATTGCGTTTATATACAATTGTTAGTATGATAACAATTGTATAATTGCAGGGAAGAGGATTTTATAATGAATAAGAAAAAATGGATAGGGGTAATAATTATTGCGGTAATTATAATACCTATTGTTTTTAATAAAGTTGCAAGTATAATTACTGCAAAAATTCAGGCAGAAATGCAAAAAAGACCTACACCGGTTGAGGTAGCATATGTTACGGAAGGTGAAATTTATCCAAAAGCCGAATCTGTAGGCCGTATTGAGGCAAAATATTCAGTAGATGTAGTTGCAAGAATTAACGGCTGGCTACAAAAAAGATATTTTCAAGAAGGTGCTTTTGTAAAAAAAGGCCAGACTCTTTTTCTAATCCAGCCAAATGAATATCAGATTGCAGTGCAACAGGCGGAAGCTGCTGTCAGACAGTCTGAAGCTGCATTAATAAATGCAGAAAAAGAACTGGTCAGGGCAAAAGAGCTGGTAAAAAATGATTTTGTCAGCAAATCATATTATGACAATGCGCTTGCTACCCGTGATCAAAGCAGAGCGACAAAAGATGTGAACAAAGCCAATCTCGCAGCTGCAAGATTGAATTTAAGTTATACAAAAATTAATTCTCCTGTTGACGGCAGAGTCGGAAAAATTTTGATTACAGAAGGAAACCTTGTAAATTCTCAGTCAGGGCCTTTGACAAGAATTGTAAGCACAAGTCCGATTTATGCATATTTTACAATAAAAAGTGAAGATTATATAAAATATATGAAGAGTGTAAGTGATGCTAAAAACAAACGTTTTTCAGGCATGGATGTTCACATAACACTTTCTGACGGAACTGAATATAAAGAAAAAGGCAAGCTTGAATTTGTTAACAACGAAGTTGATCAGACAGCAGGAACGATTTCACTCAGAGCTACTTTTGAAAACAAAGACCATTTGCTTGTTCCCGGTGACTTTGTAAATGTCACAGCAATTGCTAAAAATCCTGTCAAAGTTGTTCTTGTTCCTCAAGAAGCAGTTTCAGACAGTACAGAGGGTACTTATGTATGGACAGTTGATCAGGACAAAAAAGTTCATCAAACTTATGTGACAATTGACAAACAAGAAAAAGACTATTGGATTGTTACTAAAGGGTTAACCCCCGGACAAATGGTGGTTAGAGCAGGATTTCAAAGACTCAGACCAGGTTCTTTGATTTCATTTGAAGAGCCAGCATCTCAAGAAGATAACAAGAAAGAAAACGATAATGACAACCGAGAATAATAACTCAGCTGATAAAAATAAAGAACAGGATTTGTATTTTTTTATACGTAAACCCAGATTTGCAATTGTTATTTCAATTTTCATAACTCTTGTCGGGTTTATTTCAATCATGGGATTGAAGCTGGAAAAGTATCCTAATATTACACCTCCTCAAATTCAGGTTACTGCTTCGTATCCAGGAGCAAGTGCTGATGTTGTTGAGTCATCTGTAGCTTCTATTATTGAATCTCAAGTCAACGGTGTTGAAGACATGCTTTATATGATTTCGACAAGTTCTGATGAGTCATATCGTCTTCAAATATATTTTAAAGTAGGTTCAGACAGAAATATTGACCTTGTAAACGTTCAAAACAGAATACAGCAAATTGAACCAAAACTGCCCGAGGATGTAAAAAGGCTTGGTGTTACAGCAAAACAGCAGGTATCAGGTGCCGGTGTTGCTATTTTGAACCTTGCTTCTACTGACGGCAGATATTCGCAGCTCGATGTTACCAACTATGCTTCTATCTTTATCAAAGACGAAATTGCTCGTTTACCTGGTGTTGGTGAGGTTGGAGTTTACGGTGCCGGTAATTACTCTATGAGAATTTGGCTTGATACCGAAAAAATGGCAAACTTGAATGTCTCTGTTTCGGAAGTTCAAAATGCTATCTCTACGCAAAACGTACAGGTATCAGCCGGTGCGCTCGGTCAAGAACCCGGGCCGGATAAGCAAAAGTTTCAAATTACATTGAGAACCAAAGGTCGTCTTTTAGAACCTGAAGAATTTGAAAATATTATTGTTCGTTCAAATCTTGACGGTTCAAGCATAAAGATAAAAGATATTGCCAGAGTTGAACTCGGCTCGGAGACATATTCCAGAAACGGGCGTGTTGACGGCAATCCTGCCGCTTTGATGCAGATTATTCAGATACCCGGTGCAAATGCTATTGAAATTGTTAATGAAGTAAAAGCCAAAATGGCGGAATTAGAAAAGACAATTCCTGATGGCATGAAATTGTCAATGGTGCATGATGATACGTTATTTATTCGTGAATCAATGAAAGAGGTTGTGAAAACAATTATAGAAACTTCTATCATTGTAGTTGCGATAATATTTGTTTTTCTTGGCGATCCGAGAGCTACACTTGTACCGTTGATTGCAATACCTGTTTCATTAATAGGTACTTTTGCCGCATTGCCTGTATTTGATATGTCAATTAACTTATTGACGCTGTTTGCAATGGTTCTTGCTGTTGCAACGGTTGTCGATGATGCGATTGTTGTAATCGAAAACGTAAAGCGACATATTGAAGCAGGAAAGGATCCTGTTCAAGCAACACAGATTACTATGCAGGAAATCGGCGGTGCTCTTGTTTCTATGGCATTAGTTTTGATGGCTGTATTTGTTCCTGTTTCGTTTATGCCGGGTTTGTCAGGTTTGATGTATAAACAGTTTGCTGTATGTATAGCCGTGTCTATTGCTTTATCCGCTGTTTGTGCGTTGACTTTGTCTCCTGCTTTGTGTTCTATTATTCTTCGACCTGAAGATCCGAACAGAAAACCTTCGAACAAGGCTTCTGCTGCTATAAAATGGATTTTTATGGAATTCAACGTATATTTCCAAAAGCTTACGGAAATATATTTGCATTATGTTAAAAAGTTTGTATACAGCCCAAAACTTACCCTTATTACATACGGTGGTATAGTAGTTTTGATGCTTGTTTTATTTAAGATAATTCCGACAGGCTTTATTCCTGACGAAGATCAGGCTGTATTACTCGCTCAGGTCAGCTTGCCTGCAGGTGCATCACTTGCAAGAACAACTGACGTTACATTAAAAATGGAAGAAAAGCTTGCAAAGATAGAAGGTATAGAAGGAAGGATTGTCTTTGTCGGAATGGGGCCTTCTAACGAAGCATTTATGGTTATACGACTTGATGAGTGGAGCAAGCGTGAATTTAATATCTTCCAAAAGATTATAAGAAAGTTTCAGGGTAAAGAAACAGATTTGTCTTTGAATGCAATTTTGGGAAGAATAAGCAAAGAATTTTCGGAAATCAGAGATGCCCAGATAGGTGTTTTCTCTCCTCCTGCAATTACAGGTATGAGTATGCTCGGTGGTTTTGAATTCCAGATGCTGTCAAAAGCTGAATATACACCGCAGGAAATGCAGCAATTTGCGAATATGCTTATGATGGCCGGTAATCAGGATAAAAGACTTTCTAATGTTTATACACAATATCAGGCAAATATGCTGCAGTATATTGTTGATATAGACTATGCAAAAGCAATGGCTCAGGGCATCAATTTGCAAGAATTGTATTCTACACTGTCCTCAACACTCGGCACATATTATGTAAACGACTTTAACAAACTCGGCCGTGTATTCAGGGTTCAATTGCAAGCTAAACAAAGGTTCAGAAGAAATTCCAATGACCTTACGGGAATATATGTAAAAAATAGTGCCGGACGTATGGTTCCTATAACAACTGTTGTATCTTTGAGACAATCAGTCGGTGCCGGTTCTATTACAAGATATAACCAGTATCGCAGCGTCCAATTCTCAGGCAACCCTGCGCCGGGCAAGAGCTCAGGTGATGCTATGAAAGCTATGGAAGAAGTTGCAACAAAAACATTGCCGAAAGATATGGGCTATGAATGGTCAGGTACTTCAAAACAGGAAATTGAATCAAGCGGTCAAACCACAACAATTATTGCTCTTGCATTAATATTTGTATATTTGTTCCTTGTTGCTCTATATGAGAGCTGGTCTATTCCTTTTGCGGTACTGTTGATATGTCCTCTGGCGGCTGCAGGTGCATTGATTTTCCAATTAATAATGGGACAGGCTTTTGATTTGTATTCTCAGGTCGGTATGATTATGCTTATCGGTTTGGCGGCTAAACAGGCAATTTTGATTGTTGAATTTGCTAAAGAATTGCATGAAAAAGACGGTAAATCTATTGAAGAGGCTGCTGTTGAGGCATCACATATAAGATTTAGAGCAATTATGATGACTGTTGTAGCCTTTGTCGTAGGTATGCTGCCATTGATTCTTGCTCATGGCGCCGGTGCGTCTTCAAGAATATCTGTCGGTTCTACTGTATTCGGAGGTATGATGGCTGCCGGAACATTAGGTACTATTATGACTCCAGCTTTTTATGTAATCATTCAGCACCTAGTTGAAATTGCTCTTGGCAGAAAGAAATTGAAAAAAGTTGATAATGACAATAAATAATTCATAATATTATTACCACGGTGAAGAGATGAATAAGATATTTAAAAATTCTATAGCATTAATAATAACGATAGCTTTTCTGGGATTACAAATATATCCTTGTGCTGCGTTTTCTTTGGATTTAAAGAAAAACAGTTCTACTGTTAAAACTACTTCAAAAGTTAAAAATACATCGAAAAAAGAAACAGGTTCTTCCCGAAAGGTTGATTCAACTAAAATTGCTCTTTTAGGTAAAAATAAATCAACAAACAAAGTAACTAAAAAACAGAAAAATACAGAGAATACAAAAACAAAAAAACAGGGTTCCTGGGCCAGATATAAGGCTAAACGCGAGGCTGCAAAAGATGCGGAAAGTACAGTTACGGCTAAAACTGATAAAAATCAGCCTTCTGTTCAAATAATTTTGAAAAATGAAAAAGAGAAAACAAAAGCTAAAAAGCAGCCGAAAATTAAACAAAAACGTTTCAGAAAACCTGATCCTAAGAAAGCAAAGACTCAGGAACAAAAGCCTGTAGAGATTAATCTAAAAGAAGAAAATAAACCGCACAAGCCGACTGAGGCGGAACAGCAGGAAGCGGATGCCTTCAATGCATCAACTGATGACAATGCAAAAATGGAAGCGGCTGTTTCTACAAACAGAATAATTTCTGTTGATGATTGTGTAAAAATAGCTCTGGAAAATAATCCGACTATCCTTTCTCAATTAATAAGCAAGGATATCTACAAAAACAAGATTGCTCAGGCCTGGTCAAATTATTTTCCTACGATAAATGCTGGGGTGTCTTTTTCCAGAAATGATATGCTGGTTACAAACTTTAGATTTCCGATGCAGCAATACAACTCCTGGAATACTCCGAACTTGGGTGTAAATTTACTTTTGTATGACTTCGGAAAAACCCGTGCGCAGGCAGGTATAGCAAAAAAATCTTTTGAAGGTGCTCAACAGGCGCTTCAAGCTAATATCAATGACGTTGTTTATCAGGTTAAAAGTGCATATTACAACCAGCTCTATTTACAGCAGCAGGTTGAAGTATATGAGGATTCCGTATTGCAGTATCAAATCCACCTGAAACAGGCTCAGGCTTATTATGCAATCGGAAGTAAAGCAAAAATTGACGTTTCTACGGCTGCTTATAATCTTGATAACACAATGCTAACACTTGTACAGGCAAAAAACTCTTTAGAAAGCGGTTTTGCACAGTTAACAAATGCAATGGGTGTCCCCGAGTTTGCAAGATTTGATATCAAAGACAGATTGGATAAAAAAAGATATGATATAACTTTTGATGAAGCTTTTAAAATAGCTATGGAGCAAAATCCTACACTCACCGCTGCCAAGAAAAAAATGGAAGGTTCTAAGATACTTGTAAGATCATCAAAAGTTGCTTTCTTACCGGATTTAACAGGGTTTGGCAGCTTTACACAGGGTGGTAAGAAACCTGATACAGATTACGGTTATCAAATCGGAGCACAACTTTCTTATACTAATTTGAATTTGTTATTGTTAAAACAACAGGTTGATGAGGCAACATTAACTTATAAAAAAGATCAGGCTGATTATGAAACGCAAAGACAAAAATTGTATCTTGACGTAAAACAGGCATACATACAATTAAAAAATGCACAGCAGTCTATTCCTGTTGCACGTTCTTCAATGGAAGTTGCAAAAGAGAGATATGATCTTGCTTCAGGCAGATATAAAGTAGGTCTCGGTGATGCAATTGAGCTAAAAGATGCACAGATTGAGTTTGTGAATGCAAAATTGCAGTATTACAATACTTTAATGCAGTATCATATCTCTGCTGCAAATCTCGAAAGAGTAATTGGTGCGCCGCTTACAACAACTGATGTAACTTTGTAATATTATATCTTTACTACTGATATATATTTTCCGCCGTCAGACTGCCTGATATACCCTTTTAGTTCCAAATTCATTAATATTACGGTTAATTCACCGAAATCAATATCGAGTTTTATACATAATTCATCAGGAGTTGCATTTTGTCTTGCGATATAATCAAACACGGGCCGTTCTTCTTCTGTCATATCAAGTGTTTGTTCAATCCCTGTATCTGCTGTTAAAGGTTTGTTTATATCAATCTGCCAGCCCAGTGCATCAAGAATGTCCTGTGCGCAGGTAATTACTGCGGCACCATTTTTGATTAGTTTGTATACACCTTCTGTGTTTGGATTAGTTAAAAGTCCCGGCATACACATAAGCTCTCTGTTTTGTTCAAGACAAAAATTTGCGCTTATCAATGCACCGCTTTTTAGTGCTGCTTCAGCAACAAGAGTACCTTTCGAAAGACCTGTTACTATCCTGTTTCTGTGCGGAAAACGCCATGTCATCGGTTGGAAACTCGGCCAGTATTCACTGAATATTGCGCCGCCTTTTTCTTCTATTTCTTTGTATAGTTCTTTGTTTTGTGTAGGATAAATGAAGTCAAAACCGCTTGCAATTACTCCTATTGTGCTTAAATTGCTGTTTAAAGCGGCTTTATGTGCACATGTATCAATGCCCATTGCAAGTCCTGACACTATACACAAATCTGTACCTTTAAATTCTGAGATTATTTTTGAAAGAACTATTTTTGCACTTTCACTGGCTTTTCTTGAGCCAACAACTGCTACTGTTCTGTCAAAATTGCATCTGTTTAAATCTCCTTTATAAAACAATGTAACAGGAGGATTTGGAATTTGTTTTAACAGGTATGGAAAATCCTTATCCGTATAATTTATAAAATTCAGATTTTTTTCTTTTATGTAGTTTAAACATTCATCTGGGTCTGTATTATCACGTTCTTTTAAAAAATCCATTACCTGCTTTTTTGTTAAATTTTCTATACCGATAAGACTGTCAGGCCCTGCGCACCATGCTGATTTGATTGAGCCGAAATGATCAAACAGTGTTTTTATAAATCCGCTGCCTATTTTTTCTATTGATGCAAATGCCAACCAGTATTTTGAATAATCTTCACTCATATGTATAATCCACTGCAGGTTATAATTTTATTAATCTCTAAAATTATTTATATCTATTATTTTGTTAACTTCCTGAGGAACATAATACGGGCAAGAATTCCACAAAATTGTATCCATAGGTATATCAGACTGGTTTTGAACCACTAGTCTGTTGCAATAGCCTTTAACCATATTTGTTGAACCATCCAGCTTTAAATTAAAATATCCGCAAGACTGGCATATTTTTATTCTGAAACCATGTTCATTTAACTTGTCGGAAACTTCTTTTATCGCATCAACCATACGAATTTGTGATGATGATGAATATTTTTTCTTCTTAAATTTGAACACAGCTTTAACAAGACCGCTTTCTGATATCAAATCAAGTTTACAATTGAGGTTATTTCTTCCGTCTGTGACACAAACATCCACAGTAGACATTTCGCATTCTTCGTCTGTTTTTCTTTTAGTAAGAGCCTCTGCTATATTGCCTATTACCGGAATATGGAAAAATATTTTTAATAGGGAATACAATGGATATAATGCAAGATATCCAACATTTTTTGCACCAATTCTGGATGTGTAAAGTGAAGCCAGAAATGCTACAGCAAGTATTACACCCATTGTAAATACGAATGTGTAATCAAACACAAAATAATAATTATATGTAAAAGCAAAAATGCTAAGGTATATAAGCATCAAGAACCAAAAATTCGGAGCCAAAATATTCAGCAAAAATTCTCCAAATTTTATATTTGATTGGAAAATCAGTCTCAAACAATGCCACACAAGTGATAATTTGAATGATACTGACTGTTTTCTGTCTTTGTAATTATCAATAGATGTGTATGTTCTGACAAGAGGGCAGAACTTTGGGATAAATCCGCTTCTGACAAGCAGAGTCGTGTATTTTAATTCGCTGTTGACATCTTTGAAGTCAACACATTTGATTTTATCAAGAACTTCTTTACGAATTACAAAAATATCAGAATCTATAATTGTAGCCAGTCCCATCAAAGAACGGCCGCAGTTAAAAATTCTGTCAATGTATGAGTGATAGGTGTTTTTTATAGAATTCAAAAGTGTTTTTGTTCTTGAAATATATTCTGTTAAACCGACAATTATATTTTCACCGTTTAGATTTGCATTTATTGATGCGAGAAAATTCTCATCTATATATCTATCAGCGCTCAAGAAAACAAAAGCATCAACATTCTGATAAGACAACAAACCTTCTAAAAGCCACGAAATTGCTTCATCTTTTCCGACAGGAGCGTTTTCTCCGACTCTCCATATTTTTGCACCGCCTATGAATTCGAGTATATTTGATGAATTATCAGTACAGTGGTCAAGAACTATATGGGTTTGGAAATTGTTTTTCGGATAGTTCTGCTTATTTAAAGCTTCCAGCAGTGGAACAATCGTAGACTCATTGTTTCTTGCATAAATTATAACTATCATGTTATTAGGTTCTGCTGCCGCATTATATTTTTGTTTTTGTAAAAACTTTTTTGCTTTGGAGCTGCTAATTACGCAAACCGTAAAATACAAAATATAGATAATTACATATACAAACAGTATTACAAGTAAATTCAATAATAAGTTAACCATCTTATTCCTCGTATGAGCCTGACATTTTCATTTATACGGTTGGGGAGACTCAATAATCTTTATGAAAAGATTTTATATAAAAAAAACTTAAAAATCCAGTAAATCCCAAAAACTCCTACATAAAGACTAATTTATAAAACTTAATAAATGTATTATACTGGTTAAGTATAATTAAAATAATACCGATAATATTAATGGAAAATGTATAATCAGCTTTTGAGGGTTAATGATATGGAAGCTAATAAAACAAATACTCAACCTGAAAATACAAAATTTACTTCAATTATGCAAAAAGAAATTTTTGAAGAACCCGGAGTTGTTAAAAATCTTCTTGAACGCTATACAACACCGGATGATAAAATAACACTGGAACTTCCTGAAAAGATAGATAATATAGTTATTGTTGCTAGCGGTTCTTCATATAACTGTGCGGCAATTGCAGCACCTTTATTCATTGAATATGCAAATCTGCCCTGTGAGTATGAGTATTCAAGTGAATTTGTTCTTCAAAAAAAACATTTTGTCACACCTCATTCATTATACATTTTTGTCTCTCAATCAGGAGAAACTTCGGATACATTAAGAGCCTTGAAAATGATTAAAGATGAAGGTGTGAAAACAATGTGTATCACAAATGCTGAAAATTCTACTATGTGGAATTTATGTGATTATAAAATACTTTCTGATGCCGGAGAAGAAAAAAGTATTGCTTCAACAAAAGCTCTGACCGCACAAATACTCTGCTCAATTTTGATATTATTGAAAATTAATTATAAACAAGGGGTGGATATTTCAGGATATTTGAACACGATGAGACGTGTTCCTGCATATCTTGAAAGAATAAATTTAAACCTTGATAAAATTAATACTGTTGCACAAGAAATATCAAAATACAGTAATATATCAATTCTTGGTAACAAAAATTACTACCCTGTTGCAAAAGAAGGTGCTCTCAAAATCAAAGAGACCTGTTATCTGAATGTAATGGCATATCCTTTTGGCGAATTTATGCACGGTCATGTTGCAATACTAAACCAGAAATCTGTTATTATTGCCATAATTGATGAAGAAAACTCTGAATTCGCTGTTAGAAATTTGCAAAAAATTCGCCAGGATTATAATCCAAAAATTATTTGTATAACAAGTGTTCAGGATGTCAAAGCAGGTGATTTGAATATATATATAAAAACCAAAAGAAAATTGAAAGCCATATTTGGCGCATTGTTGACTTTACAGCTTATCGCCTGCAAACTCGCTTCTATTCTGAAAAGAAACCCTGACAGACCAAAAGGGTTGAAAAAGGTTGTTAAAGATTAAAAATAGAAAAGACCGGTTTATTTCCGGTCTTTTTGATTTGGTAATAACCCAAATCTCCTCCCAATATATTTTACAAATTATTCTCAAAACGATTAAGTATATTAAACCATTGAAAATTCTGTTTGTGAAGACATTAATTAAGTGTAAAAAGTAACATTTTTTTTACAATCATGGATAAGCAGACTACGACATGGTTTCCATGTTTTATTTTTTCTTAACAATACTTAATATTTTCTTTTTTAGTTAAATTTTGTTATCTATCTAGCAAATTATTGTATTTTTTTGTATTAAAAAAATGTTATGAAAATTTCAAAAACTATATTCCCATATTATAAATCAATTGAAAAAAAGGCTGTTTTTGCCAAAACAAAATATCTGTGCAAACATTCACAGAGCCTTCAGGAAATAAATTTTAAACAGAAAAATATTCATATATTAATGGATTTTATTCACCGAGTTTTTTCTAAAAAGGTTGTATTTGCCCGGGCCGAATCTATCAGTGAAGTTCAAAAATTTGCAAAAAATTATCTTGGATATAATTTTAGATGTTTTAATTATTTAGAACAAGCAAATCTTATTAATGAGCAATTTTCATTGATTAAAAATATCTATCCAAAAATAAAAATGCCGGATAATGTTGACGCTATAACTTCCTTAAAAGGTGGTTATGCAAAATTTATGATAAATCATGATACGGGAAAAACTAAAATTATTTTTGATAATTATCCTATATATAATTTACAAAAAAATAAAGCTGAAATTATAAATAATTCCGGCTTAATCTACTCATCAGATAGAAAATTGCATGTTCATCCAAACATTTCTTTTGACACCAAGGAAAAGTTTGAAATGTTAATTAACAAACTTCAAAATAGAAATGATGAATTGACATTAAGTGATTATTATCAAATTGCTTTAACATTAAGGTCTCTAAAAAATCTAGAAATACAAAAGCAAGAAATTCCTTTATTTTTTATAAAAAATATTGTAAAATCCCCACAAAATATAAATAAATTAAAGGCCCAAAATATAATAATTGATTTAAACAGGATTGAAAAAGAACCAAAAGAAGAACAGTATAAACTTCTGTTAAATCTTGAAAAAAAACTTGATATTGTATATACCCCTTGGATATCAAGATTTGAGCAAATAGTTGTTCATGAGCTTGCTCATTTGATGTGTTACCAAAAAAGTAAGCATTTTTTTAATAGTGTTTTTTCAACTTTAGAGAATAGTTTCCACAAAAAATTTGAGTCAAAAAAAGAAATTGAAACGGCAATGCAAGTCAGTCCTTATGCAACAAAATCACCTTTTGAATTTGTTGCGGAAGTTTTCAGTCACAATTTCTTCGGCCGCAAATTTTCAGATGAAGTTTTGAAACTTTATGAAAAATATAAAGGGCCTAAACTTTTAAATTAGAACTATTCTATTTTTTTACTTTATAAATTTTGAATTCTGAAGGCTTTAATTCTCCAAAATGCATATCTGTTTCAGGTTTTGAAAATTTAACTTCTTCAAACATTCCTTCACCTGTATCACCGTCTTTGTATACATACTCGGAAACTATAGTATAATCACAGGGTAATTGGATACTTTTGTCGTATACGCTTTTCCCTTCTTTTATATATGTATTTGAAAAGCCATCTTCAGAATTTTCTGTTATTTTTTCTGTTGGAGATTGATAGTTTGCGACTATTAGCAGAGCTTCCTTAAGCGGATCTTTTGATACCATCCAAACTGAAAAACCGTCATCATGCTGTACAAAGATTTGGGCTTCTCCATCTCTAGCCAGTTCATTGTTGAGTGCGAATTTGTTTATTGCATTGAATTTGTTAAAAAATCCATAATTCTTTTCACGCGGCATAGAAACTTCAGCACCTATAACACTTTCAATACCTGTTTTGGTGAAAGATTCATCTCCGTCAATAAACATAACTGGACGCTGTGCGTTTTTTCCACCCGGAAGAAACTTATATTTGAACCATTTAAACAATGCGCCTGCTTCACCTAATTGTCCAGGGTACTGATCAATAGAACGGAATTCACCGTCTTGATTGTTGTATGTTTTCAATATAGATAAAGGTGTTTTGCATTTTGCTTCAGTGTTGTAATGTTCAAGATCCTGATTATTTTTGATTATTTCTTGAGGATTTTTGCTAAATTGTGAAATTATGTCATTTCCCCATAGAATATCAAAAGCCATGTCCTCATGGTATTCTCTTAAAAATCCGTCCCATAGCATATATTCTGCAAGTGTTGCAAAATGGGGAACAACTTTTTTCAGTTCTTTATTTGCTTTGCCAAGCACAATTCTCGGTGCACGATAGCTTATTGGTTTACCATCTTTTTCTGAAACCGTATCTACAACGTGGTCAATGTGATCAACCCTGAATCCGTCAAAATTATAGTCTTTTTGAAGAGTTTTCAAATATTCGATGTATCTGTCTATTACAGGTTTGTTGTATTCACCGTTTTCAAGAAAGACAAAGTAAAACGGAGTCTGGCAATCAAGATTTGCAAAATGCGTGACATCATCACCTTTGTAATCATAATGTTTAAATACAGGATAATCACCTGTTTCAGACATTTTATCAAAAACGGGAGTTCCTGCTGAACACCAGGCACCACCCGGTGCCGGCCACAGGCCTTCTTTTATAAGAAGTTGAATAGTCTCTCCCTGCTTTTTTATATCATTTTCTGTGATATTTTTTAGCGATTTTAAATCGTTCAAACTGTCTATCAATTCTTTTGCTCTGTCATGTAAAGAAATTTGATTTTCTTTTTTCATCATTTCATCAGAAAATTCTTTCTTTCTTGGCAAAATGAGGTCTTCAAATTTGTCATATATAGTTTGATAATATTCAGAAAGAGTATTTGAACCTTTATTCAATGTTTTTTTGTAAATGTCGGCTACTATTTCAATATCCTCGACATCAAACTCTCCTTCTGACTTGAGTTTTGCTGCTGTTTTGTCAGCTTCTGATTTGATTTTTTCAATCAGATTTTTTATATCAAACCATCTTGCAATGGATGGATTTGCCAGAACCATTTTGGAAAAACGTCCGGTTTGCGGCAGTACATCATATATAACACAATGTCCTGAAAGTTGTGCAAGTTTTACAAACAGCTGTACCTGTCCTTTTGTATCCAAACATAATTTTTGTGTGAGATTTTTATCTTCTAAATTAGGACTAACTTCACTGCTAACAGGCAGATAAGCACAGCCGAATTCTCTCGGGTGAAACGGTATTAGATATATTGTTGTTGATAAGATTTTTGCGTCAGGATTGCCGGCCGGCAAAATTAATACCTGTCTAAGCCAGTCAATGAATTTTCCTGTTTCTTGCGTTTTATTTCCATCGCCAAGACCTGCAAGGTTTATTAATTTAATGTTGTGCTGTTCTTTTGTTAACCATGTTCCGTCTGTGTATCCGGCACGCTGAGCCGGTGAAATCTGTGAGTTTTCAAAATGAAATTCCCCATTGTCATCCATTACACCGTTAAGTTTACACTTTAATTCTATTCCGTATAAAACTTCTGCTTCAGAGAGTTCTTCCAGCGCTTTGATGTATGGATAAGGAAGGTACCCGTTTTCATTGATTAATCTTTCAAGCTCATTTTTTCTTTCAGGTGTAATGCCGGAATAATTATATATTTCTCTTAATTTTTTGAATAAAGAATTGACTGTTTTTTCAATATCTTCTTCATTTTTGGAAAATTTATCTTTAATATTTTTCAAAAAAGTACAACTGGAAAACATATAAACTTCCTCCGGCTAAATTGTCAAACTCTGTGCCAATCATATCATAAATTATATACATAATAAATAAGTAAAATGAGCGATAAAGAACTAAGTATATGCAAATTTTTTATATTTGGTGTAATATTAAGATTATGTTTAAAATAGATAAGCGTTATACAATTCCAATACTTTCATTTCTGGTAAAAAACTTTTATACTTTTGAAAGTTGGTTTTATGATTGCAAAAATATAAATTATCCCAAAGATAAACCCGTCATCTTTGCTTTGTGGCATGCACATCAATGCGCATTGTATGCAAATGAGGACAGAGGTTCACTAAATGTTATGATATCAAAATCAAATGATGGAGAAATTATAGCTGCTGCAACCGAACAGGTCGGGATAAAAGTTATTCGTGGTTCACATAAAAGAGCAGGCGCATCTGCAACTCTTTCAATGATTGAAAAATTAGAACAAGGGGAAAATGCTGCGATTACTATTGATGGGCCAAGAGGCCCTAAAGGTGTGGTTAAAGACGGTATTATTAATATTGCAAAACTTTCTCAGGCACCAATTATTCCTATGACGTGGTATTCACCTTCAAAATGGCTTTTGAAATTCAAGACTTGGGATGAATTCCGTTTTCCATTACTTGGGGTAAAAACTATTGCTCTGTATGGAGATCCTATTTATGTTCCGTCGGACTGTTCAAAAGAAGATGCTGAGATATACAGGAAAAAAGTCGAAAATGCATTAAACGATTTATATAAACAGGCACAAGAAAACTTTAAAGAATTTAGAGAAGATTATTAAAATTTAACATTCAAAAAGAGGGCGTTGCCCCTCTTTAAATTTTTATCATTCGGTATCAAATCGTGTTAAACCAGACCCAGCATTTTTTTGTACCAGCTGAATGTTTCCAGTTCCAAACCGTTAAATGTTGTTTTTAAACATTGACGTTTCAGATAAGAATCAAACTCATCGTTGAATTTTGACTTAATTTCTTTAACTTCCTTTGATGCAGTGTTAGTAGACATAGAGCCTCCTTTGATAAATTTGTAAAATATATATGAAATCAACATTGACCTTAATGAGTTAATTATATCACATATTAGGCATGTTGGCTAGAGAATTTACTATAAATGTAAAACTTGTAAACGTAAATTTTTGCTAAAATCAATAGTTTTTGAAGAAATGTATCTTTACATATTGACATAAAATGTTTGTAATATATAGCTATTTAGTATATCTTATTTCATCGCACAGTTTTTGAATAAGAATTATTATTACAAGTGTAATGTTAACATTTATTAAATTATGTAAACAAAGCATTTTGGATCGGATTACGTTTTACTGCACGAGCCAGTGCTCCCGGAGGATGCATTCTGTCACCAGAGGGAAGATCTCCGTATTTGTCTTTTATTCTTTGAACAAGATTTCTTTTTTCAGGATCAGGTTCAAAAAACAGTTTTGCATATATGCTGACTCCGTCAGAAATTATTGGTTCTGTTGAATCAGAAAATATATCTCCGTATTTTCTTAGAAAAGCACGATGTGCTATTGCATTCATCCCCAGAAAGTCTAATTCTTCTTGAACAGAACTGTCACCATCATTATCTTTTGCATGTCCTGCTTCATGAAGAATAGCTTCTGCAATTGCTAATATGACAGGGAAATCATTTGTATTTCGATATCGTTCATTAATTGTTATTATATTTCTGCCAAAATCATATTGCGCATGAATTCCTGGTTCTGTTGTTTTATCAAAAAGAATTCTTATGTTCTGTTTTTCGATAAATTTTACAGCCTCTGCACCTGATTTATACGGAACTTTGACTCCCATATTTTTCAGGTACTTTATGTCATCAGGATCAAACTTCAAATCTTTCAGAGCAAGCATGGATGATTCCAATGTTTTGTCTTTAAGCCAGGGGAGTTTTTGGACAAAATCTATACCTGTTGTAGAAACAGGTTCTGTTTGTTCAATTGGATTTTTTGTCCATTCCTGATTTTGAACTGGTGAAGATATTTTAGAAAAAACTGTTGATATTGGCATTACCGGTGTCATTTGATATTGTCTCACTGTAATTAGTTTTCATTATCATAAGAGATTGTGTATTGTGGGCTTACAGCCAGCCATCTGAAAGTTTCAGAACTTTCAGTTTCCGGAAGGTCTGTAACAAAAGTACCGCCGTAACGTCCTCTTGAAAAGTTTACGTAACCTAATTTAGAAAGATTTTGCAGCGCTTTTCTGATAGTATTGCTGGACACATCAAATTTTTCGGAAAGAACTTCCATTGAAGGCAATTTGTCTCCTATTTCATAGTTTTCTGCTATAAAGTTCTTGATAATATTTTCAATTTTTTGATAGCTGTAAAATGCAGCATCTTCAGCCTTTGCGAATATTGATGAAGCTAGTATTGAAACTTCGTTATCCGGCTGTAAAACATTTGAATCAGGTATTTTTGTGACCGTTGTACCGTAGCGGCCTCTTCTTGCAAGCAGAATACCTTCTTCTATCAAAGATTTCATTGCATCATGAACTGTTTTGATACTTACCTTTAATATGTCGGAAAGTTCCTGATGAGCAGGCAGTCTGTCTCCAACTTTATAGTTGTTTTTGATATATTCTTTAAGGTCTTTTTCTACTTGTTGCACAAGTGTTTTGGATGTTTCTTCCTGCGGCTTAAAAAATTCTTTTTCAGCATTTGTAAATGACGGAATTTGTTTTAATATCCAGTTTGCATCGTTTGAACGAAATGCTCTTGCTTCTATAATCCCTTGAGAACAGAGAAAATCGAGAGCAAGTCTGGTTGTATTTGTTGAATTCCCGATTATTGAAGACATTGTCCTTGCGGAAGGAAGCGGCTGATTGATTTCAATTCCGTTATCGAGAATGTATTTTTTTATTTGTGCAATAACTTTTTCTCTTTTTGATGATGCTTTTCTGATAATAGGGTTAGAGGAGTTTGTGTCTCGTATGATAGTTCCTATTCTTTGTTTGGATTCTAACAGTCCGGCATCTTCTACAAAGCGGATAGCATTTTGAACAGTTCCGACGCTGACTCCAAGGTAATATGCAATATCTGCTTTTTTAGGAAGAAGAGAATTGTTTTCTATTTTTCCTTTTTTTACTCCTGAAACAATCCAGTCCGTCAGCCATTTCTTTATTATTGAATCTTTTGATTCAAAAGTATTTTTAAAATTCGGAATTTCTTTTGGTAGTTCTGTTATGTTTATTCTTTTAAGTTCATTTTTTTCTAATTTTTCAAAAGAGTTTATTTTGTCTGCAGATGAAGTTTGATTATCTGACATATTTTCTCAATGCCTCCACACTTTATTATGATATAATATCATAATTATAAATAAACAACAATTATTTTTTTTGCTAATAACCAGTACCGCCGGCAATAAAAATTAACAATAAAACGTATAATTTATAAAACAATACGAAAGACTTCGTCGATAGTTTTTTTAGGCGGCTGTTTTGTTGTGTTGTTTCTGTCGGGATATCCGACAGTCAGCAAAGCTGCGATTTTGTCACCTTCATTCAATCCGAGAATATTGCTGAATTCTTTTCTTGCAACAAGCGGTGCACACATCCAGCAGGTACCCAGTCCCAGAGCATGAGCGCACAAAGACATATTCTCTATAGCCGCACCCATACTGAGTATGGAGGAGCGATTGTCGTATTTAGAAAGTTCTTCGTTGCTCATTCCTGCTCTTTCCAAAATAGAAAGCATTGTAGATACACGTTTTTTTTCAACAATAACAAATACTACGGGTGCTTTATAGAAAAACATTGAATAATATTTGTAACCGTTTAATTTATTTTTATCTTCTTCAATGGAAACAATTTTCTGGAATTCATTAAATTTATTTTCAACAGCGTCTGCCATTTGTTGTTTTGTGTTTTCATCAAAAATGGCAATAAACTCCCAGTTTTGTGTATTAGTCGCACTGGGGGCTAATCTGCCTGCATCGGCAATTTTTTTTATTAACTCTTTGGAGGGTATTTCATCAGTGTATTTTCTGATAGTTTTTCTGGAATAAAGCACATCAAAAAAATTTGTATTCTCAAAATTTGAACTCATAAGGACTCCTGAATAAAATGCTCAAACAAAAACACAAAATATTTATGCTAATATTACTAATTTTTTGCGGAGTTGTAAATACTTTTTTTCTATCAGAAAAAGCATTTTGTTCCTCAATAAACGGTTATGCTCAAAAACAGGACGATGAATTTATATTGTTTATTGTTGATTTTTCAAATAGTATGACAGAAAAACTCCATGGTACGCAGAAAATAAATATGGTATTGGATACGATGCAGCTTCTTTTGCCTCAAATTCCTGATAATAAAAGGGTTGGTTTAAGGGTCTACGGGCACAAGGGAGGTTATATGCTGCCGGGAATGGCCTGTAAAGCGAGTTCTCTTCTGGTTCCTATGACAAAAAATTCTGCTGCGTCGATACAAAGTGCACTTTTTTCATTAAAACCTACAGGCTGGACACCTATTACATATTCGCTTAAACAGGCAGTGAATTGTGATTTTGCAGGGGTAAAAGGTAAGAAAAGGATTATCTTGTTAACAGATGGAGGAGAGAATTGTGATGAAAGCCCATGTGATTATGTAATGGAATTGCAAAAAACAAGACAGGATATTTTTATTGATGTAATTGCCTTTAATATTTATGATCAAGAGGCAAACAATCAGCTGAAATGTACGGCTCTTGTCACAAGCGGAAAATTCTACAAGGCAAATACCGCTGCTGAACTTTTAAACAGTCTGTCAAATTCATTGAATATCTCAAAAGAAGTTCAAGGAGTGATTATCACTCATTAAAACAAGCTGAGCTGGGTTTTATTTTTTTCCGGCAATTGTAAAATGTTTCTCAAAAATTTTTCTCTGTGCCAGACAGTCGGACCGAATTTTTTAATTGCTTCTATGTGCTCTTTACTCAGGTAGCCTTTATTTTTTTCCCAGTGATATTCAGGAAATTCTTTTGATATTTGTTCCATAAATCTGTCACGGCTGACTTTTGCAAGAATACTGGCAGCCGCAATAGCTGCAGACTTTGAATCTCCTTTTACAACTGTAATTTGAGGATAAGAGAAATTCTTTATTTGACGATTGCCGTCAACAAGAACTTTTATTTTTGATTTATTTGATTTTTCTATAATTTCTTCACAGGCTTTTTTCATACATCCGAGAGATGTGTTCAAAATGTTTATTTTTTCTATCTGTTTTACACTGCCCTGCTGGATTGAAAAATGGCATTTCCCTATCTTTTCAAGTTCAGTTATTGTTTCAAATAATTCTTCTCTTTTATGTTCTGTAAGCTGTTTTGAATCATTCAGAATTTGTAATTTTTCAAATAAGTTTTCATCATCACAATCAGAAAAACATACTGCCGCAGCAAATACCGGCCCTGCTCCGGGGCCTCTTCCGGCTTCATCCGTGCCTATCACAATATCGGAACCATTTGAAAGTTTATTGTCAAAATCAAAAAGCTCTTGAATTTTTGAAATTTTATTCTTCATCATTGATGCTTTCTAAACTGTCAAGTGTAAGTCTTCCGGTTCGTCCTGAGCGAAAATCTGTCAAAACCATTACAGCGGTTCTTGTTATATCCGGTTCTTCGTTTTTTACAATCCAGTTTCTGCTTTTTGCTATTTCAGAAAGTGTAAATTCTGCGTCTATTTTATAATACTCCCGTACATTTTGAGGGTATTTGTTTTTTAATATATCAAGAAGTTCTTGAGCAACTTCTTCGTTTTCATAAGCGTTTTCACTGACTGAATTAACCATTGCAAGCTTTGCTGCTTTTGTCTGGTCTTCTTGCTTTAAAGGGATTATGCCCGGAGTATCAAGCAAATCTATTTTGGGATTAACTCTTACCCACTGCTGCTGGCGAGTAACACCTGCTTTTGCGCCGACTTTGGTTTTTCCTTTTTTTATTAATTTATTTATAATACTTGATTTTCCGACATTTGGCATTCCTACAACCATTACTCTTGCCGGTCTGGGAAGTAACCCTTTGGAGACAAGTTTGTCTATTTTAGGTTTTGCAAGTTCTGTGACTTTGTTTACAATAAGAGAAATATCGTTGTTTTTAGATGCACACGATGAAATCACAGGGAAGCCGGTTTTTTGTTCATAAAACTTCTGCCATCTTTTTGTTTCTGTTTCATCTGCAAGGTCTGATTTATTCAGAACTATTAATCTCGGTTTGTCTCCCAGCAGTTTTTTTATATCAGGATATACAGAACTCTCAGGAATTCTTGCATCAAGAACCTCAATAACAACATCTACAAGATTGAGAAGTTCTTTCAGTTTTTTTTCTGCTTTTGCAATGTGACCGGGATACCAATGAATGTGAGCCATAAAAAACCCCTATTCTTCATTCAGGCTCAAAACAGCCATAAATGCTTCTTGCGGAACTTCTACTCTTCCGACTGCTTTCATTCGTTTTTTGCCTTTTTTCTGTTTTTCAAGCAATTTACGTTTTCTTGAAATATCACCGCCATAACATTTGTCCAGAACACTTTTTCTTAGTGCTTTGATATTTGTACGGGCAATAATTCGACCTCCGACAGCAGCTTGAATAGGAACTTCAAACATTTGTCTCGGGATTATGTCTTTTAGTTTTGCTGTGAGTTTTTGACCGACATAAAAAGCGTTGTCTTTGTGTACAATTGCACTCAGCGCATCAACAACTTCACCTGCAAGCATTACATCAAGTTTTACGAGCTCAGAGCGTTTGTATTCTTTAAACTCATAATCCATACTTGCATAGCCTTTTGTCCTTGATTTCAACTGATCGTAAAAATCAACAATAACTTCACTCAATGGCATTTCGTATTCTAAATCAACACGAACTTTGTCAATATAGTGCATATTGATAAAGTTTCCTCTTTTGGACTGGCACAAATCCATTAATGTACCGACATAATCATTTGGTGCTATAATATTGACTTTTACATACGGCTCTTCGATATATTCCCTGTATTGAGGGTCAGGAAGGTTTGCCGGGTTGTCAATCTCAACAACTGTTCCGTCAGTTTTGTGAACACGATATACAACGGACGGCGCTGTTGTGACAAGAGACAGGTCATATTCTCTTTCAAGTCGTTCCTGTGCAATTTCCATATGGAGCATACCCAAAAAACCGCAGCGAAAACCAAAACCCAGAGCAGATGACGTCTCAGGTTCAAAGGTTATCGAAGAGTCATTGAGTTTTAGTTTTTCAAGAGATTCTTTCAAGTCCTGATAATCTTCATTGTCAACCGGATAAAGCCCTGAAAAAACAACAGGCAGAGCTTCTTTGTAACCTGGCAATGGCTCTTTCGCAGGCATTGCTGCATTTGTTACGGTATCACCAACAAATCTTGTCAATTCTTTTATTGAACAGGCCATATACCCTACATCACCGGTGCAAAGTTCTTTAACAGGTACTCTATTTGGATTAAGATATCCAAGTTCTATTACTTCATATTTATTTCCGGATGCCATAAATTTGATGTTGTCACCGACTTTTATGCTTCCGTCTACTATTTTAAAAAAGCATAAAGTACCCAGATACGGGTCATAGGCACTGTCGAAAACGAGTGCTCTTAATGGTTTGTCAGATGTATCTTCAGGCGGCGGAACAAATTTTACTATGGCTTCCAAAATTTCTTCAATACCAATTCCTGCTTTTGCACTTGCAGGTATTGCATGTTCCGAGTCTATACCGAGAACATCTTCGATTTCTTCTTTAACTCTTTCTACATCAGCGGACGGCAGATCAATTTTGTTTATTACAGGAATAATTTCAAGGTCTTGTTCAATGGCGAGATAGGCATTCGCAAGTGTCTGTGCTTCAACCCCCTGAGTGGAATCAACAATCAAAAGTGCACCCTCACAGGCTGCAAGAGACCTTGAAACTTCGTAAGAAAAATCAACGTGTCCGGGTGTATCAATCAAATTCAGTTCATATTCCTGACCGTCTTTTGCTGTGTATTTCATTCTGGCGGCATTCAATTTGATTGTAATCCCTCTTTCTCTTTCTATATCCATAGAGTCAAGGAGCTGATTTTGCATATCTCTTTGCGCCACTGTTCCTGTATATTCCAGCAGTCTGTCGGCCAGAGTTGATTTACCGTGGTCGATATGTGCTATTATGCAAAAATTTCTTACGTTTTTAATGTCTCTGTTCTTTGTCATAGTGTTAGTATAAGCAAAAAAACAGAATTTGTAAAAAATATCAATGAAAAATTTATGATAAAAAATAGAAATAGTATGAACTAATTTTTTGATAAAACAAGCTGTGAATAGAAAGTTTAAACTATTACCGCAATACCATATTACTCGGCTATATCCCTCATATTAAGATTACTTATTTTTTATAAGAAATTTTTAACCCGAGCACCCTCCAGACCTTTCTTGGTTTGCTGCCTGAATAATCGTTTTTTACAGAAAAGATTTTTTGCATAAACTCAGAAAAATCAAACCTGTATAAAGCAGTGAATGGAGAATAATAGTATGCATTTCTTGCTGTAGGATGCTGGCAGTAGCACACCGGAGAATAACAAGGTCTCGCACCTTTCAACAATTTTATGCTTGAAGGTTCTGTTACATTTCCGAGATAACCAAACTCCTTTTTAGATTGCCAGCTCCAACATCGGCTAATATTACCTTGAGCATCTACATGGAGCAATTTTGAGCCTGCAAAACATAACACTTTTGATGTATTAATTTCACGTGCTTTTAGCATGTCTTTATTATATTTATGCTCCTTTATTTTCAGGTATTCTTCAATATGTGGAGAATATATTGTAATTTCTCTATTTTCCTGCTTAATTAACCTTATATAGATAAATTCTATGTTGTGCTTAGAAAGCTCTTTTTCAATATATCTTAGTGTTTCGAAATTTTCTTCTGTAACAACAGATACTATACGGATAGCGGTTTTATCTTTTATTATTTGTTTTATCTTAATAATATTCTGAATATTTTTATCCAAATCTTTGATTTCCGATACATGCAATGCACCATGTATTAGTTTCAAATTATCTCCTGCCGCATCAATGAATTTTTCAAATACAGAAACGGGAAAAGACATATTCGAATACAAAATCATTTTATTCCCAAGTTGTGATATCCTTTCTGTAGTTTCTATAAATTTTGGATGACAAAAAGGTTCACCGCCAATGAGATTAACTTCGTATTCTGACCCCAATTTTTCAAGTAAGCTCAAAAAACCTTCAATTACTTCATCGCTTGCATTCTTTAGTTTTAGCGGTTCATGTTTATTTAAAAAGCCTTGAGAGCAATATTCACAGCAGTAATTACATTTTTCGGTTATATTGAATTCAATAAAAGGTTTTACTCTGTCAGCGGCTTTTGTCATTATTTTTACCTCTTCTAATTTTAATTTTCAAACCTGCAATTGTTACGACTTTAAATTTTTTATTGTTTGCTATTTCATTTTTTATAGAAAAAATTCTCTCAAACGCATTTGAATATTGAACTTTTCTATTTATCGGAGCAGGATTTTCAAGAGCAAAACGTCTTTGTTTTTCGGCTTCAATTCTATCCATGAGCATTTTTTGCTGATTTCTGTGACCAATTAGTTTTTCATACAATTCAATCTGTCTCAGATGAATAATATCTTTGGGACGAGGATTGAAACTTTTTCGGTCTTTTATCATATCCAGATTTGCAAATTTTATTCCTTTAAACAAAAAATGGTATTCACTGTTGTGTATCAATATATTGTCAGAAATATTCTTCGGTCTGTTGGCAACTTTGTCAGATGCCCCGATATCATAATCATCGTTTAGATAAACAGTATCCCAACCCAGTTTATCTCTATACTTATAGTCTGTTATAAAGTCCGAGTCCGAGTCCGAGTCCTTTTGGATACCAAGAGCCGTCATAACACCGCTTCCTATGACGCATATGTCATCAGGGGTCAAAATTTCCATCGTCTTTAAAAAAGACGGCAAATTTCGAATTCTACGAACAAAATTATGCCCCGGAATATAGTCATACCTCATTTTTAAATATTTTATATTATTCGGTGAAAGCAAAACATCTGAAAGGTATTTGCATTCATCTTTTCCGTCCGATGAATGAACTGTACAAAAGCACTCTTTGGGTAAAAGGTGGTCAAACATTTCTCGAATATCTTTTTTGCAATCTTGAGAAAGCTTTGATAAATCTTTTTCACAATTTTTGTGCTGATTTGTTGCGACAATAACTTTAAAACTCAAATGATTGGCTTGAAGCAGCTTTGATTTTTCAAGTATAGTTGTGTCATCACCGCATTTTGATATATTAGGTTCATATATATCAAGCAAAGCATTGGTAAAAGCAATGCAGTTATCTTCAAAATCAAGCTCAACATCTCCGACAATATCAAAATATTCATTTATTATTGTTTTTACATTGTCGATATAACTAAACAGCGGATTCCACACAACAAATATTGCACAATTGTCATAATTCAAATCCACAAATCCTTTTAGAATTCTTTGTTTGTCTTCTGTATTAAATCCGAAATCACAAAACCAGTTAAAATCCCAGCTATAGCCTATATCAACATGTTTGATATAAACATCTTTATCTAAAGCTGCAGCAGCAGCGATTCGATGAGCGCCATTAGCAATCAAACCATCACAAAAAGGTACAGAGCAATTTTCGTCAAAACCTTTATTTTTAATTGACTCAATTAAATTTTTAAAACTGTTGATATAATCGTCAATATTTACTTTTTCACAAGGGTTGCCGAAAGCATCGACTGGTTCAACTCCCATTGTGCGCATAAGGATATGTCTTATATACAAATCCTTATAACAATCAGTGCAGTAGTCGTTGTAAGGTTTTTCCAGAATTTCTTTTGCGTACAAATATTTTACAACTAAATCAATTCTACGATAATCAAATAGATTCTTGGCTTTTACTTTTTCTAAAGGCACTTTTTCTTCTATCATCTCTTCTTGCCATCTTTTTCAAACATCACATTTTGTATAAAATGTGATGTTTGAAGTCTTGAAGAAAATTATTCTTATAAATATCAATCAGTTCGTAGGGTGGGCACACTCCGTTTTGGCCCACCTACGAACTTGCATTTATCAATGCCGTTGGGCAAGTATGCCCAACCGACGTCAGCCTTCTTGCTGTCATCCTGAAGCGTGATTTTGGGATTAATGCTTTGGTCCGGTGTGTTCAGGATCTTTGAATTTTTTGGGAACACAATTATTTTTTGTTTTTATTTTCCACCCATTCTTTATATAAAGAACGGGTGGAGCCCAAGAAACCCCGACCTGATGCTTCGTTCATACAGAAAGTAACACAAACCTATGCTCGGCAACTCGGCACGTAAAAATTGCTAAAGTATAAAAATTAATTTGATACAAATAATTTCCCGTGCCTCAAACAAACCTCGCTTGTAGTTGTTTGTGAAACTTTCTGTAACTCACTACGCAAAGGTCGGATTATTAAAAAATATCAACAGTGTTTAACCAAAGTCACAACGGCAAAGCCGTATCACCTCTTCGAGGTTTAGTTATTCTTTTCTCTGTAAGTCGGGAACGAAATTACTAACGTCGGTTAGGCATACCTTGCCCAACAGCATAGATAAATATGAGATTTATATCAAATGCAAGGGGTTCGGGGACGGCACGTCCCTGATGGCGTAGTCTATGGGTTAGAGCTTTTTAGCATTTGAAGAAAATTTA
>CALUQG010000015.1 GCA_944322855.1 Candidatus Gastranaerophilales bacterium
TTCACACGCATTTCTAGGCACCAGTGTGCCAGAACTGCGGTTTACCTGCAGTTTGCGATGCAAACAGCCGGCATCCAAGGCTGTAGATTTTGGCAGAGCCTCAATCACATCCATAGACAAGTCTGGCTCAGGGCACCATCCAACAGCTCCAACAATAGTTGGAGCTGTTTTTTATATTGAGAAAAGCAGACTTTCACACGCATTTCTAGGCACCAGTGTGCCAGAACTGCGGTTTACCTGCAGTTTGCGATGCAAACAGCCGGCATCCATGGCTGTAGATTTCGGCAGAGCCTCAATCACATCCATGGATATGTCTGGCTCAGAGCATTATCCGACAGATCCAACTGAAAGTTGGATCTGTTTATAATAACCCTTATTCATTGCAGTTTAATCCTCTATAATTAATAATCTGCTTTAAAGAAAAATTTTTTAATTAAAAAATGAACAAAATTTTTTTTATTTCGTTATACTAGATGTAAGGAAAATTTATTATGAATGAAGAAAAAAAATGTAACGGATATGAAGCTATGTTTACCTTTTTGAATGAAGATGATTTCAAAAAACATCTTCACGAGTGTGCAGAATGCAGAGCTGAACATGAAAAAATGATGCGTGTATCTGCACTTATCCAGGAGGCTAAACCTTTTATTAAGGAAAAAAGAAAAAATTCTCAAATTCTAAAAGCAGCTTGTGCAGCATGTTTTGTAGTTTTTGCATGTCTTAGTGTTCCTGTTTATACGCTAGGCACAAGTGTATACAACAATGTTGTTGCAAGTAATGCAATGACTGTAGAAGAGATGGGGCTTCCTGTCGATGAATATGGTTTGTTATATATAAATTAAGGTCTATATGGATTTAAAAGAAATAATTTCAACTCATGGCGCAACCGTGAGAAATATCATAAAACGTATTACTAATGAACACAATGAGGATCTTGAACAGGAGGTCTACTGTAAAATATGGAAAAATTCGAATAAATATCAAGAAAAAGGGTTCTTAAATGCCTGGATAAGGACAATTAGCGCCAATTTATCAAAGGATTATTTAAAATCATCACAAAAAAAACTTTCAGATAATTCAACTGCAGATGAAGATGTGCTTTCTTTAATAAGAAGCAAAAAAGATACACCTGAAGAACTCTTATTAAAAAGGGAAAGACAAAAAATTATTTCGGAAGCTATTAACACTCTTAAACCAAAATTTAAAGAAGTTATTATGCTTTATGAAATAGAAAACAAATCGTACGAAGAAATTTCAGAAAAACTAAAATGTCCTATAGGTACTGTAAAATCACGAATATACAACGCAAAAAAAGATCTGGCAGAAATGCTTAAAGATCTATTGTAGAAAGGATAAAACTATGAAAAAACAATTAATTATCGCCGGTATATCTGCATTGATGCTTTCAACAACTATGACATACGCAAATCCTGTGTCTGATAATGTTCAATCACAGCAAAAGCCTGCCTGCAAGTGCAAATGCAATAAACAACTTCCACCTAAAATGCAAAAACAAAAAAGAATTCCTCTTGATGAACAATTGAATTTGTCAGAAGAACAAAAAGCAAAGGCTCATGAAATCAGGATGGAAGGACGAGAAAAGATGAAGCCTGTTTTTGAAAAAATGAAGGCTAAACATCAAGAAATCAAAGAAGTTCAGCAAAGTAATCTTTCTCAGGAAGAAAAAACAAAAAAATTGACTGCTTTGAAAAAAGATATGAAACAGCTTAAACGTGAAATCAGAAAAATCAGCAATGAAAACACACAGGAATTCGAAGCAATCTTAACTCCTGAGCAAAAAGCTAAATTTGAAAAAATTAAACAAGATGCCAGAGCCAGACATCAGCAAATGAAGAAAAACAGAGCAAATAGACCTGCACCTGATAAAAAATAATTAAACTATAAATTATTTTTAATGTCTCTGTATTTTGCAGAGACATTTTTATTTATATTACGGTAATTTACATGTGTATTCAAATAGATAATTAATAAAAAAAATATATTGTTTACATACGTGATTTAATTTTATTCATGATGTAGAATTTTATTATGAAAAAGATATTCTTGTACATACTCCTTTTTTGTTTTGGATTTATACACACAGGCTTGATTGATGCAGCTAGTGCTGCTATTGAGCCAATTTCTGCTGCTGCAGAATCACAAACCAGTCCGGAAACTGCCGAAACTTTTAAAGGACGTGCTGAAATCAATGATAAGCTGGAAAAAGAAAACAAAAAACTTTTCACAGGTGAAATGGAGCAATTAGAGCCTAAAGATGTTATAAAAATGACGGTATCTCAAGTTTTGAGTTCAGGTTTTACAGAAGAAGGCGATGAATTTTTTGCAGAAATATCAACTGATGTTGAAGGTCAAAAAGGCGTAATACTTCCTGCCGGTACGATTGCACACGGAAATGTACGAGAAATTGAAGAATCAAAAAGACTTGGCAGAGACGGCTGGATAGAAGTAAGTTTTGATTATTTAATTACTCCTGATGGAAGAGAAATTCCGATAGAAGGGCAAATGAGTACCAAGCTGAATCCTGTTGCTTCAACGGGTAAAATGGTAGCAAAAGGCGCCGGATACACTGCGGTAGGCGGTGTAGTCGGAGGTGTTCTTGCATTGAATATGTTTGGATTGCCTGCTGCTGTTGTAAGTCAGGGATATACTCTGGCCGGTGGCGCTGCTCTTGGCGGTGCTGTTGGTTTGGGAATGGCTCTTTATAAAAAAGGTAAAGATGTTTTAATCTCCCCAGGTGATGAAATACGTGTGAAAATTACAAAAGGAATAGACCTCCCTGTGTTCCGAAATGAAGCATTGAAGCAGGAAGAATTTAACTGTGACGGTTTAAATGTTAAAATTACAAATATTTCTTTTGAAAAAGATCCTTTTGGGGAATTAAATACCATTACTGTGGCTATTGTTATAACAAATCTCACGGACAAGTATTTTACAGGTTTTGATATATCTTTGCAAAACGATTTGAATGCATCATTTTATCCGTCGGTTTTTGGTGATACAACTATACTGTTTTCAAAAATCAAACCAGGAGACAGGGTCGCAGGCCGAATTTCTTTTTCTGTTGATAATATTAAAAGAAAACACTGGCTCATATTCTATGACAGAGCGCAAAGAAAACAAGTTGCAAAACTCTCTATTGATAATGCCTTTAAAGAAATTCAAAATAAGAAAGAGAAGGGTAAAAAGCCTAAAAAAGGTATATTTCAAAGAGAATACGCAAAGGATTAATGGCTTACGCCGTATCCAAACATTGCAAAGTCATATTTTACAGGGTCTTCACTGTCAAATTCTTTTAGCTTGGTTGTGAGTTCTACAACAGAAGTGTAGTCATTTTGCGCTCTGTTTAGCAGTCCGAGTTCACGTGAAATTTTTGCAACATGTACATCAAGAGGAATTAGCAGTTCTGATTTCGGCATAAATTTCCATAACCCCAAATCAACGACACCGTCTCTTACCATCCATCTTAAAAACATATTTAGTCGTTTGCATGCACTATTTTTTTTAGGGTCGGGCAGCAAATGGTAAAAACCTTTTGTGACATTGAGTGTTACCCTTGAATAAAAATAATCAACAACAATCTGCAGCATTCCTTTTATTGATTTTGCTGTCTGCCAGCCGTAAGCAAACAGGGTTTCAAGTGTTTCTCCCGAGGAATATAAATGTTTTAATATAATAATTAGCTGTACAATATCTATACCCACAGAAAATCTATAATTAAAATTGTCGAGGCTGTGATTGTTCTCAGTAAATTTCATAACAAATTCATATGGTTTGTCGTTCATAATATCCATCAGTAAATTTAGCTTGGCTATAAATGCTTCACGTTTTCCGTAAGCAAAGATTGCTGCTAAAAATGCGGCTATTTCAATGTCATTTCTGTTTTTGAATCTATGAATAAATTGAACAGGATCATCTTTTATAAAGTCTGTTGATTCATATGTTTCGACAAGTTTGTCTAAATATTCTTTAGTATTCATCTTATCCTCGCAAAATAATCATCTAGCAATTTTGTACACTCTTTTTCCATTATGCCGCCTTTTATACAAAGTTTCGAATTGCTTTTTTGATATAAATCAGGAAATGCGCTGTAACCCCCGTAAACATTGTCATAAGCTCCGAAATAGAGATTGTCTATTCTGGAAGAAATGATAGCCCACAAACACATCGGACATGGCTCAAGTGTAACATATAAATCACATCCATTCAGACGCCAGTCAGAAAGCTTTTTGGCTGCGTCTTTCAATGTGAGAATTTCTGCATGGGCTGTTATATCATTTCTTATTTCTTTTTCATTGTGGAATTTTGAAATTATTTCATTATCTTTTACTATAACAGCACCGACAGGAATGTCATTACCTGATAATGCTGCTATTTCAAGGGCTTTTTGCATAAAATAATCATTCATAATGATACAAATATATTACAAAATATTACAAAATATCATTTTTTTTTACTGTTTTTGTAATATTTCGTAATAAAAGACTTGATTTTTGATATACTAAATGATATATTAAGTATATACAAAAGTAATCAAGTTTCTCGTTTTGTCACCAGATTTATCCGCAAAAAGCAGCAGATAGATACTTCTATACTGTGCTATTTTAATGCGCAATTTTTAAAGCAGTAAATAAATTAGGATATTAATAAATTAGGAGTAAGTGTATGTCTAAAAATCAAGTCTCTATCAATTCAACAAAGCCTTCTTCTCACAACGTAATGCCGCAAGTATGTGATGATACTTTGAACAATTACATTAGAAAAATTTCAAAAATCAGAGTTCTAAGTGCGGAAGAAGAAAAAGAAACAGCAAGATTAGCAAAAGAAGCTGACAAAGATATATCTCTTGCTGCAAAACAAAAATTAGTTCAGTCAAATTTAAAGCTTGTTGTTAACATTGCCAGAAAAACTGTTCAGGTTTCTAACTTACCGATGATTGATTTAATTCAAGAAGGAAATCTCGGACTTATGGTTGCGATAGAAAAATTTGACTACAAATTAGGTTATAGATTTTCAACTTACGCAGCGTGGTGGATAAAACAAGCTATTTTTAAAGCTATTTCAGAACAATCTCACTGTGTTAAAGTTCCTGTTTATATTCAAGAAACATTATCTAAATTTTCAAAAGTTAAAGCTACGCTTGAACAGAAATATAACACGCAGGTTAAAAACGAAGACGTGGCAAAAGAAATGAATATATCTCCGGACAAGATTGATGCATTTTTAAATGCTTATACGAAATCTGTTTCACTCGATGCGCAATATGAGCTTAATTCCGGTAGTGAAGTCACTCTATCTGACATTCTTGAAGATGCAAAAGCATCAGCTTATGCTAATGCTGAATATGAGGATTTGAAAAAAGACATCGAATACGTTGTTTCCACACTCAAAGAGCGTGAACAAGCAGTTGTAAAAATGAG
Source organism: Candidatus Gastranaerophilales bacterium (assembly GCA_944322855.1). Taxonomy (GTDB): domain Bacteria; phylum Cyanobacteriota; class Vampirovibrionia; order Gastranaerophilales; family Gastranaerophilaceae; genus Limenecus. The sequence continues at coordinate 5,439 of CALUQG010000015.1, forward strand.
ATTTGGTCTTGGTGAATGGAGTAGAAAAACTCTTGAAGAAATTGGTAAAATCTATGGTGTTACAAAAGAATGCATAAGACAAACTGAAAATAGAGCAATTAGAAAACTTAAAGAATTCAATGATGTAAATAATATACTCACAGCATATGTGCAGTAATTTTTTATGGGTGCCTCTGCTTAACTACAGCACATTAAAAAGCAGAGGCACTATTTTTATTAAGGACAGATACTTTCCCAGTCTATTCCGTCGTCGTCATCTTCTCCCGGTTCAGGAATTCGCTCGCCGTCTTCAATCATGATTTGAAGCATAAGCTTTAGTTGCTTTTTGTAGTTTGCAAGCGCAATTTCTCTTGTTTTTGCACAGTAAGCAAAACTTGGAAATTCTTTGATTTCAATGTAATGATATGGGTTCCCGTTGAAGTCCAGATCTGTACCTTCAATTAATGTCCAATCCAAATTTAGGTAGTATTCTAAATCTTTATCCATCTAACGAATTCTCACTTAATGGCTGTGAAATCATTATACCTTCTCCACCGAGAACTTCTGCTTGTTTCCCGTTAATATAGAGGTAAATCGGTTTTCCTGAAGAGTTGGCAAGAGCGGTTTTTATAAGCTGTTTTATCCTGCTGTAAAGGCTGTCAGCCCCTCCGCCGTTTTGAATATTTGAACTTACATCGATGATAATTTTATTTTGACTTTCAACAACTCCTAATATTTTGACATTTGCTGGAATTTCAGAAAATACTCCAACTTTTTTCTCATATGCCGAAGGGCCTGCTGTGAGTTGATTTAGTGCATAACTCAATTTTGATTTGCCTTCGGGCAATTCTCTTTTGACTTTTTTAAATACTCCGGCGTCATTTTTGTCCATTCCGAGAAAGTAAACTGTTACATAAGTTTTCGGTTCTTTTTTTTCTGCTTTCTTTTCAGTTTTAACAGCGGCAGACGATTCTGTTTTTACAGGTTCTGCAACCTGTTCTTCGACAACAAGTTTCTTTTCTACTTTCGCATGCGGTACATCAAAAAAATTGACCTTAACATAAAAGAAAGCAAGTGCTGCTAATGCTAAAATAACTAACTTTGACCAAAAACCCATATATATTTCCTTTTAATTTATTGAACAATCTTTTAATTATTATAATAGTTTTTTGGTACAATAACCAGTCCTTTGACTATAATTTTGTCATTTATTATATTAACATCTTTTATTTTTATTATACTTTTGGGGTTATTCAAAATGTTACTTTTGAATGTAAGCGGATTAAGCTTGTTAAGTATAGGAAGCAAGGTATTTAGGTTTGCATTTGCAATTGATGGACTTGTTTGAACATCTGTAAATAGTATTTTGCCGTTTTCTACAGACATTCCCATTGATGAAGTAATCATCTTTGGTTCACCTAACGTGAGCGGTGAAACTATATTCATTGAAAACACCAGTCTGTCACCTTTTATTTGTGCTTTAGGTGAAAATATTTTGAACATTGAAACTCCGGCAAAGCTTACATTCAGCGAGTTCATTAGTTTTATGTATTCTGGTGTGTTTACAACTTTTTGCAGGTCATTTGAAGTTATCTCAGCGCTAAACCCAAGCAGAAAATCTTCATTTGTGTATACTTGTCCGTCTTTGTATACAAAATGATTGTAGCTGCAAAGAGATTCTGCATTTATATTTGAAATATATAGCCCATCAATATAGGCACTGTCGGCATGAGCTGTAATTTTTTTGAATTTACCCTGCATCATTGTTCTGGCACCAAACGGTTCAATATTGACTTTGAAGTCAGCCAGCAGTGCTTTGTCCATTTGTTTTTTTACTTGTGACTCAATTGTTTTAGAAACTATAAAGTTCATTCCTGATATTTTGCTCAATGTAGATGCAATCGGGCCTGAGACTACGTTTGTCTGGGGGCATATTGATGTTTCTGAACATTCTTCTTCAACTGCATTCACAGGTGTTGTAATAAATAGAAAAAATAAAATCCCTAAAATTATACTCAGCTTTTTCATGATATAAAAACCTTTTTTGTTATTAACCTATTGTTTGTTTTTTGAGAAATCGCACATAATTTATTTTTATAAGTTAAACATACCATCTCACCGTTGCTAAATTCTTTTGTAGAAAGTGATTGACCGTGTTCTACTTTTTGTAGTTCGATTTCTGATAACGCATAACATTTATATGATAAAACATCAATAGGATTAATCAAATAATTTTCAATATCTTTTATTGTTTTTATTTCATCCAGCTTTACTGAATTTTCTATTTTAAAAATGCCGGATGCAGTTCTTGTCAATGCGGTCATAACTCCGCCGCATTTTAACATTATTCCCAAATCATTAACGATAGATCTTATGTACGTTCCTTTTGAACAGGCAATGTCAATTTTACATTTTTGTTTTTCGTAATCAAATTCTATAAGTTCACATTTGGAAATATAAACTTTTCTTTTTGGAATGTCGTCAGGAATTATACCTTTTCTTGCAAGTTCATAGAGCCTTTTTCCTTTATAGTGAACTGCAGAATGAGCAGGCGGAATTTGTTCTATTTCTCCTAAAAATTTTTCGAGGCAGTTTTTTATCTGAGCCTTGTCAACTTTTTCTGTAGAATATTCGGTAATTTTTCCTTCTGTATCATATGTATCAGAAATTTTTCCAAACTGTATTTCTGCAGCATATTCTTTGTTATTTTCATTTAAATATTCTATTAGTCGTGAAGCTTTGCCAATAGCAACAGGTAGAACACCCTGCGCCATCGGATCCAGAGTCCCTGTGTGCCCGATTTGTTTAATGCTTGAAACACGTCTTAATACAGAAATTACATCATGTGATGTCATTCCTGCCGGTTTATTTACATTCAAAAAGCCAAATAACATATCCCGGGCAATCCGTCTAAAACTTAAAGCTCGCCTTTTGACACTTTGTCAATGAGATCCATTACTCTTGTGCCTCGTTCAAGAGAGTTGTCAGGTATAAATCTGAGTTCAGGAGTGAGTCTAAGTCTTATTCTTTTGCCTACTTCATAACGGATTTTTGATACATTGTCTTCAAGAGCGTCAATAGTTTGTTGTTTTGCTTCTTCATCGGTTGCAAAAACTGAAAAATAAACCTTTGCAAATGAATTATCGTGAGCTAGTTCTATGTCCGTAATCGAAACTACACCGTTGATACGTGGATCTTTGATATCTTTTTGAATAATATCAGCGATTTCTTTCATTAAAGTTTTTCTGACTCTTTCATTTCTCAAAGACATTTTTTTATCCTCATAAAACTATACAAGCGCTTGTCTTTCGACTTCTTCTGTTGTCGAAACTTCAATTATATCGCCTTCTTGGATATCATTGAATTTTGCAAAGGAAACACCGCACTCAAAACCTGTTGCGACTTCCTTAACATCGTCTTTAAATCTTTTGAGTTGATCAATATTCCCCGTATATATAGTCTCTCCGTTACGTATAACTTTTGCAGTTTTTCCTCTGAATATTTTTCCTTCGAGAACATAACATCCTGCAATTTTTCCGGTTTTACCTACGTTGAATACCTGTCTAACTTCTGCTTTTCCTAATTCAACTTCTTTGATTTCAGGCTGCAGCAGGTTGAGCATTGTTTTTTCCAAATCCTCCAGTATCTGGTAGATAATTTCGTATTTTTTGATTGTAACATTTTCTCTTGCTGCTGCTATTTCAGCATTGTTATCTTCTTTTACCGAAAATCCTAAAATAATAGCATTGCTGGCGGCTGCGAGCATAACATCAGCTTCTGAAATATCTCCGACACCAACGTGTATGAGTTTTATTATAATTTCATTTGATTTAAATTGACCAATAGCCTGAGAAAGAGCTTCTGCAGAACCGTTTGTATTAGCTTTTATAATGAGATTCAAGTGCTGGAATCCGTCTTCACCTTCTCCGACAACTTCATTTCTGATATGAGCAGGCAGCATTGCCTCAAGGCGTGATGTTCTTTCTTTTTCTTTTCTTTCAGAAACTATAGCACGCATTGTTTTTTCATTTTCTACAACTTCGAATTTGTCTCCGGCCTGCGGTACTTCTGTCAAGCCTAAAATTTCTACAGGAGTAGAAGGACCTGCTTTTTTTACTCTTTCGCCGGAATCTGAAAGGAGAGCTCTTACTTTGCCGCATACATTACCAACAACGACACAATTTCCTGTTTTCAAGGTCCCGTTTTGAACAAGCAATGTAGCTACAGGGCCTTTGCCTTTGTCAAGATTTGCTTCAATAACAACACCGCTTGCAGGGGCATCAGGATTTGCTTTCAAGTCCATAACTTCTGCCATAAGAAGAATGTATTCAAGAAGTTCATCAATACCTGTACCTTGAAGAGCACTAACTTTTACGCATACAGTGTCACCGCCCCATTCTTCAGGAACAAGTCCATGTTCTGTTAACTGTTGCAATATTTTATCTGGATTTGCATCAGGTTTGTCTATTTTGTTTACAGCTACAATTATAGGCACTTCTGCTGCTCTTGCATGGTTTATTGCTTCAATTGTCTGAGGCATAATTCCGTCATCGGCCGCAACTACAAGGATTGCTATATCAGTTGATTTTGCTCCTCTTGCACGCATTTCTGTAAATGCTTCGTGACCCGGTGTATCAATAAATACAATCTTTTTATTGTTCAAATAGACTGTATATGCACCGATTGATTGAGTAATACCGCCGACTTCTGTTGATACAATTTTGTGTTTTGAAGCTCTTATCGAGTCAAGAAGAGTTGTTTTCCCGTGATCAACGTGACCCATAATGCTTATTACGGGAGCTCTTCTTTTCAAAAGCTTCGGATCAACTGAAGCAAGTTCCTTTGCTTCTTCTTCTTTTTGCATTTCTTCTTCTATGTATGCTTCAAGGTCTTCTTCTTGAACTTCAATTTCGAAATTTTCGCAAACTTTTTTTGCTGTAGCTACATCAATAACCTGATTTACTGTAGCTAAAATGCCTTGCATCATTAAGAATTTAACAATTTCTGCCGCAGGTTTGTTGATTTTTTCGGCAAGTTCACCAACTGTCAACGGCTGATTTATTACAACACTTTTTACTTCTTCAACAACTTCCTGAGCGTGTGTTCTTTTTTTATGTTTTTGAGCATTTGCTTTTTCTAAGCTAATTCTTTCTTGCTCTTCTTCTTTTGAGTTATAGCCTTTTTCTTTCTTTTTAGAGCCTTTTTTTCTTGAATTTCCTTTAGATTCATATATTTCTTGAGGAATTATATGTCTTTGTATCGGTTTTTTATCAATTTTTTGTTGTTCTTTTGGAGAAGATGTTGATTTAGATTCAGTTGCAGAATTTTTAGGATTATCGCTGTTTTTTTGTATATCAGCTTTAGCGATATTGTTTACAGGTTTTTCTTGTTTTTTGTTTGCAGGCTTTGTGGATAATTTTGAAACTGCCGGTTTAGCCGGTTCAACTTTGCCTAATTTAAGTCTTTCAGATGGCTCAATTTTCCCCAATTTTATTTTTTCGGCAGGTTTTTGTTCTTTCTTTTCGGCAGACACTGTTTCTTCGATTTTAGGCTGTTCTTCTGTTTTAACTTTTGCTTTTTTTACAATAAAAGCCTTTGGCTTTTTTACTTGTTCAGCCTTGGGCTCTGATAGCATTTCTTTTAACTTTTTGGCTTGATCTGTAGTAATTACACTGGAATGTGATTTTACTTTTATACCCAATTTACTTTCCAATTTCTCTATTACCTCTTTATTGGAAAGGTTCAATTCTTTTGCTAAGTCATATATTCTTACTGTGTCTGTCATTATATATTTTTTTCTCCAAATTCTGCCTAATTATATTATTAGCACAATCTAATTCTCAAGTACAGCCCTGATTTTTTCTTTAAAAGTTTCGTCCGGCTTAATTTTTAGAATTTTGTATATACGTCCTTTTTTGAATGCTGTATCTATGCAAGAAAAATTTTTGCAGATATATAAAGAGCGTCCTACAAAATTTGATGATGGAGATATTCTTAATTCTTTTGTAGCTTTATTTATGGTAATTTTTATAAGTTCTGTTCTTGGTTTTATGCAATTGCAAGAAATGCATTTTCTGTAAATCTTTGTTTCATCCATATCAACAGCCTAAAAATACGGTTTTTCCAATATCCTTTCTGTATTTTTTACCTTCAAAAGAAATATCATTAATACTTTCATATACTCGGTTTGCTGCTTTTTCAAGAGTTGATGCTGCAGAGGTTATAACAAGTGTCCTTCCGCCTGCTGTAATAAAGTTGTCTGCATCATCTTTTAGTGTATTAAAGTGCGATATTTCTGCATTTTCCGAAGCTTCCTCCAAACCTGTAATAACAGAGCCGAACTTTCCTTCACCTGGATAGTTGCCTGCATTCAGGACTACAGAAGCAGAAAATCCTGGCTGCATTGGTATTTCATTAAACTCGTCAACAAGCGAGCCTGTTACAGTATCTCTCATAACATGCATTATATTAGTATCAAGAAGCTCAAATATGCACTGTGCATCAGGCTCTTTGAAAAACGGATTAAATTCAATAACATTGATGTTTCCGCTTCGATCCAGTATCATATCTGCTCCCAATATTCCTACATATTGATTTCCATTTTTTCCTAGTTCATCAAGTGCAGGATAAATAACATCTTTAAAAATCTTTGCTTCGAGTACTCTATCAACCATATAAAACGGCGCATATGCCCCCAATCCGGAAGTAACAGCGCCGCCGTTTCCTTCGAGAACATATTTGTACGGAACCACTGCGCCAATAGGCATTGCATTGTATCCATCGCTAACTACGTAGTATGAAAATTCCTGCCCTTGAATGTAATCTTCAATGATTACTTTTTTGTTTTGGGCATCGAATAAATCGCTTATAATTCTTTTTGCAATAACGAAAGTGTCGCATATATAAACATTTTCTCCGTGCTGGTGAGCATCAGTTTTGACAACAATCGGATATTTTGAAGATTTACGGGCAAAATCAATTGCCATATTTTCTCTGTCGAAAATTCCAAAACGAGGTGTAGGGATTTTTGTTTTGTACATGAATTTTTTTGCTGCAGCTTTGCTGGAAGTTATTCTCGCAGCTTCTGCGACCGGAGCAAAAATCATGAGTCCTGCTTCATTAAATTTGTCTGCAATTCCTGCAAAAATAGATTTTTCTGAGCAGGCAACAGTCAGGTCAATATTATTTATTCTTGCAAAGTCCACTAAACCCTCGATGTCATCTGCTTTTATATCAATACAGTTTGCAAAATCCGAGATAGCTTGATTTCCTGGCGCTACAAATACAAGTTCTGTATCTTCATAGCTTGATACTAATTTTGCAAGAGAATATTCTTTTGCACCTGAACCTACAATTAATATTTTCATATATATCCTTACTTTATCTTAATAGTATTTATTATAATACATTATTTGCCGGTATAAAAAAAGCTCTTACTTAGATATAAGTAAAAGCTTTTTTAGTTAGGTTGGATAATATATGTTGGTAAGATTGTTAGCTGATTAGCAAAGAGAACCGATAATACCTGCTACACAGCCGACACCAGCACCGATTACAGCTCCGACAGGGCCTCCGATTGCGCCTATTGCCATACCTGTTGCTGTTGTTGCTGCTACACCGCCGATTTTTCCGACCACTTTTCTTGTTTTTTCTGATCTTGGCGGCTGGCTGCCTTCCATTTTTGCAGTAATTTCTTCTGCTGAATATGTTTGAGAATTTCCGAATGTAACTGTATTCCAGAATGCATTTGCAATAGAACCGTCGCAGTGTTGTTGTATCATTGCTTTGAGATCCTGACCTGTTACAGCGTGGAATTGTTCTCTTGCGCAGTTTCTCAATGTTTTTTCAAGAGCTACAGGGTCATCTTTGAATTCAGCCTGTAATCTGTCATATAACGGTGAACGTCTGAGCATATCTATCAGATTTTCAAAATGAGTTACAATTTGATCTGATTCACCTTCAATTATAACTGTTTGCAATGTGTTGCAGGCTTCTCTGATTGAACCTGTCAATCCGTCAGCTGCACTTGCATAATTCTTTGCTGCTTTACCTTCTTGATAGTAATTTTCTCTTGCAAGGTTTCTTAATTCAAGGTCATATGCGAGGCGGTCTTTGTAATCCATGTTCATGTATTTGAGGTATTGCTGTGAATATCCATAAGGACAAGTCATTCCACCCATACCCGGCATACCGATTACTCCTGGAGCACCAGCCATTCCTACATTATAACCCATATTTACATTAAGAGGTAAATTATAAACTGGTGGGATATTTAACCCGAAGTCTCTTGCAAAATCAGCATTCAAGTTTGCGAGCCCTGCACCGGCAGGATTTGCTATTACTTGAAATTGACTTGGATAACCATTGTATCCGCTTATTCCGTACATAACCAACCTCCAATTTTTTCTCTTTTCAGAGATAACCTTTAAATCTAACCTTACTCTTATATAAAAACAATTTTTTTTTCGTAATTGCCTTAAATGAAAAATTTGCTTAACATTTGTTAACAAAAAATATTATAATTAACTGAAATATTAATTATATTGCTGCTTTACAATTGCTTAATAATATAGCGGCACACTAGCAACATTAATTTTTTTTACATTTTAAAAAACAAATAAGAAATTTGTGTTCTTTTATTCTAATATATTTATTATTGAATAGGGTTAAGTCATGCAGCTAATTAAAGAAAATGCCAATAGTACAATGGATCAGACTTCTACATTTCCTATAGTCGTAAAAATAGTGGAAAGCATAAAGAAAATTCTTGAAGAAGACAAGAAACAAAAAAATCCGCTTTTCATTAATGTGAAAGAGTCTGTTATTTTTAACATAGCAAGACGAGCATTAAATGATCCAGGTTCAAGGTTTCTTATTGGTATAGCCGGTGAATCAGCATCAGGAAAAACTACTTTTGTCCAAAATGCTATTCGCTCTTGTATTGCCGAAGAAAGAACTGATTTGTATACTATAGTTTGCTGTGATGATTATTATTATGACTGGTCAAAAGAACTAAAAGATGCCGGCAGTTACGAAGCTTTTTTTGCTAAGGGATACAGTTTTGATACACCAAAAGCTATTAATCTTAAGTTGATGAAAGAACATCTTGTTTCTTTAAAAAACGGCTCTGCTGTAAGAAGCCCTGATTATAATTTTACAACATGTGAAAGTTTTCCCCATGGTGTTTTAAAAAGACCTACCAAAATAATAGTTAATGAAGGTTTGTATGTCTTAAATGAAGATATCAGAGATATCATGGATGTTAAAGTCTATGTGTTTACACCATTTGAAATAATAAAAGACAGATGGTACAGACGTGCCGAATCCAGAGGAAAAACCGGACTCGCCGCAGATATGCAATTTGAAAATGTTAACACTACAGCACAAACATATATTCGTCCGGCTATGCAATGCGCAGATATTGTTATGAATGGCGTTGTTTCAAGTGAATATATACAGGAAATGACAGAAAAAATATTTAGGACGATGGATAACATTGCAAAAGGCAAAGAGCCTGTATTATAGTTAAACAAAAATTAATTTTAAAACTTAAAAGCCCTTCAAATCACTTTGAAGGGCTTTTAAACTTATATTCTAATGCTGTTCTTTCTATACTCTTCTTTTACGAGCAGCTTCAGATTTACGTTTTCTTTTTATGCTTGGTTTTTCGTATGTTTCACGTCTTTTGATTTCAGACAAAATACCTGCTTTTTGTATTTTTTTCTTAAATCTTTTTAAAGCGCTTTCAATACTTTCGTTTTCACCGACTTTAACTTCTGGCATTCGTTTTTTCACCACCTTCGCATAAGTTTAATAGCTCTATGTTGTCATCCTAACACGCTTCATGTCATATTTCAAGGGTGTTATCAAGAATTTTATTAAAACTTGTAAATAATATTTTAAAAATAAATGATAATTAGGCAATTTTAAACTTTCATAGTTCTATAAAATATAGTGAATTTTATTGGATTTTTTTTATGGAATTAACCACTAGTACAAATAATTTTAATAATGCTAAATATGAAACATACAAAAATGTTTCCAATACATCTTTTAAAGGGATACCTGTTTCAAAAATCAAGTTAAAAGATATGCCTGTTTCAGATGAAATAGTTATATTCAAAGTCGGAGCTGATGATATCCCTTTTTTGGAAAATATGTTGGAAAAACTTAATCTGTCTGATCTGTATCCAAATGCTCCTCAAACCGGGTTTAGTGAATGGAAAAATATCATAGAAGGAGCAATATTAAATATTAAAAACAAAACAACAGGTCTGCTCGGTATAATGAATAAGAAGCCCTGTGCAATTGCTTCGTATTCTCAGACTAACGGGAATTCTCAAATTTATATTGATCATATAGCTGCATGGCCCTCATCTCCAGGTGCAGGAACAAAGGGGGCAGGTACTGCTTTAATGAGGCAAATTTTTGATACTGCCCAAATTACAGGGGCAAACAAAGTGTTTCTTGTTCCGGATGAATTTGTTGCCAGAGGCAAAAAATGCAGTGATTTTTACGATAAAGTCGGCTTTTCTACTGATAGTTCCGGATATATAAAAGAAATAAAAACAAACAGTAATCCTAATGTATTTTCAAAATTAAACGACAAAATTGATGAAGATTTTCAATTTGTCAAAATTGATGAAAAAAATGATGTTTCGCTTGATACAGTTGCTGAAATATAAATTATATTTTATCAATAACTGTTACTTTATTATTGATTAGTTATTAATATGTGCTAAAATTGTCTGAGTATAAATGAAGGAGTTTAAGAAGGAGAGAAATATGACACATGAATTAAAAGTCTATATGGATAGCGATACAGATAAAAGTAAAATTCTTGATAAAAAAGTGGCTGTAATTGGTTATGGCTCACAAGGATACGGACAATCAACATGTTTAAAAGACAGTGGTGTTGATGTTGTAATTGGTGCCAGACTCGGCGGAAACTCTGCCAAAAAAGCAGAAGCAGAAGGCCTCAAAGTTATGAGTATTGAAGATGCTGTAAAATGGGCTGATTTGATACAGATACTTATTCCTGATGAAGTGCAATCTAAAGTTTATGAAGAACAAATTAAACCGAATATGCGTCCCGGACAGTATTTGATGTTTGCACATGGTTTCAATATTCATTTCAAAAAAATTGTGCCTCCTGCAGATGTTAATGTCCTGATGGTTGCACCAAAAGGCCCCGGTCATACAGTAAGAAGCGAATATCTTGCCGGAAAAGGTGTTCCTTCATTAATTGCCGTATATCAAGACCCATCTGGAGATTCTAAAGAGGTTGCACTTGCTTACGCTTCTGCAATTGGTGCAGGCCGTGCAGGTATTTATCAAACAAGTTTTAAAGAAGAAACCGAAACTGATTTATTTGGTGAACAAGCTGTACTTTGCGGCGGACTTTCAGCTTTAATTACTGCCGGTTTTGAAACTCTTGTTGAAGCAGGATATTCTCCTTATATGGCTTATTTTGAATGTCTGCATGAGATGAAACTTATTGTTGACCTTGTAAACCAGGGCGGTATCTCTGATATGAGATATTCAATTTCCAATACCGCAGAATGGGGCGATTTGACAATTGGACCAAGAATTATTACACCTGCTGTTAAGGATGAAATGAAAAAAGTTCTTAAAGAAATTCAAGACGGCACTTTTGCTAATGAATGGATGGCAGAATACAATTCAGGCATGAAAAAGTTCAAAGAACTTGAGAAAAAAGGTGAAGAGCATCTTATTGAAAAAGTTGGTCAGGAACTTCGCTCAAAATTTGCCTGGAAAGATGCTGATAAAATTATTAACAGAGATAAAAATTAGTTTATAATAAACTTGTTTATCAAAAAAGCTGCAGATTTCTGCAGCTTTTTTGTTGCTTTTATTTGATTTATTTTCAAAAAACATTAAATATAAGCAGGCAGGTTAAGATAGCTCAAATAGCAATATAATTGGAAATTTGGAATTATGATTACAATAATTGTAAACAATTTGTAATATTTCAAAGCCAAATACTAAAGTTAGAATTAAATCTTGCCGATAAGTAAAACAGATATGCAAATGAACTAAAGGAGTATAAAAAGCTATGGGAATGGCAGCTTCACAGGCCAGATATTTAAGTTTAACGGCAAGAAAAACAAACACTGAATATGAAGGTCAGCAGGTAAACCAACAGAGAACTGCTCTTGCTAATCAAAGCGCCGGTTTATTCAACCAGATGCTTGCGTTAGAAGTTCCAACTCCTCCTATGGCTACTGATTACTCAAAAACTGAGTATACTTTTGTAGATACTTCAAGTTCAGAAAATATTAGTCTTGACAGTATTTATATGAATCCTAAAGCTCCAGGAGATACTCAGGATACTTATACAGTTTCAGGTTACAGAAAAGAAGCATCTGTTATTTCTAATATCAATAATATCATCCCCGGTGGTGAAGGAAATAACAGCTATCATATAAGCTTGAAAGATGATAACAAATCATATCAAATCAGTGTAAACGGCGGTACAAATATGACAATAAGCGGTCCAAACCAGTATGATGGATTGACTCAATATTTTGCAGATGCCGAAAAAGCAGGCGGCAACACTGATGAAAGCACTTATCCTCAGCTTGGTGATTACTATTTCAAATATACTAATCCTCAGACTCAGGTTGAGTATTATATTCCTGCTGAAAAAGATATGACAGTCGAAGAACTTATCACAAAAGGCAACGAAGAAGGCTTTTTAAAAACATATTCAGCTCAAAGCTATACAAAAGAAGAGTTCTTCCATATTGATGATGCAATTTTAACAAAAGCAACTGATGGAACAGGAAGATATGACTATATTTCTTTCTATCCTGATGATCAATATGTAAACGGTGATCCTTCAACAGGTCAATTGATAGAAGGAGCAAAAAGAATTACCTGCAAATTGACACAGCAGACTGTTCAAGATGATGACGCTTACAATGCAGCAATGGAAACATATACTGCTAAGAAAGCACTTTATGACAAAACTGTTGCAGAAATTGATGCTCAAACAACAATGATACAACAACAGGATAAAACATTAGAATTGCATCTTGACCAGCTTGATACAGAACAGCAGGCAATTCAAACAGAATTAGACGCAGTTAAGAAGGTAATTGATAAGAACATAGAAGAAACATTTAAAACATTTGCATAATACTCCAATTTATGGCCGGCTTTTTAACTTTTAAAAAGCATATCTAAATTACAAAATAAAAAGCCGGTCTTTATTTTAAAAGAGTATACATTAAATGTATGATTTTTAGCGAAGCAGGCTTTAAAATGTGAGCTAAAAGACCTTATAATAAAGGTAATAAAACTTAATATAAAATAAGAAAATTGTGACAAATCAGAAAAAATAATTAAATTTAAAAGGTTAGTAAGTTAAGAATGGAGACAGCATATGGGTATGGCAGCTTCACAGGCCAGATATTTAGGTATTACGGCCAGAAAAATAAATGTTGAATTTGAAGGACAACAGGTTAACCAACAGAGAACAGCTCTTGCAAATGAAAGCGCAGGTCTGTTTAGAAGGTTGTTAAGTCTTGAGGTTCCTACAGCTCCTTCTCAATCTGATTTTTATACAGATGAATATACTTTCGATGATCCGACAAGTGCTGATGGAAAAGCTACTGTTTCTGGTATTACTGAAAATCAGGGGTCTGATCCGAGAACTTATACAGTTCAGATTACAAATAAAGAAACAGTTCAACAATACGGTTCTACAAAAAATCAAAATGTATCTGTTGTTCCGTCAGGGACTGAATCAGGTAAATATGAAATTTATCTTGAAAATGGCAATCATTATGAACTGTCTTCTCCTATAAATAATATATCAGAAGATATGGCAAAGCAGTTTAATGAAATTGGCGGTGTCTCTTATAATGATCCTTCTGATACGTATTACAGATTTTCAATCGGTGATGTAACTTATTACATAAATTCTACTGAATCCGGTTTTAATACTACATTGGAAACCCAGCAAAATGTTGACTTTTTCAGTGTATCGAATGTACAGCAGGATGTAATAAAAACTGTTGAAAATGCCACTTTAGGTACATCTTCAAATGGTTTATACAACCAGATTAGCTGGACTGATGAAAACGGATACTCTTATTCATATAGCATGGTTCAATCTCAAACATATGATGAACAGGGCTACAATGATGCAATGAATGAGTATAACTACAATAAAGAACTTTATCAAAAAGAAATTGAAGACATAAATGCAAAAACAGAACAGCTTCAAGAAACAGACAGAACACTTGAATTAAGACTAAAACAGCTTGATACGGAGCAAGAAGCTTTGCAAACTGAACTTGATTCTGTCAAAAAAGTCATAGATAAAAACGTTGAAGCTGTATTTAAAACATTTCAATAATTAGTAAGTAATAAAATGCGAGGAACCAATGTCATATAAGAATGATGGATATTTAGTTATAGCAAACAAATTCAGTAAAGCCAGTTCTGATGCAAAAGCACAGCTTTTTGAAACCTATGACCGATTAAGAGACATAACAGTCAGCGGCTCATCGCTTGACGGCGCAGGTTTTGGTACTGCAGGAAGCTTTTTGTGGCAGATTGCAAGATTAATCTCTCCGAGTGCTTTTATGCCCGTACTTGGCGGTAACACAACAATGAATATCCCGGGGACTTCTTACTGGTCACCGATAAGTGGGGGAAACTCAATTCTTGACAGCGGTTCTGCTGCATTTGGTATTACCGGTCTTGGTAATTACCCAGGATTTCCAAGCGGTGCTGCACCTGTTGCATGGGGATTTGGTATGGATACAAGCTATGGAGACGGAACTATAACTGGTGGTGCTTCGAGTTTGTATAGTGCGACAAACATTGGAGGTTCTGTTGGTCTCAATGCGGCTGCATATGGTGCCGGTGTTGCAACAGGCTTTGGTGTACCCGGTACAAGCTGGTTGCTTCCTGCTGCCGGTGTAGTTTCGGGTTTTGCAGGTGTTGTACAGGCTATGGCTCCGTATATGGGTGGTTTTGGTCTTGGTGCTACTGTTTTGGGTAACTTACTACAGGGTACAACTTCAGCAGGATTGGCAGCTTATCAAAATATTTCTGGTAACATACTTTCAAATGCAGATACAGTTCTTTCTAACAAAGTCAGAAACATTGAAACTGTAGTAAAAATGCTCGATACTCAAGGAGATATTGTTAAAAAGATGCTTAAAGATGATATCGAAAGCAACAGTAAACAGGTTCAAAATATGTAGTTTACTTTTTTAGGAGAATAATGAGTAATATAACTTATTTAAGAAAATTTAATACAACTTTTGTTGATAAAATCTTTTTATTTTCTCTCATTAAGAAAATTGTAACTTTTTATTACGACACATTCATTTTTCACCAAAATATATTTAAGAAATACGAAAATATGTCGATTAATAATTTAGAACACAAAAATTGTCTGGCCTTTTTAAAGGCGGCAAAAGACTCTAGTATAAATTATATATATTAAGAAATATTAATATTCTTTAGATATAAAGCAATAAAGTCAGGTGTTCTGTTTTTATAGTTATGTAGGTCCTGGTAAGTGGACAAGGAGTCAACATTGTTTTTCGATGTATTACAAACTAATTTACAAAAAATGCTGAACTTCTTCGGATACTTGCGTTCGTACTTAATAAGGCATAATCCGTTCCAGATATTTCTGAATCAAATTATGACTATGGTAAAAGACTATTTGACTATGAACAGAAAGCTGAAAATGGCAAAATACAGAGTCAATTATCAGATGTACAAATTGAATCAGATGGAACAGTTGATTGCCGAAAATAATGAGCACGTTTTTCTTAGAGGAAACAGGCTCAACCTTCAAAGATAAAAACTAGAATAGGGTAGGTGTCCATTATGGGAATGGCAACGTCACAACTGAGACTTATGTATTTGCATGCTTACAGGCTTGACCTTGAGTATAAAATACAACTGATTACAGAAGCGAAAATGAATCTATCAAAGACTTGTACTGATTTGTTAAATGTTGGTACTGATTTAGATTCTGATGACCCTATGGTAAAAATGCTTGAGGCACGTAAAGAGCGTTTAAATATTATGGAGAAAAAACTGGATATGCAAATGCAGCAGTATCAGAAAAAGCTTGAAATGATAAACGCTGAATACGACTCTTGTGAAAAAATGCTTTCTGACAACATCAGCAGATCATTTAAGTATTAAATCTAGTTAGTTTCTGATTTTAAGTCTTTTGAGTTAGACATAGACAGTTTTATAAAGTTTTTTGCTTCATTTATCGGCACAGCGAATCCTATGCCGATATTTGATATATTGTTATCAGGATTATAAATTGACTGGCTTATTCCTATAACTTCTCCATGAATATTAATAATAGGTCCTCCTGAATTACCGGGATTTATTGCTGCATCAGTTTGAATTTTATTTTTGCTGTAGTCTATTCTTGAAACTATACCGGTTGTCAGTGTTCCGTTAAAACCAAAGGGATTACCTATAGCAAGAACTTTTTGACCGACTTTTACTTTTTCAGAATCACCGAGTTCAATTGTAGGCAATACTTTTTTCGCATTTATTTTAATCAATGCCAGATCATTATCTTTGCCCATAACAGAAACTGTTTTACCTTTAAATACTTCGCCTGTTGATATTGTCACCTGAACGGAATTTGAATCGGAAACAACATGTGAACTTGTTAGTATTATGCCTGATGGATCTATAATACATCCGGTTCCGCTCGATAGTCCGTCTTTTGTGTCTGCTTCAATGAGTACAATTGACGGTGTCATTTTTTCATAAATCTTTGTTATAGTTGTGTCTTCGTCATATGATGAATTATTCAATATACCGCAATTTGCCTGCGGTGCAGAAAAAAACATTACAATAGACAAAGTGGCTACCGATATTAAATGTTTTTGCATAAATACTCTCCTCAAATTTGTTCTTCGCTTTTAGTATGCATTTGTATTTGATATTGAGTAATGCTATACCGGTGAATGTTTATTACAATTCAATTTATATTAATAATCAGTATTCTTTTTTAATTTTACATTACAAAAAATAATATAAAAGCTGTTTTGATTTTACTTTAAAACCTCTCTGTTATATCATCATAGTAGGGTAATTTAAAAATAACATTAATAACAAAGAAACAGGTGTGAATATGGAAAGTTCAAAATTAAGAAATATAGCTATAATAGCTCACGTTGACCATGGTAAAACAACTCTGGTTGACTGTATGTTAAAACAGTGTGGTGTCTTTCGCCAAAATGAAGTTGTACAGGAAAGAGTACTCGACAGTAATGATTTAGAAAGAGAAAGGGGCATAACTATTCTTGCCAAGAATGTTTCTGTGCATTATAAAGGCTATAAAATAAATATTGTAGACACTCCGGGCCACGCTGATTTTGGCGGTGAGGTTGAGCGTGTACTTGGTATGGTTGATGGCGCACTTTTAATTGTTGATGCTGCAGAAGGTCCTATGCCTCAAACACGTTTTGTTTTGCAAAAAGCACTTGAACTTGGTATTCGAGTTATTGTTGTTATAAATAAGATTGACAAGCCTGCGGCTGATCCGGATGAAACACTTAACAAAGTCTTTGATTTGTTTACAGAACTCACAGATGATGAATATTTAATTGATTTCCCTGTAATTTATGCAAGCAGCTTGCATGGTTTTGCTAAAAAAGAACTCACGGATGTTTCGAAAGATATTATCCCGTTGCTTGATTGTATAATCGAAAATGTCAAACCTCCTATTGCAGATGCATCACAGGACTTGCAGTTTCATGTGACTACACTTGATTACAATGAATATGTCGGAAGAATTGCGATAGGGCGAATTGTTAACGGTTCTATGAAATCTCAAGAGCAAGTCAGCCATATTCACACTGATGGAACCATAACAAAAGGTAAAATCATTAAACTTTTCGGTTTTGAAGATTTAGGACGTGTTGAAATAAAAGAAGCGCATGCCGGTGATATCGTCGGAATAGCCGGTTTTCCTGATATTCAAATCGGAGAAACAATAGCAAGCCTTGAAAATCCAAAAGCTTTGCCGTTGATTAAAATCGATGAACCTACTTTGCAAATGAATTTTTCGGTAAATAACAGTCCGTTTGCCGGGCAGGAAGGAAAGTTTGTTACATCAAGACAATTGAGAAAAAGGTTGTATCAAGAATTGGAAAAAAATGTTTCTTTGCGTGTTGAAGATACTGATTCTACTGATGTTTTTAAAGTTTCCGGCAGAGGCGAACTCCATTTGAGTATTTTGATTGAGACAATGAGAAGAGAAGGCTATGAATTTCAGGTGTCTAAACCGGAAGTTATTTACAAAACAATTAATGATGAGTTGTTTGAACCTTTTGAAGATCTTTTGATAGATGTTCCCGAAGAAGCAGCCGGCAGCTGTATTGAAAAACTTGCAGGCAGAAAAGGCGAAATGCTTGAGATGCAGACTGTAGGAACACGAACAAAAATGAGATTTATTATTCCTGCAAGAGGACTTATTGGTTTCAGAGGCGAGTTTATTCGTATGACAAGAGGCGAAGGTATAATGAATCATACATTTGCTGAATATAAACCTTATGCCGGAGATATTAGCAGACAGAGAATGGGTTCATTGATTGCGCATGAAGACGGTGAAGCCGTGCCGTATGCTCTTGCTCAGTTTGAGGATAGAGGTGTTTTCTTTATTGTTCCGAAAACTAAAGTTTACAGAGGCATGATAGTCGGTGAATGCAATCGTTCACAAGATATACCGGTCAATGTTTGTAAAACAAAAAAACTGACCAATATGAGAACAGCTACTGCTGATGTTATGGTTACTCTGCAGGCAGCAAGATTGCTTACGCTGGAAGAGTGTCTTGAATATATAGCTGATGATGAGCTTGTTGAAGTCACTCCTAAAAATATCAGAATGAGAAAATATGATCTTGTAAAATTGAGGTAATTTTACAGACTATACTGCTGTTTTAAAATATATTATAATTCCAGTGGAGAATGGTATGCTTACACAGAATAAACAGGAATATAAAGAATATAGCAAAAATTTTCTTGATTATCTGGGTGGAATTGTCGGTAAAGACAATGTAATTTCAGATTTGGAAGGGGTCTATGCTTATTCTTTTGACTGTGCACATATCCCTTTTTCAAAAAAATACCCGAGAGTAGTTGTATTTCCTGAAAATACCATGCAGGTAAGCGAAATATTAAAATATGCTAATAAAAAAAGAGTTCCCGTGATACCAAGAGGTGCTGGAACAAACCATGCAGGTGGCTGTAATCCTGTAAGAGGCGGTATTATCATTCATTTTTCCAGAATGAATAAAATTTTTGAAATCAATAATCAAAATTTAACCTGTAAAGTCCAACCAGGTGTTGTTGTTGCAGATTTACAAAAGGCCGTGCAAGCTTCAGGTCTGTTTTTTCCGCCGGACCCGTCAAATTTGGCAGTTTCTACTGTTGGAGGAGGAATTGCATTAAGTTCTGGCGGCCCCAGAGCTTTTAAGTACGGTACATTTAAAGATTATGTACTTGACCTTGAGGTTGTTATGGCTGATGGTACTGTTATAAGAACCGGTGCCCAAACTGCGAAAAATGTCACCGGATATAATCTTACACAACTCATAGTCGGCTCTGAGGGAACTCTCGGAATTGTAACCGAGGCAACATTAAAGCTTATACCTTCTGCTGAATATACTAACGTAATGCTGGCTTATTTTGACAGTATTGAAAAAGCTGTAGATGCAGTGAGTGCAATTATTAATAACCACCTAGTTCCTTCGGTGATTGACTTACTTGATAAAAAAACTTTGCAGACAATTGAAGATTTCTATCCTACCGGTTTGCAAACGGATAAAGAAGCAGTACTTTTGATAGAAACTGATGGTGATAAGACTTCTGTTGAGCATCAACAGCAAAAAATTATTCAATTGTGTAAAGAATATGGCTCATCTTTTATTGATTGTGCAAAAGACGAACAGCACAGAGTAAAAATTTGGACAGCCAGACGGTCTGCATTCGGTGCTTGTGCGAGATTGGCACCGAACGTTATAACAGAAGATGTTGTTGTGCCCCGTTCAAAAATAGCTGAGCTTTCTGACGGAATTATTCAAATCAGCCGTAAGTATAATCTAATTACAATGGTTATGGGGCATATTGGAGATGGGAATATTCATCCTAATTTTGCATTAGACTTGAGGGATAATTCTCAACGAGAAAATTTTGAAAAGGCAAAGGCTGAATTATTCAGGTTAGCTGTAAACCTTGGAGGAACACTTTCAGGCGAACATGGGATTGGCTGCCAGAAAGCAAATTATCTTCCTATTGCTCTTGACAAAACTACTCTTAACCTTATGATTCAAATAAAAAAAGTTTTTGATCCGAATTATATACTCAATCCTGAAAAAATGTTATAGTTATAGTGGAGTATAGAGGAGATTTCTGTGAAAAATTGTGTAATTTATTGTACTGTACCTAATGAATTTAATGCAAATTTGATTGCGACTACACTGGTTGAGGATAACCTTGCTGCTTGTGTGAATATCCTTCCTTCCGTTACCTCCGTTTATAAGTGGGAGGGGATTGTTCAGAATGATAATGAGTTGCTTTTGATTATAAAGACACAAGAAGATAAATTTTCAGAAATAGAAAACAAAATAAAAGAGCTACATGAGTACTCAGTTCCTGAAATTATTGCTTTGCCCATAATAAAAGGTAATGATGATTATCAAAACTGGATTGTTAAAGAAACTACTTAAAAATGCAGACTTCTATTGAAAATGATTTAGAATATAAGCAAAAATTTTTGCAGATGGCTGAATTTGTCCGTAACCTTGGAATAACTGTGAACACAAATACCAGAGCTAGAGGTCATCAAGGCTTTTTTCTTAAAAACAGAATTGATATTTCTACAGACATTACTTTTGAAAGAAAAATAGAAGTTCTGATACATGAATTTACTCATTACATACATTACAAAATTGATGCTTCTGTTCATAAAACAGGAGGTCGTTTAGAAATTTTATTTCCCAATTCTGACCTAAAAGTAATTGAACAGGAACTTTTTGAAGTTACAAAATTTGTCGATAAAAATAAATCTTTGAATATTTTGAATTCACATAGAAATAAAATTCTGACAGAAATTAAGCTACTCGATAATAAAATCAAGTCTTTATATCCTGACTTTAAACGATCAAGCAGATACTCAAAATTTGAAAAGGAAATAAAAAAAACTGATGCAAAATATCTGCTTAAATATGACAGAGTCAAAGTAAAAACAATGTTTTTAAGAAATACAAAATTGTATACAATAAGCTCTCTTGATGATGATTTTCCAGAGTTGGATGAACAAACAAGAAATTACATAAAACTCAAATCAAAGCAAAGAACATTGTCACGTATTTCATCCAGAATAAGGCGTCTCAAAAAGTATTACAAAAGGCCTGCAGAATTATTTGCGAGATTTGTTGAAGCACTTTTCATTGATACTGCCGCAGTTGCAAGCCTTGCTCCTGTTTCGTACGATATTTTTTGCAAAGAGCTTGCGAACAATAGATATTTTGAACTTGCAGATTTGATAAATAACTTTTTTTAATTATTTAAACAAATTTGCTAAATATTGTATAATCAATTTTATGAAGAAACATTTATTATGGATTACTGAACTAGTTGTATGGATATTAATTATATTTACAACAATTTTTGTAAGTTTGTATATATACAATAAAAATATCAGAGAAAAAAATACGTATAACGTGTTTTTTCAAGATGTTGACGGCTTGATTAAAGGTTCGCCTGTAAAAATCCAGGGGTATCAAATAGGTTATGTTTCAAATATTTCTATTGTGAATGATGAAGCTTTTGTTACTTTTGTTGTTACAGATAACAAAATAACAATGCCTTCAAATTTTACAGCCAGCGTTGCTTTTACAGGCATGGGCGGTTCTAAATCTCTGGAATTGTTTGTTCCTGAATCCGGTACAAAAACAAAAAACTATATAACGACAAAAGAACCAAGGCGAATAAATGACTTTTATGTTTACCAGAATCAAATTGCACAAAATATTGTTACTATGACCTCAGATTTTATGAGAATGTTTAATGATAAAGTTACGGGCAAAATGATTAACTTTATAAGAAACCCTTATATTTTTGGTGAAATACATGGGGTGCTTGATTCAATTCAAGATAGTGAAAGTCAGTTTATGAATAAGATGGAGAAAAAATGACAACGTTGAATAATAAAAATGTCACTGTAGTAAATCATCCTTTGTGCGAACATAATTTGAGCGTAATAAGAGATAAAAATATTAATTCTGACGGTTTTAAAAATTCAATGAAAAGATTGGCGACAATTCTGGTACTTGAGGCTACCAGAAATTTGCCTCTCAAAGAATTTACCGTGCAAACACCTATTACAACCTGCAAAACCAATAAGATTAGCGATGAGTATAAAATTATCTTTGCTCCGATACTCAGAGCCGGTCTTGCCATTTCTGATGTTGCGAGTGAAATAATTCCTGATGCAAGTATACAGCATGTCGGAATGTATCGTGATGAACAAACTCTTGAGCCTGTGTGGTATTATGACAAAACTCCTGTTAAATATAACGATCCTGAGCATATAAAAGTATTTATACTAGATCCGATGCTTGCTACCGGTAATTCTGCTCATGCTGCAGTGTCGTTATTTTTGAAAAAAGGTATTCTTATAGAGAACCTTGTTTTTATTTCTATATTGAGCGCCCCAAACGGTATTGAGCTTTTGACAAAAGATTTCCCCTATTTAAAAATAATTACGGCAAAAATTGATGAAGCTCTCAATTCAAGGGGCTACATTGTTCCGGGACTTGGTGATGCAGGAGACAGGCTGTTTAATACTTTTGAGAAATAAAATATGTTTTTATTTGATGAAATTAATAACAAAAAAATTCTTAAATCAACTCTGCTGGATGACAAACCTGTAAAACATCTTTTTACAACACGTGAAACGGTTATAACGCCGAAAGATTTGCCAGAATTAGCTGAATTGGCACAGAATAATTTAAAAATTATTGCAGATTATCTTGATGTTGATAAAGATAACATAATAATTCCAGTGCAGACCCATTCTGCAAATATTAAAACAGCTAAAAAAGGTCAATTTTATCCTGACACAGACGCTCTTGTTGTAGAGGATTCTGATATAGCTGTACTTTTAAATTTTGCAGATTGCACACCTGTTATTTTGTATGATGAAATTCAAAATATCGGAGCTGTCATTCATGCCGGATGGAGAGGTACTGCAGCTTCGATTGCAGCAAAAACTGTTGAGTTTATGAATAACAGGTATAAATCTAATCCGGACGATATTACTGCTGTTATAGGGCCGGCTATTTCGATGAAAAATTATCAAGTAGATGAAAATGTGTTTAAACAGTTGAGAATAACATTGCAGGGTGAGTATAGTGATTATTTCTCTTTTGATGATATTCAAAATAAATATAATGTTGATTTAAAAACTATAAATTTTCACCAGCTTAGAGAACTAGGCATAAAGAGAATTGACAAATGCGGTTATTGTACTTACGATGCGGTTGATGTATTCTTTTCTTACAGGAGAGAACACGGAAAAACTGCAAGACACAGTGCTGTTTTAAAATTGAATAATTAATAAGGGGAGTTAATACAATGTCAGTTATAGACAAATTATCATCAATAAGCGATACACTCAGTGAAATATTCAAATATGCCTCTGAAAATCAGGAAATAAAAGAGGATTTTGAAGAATATATAAAAACTATTGGGCTTTATAATGCGCCGGCTTCTCAGATTAATTCTGTTTTAGTTACATATGTATTTGAGAGAGTTTTTCACAAAGGCGCAGATACTATTTTTTCAATGTTTTTAAAAGATAAAACTGATATTGATGACCGGACAAAAAATGTTGTATTAGCTTTGCAAAAGTCTATAGATTCTATTTTTGAAGTTAAAACTGTTCATAAAAACGGATTTGATTTAAACAGCCTTGTCAATGAAAAAAAATACTTTGCAATGCCTCTTGTAAAAATGAGCCACCTTCGCGGTATATACAAAGGCTCATATATACTGGCAAGAATTTTCCCTTTTGAAAACGAATATTACATTGTTGAAATTCGAGAAACTTTTTCGTCTATTGATAAGGATAAGGTCTTGAAATTTGCAGTGGCAAAGATTATTGAACAGCCTGAAAATCTTTACAAAGATAATGAAGACAAGCTTGTTGAAATTGAAAAAGAAATTGAAAAATTCAATCAAAAATTTATAGAGTGTTTTGGTTCTGATGAAATTGTCACGACAAATGAATTTGTTGATCAGCTAATAAGTGATTTCAATGATTATTATTTTGATACGGATGCAAAAACGAAAGAAGAAATTAATACTTTAATAAAACCTGTTGAAAATTATGCATTTTTTAAAGTGCCTGAATTTAACAGCGGATATGACAATTTCATAGAGACATCACTTGCAGGATATTCCAGTCATAGTAAAAAATATGATGTCGGAGTGATTTTTGACAGTGAGTTAGGAATGTATATAATTCCTTTCTACGGTACACTTTGCCATATATTAGAAGTTGATGATTACAAGCAAATTGAAGGCTGGGACGAGTGTATCAAGTCGTTTATGGAAAATGACAAAATTCCTGCAAAACTTGTTAAAAGATTGGCTGATAAATACCCTGATTTTGTTAACCGTCTCAATGAAGTTTATTCTTCATCAATGACTCTTGAAGAATATCTTGAAAAATATAAAATAGACTTTTTGAAAAATAAAATCTATTCTCCGACAAGTGTGTTGTATTCGTCAAAGGCCTTTGGCGATTTGATGGGATTTATTCCCGATGAAAAACAATTAAAAGCAAAAGAAATTCAAGCTCAAAATGCTGCAACTGTGGGAAGAAACGATCCTTGCCCTTGTGGCAGCGGAAAGAAATATAAAAAATGCTGCGGAGCTATGGTATAATAATATAGTAATATTGTAGTTATCCAATGAGGTCTTGATGAAACATCTGCTCGTTGATGTCAAATGTTCTGATGCTGTGATTAAAGAAAAGGCACTGAAGGAATTAAGAAATGTATGCTGTCAGTGTAAAGCTTGTGAGTTACATAAAACAAGAACATCAGCCGTATTTTCTGACGGTAATCCAGATGCTCCTATTATGTTAATAGGTGAAGCCCCGGGTGCAGATGAAGACGCAACAGGAAAACCTTTTGTCGGCAGAGCCGGTCAGCTATTAAATACTTTTTTAGAAGAAGCAGGCATTGACAGGCAGAGAGATTTATATATTTGCAACACTATAAAATGCAGGCCTCCTCAAAATAGAGTGCCGTCAAATGAGGAAAAACTTGCCTGTCAGGGATATTTGATAGGCCAAATTTCAATAGTACGACCCAAAATAATTTTGCTTTGCGGTTCTACTGCTGCTAATTCTTTTATTGATGAAGATTTTAAAATCTCACAAATTCGCGGCAAATGGCTTAACCTTTTCGATGATATTGATGTTATGGCTATATTCCATCCTTCGTACCTGCTTAGAAACCACTCTCTTGAAACAGGGAGCCCGAGATGGCTTATGAAAAGGGATTTATTAAATATTAAAGCCAAACTTGATGAAATTAGAACTCAAACTGACAACTAGTTTTGATATATTTTTTTCAGATATTTGAATTTTTTGTAGATTACAAACAAAAATAGCGTACACATCGCTAAGAAAGAAACAGCAAGTCCAATCCAGAAACCGTTTAAAGACATTTTGTAATGATATGCAAGCATATAACCAAACGGCAGACCAAAGAGCCAATATCCGGCAATTAGTGTTACTGATGCTATTTTTGTCATCTTTAATCCTTTTAATATACCGCTCAAGCTTACTTGAAGTCCATCAAACATTAGATAATATGCAGCGATATGAAGAATTGGCATTCCAAGAGCAAGCATTTGTTTGTTATCTGTAAATATTTCAAAAATTTGTCTTGGCATTGTAACTAAAAGAATTGAACAAGCAGCCATAAATAAGACAGCCATCAAAGTTCCTGACAGAGCATATCTTTTGATTTCGCTCAGAATTTTTGCACCGTTATAATATCCGACTTTTATTGCTATTGCAGCTGATATGGACATCGGAATCATGTAAGCACTTGATGTAATAGTAACAGCTATATTGTGTGTTGCTGCCAGTATTCCTGCTTCTCTTCCAACGAGAATTGTTATAAGATTAAATCCTAAGAACTCAAGAAGCATCGCTATTCCGATGGGATAACCTACTTTTAGAAGCTGTTTTATTAAATTTTTGTCAAAAGGATTTTTGAGCCGCAGCATTCCAAGACAATATCCAAGCAATATAAGTCCCATCAAAGTCCTGACAATAAAAGCTGCAAGCGCAAGTCCTATTACTCCGAGTCCGGGTATCGGTCCTATGCCGAATACCAGAGAATATGCCAGAACAAAATTTAATACAAGTGCTGCTACTAAAATTAGATTAGGAAAGTTTACAATTTCATATGCCAGAAGAAATTCTTTTAAGCACTGGTACAAATACATCCCGAAAAGAGAAAATGCACATATAAATACATATTCTTTTATCATTGGAACAAGCTCCGATTCAAATCCCATTTTGGAAATTAATGGAACCATTAAAAGACATATTGTACAAAAAATGACGGCAAGAAGCATTGAGTAATTCAAGATGGTCATCAAAAATTTTTTAGTCGGCTTTCTGTTGCCTCTGTAATTTGATATAACGATTGATATTGCTGACATTAAACCAATTCCGACAACCAGTACGCAAAAAATAATAGAGTTGGCAATACTGATTGCCGCCAGAGTATTTGTTGAGTGTTTAGCCGCAATAAAAACATCTGTTGCACCAATCATAACCTGCCCGAGATTTCCTACTATCAGCGGCAGGGATAATGATATAATTTCAGTAAAATAATTTTTATATTTGTTTAATGTTTCAACAAGCTGCATAATGACTAATTTACCATATCAAAAATATTAAGCAAATTTATACAAATTGTACAAAATGTATGAAAAACAAATATCTTGTAATATAATTTTATAGAGAGATTTATGCGAGGGGTTATGCCGTTTGAATTTAAAAAATTGGATTTAGCTGGTGTTGTATTAATAAAACCAAAGGTATTCGGGGATTCTCGCGGATATTTCATGGAAGCTTATCAAAAGTCTGTATTCGAAAAAAACGGTATTGATGCTGATTTCTGTCAGGATAACCATTCAATGTCTACAAAGGGGGTTTTAAGAGGTTTACACTATCAAAAAAATCCTAAATCACAGGCAAAGCTTGTCAGATGTATTAAAGGCAGTATTTTGGATGTTGCTGTTGATTTAAGAAAAAATTCGCCAACTTTCGGAAAATGGATAGGTGAGATTTTATCTGACGAAAATAGAAATATGCTTTATATTCCTTCAGGGTTTGCACACGGCTTTCTTGTTTTGAGTGATAAAGCAGAATTGCTGTACAAAGCCACAAATGAATATTCTCCTGAGCATGATAGAGGTATTAGGTGGAATGACCCTGATATAAATGTTGATTGGAAAATTGATTATATACCAATAATAAGCGATAAAGATGCTAAACAGCCATTTTTTAAAGAAGTAAGTAAGGAGGATTTATTTTGAAGATATTAGTCACAGGCGGTGCAGGTTTTATCGGCAGTTGTTTTGTAAGACATATTCTTGAAAAGTATAGCGATTACAAAGTTATAAACCTTGATGCTCTTACATATGCCGGAAATATTGAAAACCTTGATGATGTTAAAAATAATCCGAATTACAAATTTGTTCATGGAAATATTTGCGATAAAAAACTTGTTTATGAGTTAATGAGTGAAGTGGATACAGTAGTCAACTTTGCTGCTGAAAGCCATGTTGATCGTTCTATAACAGGGCCTGAAATATTTATAGAGACAAATGTTAAAGGAACATTGAATCTGCTTCAGGCAGCCAAGGAAGCGAAAGTGGAAAGATTTTTACAGGTGTCAACTGATGAAGTATACGGTACACTAGGAAAAGACGGCTATTTCTATGAGACTACTCCTTTGGCTCCGAATTCTCCTTATTCAGCCTCAAAAGCGTCTGCAGATTTATTAGTAAGGGCTTATTTTGAAACATATAAGATGCCTGTGCTAAACACCAGATGCTCAAACAATTACGGGCCGTATCAGTATCCTGAAAAGCTAATACCGTTTTTTATTTCACAGCTGCTTAAAGGTGAAAAAGTGCCTGTGTATGGTGACGGGCTAAATGTTAGAGACTGGCTTTATGTATATGATCATTGCAGTGCAATTGATACTGTTCTGCACAAAGGCAGAGTTGGGGAAGTGTATAATATCGGCGGTCATAACGAAAAAACAAACCTGGAAATAACAAAAATTATACTGGAGGCAATGGGAAAGGACGAAAACTCTATAAAATATGTAGAGGACAGATTAGGCCATGACAGAAGATATGCTATTGATAATCACAAAATTCAGTCTGAACTTGGTTGGGAACCGTCTTTGACTTTTGAAGAAGGTATAAAAATTACAATAAATTGGTATCTTGAAAATCAAGATTGGATAAAGTCAATTGAAGCTAAGAAAGCGAGTTTTGTTTAATGTCTGAAACAAGTAATAAACAAAGAACAGTTCTCGTTACCGGTGCTTCAGGTATGCTCGGGCAGGATTTGTGCCCACTTTTTGAAGATGCCGGTTGGAATGTTATAGAAACAACAAGACAAAATCTGGATATTACAAATGAAACTCAAGTTCTAAAAGTTATCGACGAACACAAACCTGATGTCGTAGTTCACTGTGCTGCTTATACAAATGTTGACGGAGCAGAAGACGATTTTCATACTGCAGAACTTGTTAACTCAAAAGGTACTGAATATATTGCAAAATGCTGCGCATTAAAAAATATTACCCTTGTTTATATATCTACGGATTATGTGTTTGATGGAACAAAAAATACACCGTATGAGCCATCTGATATAACTAATCCTATTAACAAATACGGATTAACAAAATTACAAGGTGAACAGGCTGTACAAAAGTATTGTTCCAAATATTATATAGTTAGAACAAGCTGGCTTTACGGTCATCATGGTAAAAACTTTGTAGAAACAATGCTTTCTCTTGCTGTTTCTCATAACGAACTAAAAGTTGTAGATGACCAGATAGGCTGTCCGACATGGACTGTTGATTTAGCTGACGGAATTTTGTCAATTCTTGACAATTCAAATGAGTACGGAATTTATCACATTTGTGGTAGTGAATGTACAAGCTGGTTTGAATTTGCAAAAGAAATATTTAGACTTGCAAAACTTAATGTGAATTTAGTTCCTTGTACTACGAATGAATTCCCGAGACCGGCAAAGAGACCGAAATATAGTGTGATGGATAATGCCGGAATTTTGAGAAATTGGAAAAAGGCACTTAAAGAATATATAGAATTGAGGGTTGAATAATGAAAGGTATAGTTCTCGCAGGCGGAGCAGGTACAAGACTTTATCCGAGTACAATGGTCGTTTCAAAACAGCTTTTGCCTATTTATGATAAACCAATGATTTATCACCCGGTATCGGTACTTATGTTGGCAGGTATAAGAGATATACTTATAATTTCCACTCCTCAGGATCTTCCTAATTTTAAAAAATTACTGGGGGATGGCAGTATGTTTGGCGTTAATTTCAACTATGTTGAACAGCCTTCTCCTGACGGTCTTGCTCAAGCTTTTATTTTAGGTGAAGATTTTATTGGCAATGACTGTGCTGCTTTAATTCTCGGTGATAACATCTTTTATGGCCCTGGATTTTCCGGTACTTTGAGAAAAGTTGTTCAAAGAACTCAAACTGCAGGCGGTGCTACAGTTTTTGGATATCAGGTTAAAGACCCTGAAAGATTTGGTGTCGTTTCTTTCAATAGTTCGGGTAAAGCCGAAACTATTGAAGAAAAACCTAAATATCCAAAGTCTAATTATGCAGTTACCGGTCTGTATTTTTATGATAACAATGTTGTAAATTATGCTAAAAATCTTAAACCTTCTGAAAGGGGCGAACTTGAGATTACTGATTTAAACAGAATATATCTTGATAAAGAAAATTTGGATGTCGAGATTTTGGGCAGAGGTTTTGCCTGGCTCGATACAGGTACACATCATTCATTGCTTCAGGCAAGTCAATATGTACAAACTATTGAGGAAAATCAGGGTATCAAAATCGCCTGCCTTGAAGAAGTTGCTTTTAGGATGGGATTTTTGGATAAGAAGCAGCTTGAAATACAGTCTGAAAAATATAAAGACAACGAATATTTTAATTACATAAAAAGGATTATAAAACAGGCATGAAAGATGTTTCTATAATTCTTGTAAATTACAATACCTGTGAAATGACTGTAGATTGTATTGAATCAATACTTGAAAAAACAAAAGATATTGATTTTGATATATGGGTTGTTGACAATGCTTCCTCTGACAGCAGTGTTGAAACCATAAAACAAAAATTTCCGTTTGTAAATTTGATTGAAAGTGAGTCAAATCTTGGTTTTGGTGCAGGAAACAACCTTGCATTAAAAAAGTGCGATGCAAAGTATGTTTTCTGTCTTAATACAGACACTATTTTAATGAACAATGCAATAAAAACTTTGTATGATTTTATGGAAAATGATGCAGGCATCGGGGTTTGCGGCGGTAATTTGTATGAGGCTGACGGTGTTACGCATAATGAGTCTTTCGGTAATTTGGAAACATTAAAAGAGCTGGTGCTTTTAACTTTTAAACTAGATAGATTATTTAATTGCCGCTTGGAAAAAATTGACCGCACCAATAAAGATAATGAAACAAAAGAGGTCGGATATATTTGCGGCGCAGATATGATGATTAGAAAAGAGGCTTTGGATAAGGCCGGGCTTTTTGATGAGGACTTTTTCTTTTACTATGAGGAATCTGAATTGCAAGCAAGAATTAAGGATTGTGGGTATAAAATCTTTATAAATCCTGATGCAAGAATTATTCATCTAAGCAATGCTTCATCCTGTAAAAACAAAAGCTATAGAAAGATGCTTGCGTTCAAGAGCCAGTATACGTATTACAAAAAGAGGTATAAATTAAAAAAAATAAGTTTTGAAAGTTTGTTTTTTACTGTAAAATTGTTCTGGAGATTATTTTCACATCCAATAGATGTT
The DNA here is from genome assembly GCA_944322855.1 of Candidatus Gastranaerophilales bacterium. GTDB lineage: Bacteria > Cyanobacteriota > Vampirovibrionia > Gastranaerophilales > Gastranaerophilaceae > Limenecus. Next base: position 36,620 of record CALUQG010000015.1, read on the forward strand.
ATAAATATATGGAAACATATCTGGAGCAGTAAATAGAAATGCATAATATACTTGTAAATTTTATATCGGGGATTAATAGTTTAAATAATTTTGTTTTTTCTCCGATTGATAGTTTGATTGAAAAACTTCCGGCTTCTGATTGGCTTATTGACGCAATAATAGACAGCATACATATGCTGCCGTTTCTTTTCGCTATTTTTGTTGTTATTGAAGTTGTTGAATATTTTTATTCGGAAAAAATAAATAAACTTGCTCAATATTCAGAAAAGCTCGGGCCTTTAGCAGGCAGTCTGGCTGCGTCTTTCCCACAATGCGGTTTTTCCGTAATAGCAAGTACACTTTATACAAAAAAAATGATAACAAAAGGCACATTGCTTGCTGTTTATCTTTCTACTTCTGATGAAGCAATTCCTGTTATTCTTGCAGAACCCTCAAAGATTGGTCTTGTTGTGCCACTTTTGATTACTAAAATAATAATTGCTATTGTTGCAGGTTATGCAATCGATTTTATAATGGATAAATCGGTTAGTCTTAAAAATCCTGAAGTTAAAAAAAATATTGATAACGATGCCATGCATGACGGCTGCTGCCATCACCATTTGCATGAGCCGAGATTAAAGGATTTAATTCTTCACCCTGTTGCACACACATTGAATGTATTTATTTTTATTCTTATAGTTACTGTCGGTTTGAACTTTTTAATTTTTAAAGCCGGCGGAGAAGAGAATATTGGACAGTATTTTTTGCATAACTCTGTATTCCAGCCTGTAATTACTGCTATTGCAGGACTTATACCCAATTGTGCAATTTCTGTTGCTATTACTTTAATGTATCTTAAAGGCGCTATAAGCTTTGGTTCTGTTATTTCCGGATTGTGTTCAAGCGCAGGGCTTGGGTTACTCGTATTATTTAAAAGAAATGAAAGTATTAAAGATACTTTAAAAATCATAGTTATTTTATTGTTTATAAGTATATTTTCAGGAATATTAATCCAGTTTGCATACAGTCCGGCAATGTAGTCGGATTTAATTAATTATAATATGAATAGCAAAAGGAGTATTTATGATTTTAATAGTAAAGTGGATAGTTTATGCTCTTGCAATAATTTTTACAGCCTGGCTTATACCGGGGATATCTGTTGCAAATTTTTGGAGTGCAATGCTTGCTTGTGTAGTCATTGCCATTATCAATGTATTCGTCAAGCCTGTAATAAAATTTATTTCGCTGCCGATAAATATTTTGACAGTCGGGCTATTTAGTCTAGTTATAAATGCATTACTTTTAATGCTTGCCGGATGGATTACTCCTGGGTTGCATGTTGATGGCTTTTTAAGTGCATTATTAGGTTCTTTAATTCTTTCAGTTTGCAGTGTTATTGTAAGCAAACTTTAATTATCTGCCTTTAAAATTTTTGTAGGTATTCAGGTGGTTTCCATCCATGTCATACTTTTTTATCAAACCGTCGGAATCCACTTTGAAATATCCTAAGGCATTACCTTCTTTGTCATAGAGCATGGTTCTGTATTTTGATGTAGCCTGAAAATATCCGATTACGTGATTGTATTTGTCATATAAATATGTTCTTCCGGCTTGTCCTGATTTGTATTTTGACAAAATATTCCCGTTCTTGTCATATTTTGTTGTATATCCAAAACCATCTTCAATATAGTATCCGCTTTCAGAACCATAAGTATCATATTCAATTACACTAATATTTGATTGGGTATTGTATGCACCTACGCGCATTCTTGTGAGGTTTGGCTTTTTGACCTCAGAACCTATTCCGCCTGCGTATGTAATTTGCATTGTTGAAATCAATACTGCTAATGCAATTGATGATATTAGACGTATTTTATTCATAGTATTCCTCTTTTTATAATATTTTAGTATTATTTTTTTGCAAAAGAAAATTTTCAATCAATCTTAACAACTTTTTGTATAAATTTTGTAAATATAAATTTTGTTTCATATTTTTGAATTTTTAATCAAATAATTTATCATATAATAAGAGGAAGAATGTCATGGAAAATATTGCTTACATGATAGTAAGAGCAATGTAAATAAAAAGGGATTTGTATGACGGGTTACAGTTTTGAGATAATCACAGGACCTATGAGCTGCGGAAAGACAGAAGAACTTTTGCGCAGAGTAAAAAGATGCATTATTGCGCAAAAAAAAGTAAGAGTTATTTCTCCGGCACTCGATACCCGTGCCAAAGGGGATTATATTGAATCAAGAAACGGTCTTTGGCTTGATGCTGTAACAGTAAAAAATGCACATGATATTCTTTCGGCTATAAACCATGATGATGAGGTTGTTGCTATAGATGAAATTCAATTTTTTGATGAAGAAATAGTCAGTGTTGTAAAAAAATTAATTGAACACGGTAAAAGAGTCATTGCATCAGGTCTTGATCTCGATTTTAAAGGTGAGCCTTTTGGCTCTATGCCCGAATTGCTGTGTCTTGCAGATAGAGTTGATAAACTTACTGCTGTTTGTATGAAATGCGGTTCTGACCATGCAACCCGGACTCAAAGGCTAATAAATGGCTTTCCTGCTGATAAATCTTCTCCTCTTATAATGATAGGCGGAGATGAAACTTATGAAGCCAGATGTATTAATTGCTATGAATTGCCCGATAGACAAGCAGAAGAGAAGAAAAAATCTTTTAAATTGTTGAATTTTACAAAATAATTCTATGATTTAAAGTAATCGCAAATCAATTTTTCGTTTTTGTGTGTAAATTTTTTTAAAAACTTTTGTATTGCTGAACATCTGGTATCATCCAGTATTTTTTTACAAATAGCTTTTTCTACCAGAATTTTGTTATATCTGATATTAGCTTCTTCGGAAGTTTCGAGCAGACCACTGTCTTTTATTTGTTCAAGCTTTGTATTTGCTTTCAATATTGTTTGACGGAGCTTGAGTTGTTTTTTGCTGCTGCTCATATTTATTCCTTTTTTTCTATGGGGTACTAATAACTATTTATATTAAACAAAAATTCGTAAATTAATTTATGACGATTTTCAACTATCTAATAATAATCAATTTGTTTTAATTTTGACTCCACCAAAAAATGTAAATACCCGTGAAACTATATTAAATAGTGTAAAACTTTTGTATGGTTTATTTTTTTTATTTTATTGAAACTGTTATCTTTGTTTGTTAGAATGTTATAATTTTCTTATGAAAAATATACATAATTCTAATAAATTCAATAAAATACTTATATTAAGACTCAGTGCTCTTGGTGATACAATTCATACTCTGCCTTTGGCATATGCAATAAAAAAAACTTATCCGGACTGTAAATTGGGATGGGTTGTTGAAGATAAGGCTCAGCTTTTTATCAAAGATAATCCGCTAATTGATAATTGTTATGTTGTACCGATGAAACAATGGAAAAAAAGAGGTTTATTATCTTTTCAAAATTTTAGAGAATTTCAAACACTTATCGATAATATAAATAAGGAAAATTACGATATTGTTCTTGATACACAGCAGCTTTTTAAAAGTGCAATGTTTCTGCCTTTTTTAAATATTAAAAGAAAAATTACATTGACAGGAGGCAGGGAGTTTTCATATATATTTTCTAATGAAATATATCCTGAAACACACAAATTGTTTGATTCTTCGTATCATATAGTAAAAAGAAATCTGGAATTTGGCGAACATATCGGTGCTGATACTTCTGAAATCAGATTTATGTTGAAAGCCCCTTCTGATACTACAAGCAAGAAAGTTAATGATTTATTGTCAGGTATTGATAATTCTAAAAAGACAGTAGTATGCGCACCGTCAACTACCTGGGAAAACAAACACTGGAAAGAGACATACTGGAGCAAAGTTTTAGATTTTTTGAAGGATAAAGTTAATATTGTATTTACCGGTATGGAAAACGATATTTCTTTGATTACAAGAATTCTTGATAATTCAGTATTATCTCCAAATGATGTTACAATACTAGCCGGCAAAACAAATCTGGAAGAACTTGCAGAAGTTTTTAGAAGAGCTGATGTAGTGGTTTCTCCTGATTCAGGCAGTGCGCATATCGCATGGGCTGTATCAAAGCCTGCTGTTATTACATTATTCAGCGCTACGGCAGAAAAAAGAAGCGCTCCGTTTGGTGATAACTGTTATGTTCTTGCTCCTGAATTGAGCTGCCGACCTTGTTTGAAAAAGAATTGCAGGTTGAAAAATAATAAGAATATTTGTTGTGAACTTGTCAAACCGCAGCAACTTATAAACTTGCTCACGGATATTTTACATTTGACCTAAAAAAGTTGTATAATAACCTTATTGTTATTTAGTTTAATAGATCTGGTCACTATGGATTTCTTAAAAAAAATCAAAGATTACGCAAATAAAGTTAATGAAATAGAATATAGCATTTCAAATAATAAAAAAGAATTCATTGAAATATATGAAAGAAATCTTGCGTTGGAAAAAGAAATAGTTCAACGAACACAGGAACTGGATCAAGCAAACAAGGCGTTTCTTACTCTAAAGCATGTTTGGGAGCTGATGAATTCATCAGAACCGTTGTCTACTGTTTTGCAAAAGCTTGTTAATTCTCTTCATGGTGAAATGGGGTATATAAACAGCACAATTCTGCAGCTTTGTAATGATGAGAAGGGAAAATATTTTAAGGTTAAAGCTTTTTCGGAAAGTCCTATTTTTAACAAGTTAAAAGAATTTCTTTCAGAAAAAAATATTGATATTCATGAATACCATCTGAAATATGATCCAAAGATGATTATAACCAAAGCTATGGAAGAAAAAAGTATTCTCTCCAGCCGTGAATATCTCGAGACAATTAACACCCTTTTGTATGATTTCAAAGATGAACAAAAAGAGATTATCAATAAGCTCGGTGTTAGTAAAAATATTATAGCAATACCTCTTTATCCATCAAATAATCCGTTTGGTGTCATGATGGTGTTTTCCCCCAGGGAAGATGTTACTGACAAAGAACTCAACTTTTTGAGTCTGTTCGCAAATCAGGTTGAAATGGCCATAACTATAGCTAATTTGTTTGAAAATCTGAAAAAAGAAGCTGTCACAGATTCGCTGACGGAATTATATAACAGAAGATATTTTAATCAAGCTTTGCAAAAAGAAGCTGAGCGTGCACAGCGATTACATCAGCCGTTTTCAATTATTAGCCTTGACCTTGATTATCTTAAAAAGATTAATGATACCTACGGACATTTCTTTGGTGATCTTGCAATCAGAACTATAGCTGATATATTGAAAAAAAATGCACGTTCAATCGATATTCCTGCAAGATTGGGCGGTGAAGAATTTTCTGTACTTTTGCCGGGTGTTGATTCTTCCGGCGCTATGATTGCAGCAGAAAGAATACGTGCTGCTATCGAAGCTCAAGAACTTGACACAATAGGTCATATTACAGCCAGCGTCGGAGTGGGTACATTTCCTGAACATTCTATTAAGCTTGATGAATTGCTTGATATGACTGATCAGGCTATGTATAAATCAAAAATTAACGGCAGAAACAGAGTCACTCTTGCGAAAGCTGTTGATGATGAAACAGAATGGCATGAAGTTGCTTTTGGCGCATTTATGGATATTCTTACAAAACAAAAAATTCCTATACCTGATCAAATTGCAAAAGAAATTACTTCTAAGTTAAAATCGATAAATACATCTGAAACTAAATCAACGCTCTTTTCAGTTGCTGATACTCTTGCTCAAACTTACAATATGCATTACAAGCGCGGATTAACCAAAGCTAAAGTTTCAATGGCAATTGATCTGGCAAGAAAGATGGAGCTTTCAAAAGAAGATATTGATAAGCTTAAAATTGCAATGATGCTTTACGATATCGGTAAGCTTATGATTCCTGAAGAAATTCTTAACAAAAAAGAACCGCTTACAGATGAAGAAAAGCAAAAAATTAAAGAACATCCTCTGATTGCCGCAAGAACTATTTTGCAACCAATTTCCGCAGTTTCTGATATTGTGCCGATAATTGAAGCTCATCACGAAAACTGGGATGGAACAGGCTATCCGAACAAGCTTAGCGGAGATAATATTCCGATATCGTCTCAAATTATCCTTCTCATTGATTCATATTTTGCTTTAACTCAGTCTAGACCATATAGAGTTGCACGCTCAAAAGACGAGGCTCTTGAGATTATCAAACTTGAGTCAGGTAAAAAGTGGAATGAAAAACTGGTAGAAAAATTTGTGGATACTATTAATGAGTCTAAACAAGAATCTTGAAACCATTATTACCAGATTATACCAATGGTGTACAACATACAAAGACCAACCGGTAATTAAAGATACAAGCAGGCTTAAAAATACTCGTTTTGACTGCTTTGTAGACAGCAATTTGACTACACCACTGTCTTTTACTGTTTTTGAACTTTCAGATAAAGGAGAACTGATTATTGACAACCAACAGCGTTTATTAGAAAGTCAGGCTGCTTTCTTTTTGTTTGTAAATCCCAAAACAGGTTGGATTTTTTCTGTAAAAAATACGCTCTCAAATCAGAAAAAACTTCTGAGCGGAGAGCCTATTCAAAATTTTAAAATAAAAATTATTGATTAATCTATTCGTCTATATCGTAGCTAATACCTTCATCGTCTTTTGCGGCCATTTCAATAAGAATATATGTCATATATGCGCCCAGAGCAACGGCTTTCGGGTCTAAATCCGTATTGTTTGCTGCTTCAATAATAGCACTATTAATTTCAGGGTTTTCGTCCTTGATATAGTGTATCATTTTTTTTCTCCATCCGTGGACATCTTGAAATATTTCAGCAAATGCAAGTGATGCGTGCTCTTCCGTAACTATTGGTAACATCTTTTCTCCTTATATCCTTTCATGATATGTTCAATTATATATTATTATTTTAATTGTATATATCCTCTATTTCAAGTAATTGCAATAGTTTTAATGATTTGCGTATATAAATAGTATATATTTCTTAACAATTTGATAAATTTTAGGCAATTTTTTTATAACAATTTACTTTATAGAAATATAGAGTCATAGAGGAATGTACTTATGAAAGAACATGAATTGAATACTATAATGGGTGTTGTATCCGATCCGATAAATAATGTTTATGATATTTCTTCAAGAAAAAACTTGCAGGAAATACAAAGAATTATTCGTATATTTAAAATTAATGAAGAGCAAAAAAACAAAAACAAAATGTTTGCAATAAAAAATCTTGCAACATTCAAACTGGTTTTGAGCAACAACTAATTATTCTTCATCATCCATATCGAATTCATCATTGTCTTCATCTTCGTCGATGTATTCTGTTATTATCGATATGTTCTTTTCTATCTTTTTAAGTTGTTTTTCCATGCTTGCAATTTTTTGAGCAAGTTTATCATTTTCAACTATTTTTTCGTTTGTAACACTGACCTGTGAAGCAACATATTCAACAAGAGACTTAAGTTCTTTTGCTTCATTTTGCTGTGAAATAATTTTATTCAGCTTTTCTTCAAGTGCATCAATTTTATTGTTCTGTTCATCAATCTTTTTATTTAATGCATTTATACCTGTCTCTATTCTGTCAGAAAAACTTTCATCTTCTGAGAGAATGTTTTTCTTTATCTTTGTTAAATCGAGTTTTAATTCGTCAAATGTATCACTGGCTGTATCAATCCACTCAGCAAGGTACATAAACGCTTCATTTAAAACCTTTTCAGACTGAACAAGCGATGAAGCAGTGTTATAAATATTATCAATTTTTATATCGAGATTATTAACAAAAGCCGAGTTGTAGAACTCTCTGCTCTGTTTTTCAAAATTATTGATTAATAGAGAAAACTGTTCTATATTTGCTTTTAATGTCTTGCTTACTTCATCAGATGACAGAATAAGCTTGTTTGTTCTCTTGCTTATACTTGAGACATCTTCATTTAACGATGTAAATAAAAACTTCACATCTGCAATTTCATTAACAAGAGGGCTGTCTTGAATTTTGTCGACAGCTTCTTTCATTTTTGCAAGCTTATCAGCAAGCTCGCCGTCTTTCTCAATTGAGTCTTTTGATGCTTCGTCTATAGCTTTTTGAACATTATTTAAATCGAGTCTTATCTTTGATAAATCCGATTCTATATCCGGCAGTGTGTATACATAATCTTTGTCTTCTTTAAGACCGCTTGTCAAAAGCTTAAAGCCGGAAATAAGAGTTTTTAAATCTCTGTTTATATCGGATTGTACAGCATTTTCTATTTTATCAAGAATGCCTATGATACTGTCATTAGATGTTCCTGAAATGTTTTTCAACATATTTATTTCGTCTTTTATGTCAGAAATATCAGTTGAAATTTTTTCTTTCAATTCGTCTGTACAATCAAATAAATTTTGATTTATTTCTTCTGATTCTTCAATAAATGAAATATTTTCAGCAATTTGTACCAGTTGTGAAATAAATTTGTTTTGAAGATTATTCAAAGCTGTGACAATTTGTTCATTTTGTTCATTGAGTATTATGTCAGAAATATCATTTCTCAGATTTTCAATTGTAGAAGAAATTTCTGTAATCTGGTTTGCTGTTGCAATACTTTCTGTAGAAAGAGAATCTGTAATGTCTTCAGTGATTTTGGCTTGAAGTTCTTTGATCTTTTCATCAAAAGACTGCTTTGTTACAGAATTTTTCTGTACATCTGAAACGGTATCTTTGATTTCCCAGATTTCATCTTTAAGGACTTCTGTTCCCTGATAGAACATTTTTTCTGCGTAATCTTTGATGTCATTTAATTCACTGAAATCAAGTTTTTCTACAATTTTCTGTTCTAAGTCAGAAATTAGTTCCTGAGTATATTTTTTTATTTCTTCTTTGTTTTTTGATGAATTTTCAAGCAGCTCTTCTTTTGTTGCCAGTTCTTTTAAAGTTTCGCTTAAGAATGCTGTTTTAGTTAAAATATCAGCTATATCAGACTGTAAATCCTGGAATTCTTCGTCTTCAAATATGTTTCCGACAACTTGAACCAGTGTTGTCAAATTATTGTTCAAAACATCAATGAAAGAATCGGTTTCATGAATTTTGGTTATAACACTGTCAACCTTTTCCGTAACAAAATCTTTTATATCACTAACATCGTCATTTAATGAGTCTTCGAACTCTTTCAGTGAGTATATGATAGTGCTGAGGTCTTCAAGAGCTCTTTTGTTGTTTTCTTGAGTTTCTTCGTTTAATTTTGACAGAAGAGAACGAAAATCTGCGTCATTGCTTTGAATTGAGTTAATAGCAGATGCAAAAGCAGCTTTTTGTGCTTCATGTTCTTCCGTGAAATAGTGAATTTGATTTTGAATTTTGTTAAAAGCCGCAAGAAGCTCCGGAGTTTTTAGAGAGTTTATTAATATATCGTTCAGATTGTCAAATTCTGCTTTTATTGCATTAAATTTTGAGTCGACAACTTCTTGCCTGTCTTTAATCATGTTTCTAATCTCAATAGAGATAAGACCGATTTTTTCAAAATTTTCACCGCTTGAAAAGACATCCATTTTGGTGTTTATTTTTTCAAGTATCTGGGCATAGGTTATACGAAAATTCTCATCCGAATTTTCTTTTTGAATAATTTTGTCGACTAATGCGTCCAGTTTATTTTGTATTATTTCCAAATAATTTATTTCTGACATGAAGGTTACTCTCTAACTAAAAAAGCTTCAGCATTATTTTAACAAATACATAGCTGCATGTATATTATGTAACTTTATGTAACATCAAAACGCTCATAAATCAATGTTTTGTTATAAGCGGTTTTAATGCATTTTTGCTTGCAAATCTTGAGCTGACTCTTCATAGCCTGCTCTTCCCATAAGTGCATAGGTATAGTTTTTTGCCTGTTCTACACCCGGTTGATTAAATGTATTAATATTATATAATTCACCGGCAATGGCTGTTTGAACTTCCAGCATGTAAAGAAGCTGTCCAATGTTGTACGGGTTAATTTTTTCAAGAGTTATTGTTACGTTTGGTCTTTGATAATCTGCAAGCGCAACGCGAGTAGCGTCTGCTTCTGCATTTAATAAGCTGTTGATCGTTTTACCGCCGAGATATCCTATGCCGGTGTATTCAAATATTTTGGGTATATCAAGAGTAGTATCAAATTCCTTTACTCTGATAAAATTAATAATTTTGTTGTTTGGACCTTCATTGTACAACTGAATTTGTGAGTGCTGGTCTGTTGCTCCGAGTGCTTTTATCGGTGTAGGACCAATATTCACTTTTTCTCCGTTACGGTTGTATTCTTTTCCGAGACTTTCTGCCCATAGCTGAACAAACCAGTCTGAAATGTATTTTAAACGGCTTGAATACGGCATCATAACAGTCATATTTTTACCTTTTTGACTGTCCATCAAGTAATGTATCAGCGCATTTTGTGCTGCAATATTATGTCTTATATCAGTATTTTTTAGCGCAAGATCCATGTCTTTTATGCCCTGCATCAACTCTTCGATGTTTATCCCGACAAGTGCAAACGGGAGTAATCCGACTGCTGAAAAGACAGAAAAACGTCCGCCTACGTCGTCGGGAATAACAAAAGTTTTGTAGCCTTCTTCGTTTGAAATCTGGCGCAATATCCCTGAATTCTGGTCAGTTGTTGCAACGATGTTTCTTGTGTAATTATCGCCTATTTCTTCTTGCAGTCTGTTTTTTATAATCATAAACTGCGACATTGTTTCAGCAGTTGAGCCTGATTTTGTTATTACGTTTACCAGTGTTTTTTTCAAATCGAGGATATCCAGAAGAGAATTTATTTGGTCAGGGTCTATATTGTCGAGGAAAAAGATTCTGGGTAAGTTATTTCTTTGTTCGGGAGTCAAAAGATTCCAGTAAGGTTTTAATAGTGCTTCACATACAGCATATCCGCCGAGAGCGGAACCTCCTATGCCGAGAACAAGTATGTTATCAAATCTGCCGTTTATCATAGCGGCATATTCTTTCACGAGCCATACAGTTTCTTCGCTGTATCCGAGGTTCATCCACTGGAGCCACTGACCCGGTTTGTCTTTTTTCGAGTTTAATTCGTTGATGATACGGGCTATTCTGTCATTGTAGTTGTTAAATTCTTCCTCGATATTTAATCCGTTTTCTTCACCAAGAATTTCGGCACTGACATTCCTGTAGTCAAATTCTATCATCTGTGTCTCCTCTAGTTAAATAAAATTATATATATAATTTATACCCTATGTCTATTGTACTTGCTGACACTAAAAATAATAGTCTTTATATAAGAAATATTAACTTAACTTTACCCTATTTGCTAACCGGTGATTTTGGGCTGTAAAATTCTTTAGTTTGTAATATTTCTTAATATTAAATAAACATTTAGTCAATTATGATTTTCAAATTGTTTTTATATAAGAGTAAGGTTAGATTAAATTTATAGTTTGGAGATTAGGTTATGTACGATGATTACAGCACAAGTTTTCAAAGCTTATACAGCCCAATGTATAACTTGCAAACAAGCTATTCAATGATGAATAATGCTGGTGCAGGTTATGGTATGGGTGCAGGATATGGTATAGGCGCTGGATACGGTATGGGTATGTATCCAATGGGCGGAATTTATAATGGTTCATTGACAAATGTTGCTGTCGGTCAATTCGGCGCTGACCAGTTAATAAAAAATGATTCCCAGCTTAATAATTATTATGCAAGACCTATTGCAACACATAAAAAAGAAGACGAACTGCCTACAATACTCGGTATTTTAGGTACTGCTCTCGGTACTGCAGCTATGCTTTTGGCTTTAAGAAAAGGTAAAAAGGCTCCAAAAGTAAAACCTGTAACTACTCAAAAACCAACTCAGGCGCCGGCACCAACTCAAGCTCCTGCGCCAACTCAAGCTCCGGCTCCAACTCAAGCTCCGGCACCAACTCAAGCTCCGGCACCAACTCAGGCTCCGGCTCCAACTCAGGCTCCGGCACCAACTCAGGCTCCGGCACCAACTCAGGCAAATGTTCCTCTTGTAGATCCAAATAAGCTTCCTGCATTGGCTTCGAGACAAACTGTTCAGTTGAAACCAATTCAAGAATATCTCCCGAAAGCTGACAATGTATTTACTCAATTGCCTGTATCAGGAGTA
>CALUQG010000016.1 GCA_944322855.1 Candidatus Gastranaerophilales bacterium
AAAAATCAAGATATATTTGAAACACAGCCCTATTGGTTCAAAAAAATCAAATTCCGACAATGTCTGTTCAATGGCAGTGTTATTAAAACTTTAATAATTCTTTTGGGGAACAATTGCTCATTTTTTGACTAAAAAAGAGGATTTTGAATTTCTCAAAACCCTCTTTTGATAATTGGTTGCGGGAGCTGGATTTGAACCAACGACCTTCGGGTTATGAGCCCGACGAGCTACCAGACTGCTCCATCCCGCGATATTAAGTTTTCATTTTTTTGATACTTGCCGCAGTCTGTACCAGACTTACCTCTCGTCAAACAAGACATTTAGTCTTGTTTTCCTCGGCAGAGTATCCCACGTTATTTAATTTTCAATTACTGATATCTACCGGAGCTGTCTACCAGACTTACCTCTCGTTCGAAATGACATTTAGTCATTTCTCTCTTGGCAGAGTATTCCGAGATAAATTCTCTTACATCCCATTATTAAACGCTAAAAAACAAAAATCAATACCCACGATTTTTTATTTAAAAATGAGGCATCCCTACAATAATTGTAGGAATGGTATGTCAGCAGCAAATCTGAAATAATAATTATTTATAAAAAACTTCTTCAAAATTTATATCGGATTTTTTTGACTGAAAGTCATTGACTTTTGGTCAAGTGGTGTTATTATTAAATCAGGAGTTTTGATATGAATAAAAGACAAATTTCAGCACAAATTACAAAAAGAAAACTTATTTCTACTGCTCTGGAGCTGATTAAAGAAAAAGGTTTCAGTGCAATTAATGTTGAAGACATTACTAAAAAAGCCGGCGTTGCAAAAGGTACATTTTATACCTATTTCAAACGTAAAGAAGATATTGTGCTCGCAATTAGCAGGGTGCCATTTAGTGAAATTGCTGATGATATTGAGCGAATGCAAGATATGAAATTAATTTCAAAGCTAACATATTATTTTCACAGATTTATGGAATGTGTTGAATCTTGCGGTATTCAAGTCTGCCGCGAGTGGATTAGAAATGTTATTGACCCTAATAATGTTCCCGAAAATTTAGATAGCAAAAAATGGGTCTATGACGTTGATATGTTAACAAATATTTTTGATAACGCAATTAAAAATGGTGAACTTAAAAAGGAAACCCCCGTTGAACTATTGACTCATATAATAATAAGCCAGCTGTATGGAATGATGACTTGCTGGTGTATGTCAGATGGTAAATTTGAGCCGCTTGATTGGACAGACAAATTTTGCGAAATGCAGCTTAATTCAATTTTAAAACAATATACAAAAAATAAGTAGAGATTGTGAGGTTATTTATGAATGTATTGATGCTTAATGGAAGTCCTCATTCAAAAGGCTGTACATATACAGCTCTTAAAGAAATTGGAGAAACTTTAAATTCTTATGGTATAGATTATGAAATTTTTCAAATAGGGGCAAAGCCTGTACAGGATTGTATTGCGTGTGGAAAATGTAATGAGGAAGGATGTATTTTTACGGATGATAAGGTTAACGAATTTATAAAAATAGCAAAAAAAGCTGATGGTTTTGTTTTTGGCTCTCCTGTATATTATGCACATCCAAGCGGCAGAATTTTGTCATTTTTGGACAGAGCTTTTTTTGCTAATTCCGGCAGAGATTGGGAAAGAAAAGCTTTTCAATTTAAGCCTGCTGCAGCTGTTGTCTCTGCAAGAAGAGGTGGTACTACTGCTTCTTTCGATGTTCTAAATAAGTATTTTACAATTTCCAATATGCCTGTAGTCGGCTCTTCATACTGGAATATGGTTCATGGAAACACTCCGGAAGAAGTAATGCAGGATAAGGAGGGTTTACAGACCATGAGAAATATTGCACATAATATGGCTTGGCTGCTGAAATGTATTGAAATTGGAAAACAAAATAACATAGCTGTTCCTCAAATTGAACGATCATTTATTACAAATTTTATAAGATAGAATAGAAAGGTTAGGTTATGAAATATAGAAAACTAAGAGACATAAAAGTTTCTGCCGTAGGTATGGGATGTATGGGGTTTTCTCATGGCTATGGTTCAATCCCTGCAGAAGAAGAATCTATAAGACTTATACACAAGGCTTATGATTTAGGATGTACTCTTTTTGATACAGCAGAAGCATATGGGCCTTTTACAAATGAAACTCTTGTAGGAAAAGCTGTTAAGCCATTTAGAGATAAGATTATTTTAACAACAAAATTTGTACCGGTATTTCAGCCCGGGCAGGAAATACCCGAAGGCAAATTAAGCAAAAAAGGTATAACAAATGCATTGAATGATTCTCTAAAGAGATTGCAGACAGATTACATTGATATTTATTACGAACACAGAGTGCCTTTAGATTCTAATGTAGAAGAAGTCGCACTGTGGATGGGAGAATTTATAAAAGAAGGAAAAATTCGGGCCTGGGGACAATCACAATCTACACCGGAACAAATTAAAAAAGCCCATGCCGTGACTCCATTAACAGCCATTCAGAGTGAATACTCTATGATGGAAAGAATGTTTGAAAAAGATGTAATACCGCTTTGTCAGGAATTAAATATCGGATTTGTAGCTTTTTCTCCTATGGCGAGTGGTTTTTTGAGTGGGAAGTACAACAAGAATACACAATATAAAGGCGATGATGTAAGAAGAGTTATTACAAGGTTTGCACCTGAAAATGTCGTGAAAAACCAGCCTTTACTTGATTTGCTTAACGAAGTAGCTGATAAAAAAGGTATTACCCCGGCACAAATTTCTTTAGCATGGATGCTTCATAAATATCCTCATGTTGTACCGATACCCGGTATGAGAAAAGATGAAAGAGTAATAGAAAATCTCGGTGCAGCTGATATAGAACTGAGTGATGAAGAATTCAAAAATATTGAAAAAGAATTGAATAAAATCACAATTTATGGAAACCGAACTGATGAAGATATTCATAAACTAGGCACAGTGGACGCTATAGGATATAAAGGAGAGATTGTTGACTGATAGCTGCTATCAAGTATTAATATTTATTTATTAAAAAGATAGAAGACTAAATATGAAAGAATGTTTTAAAGATAAAGTAGTATTATGTAAAACAAAAAATTTATGTTTTTGTAATATAAACTTTATTTTCTTTAGATACTTTTCTTTCTTTGTATCTTGCAGGCAAAGAAAGAAAAGTATCACAAAAGAAAGAAACCGGCGCTTATCAAAAGAAACAGTAGAATGTTTTATAAAAGATTTTGCCACGACAAGCTGTGGACAAAATCTTTTCAAAACACAACTGTTTCTAGTCAAGGTCACATCAGGGCTCCGCCCCGAACCCAGTTTTAAATTATGCAATACCCCTCCGACCTTTGCATAGTGAATTACAGAATGTTGTACAAACAACTACAAGCGAGGTTTGTCTGAGGCACGGAGAATTGTTTGAAACAATTTAATCTTTGTTCTTTAGCAATTTTTACGTGCCGAGTTGCCGAGCATCGGTTTGTGCTACATTCTGTATGAACGGAGCATCAGGTCGGGAGTTTCTTGGGCTCCACCCGTTCTTTACGCTAAAGAATGGGTGGAAAATATATCATAAATCTTTTTGTTTTACATAATAAATATTATCAATTCAAAAAGATTTAACGACCTAACGAAAGGAGAATAACTTATGCAAACTGTAAAATTAAACAACGGTGTTGATATGCCTATCTTAGGCTACGGTGTATTCCTTGTTGACCCTAAAGAATGCGAAAGATGCGTTACTGATGCTATTGACGTTGGTTACAGAATGATTGACACGGCACAAGCTTACTATAATGAAGAAGGCGTCGGTAATGCAATCAAAAAATCAGGCATTAAAAGAGAAGATTTTTTCTTAGTAACCAAAGTTTGGATAACAAATTCCGGAGAAGAAAAAGCAGCAAAATCCATTGACGAATCTTTGAAAAAATTACAAACGGATTATGTGGACTTGCTTTTAATCCACCAGCCGTTCGGTGATTATTACGGAACATACAGAGCTATGGAAAAAGCTTACAAAGAGGGCAAGGTTCGTGCAATTGGTGTAAGCAACTTTTTCCCTGACAGATTTGTTGATTTATGTAATTTTGTTGAAATAAAACCGATGGTTAACCAGATGGAAACCCATGTATTCCAGCAACAAAAAGTTTTACGCAAATATCTGGATAAATTTGATACCCGTCTAATGTCCTGGAGCCCTATGGCAAGAGGTGAAAATAATTTCTTTAACAATGAAGTTTTGAAATCAATTGGCAATAAATACAATAGAACAGTTGCACAGATTGCTCTTAGGTTTTTAACTCAGGAAAATGTAATTGTTATTCCAAAATCTACGCACAAAGAAAGGATGAAAGAAAATTTTGATATTTTGGATTTTGAACTATCAAGTGAAGATATGGAAACTCTGAGAAAATTGGACAAAGGTGAAAGCATCTTTGTAAACCATTATGACCCAGAGTTTGTTCAAAGCATTATAAATTATTAATTTTTGAATAAATTAAATGTTGAAAAGCTCTGCTTCGTATAGCAGGGCTTTTTTATTATAAAATCCCGGTAAATAAAATATTTGCATATAGCTAAAAGTAGCATTATAATTATATTTATGGATATACTTTCACAGATAAAACAAAAAGTAATTGTATCAGTACAGGCAATGCCGTCTGAACCTTTGTACAAAGAAGAATGCATGATAGCCATGATGCAGTCAGTTGTTAAAGGCGGTGCAGCAGCTTTAAGAGTTGCAGGCGTAAGAGATGTTGAGAATGCAAAAAAACTCTTTAAAATCCCTGTTATAGGAATAACAAAACCTGAAGTTATTCCTGCTAATTGGAGAGAAATCGTCTATATTACACCGACAATAAAAGACGCAAAAGATTTGATACAAGCAGGTGCTGATATAATTGCACTGGATGGAACTTCCCGTCCGAGAGGGGAGAACAATCTAAAACAAATTATAAAGTTTATTAAAATCAATAAAAAGCTTGTAATGGCAGATGTGTCTACATTGTCAGAAGGCATTGCCGCAAGACTGCTGGGGGCTGATATTATATCAACAACTCTGTCCGGTTATACACTTGAGTCTCCGGAGACTTCTAACAAACCTGATTTTGAACTGCTGAAAGAACTTGTAAATGCTGTTGATTGCCCTGTAATTCTTGAAGGAAGAATATGGGAGCCGCAGCAGGTAGACCTCGCTTTTGAAATTGGTGCTCATTCTGTTGTTATCGGCTCTGCAATTACAAGACCACAGCTTATTACAAAAAGATTTGTGAACAGACAGGAAAATTAAAGGGCTCAATTTGTGAAAAAAGCACTAGGCATTGATATTGGCGGAACAAAAATTTTATATTCAGTTTTGGATGAAGAAGGAAATATTCTTTCTGAAATAAAAAAAATACATACTCCAAAAACTGCAGAGGAAATAGAAAATACTCTAAAAAATATAATTGAACAGCATTATGACGAAATTGATGTTATAGGACTTTCGTCAGCCGGAGCTGTGAATTTGGAAAACACAATGGTCTTGAGTTCTACACCTAATCTGCCGCAGGGATATAATTCAATTGATTTTTCAAAACTTTCTGACAAAAAAGTTTTTGTAGAAAATGATGCAAATTGTGCTGTCTGGGCAGAATACAAAAGCGGAGCAGCTAAAGGCTTTGATACAGTTTTGATGGTTACTATAGGTACCGGTATCGGAGGCGGACTGGTTTCAAAAGGCAGGCTTTTTAGAGGTTCAAAGGGCAATGCTCTTGAAGTCGGAAGTATGAAAATATTTGCTGATAAGCGTCAGAAATGCACCTGTGGCCGCTATGACTGCTGGGAAGCTTATGCTTCAGGCACAGGACTAAAAAATTGTGCAATTAACGGAGCTTTAGAATTTCCAGAGTTTAAAACGAGTATTTTTAAGGATAAAAATCCTCAAAGCCTTACCACATATGATATTACAGATGGTGTTGAAAAAAATGATGAGTTTTCTAAAAAGGTCTTTGAAAACTGGCAGTATTACATGTTTGTCGGTCTTGTCGGTCTGACAGATATTTTAAATCCTGACTGTATAGTTGTTTCAGGCGGAATGTGTGAATTCGTGGATGTAAATCAACTTGAAGAAAAAATAAATGCTGAAACCGTTGTTACTAATGTATGTGTAAAAAGAGCTGAAACCAAAAATAATGCAGGCATGATAGGTGCAGGTCTGCTTGCTTTAAACGAAAATTGATTTATTTTAATAAATTTGGACAAAATACAACAAATATATGATGAACAACTTCCAATCAATTATTAAGATTACTCTAGGGGAAGTTATGATAGTTTGAAAATTCCCCGTTGATTAGGGGATGACATTGCAGACAAGGGAAGAAAACATCAAGATTACATCAGAATTTTCAAACCGGCTGAATTATACATTTGACTGGTTTAATACGAATTTGCAAAATATTCTGTATGAGTCTTTTGTTGAATTTTGGGGCTGTGATGCTGATATAAAACTTCTAAGTATCAGCGAGAATACAAATTTTCTTGCACAAAATGAAGAATTTTTTGTTACTCAGATTCGTCTTAATAAAGAATTGTCTGTCTTTATCAGGTTATCAAAAGAATTAGTTAAAAATCTTCTGGAAAGAATTCTCGGGTCTAATGGAAAAAACTTCAACATTGAAAAAATTTCTGAATTAGAAGCAAAAATTTTGACAGGATTTGACAATTTTTTATATAAAAATTTTAGTCATTTGATAAAACAGGGCAGTGAAATCCCAAGGAATAACTCAAACTATAATGAATGCAACCTTACATTTTTTGCAAAAAGCGGAGAAGTAAGCCTTGGAAAAATTATAATAAAAATCCCGGTTGCTGCACTTTCTCCACAGGAAGTGCAATCAGAAGAAAATAAATTTGATATTTCTGATTTTTTGAATACACAGGCCGAAGTCGACTTAAGTGTGGGATATACAAGAATCAGATTAAATGAATTAAAAAGTCTTGAAAAAGATGATATTGTTGTGCTGGAACACAGCAAATCTTCCAAAATGATACTGAAATACGACGGACATTCCGTTGAATTTCGAGTAACCCCAAATCCGGCAATAATGATTGATTATGAAATTGATGAAGAAGGAGCAAACTCCAAAGGAGACAAACATATGAGCAATGATATCTACAATATGTGGGATACAATTCAGGTCGAAATCGGTGCTGAATTCGAAAAAATAAAAATGACACTCGGAGAACTAAAACAAATTTCTGAAGGTCTTGTTGTTGACATTGGCTCAGTGTATGACAACCATATTGATTTAAAAGTTGAAGACAAAATAGTTGCCTCCGGCGAATTGGTCATTATAAATGATAGATATGGAGTCAGAATTAATCAGATTTTTACTGAAGAAAAAGAACAGGCATCAATGGATTATGAAGACTCACAGCAACATGAAGAAGAAATAGAGCAGGTTCTTGATGATGATCAGGATCTTGTAAATATTGATGACAAGTTCGAAGATGCTCCGCAAACTGAAAATACTGATGAAGTCAGTGAAGAGGATTTCGATTACAGCGATTTTGATGTAGATGATGAAGATATTTAAAAAGGCAGGAATATGGGTGCATATCTGGTAAATTTTCTTGTATATTCAATGGCAATGGTCGGACTTTTGTTCGTCTGTTTGATGATATATAAAAAAACAATGCTGAATACAAAATGTACAAAAAATGGTGAAAAACTCACTGTTGAAAATGCATTGAATCTTTCTCAAAGAAAAACTATCTATGTGATAAAAGCAGGTGAAGAAAAGTTCTTGATTGCAGCAGATACAGAGAGAACAACATTCCTTGCAAAGTTAGAAGATAATAAAAACGGGATTTCGCAAATTCAAAATGTTGTTTCTCAAAGAAACCTCAATAACATGATTTCAAAAGAATACAACAATGTTCCTGATAAGCCGGTTGATTATTCAGAAGTCATGGCTGCTGTTCAAAAAACAGGCGGCTTTAAAAAGCAGGCAGTGATGAAAGAAATGTTGTCAAAACTGTCACAACCAATCTTACAAAATGACAAAACAAATTAAAGGGATAGAATATGGAAAGCGTATTAAAAGACCTAAATCCGGTACTGCAAATGCTGTTAGTAATGACAGTGTTTTCTTTACTGCCGTTTTTCTTTACTTGTATGACAAGTTTTTTGAGATATGCAATAGTCTTTTCAATGCTCAAACAGGCCCTCGGAACACAGCAGGTTCCGCCTGCAATAGTTTTGCTCGGGCTTTCTATGATTTTGACTATTTATACAATGAACCCTGTATTTTCTAAAATGTGGGAAATGGGTTCTGTTCCATATCAAAAAAACGGAGATATCGTCCTTGCAATGACGGAAGGCTCAAAACCGCTGAAAGAATTTATGATGAAACAGACAAGACAGTCTGATATGACATTTTTCATTCAACTTTCCGGAGCACCAAAGCCGAAATCTCCCGATGATATTACTATCTGGCAGGTTGCGCCGGCATATATTTTGAGTGAGCTTAAAACAGCATTTGAGATAGGTTTTGTTATTTATGTTCCGTTCATAGTGCTGGATTTGATTGTCGCCAATGTGCTTCTTGCTCTCGGTATGTTTATGCTGTCACCTACAATTATTTCACTGCCGTTTAAGCTTCTGATATTCATTGCCGTTGACGGCTGGAGTATGATTGTTCACGGTCTTGTTACAAGTTTTAATTAGTAAAGGATAAACATGGAAATTCTGCTTGAATATATGGGTAAAGGGCTTATAGTTATGTTGCTGATATCAATGCCGTGCGTTCTTGTTGCTGCCGCAGTTGGTCTTGTTGTCGGTATATTACAGGCTGTTACACAGGTTCAGGAGCAAACTATTGCTGCAGCGCCTAAAATTCTTGCTGTATTTCTGGTGCTCATGATTATGGGTGTCGGATATATAAAGCTTTTAACAAATTTGCTGCTTGAAGGATATGCAATGGCTTTTAACCAGATACCGGCATCAGAAAGCTATGTTTTGTCAGCAAATTATCACCGTTATACAAAACCGTTTAATGAAGAATTTAAAAATAACGGCGGAAGGTTTGATAAACAAGAAATCGGTGATATTATGAGAAATCCCGGCAAAATCCCTTTCATCGATTACAATTCCAAAATCAAACATTATCCGTCAGACAGAATGCCAAATCCTTCGCCTAATTTGATTGAAAGAAATGCTATTATGTCACGCTAATAAATAAAAAGGTGGACTTTTATGAAAAAAATTTTTTTATTGCTTTTTGTTTTAATGTTTGTTTCGCTGCAGTCTATTGCCGCAGAAAATGTTCGGGTGATGAATTTGCATACCGGAGATTCTTATATAATTCCTTTGAAAAACAGACCTCTTAATTTAAAAAACAGCAATGAAAATATTGTTTCTGCTGAGCCCGTGACAAATATTTTCGATGCGGATTCTTCTATTCTTCTTACAACTTACAAAGAAGGTATTGCTTATATAACATATAAACAAAAAAATGATACATTTACTCTTAAACTTTTGATTGATAACAAAGCCATAGAAGACAATGATTTAATCAAACTCGATAAAGCTGAAAAACCTGAGAAAGCAAAATAAAATAATGATAGATACAGTACTAGAAGCATTTCCGAAATATTTTCCAGAAATAAATAATGCCCTTGGCGGAGGGATATTTATTTTTGCAAGAATTATGGGTTTTGTTAGATTTGCTCCTGTATTGAACAGAAAAGAAATCCCCGGATTTGTTAAACTGTCGTTTTCTTTAATCTTAACTATAATATTGATGCTGACCATAGAAACAGGCCCTGCTCCGAAAGGTACATCTCTGGTATTAGGGTTGATTTTGAACGCAGCAGCAGGTATGATGATTGGCTTCATCGCAAATTGTATTGTACAGGCAATTTCGGCTGCAGGCGATATGATAAATATGCAGATGGGGCTTTCTTCTGCGATGGTTTTGGATCCGACAGCAGGTTCTCAGGTTTCAATCCTCGGAAATTTCTTCGGTCTTTTGGCAGTTATACTGTTTATTCACATCGGAGGGGTATACTGGCTCATAAATGCTTTGCACAGAAGCTTTGAAATCTTTCCTATTTATGCCACTGTAATTCCGCTTGATAAACTTATCAATAAAAGCTATTTGATTACGCTTACATCAAATGTTTTATATGTAGGTTTGCAAATAGCCTCTCCGATATTGCTCGCAACACTCGGGCAGGATTTGATACTCGGTATAATTTCAAAGACAGCTCCTCAGGTAAATGTTTTTCAGTTAAGCTTTCTTTTTAAGCCGGTTTTAGGTGCCGCAATTTTGTTGTGGATAATGCCTATTATTGTAAATGTAATAAACGACTACTTTTTGTCTTTTGCAAGAATATTTTAAGATACCCATTTTTGCCAGTAGTGCTGTTCTTCACAGGAGTATTTTTTCATTTCATAAATAAAATATTCATCAGGGCGAAATGGTCTTCTCATTAGTCTCATGCCTGCTTCTTTGGGAGTTTTATCAGCTTTATACTGGTTGCATTCTTTGCAGCAGGTCACAATATTTTCCCAGATATCAGGCCCGAAACGGGATTTTGGATATACATGATCAAGCGTAAGTTCCGAGGCAGGAAACTTTTTGCCGCAGTACTGACAGGTATAATCATCACGTACAAATACATTTTCCCGATTAAAAGGCAGTTCCTTGTAGGGAACTGCCACATTGTAATTGAGTCTGATGACTTTAGGTATATTAGTATTGTCAATGTTTATATAGTCTTCAATATTTTGTATGCGCTTATCGCAATGAGCTTTGCCTTTTATCAGTAATACCAGAGCACGCTTCCAGCTGCAAATTCGAAGCGGTTCATTCTCGGAATTCAACAAAAGTACCCGGCTCATATCCTTGTCTTTCTTTGTGTTACATTTGTAGTATATCATATTTTTAAATAAAAAATAAGTGGGCAGAACACAATTGTAAACAAATGTTAAAACCAATTTTTTATTGATTAGACTTGTGTTTGAGGTAACAAGATATTAGAATTGGGTAATGAAAAAATTTATAAAAATTACTGGTTATTTATTAATTATCATAGGTGCAATCTCAATGCTGGCACCTTTTATCTGGATGATTTCTGTTTCTTTTATGACTGATTTTCAAATTTTTTCAGTTCCTGTAAAAATTATTCCAAATCCTCTTATTTTAGATAATTATATTAATGTATTTTCAAAACTTCCTATCACAAGATTTTTTTTAAACAGCCTGTTTGTCGCAGTAACAACAACTGTTTTTCAGGTGATTTTTTCTTCATTGGCCGGATATGCTTTTGCAAGAATAAATTTTAAAGGAAAAGATTTATTGTTTTTTATCTTTATTGTAACAATGATGATACCTCCTCAGGTCAATATAATTCCGTTATTTTTTCTAATGAGGGAGCTGCATTTGATTGACACATTTCCTGCTTTGATTTTGCCGGGAATTTTTGGAGGAATGGGGGTATTTTTGATGAGGCAGTGGTTTAAATCTGTTTCAACTGAAATCGAAGATGCAGCAAGGATTGACGGATGCAATCTGTTTGAAATCTTTTTCAAAATAGCTTTGCCTGTTTCTATGCCTGCAATTGTCACTCTGGGGTTGTTTACTTTTGTCACGACGTGGAATAGTTTTATGTGGCCTTTAATTGTTACAAATTCACTTCGGGTTACGACTTTGCCTGTTGCGATTGCGCAATTTAAAGGCAGTTTCCGTGAACTTATACAATGGGGCGATTTGATGGCATGTTCTGTTGTTCTGTCAGTACCTGTAATTATTATATTTCTGGCCGGTCAAAAATACTTTATAAATGACATTCTTGCAGGCAGTTTGAAGGAATAGAAAAAATCCGTAATAACTTTTTAAATAATCCTCCAGTTGGGCAATTATTATTTCCCTCCAAAGGAATTAATATATAAATCCAAACAAAATGCCTATCAGTATAATAGATAAAAACGAAAGCAAGAATCGGAATGAGAAAAGGGAAAATACTTATCATTGATGATAGCTCTGTAAATTTGCAATTGTTAGCAAAAGTACTTAAACCTTTTGGATATGATTTATTGTTATATACAAATCCATCAGAAGCTATTGAAAAAGAAAAATCTACAAAGATTAAGGCGGCAGTAATAAATCTTGCCGGTGTATCAGATTTTACTAAACAATTTTTGTTATATCATCCAGATAGTCCGATTATTTATATTGATAATGGTGGTCAAAAAATAGAAAAACAAATTGATAGCACCGCTTCTTTTGTATATATTCAAAAGCCTTTTGATTTAAAAAAGTTTACGCAGCAGATTAAAAATATCTTAAATTTCAAAAATGCTAAGGATGAACTTTTTCAAGATCAGCAAATACTTGAAAATTTTATAAAATATACAAATAATGAAATAATATTTTGTGATTTGAATTTTGATGTATTATCACAAAATTACAAAATTTTTAACCAAAACAGTAAAATAAATAATTTTGTCGATATATTAAAGTTTTCTAAAGATGAAGAGAATATTCGTTTGCTGAGTCGTTTTGTTAATTCAGATGAAAATGACTTACAGCTAAAAACATATTTTGAAGGTTCAAAATATTTAAAAATAATTATTTCAAAAATAAAAAAGAGTAACATTCCTTCCGGATATCTTATTATTGTTGATGATATAACAAGAAAAAATGAAACAAGCAAGATGCTAGGGCAATTTATAGAAATGCTTACCCATGATTTAAAAACTCCTGTTAGAGCGGAAGAAAGAGCCCTAAAACTTTTACTTGACGGTAGTTTTGGAAAATTAAATAAAGATCAGGCTGAGATTGTTAAAGAACTTTTGAATTCTTCAAGATTTATGCTAAGAATGACTGATAACATTCTTACACGTTACAAAATTGATAATGGAGAGTGCAAAATCATAAAAACTTCTAATTCAATAAAATGTACACTTCAACATTGTCTTGAAAATCTTAGTTATTTATTTGAAGCAAAATTACAAAAAGTAAATGTTAATTTCAATATTCAAAATCCTGAGGATGAGATTTTTGATTACGATGAAGTTGAGATAAGACAAGCATTGACAAATCTAATATCTAATGCATCGGAATATTCTCCAAAAGATTCTGAAATAAATATAAAGGTTGAAAAAGATAATGATTATATAAAAATAATCATCAAAGATAATGGGAATGGAATTCCGGATTGTGTGATATCAAACCTTGAAAAAGAGTTTGCTTATAATCAAAGAAGATTTAAAAATGTTGGTTCAGGTTTTGGGTTATATGTTGTAAAAAAGATAATAGAAGCACATAAAGGCTCTATTCAAATTAATACAGGCTTGAATTCCGGAACTTCATTCAGTATCTGTTTGCCTTATATGAATTGTCAAAAACAAAAATTAGTTTATTTATAATACTTATTTTGATTTGATAAGTACAGGGTTATCATAATATATGTAATTTTTTATAACCGGTTGTTTTGAACTAAAACTACAGACATATGTGGTTGTACGGTTAATTTTATTTTGATAAACACCTTGAAAATCACTGTTAAGCGTTTTTGATACAATTATTTCATTATTCATAAAAAAATCTCTCACTGCAAACTATTTATTTTTGCCGTTGCATTCTGGCTTTTACACATTAAAATATGCTACACTTATTAGTAAAAAACCTTGCTCTTTTATCGGTTTTTGGGGATACTTATAGACAGCTTTATTATTTAATTTCGGGTACAAATATAATGTTGGATTGGAAGAAAAAACTAAAATTTGCCTCAATAGTATGTGCGTTTGCAATATTGATAATAATAGTGCTTGTAAATGTTTTTAAGATGACAAGAGTAT
Source organism: Candidatus Gastranaerophilales bacterium (assembly GCA_944322855.1). Lineage (GTDB taxonomy): Bacteria > Cyanobacteriota > Vampirovibrionia > Gastranaerophilales > Gastranaerophilaceae > Limenecus. The sequence goes on from CALUQG010000016.1 coordinate 13,840, forward strand.
CTGAAAAAGATTTTAAAACATACAAACAGGGACTTGCTTATGTTGAAAAAAAAGATTTTGAAAATGCATATTACAATTTTTCAGGAGTTTCTAAAAATTCAGCATTATATGAAATTGCACTTTTAAGACAGGGCTTGTGTGCTGATGAACTAAATGACACAGAAACAGCAATGAAAAAATATAAAATGTTTATTGAAAAATATCCTGATTCAATTTTTGTTCAAAAAGCATATTATGCACTGGCTCAGAATTATTTTAGAGCAAAAGATTATAGCCGTGCTGAAAAAACATTTCATACAATCAGAAAATTTTTTAAAGACAGCGAATACAAAACAGCCTCCAGCTATTATTTAGGCATAATATATAAAGAAAAAGCTTTTGCTAAAATTAAAGAAGAACAGGAAAAACAAAAAACAATTAACTTGCAAAACAACGACATATCAAAAAATACAACTCAGCCTGTAACTTCCGTTCAATTAAAAGACAACAAAGAAATCAGCCAGCTGAAACAAAAGTCAAAAATTTATTTTGCTGAATATTTGCAAGAAGCTCCAACCGGAAGATTGGCACTAAACGCTGCTGATGAAATGAATAAACTTCAAATTCTTTTAACACAAAAAGACTATTACCTTTTAGGAAGAACTTATTTTAAAAACGGCTTATACAAAAAGGCATATGACTGTTTAAACAAATCCTATATGTCTTCTTCATGGGGATATCTTTCTGAAATTTACAGAATGCGTGGAGATTATAAAAAATATTTACAAATATTTGAGCACAATTACAAGCTTTATTCCAAAAATATTGAAGAAGAAGACTTGCAAACAATTCTGCAAAATTATGCCGTTTCTTATCAAGGCGGAGAAAAAGAGGGATGGTACAGCCTTCTTCTTCTTTCACACAACAATAATGCCTCCGGACAGGATTATATAATGTACAGACTGCTCAGATTTGAGAAAGCAGATGTACAAAATGATTTGTATTATAAAATTTATAAAATGTTTCCAAAAGGAAAGTATGCGTCAGATGCCTTGGCCAATTTATTCTGGAGTGCATATAAAAATAAAAATTATAAAGAAGCATATAATCTTGGAACAGAACACATAAAAAATTATCCAAATACCATAGCTTCTCCGGGTGTTATTTTCTGGATGGGAAAATTAGCGGAAAGACAAGGTAATCAAAGTGAGGCAAAAGGTTTTTATCAAAAAGTTCTTGATAATTATCCTGATGACTATTATGCATATAGGGCAAGCAGGCATATTAACAGCCCTCACAATCCTAACTGGAAAGTAAAAACTTCTCATCGCTTGCCTGAAAAGTCGCCTGTTATTAAATTTCCTTTGAAATTGTCAGGAATTTCAGAAGACAACGCAAATTTGATAAATACAATATTAAAGCTAAATGATTATAAACTGATTGGAGAAATTGATAAAGAAAATAAAGCAATTCAAAGCTGGATAAATTATAAAGAAGGTAACTTTGCAATAGCTGCAGTACTGGCCAGAGATGCAATAGCTGAAGCCGAAGTTAAACCGGATTTTTCAGATGGAATTTACAAACTGGCTTATCAGCTTCATTATCAGGAATATATTAATAACAGCGCAAAAGATTTTAGGCTTGATCCTTTTCTCGTTACTGCTTTGATAAGAGAGGAAAGCTATTTCAATCCCAAAGCAGGCAGTAATGTCGGAGCCAGAGGATTGATGCAGCTTATGCCGTCCACTGCATCATACATTGCTCAAAAAAACGGTATAAAATATTCAGGAGCTTCATCATTGTATAATCCGCAAAAAAATATTGAACTCGGATGTGCATATCTGGATTATGCGAAAGAAAGACTGTATGAAAACAATCTGCTGGCTATTGCGTCGTATAACGGCGGCCCAAATGTTGTAAGAAAGTGGAAAGATACACTTGAATATAAAAACTTTGATGAGTTCATTGAACATATTCCATATCCTGAAACAAGAGAATATGTAAAGAAAGTATATAGGAGCTACTGGGTTTATCTTAATATTTATAACAAGAAATAACCAAATACACCCGACAGCATATATTTTAAATTTAAAAATCAAGATATAATACTTTTATGCAAAAACTTATAGAAATCAAAGATTTGAATATGTATTATCCTGTTTCATCAGGTATATTAAATTCTGCGAAAGAATATATAAGAGCATTGTCTGATATAAATCTTGATATTTATAAAGGTGAAATTCTGGGATTAGTAGGAGAATCAGGATGCGGAAAATCGACGCTTGGAAAGGCAATATTGAGACTGCTTAATCCTGAGGGTTATGTGTATTACGAAAACAAAAATCTTTTGGAATTCGACAGAAAAGAACTAAAACAATTCAGAAAAAAAGCTCAGATGATTTTTCAAAATCCTTTCTCGAGTCTTGATCCCAAAATGACAATATATTCACTTTTGAGAGAACCTCTTGTTGTACACAAAATACGAGACAAAAGTGAAATAAATTCCAGAATTCACGAAATTATAAATCTTGTCGGGTTAAACGATGAGGATCTCAAAAGATACCCTCACGAATTTTCAGGAGGACAAAGGCAAAGAATTGCTATCGCGAGAGCTTTGATATTAAAACCGGAATTTCTTGTGGCAGATGAACCGGTTTCTGCTCTGGATGTAAGCATTCAGGCTCAGATTATTACTCTTTTACAAAATTTGAAAGAGAAACTTAATCTCACAATACTTTTTATTTCACATGACCTCGGGGTTGTAAAATATCTTTCTGACAGAATTGCTGTAATGTACCTCGGTGATATTGTCGAACTTTCCGAAACTCATGAATTGTTTAAAAATCCGAAACATCCTTACACAAAAGCTTTGATTTCTGCAGTTCCATCAATTCATGAAAAAGCAGTCAAAGAAATAAAACTTGAAGGAGATTTGCCTTCTCCCAAAAATCCGCCTGAAGCCTGTAAATTTCACACAAGATGCAAAGACGTGATGTCTGTTTGCTCACAAAAAGAGCCTGAATTTACAAAAATTTCAGACTCTCATTGTGTAAAATGTCATTTGTATGACTAATTATTTTGCATATTTCAAGAATTTTTGCTGTTTTGTGTACATCATTTCTTCTTTAATTTTAAGATTTCCGTTGGCATCAGGTCCGATTACGAAATGAGCAGGAATTTTGTAATCGCTTGTGGAAGGTTTGCGTAAGCATGTGATTTTGTAATCATTACCCTGTTTTGTAATTTTTCTTTCTGTATAAAAGTTTTTGTATTTGTTAATCTTTGCAAGATTAGCACCTATTCTCATCTGGTTAAAATATTGTTTTGTGTTAGCGGTCACACTGGCTGTAGTACCGTCAGGTTTCATTACAACCCTTATTATTTTTGCATTCGGTGAATAAAAATCAGTCACTTTTTCACTGTATGTATTTGCAGCTTCAATATAATTATTGAAAAATGCCAGAACTTCTTGTGGGGTAGTTGCTGCATGAGCTGCCAGTCCTGCCGTTATAATAAGTGCAAAAACTATTGATAATATTTTTTTCATTAAGAAATTCTCCTTCTCTCACATAATAAAATATTCTTTACACATATTATATAACGAAAAAAGAGACACATTGTTCACTGTTAAGATTATTATGTTACAAACTATAAAAATGCATCATATTATAGTTTTTTGTTTTATATTTATCTTGATTAATAATGGCAAAAATTTTTTTTACGGTTTTTTAACGCAATACAACAATGAAAATACTACCACTTATATATAATTTTAATCATACAGGCTATTTTTTGAATAATGACAAATCACCGCAAAAAAACGGTGTATCTGTTTGTGTTCAAACAAAACCTTCACAACTTTCTTTTTATACTACTCAAGTTAATTTTAAGGCAAATGACGAATATATTTTTACAAGGGAATTGTTGAGCCTGAAAGACATTCACTGCCCTGTATGCGGTGTGAAATTGTTAAACCACAAACAGATGAAAAATCTTATGGATACAGGTTCAAGGATAGCAAGCCCTAAGTCATTCGTTAAATTTATTGAAAAAAATGAGGAGCATATCCCTGTTCAATACAAAAAGTTTTTACCTTCTGCGCAACGAACTTTAGCAGAATACGGAACAAATGATATAGATACTCTGCTTGAAAAAATGAGAGATAGCGCAGTTATTTTTTCTCAAAATGCTATAGACTGCATTAAAAATTCTGTTATAAATTTTCAAAAAAATACACCGCTGTCTGACAGTGACAATGTACTTGTTGATGAATGCATTATAAGATTAAATGAATTTAAACCTGAAAAATATGATGATGTACAAAAACCTGTGGTAAAAATTTTTTATGAAACGATAAACAACCTTGAAAATGAACAGGCGGCAAAAAAACTTTATACAGAATGCTATGAAACTATCAAACCTGTTTCTTTGTATCAAAAACTTTTTGAAAAAGAATCTAAAATATCCAAAAATGTGTCATATCAATATCTGGTTTTGCAAAAACTTTTTGGCGGTGCTCACAGCAATATCCAAAAATTCTACTCAAATAGAGCAGAAGGAAAGGATGAAAGATTAAACAGTATATTAATATGCAGAGATTGCAGGGTGCCTGAAAATAATAATATTTTTAAATATCATAAAAACCAACAAAATATTGAACAAAATTTCACAAGATATCTTGAAGATATAGGAAAAAATGTTTTAGATAAAAATTTTTCAAGTTTCAAGTATTATCCTGTTGCAATAGCAAAAATTATTGATAAAAACAGTGGTGGCAAAGTTAAAATTGATTTTTATCAAAACAAAATTTTAAAACAGGTTTCAATAAACACTTTTTATGAAGATAAAGAAAAAATTAATTTTGAACCTGTTAATCATCCAGGTATACCGTGTGCTTCCTGCGGTGGTATGACAATAACTCATGAGCAAAGACTAAAACTTTTTGAAGAAATAGAAAAAACAAAAAATCTCCAGGAATTAAATGAATTTTTACATAAAAATGAGCAGTATATTAATTTCAGATATAAACCAATGCTCAGATTGTTTGACATGGCATTGAATGCAAATCCTGATATAACAGAAAGAGAGCTTGTTGAAAACTTTAAACTTGCAGCTTCAAACAATATCAATAACCAGCTTAAATCACTTCTTGAAATTGCCGAGGTGCTAAAAAAAGGTTTGATACCTCAAGATAGAATACTTGTGCAAAAATATATAGATGAGGTTAAGAAAAATTATCTCAACTTCACTCCAAACAAACAGTTTCCTTATAAAAAATACAATAGTCTATTGAAAGAGACACTTTTTAGTGTTCAAGATGAGAGTTTTAAGTCTAATTACGGGCCAAAATTTAAGGAGACAATAAGAAGAAGATATACAAAACAGGCTGTGCTTTTCCCGAATAAAGATACAGTACAAAAAGTAGGAACCGTAACAAAAGTAATAGCGCAAGACATGATAAAAGGCTCTGTTGCTACGGTAGATCATCTTGTTGCCCGAGATCGTGACGGATGGGAAGCTATGGCGAATTATGCTGTCATGTGCAAAAACTGTAACCATGAAAAAACAAATTATAGTTTTAAGCACTGGTGTGATTTACATCCCGGTATTCAAAAAAATATGCAGAATTATATCAAAAAGATTATTGAATTGATAAAAACAGGCGAACTTGATGAAAAAAAATATGAAAAATATCCGTATCTTTTCTCACGGTGTGTAAACAGATTATCAGGCGGTTCTGTAAAAATTATTTTTAAACGGTTTCATAAAGATGACTGATTAATTTTCAGAATTTTTCAATTCCTCAAGTTCTTTTAAAATACCCTGATTTATTTCAAGCACATCAACACCGAGATTGGATAAAACTTGCATTGCAACAGAATCAGGAGTTTGAGTTATTGCCCACAACAAATTTTCGGATGCAATTTTTGTATTCTTGTGCTTTTGAGCTTTTTCCCAGGCCAGCTCAAGAATTTTCTTTGCTCTGTCTGAAAATACAACTTCTCCAAAGGTGTAAGAATTTCCGTATCCCAAAACTTTTTCAACTTCAATTCTTGCATCTTTGATGTTTATACCGAGTCTTGAAAGCACTCTTGCTCCGATACCTGCTCCTTCTCCTATAATACCTAACAAAATAAATTCGCTGCCTACGATGTTTCTGTTCATACTCTGCGCTTCACGTTTTGCCAGCCTTAAGATAGTAAGAGTTTCCGGCATTTGTTTTTCTATAGGTTTGATTATTTTGTGTGCAAGCGTATCATCGTCAATATTGAATTCTTTAAAAATATTGTATGCTATACCGCTTTTTGCTTTGAGCATACCGAGTATAATATGTTCCGGTTTTACACTGGCTGAACCGAGTTCTTTTGCGGTCTCAAAAGCCAGAAGCATTGTCTTGAAAGCATTTGGAGTAAAAATAATCTGCTTTTCTTCAAATTCCGCCTGTCTGGATGAAACTTCCTGAAGTTTATTGATATAGTTTTCAAGAGTTATTCCGTTTTCATTTAACAATTTTGTTAAATCCGAATTGCTGTCTTCAAGAATTGATTGGACAATCTGTTCTGTTCCCAGGATTTCGTAATGTGAGGCTGTCAATTTTGCAACAGCTCTGTCAAGAATGTTCTTTGCTTCACCATCTTTAAAGATAGATTGAACTGTTGAGTATTCGCTTTTGTCGGTTTGTCTTATTATTTCAGGGTGGAAATCACCTTTTCTGTTTTTCTTTTCTACAAGTTTTAAAAGTGTTTGTTTTAATTTTTTTATATCGACGCTGTATTTTTCAAAATCTTTTGTAATAATTGTTTCGGCCTTTTCTCCTACTAAAATAAGCGCAAGGAGTATATGCTCCGGCATAATATATGATTTTGTCTTGTTTTTCGCAAGTTCTGATGCCAGTTTTATAATTTTTTGTGAATACTCGCTAAAGGCTATATTTGTATGTTTAAATTCGTGCTGAATATTTTTATATTTGTTATTTACATACTCTCTGAAACTTTCAGGATTCATGCCTGCATATGAAAGGAGTTTGGAACATATATTATATTTTGTTTCAAGAATACCCAGAAGAATGTGCTCGGGATAAATTTTATTTGTCATTGAATCTGCAGCTTCTTTTTGTGCTGTAGATATTATGTTTATTGCTTTTTCTGTAAAACGTTCGAACACCTGATTTTCCTTTCATAGATAAATATAGAATTTAAACTCCTTTTTTACATTATATACGAATTTATTCTGATTTTACCACTATGTTCCATTTATTTTGTATTATTTCAATGCATTCAGTTGTAAGTTCTTTTTTTGTTTTATTTTTAATATCGAGCCAGTGAATATGTTCATTTTTTCTAAACCACGTAAGCTGCCTTTTAGCATAGCGTCTTGTGTTTTGTTTTATTTTTTCGATTGTAGTTTCATAAGAAATTTTGTTTTCAAAATACTCTTCAAATTCCTGATATCCGATTGTGTGCGTTAGACTCGGGATTTTTCCGTATTTTTCAAAAAGACGTCTGGCTTCACTTTCAAGACCGTTTTTAAGCATTGTATCAACTCTTGCATCAGTTCTGTCATATAGAAACTGTCTTTCATCTCCGTTCAGATGTCCCAGTCCAAACCACAATACGTCAAATTCAGGCTCTTTTTTTATTTTTTGTGCTTCAGACATAGGTATTCCAAGCATTTTTGAAACTTCAATAGCCCTTATTATTTTTACAATATTGTTTGGATGCATATCTTTTGCCAGTTTTTCATCCAATTCATAAAGAATTTTGTGTACTGCTTCATTTCCCTGCTTTTGGGCGATATCATGGAGCTTTTCTCTTAATTCTTTATTTGGCGGAACTTTTGGAATATCAAAATTTTCAAGCAAAATCCTGAAATAAAGTCCAGTTCCTCCCACGACTACAGGTATTTTATTTTTGCTGTATAATTTTTGCATAATTTTTTTTGCGTCGTCGGCAAAGTTTGCTACTGTATATTCTTCATCAGGGGTTATGATACCAATAAGGTTATGTTTAATATCTTGCATTTCTTCTTGAGATGGTTTTGCTACAGCAATATTAAACTCTTTAAAAATCTGTCTTGAATCTGCAGAAATAATTTCCGTATCAAGAAGTTTTGCTATTTCAACAGCTAATGAAGTTTTTCCTGATGCAGTAGGGCCTACAATTGCAATAACTTTTTTATCAATTTTTTCTTGTTTCATAATAAAGAAATATCAATACCACCACATATGTCATAAAATAAAAAGAAACAAGAAGACCGATTATTGCAAGAATAATATTCAAATTAAATATTACGCTGAAAAGCGAAAGTATTGTATTTAAGAAAAGCAAAAACAGCATAATACCAAAAGAACCAAGAAAATTTTTGAAAATAAAAACAATATTTCTTTTGAAAGCTAAAAATGGTGTGAATAAAAAGAATTCTTTTTTCTCTGAATTAATATCAAAAACTGCAGGAAACCAGAATAATGTCAAAAAAGAAAAAATAAAGAATGACAGCCCGATATAGTATATCCACAGGTTCAAAGCTTTTATTTGTTCAAAACTCAAACTTAATACAAAATTTTTCATCTCAGCAGGTGTAGAATTTGAAGCCGCATAAAGTTTATTGATATCAATATCCGGATTGGGCAGGAAATTAATACCGGCTTTATAAATCAGAAAAGTTACAATTGCGGCAGCAACTAAATATACTGCTGTTGTAAAGGTTGCAGGCAGAAAATATTCCCCTACACCCGGGAAAAACTCTTTTCCGAGAGCAAAAGACGCGGACGCTCTTTCTTCCGGCTTACGATACTCTCCGTTTTCTATCCTTTTGTTAAAATAAATTCCCTGTTTTATCATATAAAACCAGCCGGCAACAAAGGCTGTGGACAAAAGTATATTGGCTACTGCAAATACATAATATGTTATTTTGTTAGACTGCATAGCCAGCCCTGCAAGCGTAAAGCTCAACACAATCATGAAAATAATCAGCGGCTGCGCTAATATAAGATTTTCGCGTGTTATATCGAATGCTTTTTGAATAAAATTACTGTTTGAACTCATGGCTTTGATTATACCATATTTTCTGCAAATTTGTAGTATAATTTTATTTGTAATGCAGGTCTAGAATACAATGGCTATTTAGAGGAATATAAGATGAGAAGCGATAGTGTAAAAAAGGGAATTCATAAAGCGGCACACCGCTCTTTGCTTTATGCAACAGGTGTTACAAAAGACGGACTTAAAAGACCTTTTATAGGAATAGCGAGTTCTTTTTCAGATCTTGTTCCTGGTCATGCAGGCATGAGAGAATTGGAAAGACAAATCGAAAAAGGAATTCACTCAGGCGGAGGACAGTCATTTATTTTTGGAACACCGGCTGTATGTGACGGTATTGCAATGGGACATTGCGGTATGAAGTATTCTCTGCCGTCTCGTGATTTGATAGCAGATTGTATTGAAACTGTTGCACAGGCTCATCAGCTTGACGGTTTAGTGCTCCTTACAAATTGTGACAAAATCACTCCCGGTATGCTTATTGCCGCATTGAGAATAAATATTCCTTGTATAGTTGTTACAGCAGGGCCTATGATGGACGGTTGTTCAAAGAATGAAGTTTTGACAATGATTAGAGGCTCATTCGAAGCAGTCGGAAAGTTTTCTGCAGGAAAAATTACAGAAGAAAGACTTCATGAAATGGAAGAAGAATGCTGTCCTTCTGCAGGATCTTGCCAGGGGCTTTATACAGCAAATACAATGGCCTGTCTCACAGAAATTATGGGCATGAGCCTCCCGTTTTGCGCTACAGCATCTGCTGTTTCTTCAAAGAAAAAACAAATTGCCTTTGAATCAGGTATGAAAATAGTAGAGCTTGTAAATAATGATATAAAACCGTCTGACATAATTACCCGTACATCGATGAGAAATGCTATAGTTACAGACCTTGCCTTGGGAGGTTCTACAAACTCTATTTTACATCTTCTTGCCATAGCAAATTCAGGAGGCATAGATATAACTCTCAATGACTTTGATGAATTGAGCTATAAAATTCCTCAGATTATCAAGCTTGACCCATCGGCACTTCCTACAATGACAGATTTGCATAACGCTGGAGGTATTCCGGGAGTAATAAAAACTCTGTATGGAAATACTCCGGAATTTAAAGATACAAAAGGTGTTTCAGGCTTAAAAATTTCTGAAATCGCATCAGCAGCATGGGTTGATAATAAAATTATTCATACCCTTGACAACCCAATAACAACAAATCCGGGACTCGGTATATTGAAAGGTAATCTTGCTCAAGATGGTGCGGTAATAAAAATTTCCGGAGTAGATGCTTCCGCTCTGACTTTTGAAGGGAAAGCAAAAGTGTTTAACTCGGAAGAAGAAACAATGGCGGCAATTGATAAAGACGAAATAAAAGAAGGCGATGTTGTGGTAATCTGCTATGAAGGCCCCAAAGGAGGCCCGGGAATGCGTGAGATGCTTGCTCCTACATCAATGATTGTCGGAAAAGGACTCGGCGCAAAAGTTGCATTGATTACTGACGGCCGTTTTTCAGGCGGTACAAGAGGACTTTGTATAGGTCATATATGTCCGGAGGCTGCTATGGGCGGAATTATAGGCTTGATAAAAAACGGTGATGTTATTAAAATAGACATACCGTCAAGAAAGCTGGAACTGCTGGTTAGTGAAGAAGAGCTTGAACAAAGAAGAAAAACTTTCAAACCTCTTCAACCGAAAGAAGAAAAAGGATTTTTGGCTAAATATGCAAAAACCGTACAAAGTGCAAGCACCGGTGCGGTTACATTATAAATTTTAAAGTTTTAATTAGTAGATAAAGGAAAATATTTTATGTCAGGACACTCAAAATGGTCAACAATTAAACACAAAAAAGCAAAGGTAGATGCCCAAAGAGGGGTTGCTTTTCAAAAATATTCAAGAGAAATCATAGTAGCTGCAAAAATGGGCGGAGGCGATCCGGCTGCGAATTTCCGTTTGAGAACAGCAATCGAAAAAGCTAAAGCCGGCGGTCTTCCTAACGATAATATCAAAAGAGCAATCGAAAAGGGCTGCGGCGCAGGTGCATCTGAAAACTATGAAGAACTTACTTATGAAGGCTATGGAGCAGGCGGTGTTGCTGTTATTGTTGAAGCAATGACTGATAACAGAAATCGTACCGCAGGTGATATAAGAAGCTACTTCACAAAATTCAACGGAAATCTGGGAGAAACAGGTTGTGTCGGCTGGATGTTTAAAGATGCAGGTGTTGTGACTTTTTCAAAAGAAGACAATGACTATGAAAAACTGTTTGATGAAGCAATTAATGCAGGAGCTGATGATTTTCTTGATGAAGAAGATGAATACAAGGTTATCACATCACCTGATAACTTCCAAACAGTAGTTGAAACACTAGAAAAAGCAGGATTTAAGCACACCGGTGCGGAACTCACCAAGCTTCCGCAAAACACACTTGAAATCACTGACGAAAAAACAGCAAAAATGATTTTGCTTTTGATGGATAAACTGGAAGAACATGATGATGTTCAAAATGTTTATTCAAACTTTGACATTCCTGATGAAGTTATGGACAAAGTTCAGTTCTAAAAGAATTATAAGTCAGAATATACTTGTAAGTTTTTTTCTTTAAACTTACAAATAGCTTGTGAAAAAACGGTGTTTATGCTTCAATATACTTGAAATGGAGGAATTTGATGGACAGAACATTTGTTGCAATCAAGCCCGATGGCGTTAAAAGAGGCTTAATTGGTAATATTATCAGAAGAATTGAACACAAAGGCTACAAAATAGTAGGCCTTAAGATGCTTCAGCCAACGCTTGAAATTGCAGAAAAACACTATGCCGAACATAAAGGAAAACCCTTTTATCAGGATTTAATTAACTATATCACCTCAGGCCCGATTGTTGCCATGGTAGTTGAAGGAAAAAATGTAATAGAAGGTATGCGCCATATGATGGGTTCAACCGTACCGAACGATGCTCAGGTTGGTACAATCAGAGCTGATTTTGCGCAAACTAAAGAATGCAACACAATTCACGGGTCGGATTCTTGTGAAAGTGCTCAAAGAGAAATAGATATCTATTTCAAACCTGAAGAGCTTTGCAGAGATTGGAAAACTATGATGGAATACGTTTGGGAAGACATGAAGTAATGAAAAGTGATTTTTTCAGTTATGAATTGTTAAATGAAGATAAAAAGACCGGAGCACGAGCCGGTCTTTTGCATACACCGCATGGAGACATTGAAACACCTATTTTTATGCCGGTTGGCACAAATTCTGCTGTAAAAATGATGACTAATGATCATCTCAAAGATACAGGTGCTCAAATTATTCTTGGAAATTCTTATCATCTTTCGCTAAGACCCGGAAATAAGTTGATAAAAGAATTTGGCGGACTTCATAAATGGATGAACTGGGATAAACCGATACTTACAGATTCCGGCGGATTTCAGGTGTTTAGTCTCGCAGATTTGAGAAATATTACTGAAGACGGGGTTAAATTTAAAGATACCAAAACAGGTACGGAATATTTTATAAATCCTGAAATTTCTATGGAAATTCAGCAGGATTTGGGTGCTGATATTGCCATGGCATTTGATGAATGTGCTCCGTATCCTTGTACTTACGACGAAGCCAAAACAGCAATGGAAAGAACACACAGATGGCTTGAACGTTGTTTTAAAGCACATACCCGTGACGATCAGGCATTATTCCCGATTGTACAGGGGGCTTTTTATGATGACTTGAGAAAAGAAAGTGCCCGTGTAATATCTTCTTTTGATGCTGTCGGTTATGCAATAGGCGGAGTAAGTGTCGGAGAGCCGGCAGATGTAAAAAATCATTTTGTAGAACTAACAGCACCTCTATTGCCGAGATTAAAGCCAAGATATTTGATGGGCGTCGGAACACCGGAAGATTTGTTGGATGGAATTTTGAGAGGGGTGGATATGTTTGATTGCGTTTTGCCTACCAGAAATGCAAGACATGGCTCCTTTTTTACTCGCAGCGGCAGAAAAATTATAAAAAATAAAGAATTTGAACGAGATGCATCACCTCTTGATAAAAATTGCAATTGTTATGCCTGCAGGAACCACACAAAAGCATACATCAGACATCTCTATAGAGTCGGTGAAGCAACTGCTGCTATTTTGATAAGTATTCATAATATACAGTTTTTAATAGACCTTGTAAAAGAAGCAAGAAAAGCTATTCTTGAAGATAGGTATGAAGAATTTTATAACGAAAGAATGACAAGTCTGAATATAAAATGATATTTTTGTAAACAACACATGTAAAATATTCAAAAGAATAAGGATAAAAATCCTCTATACCCAACCAACGACTTTATCAATGTTGTTGTTGGTGCTGTTGGGCAGGTGTCTTGGATTATTGGACGTTCGGACGGAGTAACGTCCGCCCTCACAGGACGTGCTCGCTCCCTACGGTCGACTCCGCACTAGCCAAAATCCGCGTCTTGGATTTTCTTCACGCTCAGACAGTTTCGCCTTTTATGCTTTGCATAAGCCGGCTCAATGTCCTCGCTCACCGGGTTCCACCCGTCCGAAAATCCGCTATGCCCAACAGACGTCCCGTTGTAACCTTGGTTAAACACTGTTGATTTTCATTATGAATTTTAATTATTTTATATTCCAAAAATCAGGATGAAGCATTGCTAGAAAAGGCACAAGTTCTAGTCTGCCGACAAGCATATTAAATATGCATATGCATTTTGAAATCGGATGCAAAACATCAAATGAGCCGAGAGCTCCTATATGTCCGAATGCAGGGCCGACATTTCCGAGTGTTGAAATGCTTACTGATAATCCTATTGTTCCGTTGTTGTCTATAATAGAAATTAAAATTGTAGATATCGCAAAAATCAAAAAATAGAAAAATATAAATGCGAGAATCTGTTGTGCCACATCAACAGGCACAATAGTTTTATTAATTTTAATCGGATAAACTGCATTGGGATGGAGAATTTTGGCTATTTCTCTTTTTAGATATTTAAAAAGAAATATCAATCTTACAACTTTTAAACCGCCGCCTGCTGAACCTGCACAAGCACCGAAGAAAAATACACAAAACAATAATATCTTTGCTGTCAAGCACCATTTTGCATAATCAACAGAAACAAAACCGGCTGTGATTATTACACTTATAACTTGAAAGAATCCGGCAGTAATTGCATTAATTGCACTGTATGCCTCTTTATTAAACAAAACCAGCGCAATCATTATTGAAAAGAATAAAATAATTCCGATGTAAGCTCTAAACTCTTCGTCTTGAAATAGCAAAGAGGGTTTGCGATACATATAAACTTTATAAAGCAGCGCAAAGTTTAAGCCGGCAATAAGCATAAAAAATATCATAATCCAGCAAATCAAATTTGAATGATATCCTAATACGCTCATTGAATTACAAGAAAAACCTCCGCCTGCAAGAGTTGCAAATGAATGGCAGAATGAATCAAACAAAGGCATGCCTGCAAGTTTTAGAGATATAATTTCGAGTATTGTAAAAACAATATAAACACCCCAGACGGCGCTTGCGGTGTGGCGAATTCTCGGTGTTATTTTATCTTCTGTAGGCCCCGGAGCTTCCGCAAAAAACATCTGTCTGCCGGCAACAGCAAACTGCGGCAAAACTGCTATGAACAGAACTATAATCCCCATACCTCCGAGCCATTGGCTCAATGCTCTCCAAAAAAACATTGTTTTTGGATAATCAAAGGTATTTAGTATTGTTGCACCTGTTGTTGTGATACCTGAAACAGATTCAAATAGTGAATTAATCGGACTTAAACCATAATATAAATAAGGGATTGCGCCTATTATGCAGAATATAATCCAGGATAAACTGACAACACACAGTGCTTCAGACTTTTTTATATCATTGAGACTTTCAAAAGTGTCGGATTTCTTTCTGAATAAAAAGCTTAAAATAATAGATATAAAACTTGCCACAACAAAAGGGATAATAGAATTCCAGTCATGATAATACAAAGCAACTGCTGCAGGTGCAAGAATTACAAGTGCAATGCACCTGAGAACGAGTTCTAATGATGTGAATATATATGTAAGTCTCATATTATCCTCTAAAGAAATCTATAATTTTTTGAGAATCTTCGTCTTTTGTGAAAATTAGCAGTTTATCTTTTGGCTTTAATCTTGTAATTCCTTTTGGAATTAGCACGCTGTGGCCCCTTTGTATAATTGCAATAACTGCTTTTCGAGGCAATTGCAGCTCCATAAGCGAGGTTTCGTTGAAATTATCCGGTATAACGGTTTCAATTATACGTCCCTGCCCTCTTTCTACAGTTGCCAAAATCTCAACATCTGTTTCCATTAAACTGTTTCTGATTTCTGTAATTGCAGCTTCCTTCGGAGATATTGCAACATCAATGCCTACTTTCTCAAAAAGCCCTATATTTGCATTTTGAGATACTCTTGTGATAACTTTCGGGCAGCCCATCTGTTTTGTCAAAAGAGAGCACAGCAGATTTTTTTCATCGTTATTTGTGACACTGATTACTACGTCACATTCTCCGATGTCTTCCTGCTCCAGAAGTTCCATATTTGTGCCGTCACCGTATAAAACCAGTGCGTTTTTGAGCTGTTCGGTAAGATATTCACAACGTTTGTAATCACGTTCTATAATTTTGGTTTTTATATTAATTTTTTCCAGATTCAATGCCAGCATCAGCCCGACACTGCCGCCGCCGATGATTGCAGCGGTTTTTACTTTGGATTTGCTCTGAAAAATGTCTCTTGCCAGTATATCAAGAGATGTCGAAGACCCCATAAAAATAACTTTGTCGTTAAGGTTGAACTCTGTTTCACCGTCAGGAATAAATAGAGTTTCTTCTCTTGTTATTGCTACAACAAGTGTCTGGTCTGTGAAACGGCAGTCTTTTAGTTTTTTGTTGAGAAGCAGGGAATCTTCTTTAATTCTGTATTCCAGAAGCCTAGCTTTACCCTGAGCAAAATTTTCTACATCAACAGCTTCAGGTACTGTAATAATTCTGAAAATTTCCTGTGTTAATAACTGTTCCGGCCAGATTACGAAATCTATAACCTCGTACTGAGTGTTTTTTACAAGGTTCAATGATTCTATGTATTCAGGTTTGCTGACAAAACAAACGGTTTTTGCCTGACTTAAACGGCTGACCGTCAAACAAGCCACAATATTAGCTTCATCAAAATTTGAACTCGCAATAAATATGTCAGCATCTTCGACATTTGCAGATTTTAATGTATTGATATTAGAACCGTTACCGGCAATAAAACTTATATCAAGCCTATTAAAAGCATCTGTTCTGTTTTCTTCTTTATCAATTATTGTGACATCATGGTCTTCAAAAAATTCCGTGGCTATCAAAAGCCCCATTTCACTGGCACCAAAAACTACTATTTTCATCTCGCAAATCTCATGTTTTTGTTTAATTATAATACATAATTTTAATTGGCAAAATATTTTTTTGTTTTACAATATTATTTAGGAAAATACAGGGGAGAGACCAAATTGGATTTTACAACACTCACTATAGAATTTTTAAAACAATTAAGTAATATATTTGGCAGTTACGGATTAGGTATTATAGCGTTGACTGTAATAATCAGGCTAGCTATGTGGCCGTTAAATGTTTCACAGCAGCGTTCTATGAAAACAATGCAGCTTTTACAGCCGAAAATGAAAGCTATTCAAGATAGATACAAAAATAATCCGCAGGTAATGCAGCAAAAAATGATGGAGTTCTACAAAGAACACAAATTCAATCCTATGGCAGGATGTTTGCCGTTATTAATTCAAATGCCGATTTTCATTCTTTTGTATTCATCATTGATGAGTCCGCAGTTTATTTCTATGGCCGGTCAGTCGAATTTCCTTTTTATAAACAGGCTTGATGCAACATTGAAAGGCAATGCCGGAATATCAAATGACGGAAAATTCTCTGTCGGCAACAGAGATACCTTCTCATTAAATAAAAACATAAAAGTTTATGTCGGTGATGAGGAACTTCAGGGTGCAAAACTTTCAAATCCAAGAAATGCTCTTAAAGTTCAAGGTGAAATCACTCCAGGACAGCCTGTTGATTTAAAAATCAGTCTTGACGACTTTAATATGAAATTCAGCCAGCTTGATAAAATTTCTAAAGTTGAAGCAACAGTTACAGATAATAATACAAGAGAAATTGAAAAAGTTACATTTTTAAGACAGGGTGATATTCTTGCAGCATCTGTGCCTACACTCGCCGCAAAATCATCATTCAATTATGATGTATTACTGCTTGTAGTTATATTCGGAGCTACAATGTTCCTTACACAAAAAATCATGATGGCTACAAACAAAATGGCTCAGGCTGATCCTGCTCAGGAAGCTATGCAAAAATCACTGGGCACAATGATGCCTGTTATGCTTACTGCAACTTTTCTGTTTATCCCGATTCCTGCAGGTGTACTTCTTTATTTGATTTCAAGTAATGTTATTCAGGTTGCTCAAACTCTTGTTATTAACAAACAACTTGATAAAGAAAATGAAAGAAAGCACAACAAAAATATTACAAACGATTCAATATCAGAAGCAAAAAAAGTTGAAGCTAAAGAAGTAAAAAATGTGGAGCCTGAAAAATAATGATAGATAGAGCACAAAAAGCACTGGATATTCTTCTTGAAGGAAACAAAAATTTTGTTTCGGGCAAAAGTTCTGCTTTAAACAGAGACATAAATTCTCTAAAAGCACTTTCTCAAGGCCAGTCTCCTATAGCATGCGTAGTGACTTGTTCAGATTCCAGAGTCATACCGGAACTTGTTTTTGATAAAGGTTTTGGTGATATATTCGTTGTCAGATGTGCAGGCGCTGTTATTGGCGAGAATATTCTGGAAAGTGTTGAGTATGCTGTTGACCATTTGAATGTTCCTCTGGTAATGGTTCTCAGTCATGACGATTGCGGAGTAATGAAGGCGGCAAAATCACTATATCCTAAAGAGCCTGAACATCTACAGCTTTTAATACGTTCTGTTTACGAAATTATTGATGATGAAGCAGAGTGTTATAACGAAATAGCAAGAAATTATACTTTAACAAAGAAAAGAAAACTCTTAAAACGTTCGGAAATTCTTAGAAAAGCACATCATGAAAAGAAATTCGAAATAGTCAGAGCTTATCTGAAATTTGATACAGGCGAAGTTGTTGTTGTAAACGATTAGTGCTTCATTCCTGTTCTTTTCTTTGCAGTGCGGAGTATCTCAGCATTTGAAAAATCGTGGCAATAAAGCATAGCAAATAGTTGAATTCCTGAAAATCATGATATATTAGCTCGCCGGCTTTCTTACTTTTTTCTATAGCATCTTTTTCAACCAAACGTTCTATAGAATACAGATTTACGGGAACTTTTTTATTATTTTCATTAATAAGATATAAAAATCCTGATTTATCTCTTTCAAAAGTTCTTTTTATGGCAGCAGAATCGTTTTGAGATCTCAATTCAATATCAAAAGTATTACTGTCAGAGTTTTTGAATATAATTTTGTAGCTGTATGAGTCGATAGTTGTATTGTCTTTTGATATAATCTCGCCTTTAGCAATATTATCATCAAGATTTTTTGTAGAGATGGTCATATTTATCTCTTTATCAGCTGTTTTAAAGTTAGCATTATAAAAATTATTGCTTATTTTACGCAATGTAGGAACTTCTGTTTTGTTAAACAAATTCAAATGATAAAAAGCATTTGACGTATTTGAAATTTTCTCAGTATCTTCGGTGAGTTGTTCAAAAATTTCGGCGGATGCTTTGTCTTGAACATACTGTTCAAGTTCTTGTTCCTTTTTGTCACTAGAAAATTTATTTATTGTGGGATTAACAAGAAGGGTATTGGCTATTATTGCCCAGTAAGCAATATCAGCAACAGAAAAATTTTTTTTGTTTTGATTGTTATCTGGTTTTCCACTTCCTGCAGTCAGTTGAACAGAAGACTTAAAGTTTTTATTTGATTTATAGCCGTAAAGATTATTTAAATAGCTTACTCTCATTATTACCTATCTTTTTTATGCAATGTTAACCTATAAGCATACAATCACCGTAGCTGTAAAATTTATATTTTTTCTCAATGGCTTCTTTATATGCCTTAAAAATATAGTCTTTTCCGGCAAGTGCGCTTACAAGCATCAGAAGAGTAGATTTAGGCAGATGGAAATTTGTTATTAATCTGTCAATTACCTTAAACTCAAACCCCGGATAAATGAACAGCGTAGAATCATCAACAACTTCAAGAATTTCATCATATTTTTGCATACAACTTTCAAGTGTTCTTACAGTAGTAGTTCCAACAGCTGTAATTCTTTTGCCCTGTTTTTTTGCATTCATGATAATTTCTGCAGTCTGTTTTGAAATTTCGTATTCTTCCGAATCCATTTTGTGTTCTAAAATATTTTCAACTTTAACAGGACGGAAAGTTCCAAGACCTACGTTAAGTGTAACATAACAGATTGTCACTCCTTTTTCTTCAAGCTTTTTAAGGAGTTCCTTGGTAAAATGCAATCCTGCTGTCGGTGCAGCAACAGAGCCTTCTTTTTCTGCATAAACCGTTTGATACCTGTCATAATCAAGTGCTTTTAGCTGGGCATCTGTCATTGTTCTTTCAATATATGGCGGCAGCGGAATATTTCCGACTTTATCCAGTATCTGATAAAAATCTCCGTCATAATGCAGCTCAACAAGCCATTTCCCCTCATTTTGACGGGTAAGAACTTTTACATACAAATCAGGTGAAATATCAATCAAAGACTCTTCTTTAACCCTTTTTGAAGGATTAATCAAAACTTCCCATACCTTGTCACTGATTTGTTTAAGCAAAAAGACTTCTATATTTGCACCTGTATTTTTTTTACCAAATAATCTTGCCGGAATAACTTTGGTATTATTCAATACAAGAACATCATTTTCATCAAAATAATCCAGGATATCATAGAAATGCTTATGCTCAATGGATTTGGTCTGTCTGTCAAGAACCATCATTCTGCAGTTTTCCCGTTTTTCGGACGGAAGCTGAGCAATAAGTTCTTTGGGCAGCTCATAATCATAGTCATGTATTGAAATAATTTCAGCCTGTGTATTTGTCATAATCTTGCGCTTTCTAAAATAAGCCCATTTTGATAACACTTTCAGCAATTCTGACAGTGTTCAATGCTGCTCCTATTCTGATATTATCGGCAACACACCACAAATCAATAGCATTTTCAAAAGCAATGTTTTTGCGAATTCTTCCGACATATACGGGGTTTTTTCCTGCAGCATCTTTAGGAGTCGGGTAAATATAATTTTCGACATCATCCATGACCTCTACTCCCCACGCTTTTTCTAAGATTTCTCTTGCTTTTTCTGGAGTAATTTCTTTTTCAAATTCAATTGTAACAGCCTCAGAATGCCCGTGAAAGACGGGAACTCTTACTGCTGTACAAGAAATTGGAGTAGACGCATCAAGATGAAGTATCTTTCTGGTTTCATTGGTAACTTTCATTTCTTCTTTTGTGTATCCGTTTTCACAAAAGACATCAATTTGCGGAATAACATTATAGGCTATGGGTTTTTTAAATTTTACATTTTCAAAACTTTTGCCTTCGTTATCAGCAATTGTATTTTCTTTTAGTTCATTAATTGCAGCAAGACCTGCACCTGAAACAGCTTGATATGTGCTGACAATCATTCTTTTTATCTTTGCATAATCATGCAGCGGCTTTAATACAAGCATTAACTGTGAGGTTGAGCAGTTCGGGTTAGCAATGATACCGTGGTGATTTTTTAAATCATCATCATTTACACCAGCAATAACAAGAGGAACATCTTTTTCCATTCTGAAAGCACTTGAATTGTCAATATAAACACAGCCTCTTTTAACAGCTTCGGGAGCAAGAGCAAGTGAAGTTGAACCTCCTGCTGAGGCAAGCACTATATCAATTCCCTCAAAAACTTCTGGTTTTGCTTCAATAATTGTATATTCTTTATCCTTAAAGGTGATTTTTTTGCCTGCGCTTTTAGCACTTGCAAGAAATTTTATATTTTCAAACGGAACATTGTCTTCTACTAAAATTTTTAAAATTTCTCTGCCGACTACACCGGTTGCACCAAGAACTGCGATATTAGGCTTTCTCATATTTCCTCACTCTTCAGTAATGTAATGTGATACATTACAATTATAGTATAAACAATATTGTTGATAGCAAAAAAATCATAAATATGGTTTACACAACAAAACAATTGCTATCAAATAAAAAATCAATTAACTTTAAGAAAAGAAATGACCTCTTTTTGAATCTAAAGTAATTTTGTCAAAAGAATATAATCTGGCAGGTCTTTTAGAACCTGATTTTGTGTATTCGTCAAGCTCTTTTAAAATTGCAAGAGACAGGAATTTTTTTCTAAAGTTTCGTTTATCCAGCTTTTTCATAAGAATCATTTCGTAAGCTTTCTGAAGCTCTGTCAGCGTGAATTTTTGAGGCAAAAGCTGGAATGCAATCGGACAAAATTCCAGTCTTTCTCTTGTTCTTTTCAGAGAGTATTCAATAATTTCTTTGTGGTCAAAAGCCAGAGCCGGAAGATTATTGACCGGATGCCATTTAACTTCTGTAATTTCTGTGTTTTCTTCAAATGAAAGTACAATGTCATCAGAACGAATTAATGCAAAATAAGCACAGGTTATAACACGGGAATTCGGGTGTCTGAGAGGATCACCAAAAGTATACAACTGTTCAAGATAAATGTTTTGAACATTTGTTTTCTCTTTCAAAATACGAAGCGCTGCATCATCCAGAGTTTCAGAGATACGTACATAGCCGCCGGGCAGAGCCCATTTACCTTTAAAAGGTTCATGTGCACGTTTAACCAGCAATACTTTAAGTTTTTCATCTTTAATTGTCAGAATAACAACGTCGGTAGTGACCTCGTGAGTTTTTGTTTCTTTAAACATACTTCCTCGGCTTATTTTAACTCTCCTACTATTTTAAAATAAAAAAAGAGCAATTTATAATTTTTTGATAAAACTTTACAAATTGCTCTTTCTGTTTTGTAATTTAATTTCTATATAGCACCGGACAATGATACAAATGGCAGTCTGTCATTTATTTCAAGACTGTTACTTTTCAGTACATTGTTTTTTGCATCAATTGTAAGTGCGTTGTTAGAAGAAATTCCCTGATTTTTGTACTTTGTGATAGCCGGATCCGGATTGGCTTTTTGGGAATAATATTCGTTCATAATTCCTCTAACGAAACGTTTTGTTTCAGCAAAAGGCGGCATTCCTTTGTATTTGCTTACATTACCCGGGCCTGCGTTGTAAGCTGCAAGTGCCAGTTCAACCGAGCCGAATTTTTGGTACATCATTTTGTAATACATTAATCCGCCTCTTATGTTGTCACTCAGGTAATATGGATTGTAGCCGAGTCTTTTGGCTGTTGACGGCATCAATTGAAAAACACCGACTGCTCCGTAGGAGCTTCTTTTTTCATGAACAAAACCTGATTCCATTTTTGCAATACTCAAACCGAGCGCAGGATCAATACCCATCTCCAAAGAATGTTTTACGATGTAATCTTTGACTGTGGCTTTTGATGTAGCAGCTTGTGTTTGATTGGGATTTGCCAAAATGCAAAAAATGAATAGCAAGGTTAGTGTTAGTAACTTTCTAATCAAATGTTAATCCTCTGTTTTGTAAATTGGAACGGGGAAGCACATATTCTGGCTCTCTTAATAATTTAACAGTTAATTCTTACCACTTCTGTTTGCTAAACTATAAGGGAACTCCCCGGAAACAATAATCCTAAAATCGATTGCTTTGACTTTCACAAACTATTTTAAAATTAAGGTTCTTGTTTATATTACTTCATAAAGATAAAAAGTCAAGTCCATAGACGTTTTTGCCCCCTTTATCTCTTGTGAATGCTGTGTTTCACCTGCTTTTTGTATTATCCGATAAATGTAATTTTTTTTTATTAGATGACTGAACATTCGTTTGTGTTAATATAGTATTGAGGAAGATTTGTATGCCTAGAAAAAAATGTATTGAAATTGTTCTGGATGTTGAAACAACAGGACTTGACTATAAAAAAGAGAGAATGATTGAGTTTGCTGCTGTCAGACTTGAAAATGGTGTTATAAAAGACAAATATGAAACCTTGATTAACCCTCAGCAGCATATTCGTAAATCAAGCATGGCAGTGCACGGTATAACTGAAGACATGGTTGCTGACCAGCCGACAGAAGAAGAGGTCATGCCTAAAATTCTGGAGT
The DNA here is from genome assembly GCA_944322855.1 of Candidatus Gastranaerophilales bacterium. Lineage (GTDB taxonomy): Bacteria > Cyanobacteriota > Vampirovibrionia > Gastranaerophilales > Gastranaerophilaceae > Limenecus. Next base: position 37,107 of record CALUQG010000016.1, read on the forward strand.
TTATCGGGAATTATCCGATTGTAGCCCACAATGCAATTTTTGATTATAACTTTATAAATGAAGCCTCAAAAAGACTTTACGGAAAGCCTATTGAAAACCAGAGAATAGATTCACAATTTCTTTTTAAAGAAGTTTATCCTGAATTTGAATCACACGGGTTAGAAAATCTGATGAACAAATTCGGGGTTGAATTTGATACGAGACACCGCGCAATGGCTGATACAATCGGGCTTGCACAGGCTTATCCGAAACTAAAAAAACTTTATGAGAAAAAATATGACTGGCAGATGAAACAAATAGATAATATCGATTATTTATTTGAGCGTTTTCTTCGCATTCAACTCGCTGTTCAGACTATGCAGTCTGAAATTCAGGATTTGAAATCAATATTTAAACTCTATTTTGATGAAGGCGGAAAGCCTGTTACGGCAACTACCGGTGAGACCCTTGTATATCAATCAAAACAGTCTTATTCTTATGATTTTGTACAAATAAAAGACATTCTTGATGACATAGGTGCGCTGCCAAAGGCTGTAAAACTTAATAACGGTTTTGTTGACAGGCTGGTTAACGGTCACAGCCTTGATGAAGAGACCAGAGAAAAAATCAAAGCAGCCAGATGTGATTTTTCTGAAACAAGAAATATTCAGGTTATTAAGGCAGACAAAAATCACAACTAGAAATGGGTTTTAGTCTAGTGTCATTTCTAAAGAAGCCGCTTTAAAATTTCATTTTACTTATAAGATTCTTTTGAAAGAACTTTGGTCATAAGCTCTTTTAAGTCGTCTATTGTGTTTGCCAGTTTTTTTACAGTTTCTTGAGATGTTAAAATTTTCTTTATATTCTTCACATCTCCGGTATTAACAAAAGTATATGCTTTTGCATCTCCGTTTTTTAATTCAACTTTCAAAGCAAGCTTGCCATCCTCATTAACTTTTGAAATATATGCTTTAGAACCGAGTTGTGCAACATCAAAAGACTCTTTTTTTTCAGGCTTATTATTTATGTTGTTTGAAAGATTTAAACAAGCTTTTTCTATATCTTTTATTTCTTTTGGAGTTGCTTGAAAACTAATATTGTTTGAAGATACTATTGTCATATTTATAACCCTTTTTTTTTATAATACATGTGAAAAAAAATTTTTCCTGATTTTTTAATTTTGCCTAAAAAATTTTAACAAAATTTAAACATGTGCAAGCTTCATTATATTTTCAGCTCTGAGTACGTCAGGCAAACCTTCAGGGAACCCCGACAATACCGGATTAGTGAGATTTTGTTGTTCAGCAGCTCTAAGATTGCCCCATACCTCATTCAAATATTTGTTGTATGGAGCTTGAACATCAGCAGGCTGCCCCAAAAGCTTTTTATATTCTCTGATAATTTCATTAGCTAATTGTTTCTGTTCATCTGTATAATGAGAGAGGTCAATTCTTTTACCTTGTCTGGTATCATACAAAACATGCTCTACATCACCCCATTTTGTGGTATGTTTGCCGCCAATCTGGATTTCTGTTTTAACACCATTGATTAAAGCATCTGTATTTGTTCTTGTATAACCGCTGGGCTTTTGGGTAAAAGCAACCAGGGTATTTTTCTCAGTTCCTTGAGAAGATATATATTTCAAATGAGCAAAAGAGTCTCTTACAGGCTTACTACTGTATGGTTCAACACCTTTGCCATAATAATCTTCAAAACTTGTCAAAGAAAAACCTTTAGTATTACCATTAGGAGTATGTTTTTCCGCCATAGCTCTGTAGACTCTTGTTGAATTATTCATTTTGCCTGTTTTTTCAGAATTGAGAATAAATCTCATACCAAAAGAATCACCAACAATTTCTCTAACTCCGTTGCCGAGAATAATTTCTTTTATTTTATCCTGTTCATTTTCATAGCTTGAATTTTTAAAAGTATCAAATTTTTTCTTGATTTTATCAGCGGTGGAATTCACACCTTTTACTCTGTAAGAAATAACAGCATCAGCTTTTGAAGAAGCAAGCAACTCCTCTGCAATAGCAACAAGGCTGTCCGGATTGTCTTTTGCTTTTGCAATCACCTCCGGTGTATTTAGTTTTGAATTACTAAAAATACCTGCTTTTTGCTCTGTTTCACGAACAATTGCTTTTGCATTCTTTTGAGCATTTTTGCTCATTGTTACCACAAAAGCATCAAACATGGTTCCGGCAGATTTTTGTCCTGTTGAATACACTACTTTCCCGGCACCATAAGCATTTTTTAAAGCTGAAATTGCACCATTTAACCTAATCATAAAAAATTCCTTAAACTAACCCTATGTTTATAAAGTATTTTTTTTGAAAGAAATTGCCTGAACATTAATCTGTTCATTAATAAAAGTAAACAAAATAAAAACCTGACATTTGCCAGGTTGATTAATATTGATAGTAAAAAGTTAAGTCTAGTTAGCCGAATTCCTCTGTTTTTCTCTTTGTAAGTAAAATCTTTATTAAGCAATGAAGTTTGTACCGTATCTTGTTGCGCCTAAGAAAACACATTCTTCTAACATTGAATCTAAACTTCTGTATACTTTTCTCGGCGGTTTTTTCTCAGCTTCTTCGATACCGGCTTTTGCTTCATTGTATTGTGCTGTAATTGCTAATGTATAGTTAGTGAATGGATTAGTAGCGTTCATCATTTTCTCTCTGACCTCTTGTTTATTTCTCTTACATATATATAAAGTCAAAAAGTATATATTAATTGCCAAATTCGTATATACTTTGCTTAATATATCTTAACAAAGGTCTAGAATGTAATTATATTGCCTTCTAAATTCATTGCGCTGATGGTTAAATCATTTTTCCAATATATTTGCGCATTAATTTTGGGTATAAAATTTATATTGGTGGATGCCATTGATACTGCTGTTTTTAGATCCAAAAGCTTTGTTTGGACAAGATATTTTATTATATCACTGACAAAAGCTGTGCTGCCTGCAATAGTTCCATTTGCGTCCAGCGCCATGCCGTTTTTTAAAAATACCTGTTTTCCGCAAAAAAGCATACTTTCTTTGTCGCTGTGAGTGATAGGCAATGCATCGCTAATCAATATTAATCTGCTTAACGGTTTCATTCTGAAAGTGAGTTTTAATACATCCGGCTGAACATGTTTGCCGTCTGCTATAAGCTCTGTATAGATATTATCACTCGCAAGAGCAGAAATTGCAGTAGATTTTTCCCGATGGGAAAATCCCCCCATTGCATTATACAAATGAGTTACCTGATCAACTGCACTTAAATCATTCCCCAGGCAATGTCCTGCAGAAACTCTTACTCCTTTTTCTTTTAAATAACTGCACAGCAAAAAATCTTTGTCTAATTCCGGCGCCAGGGTAACTATTTTTATTATTTCATCTTCTATTTTTGAATAGTTCTCAATTGTTGGTGCCAGGAATTGCTCTTTGTTATGAATACCTTTTTTTTCAGGGTTTAAAAAACAAGCCTCAAGATGCACACCAAGGATTTTTGCGGAAGATTCGGTAAGTGTCATTTGAAGTTTTTGTGCTTCTTTTATTTTGAAAATTTGTTTTTTTAAATTATCTATGCTATCTGTTACCAGAGTCGGGAAAAAACCGCAAACACCGTATTTCAATATTTCTTTTGAAAATTCTATAAAATCTTCAATTTCACATATTGAAAAATCTATACCGAAGCCCCCATGAAGGTGTTGTTCAATGAGGGCATCAGTTTCAATCAAATTATCTACAGAATTTATTGTTTCTTCAAACATAATATCCAACTGTATAAGACTTATATGATTTACAAATATAATTATATAAATTTATACCAGTTTTGCCAAATCTTTCAAAAGACTTTCATGTTTTTTGGCAAATTTTGAACCTCTTGCTTCTATAGCCATTTTGAGAATTAAAGGCAGGTTCAAAGCGAGTCCGTCTTTTGAGTTTCTGCAGTATACTTCTTCAAAGTTATCGGGTACTCTCAAAGACCAGTTTTTGTCACCGGATGTGCCAGGTGTGTTATATGTTTGTTTTAATCCGAAGAAGTCGGTGAAGAAAACCTGAATATTTTCAGCTTGAGATGCAAAAATTTCTGCGAGTTTTACATTCATTAATGCTTTTGCATCTGTTGTGAGTTTTACTATCAGGTCATCTCTTTCTTTGCACTGCAGTTCAGGATACATATCATCGATGAGGTTTAACACATGAAGGTATCCTGTATGTGTGTTAACCATTTCATCAGCCCACATAGAAATAGGCTCATTATCATGTGTGCCTACCATTGCCCAGCATTTTGGAACAATGTTGCAGCATCTGTATGGATGTTCCGGTTTGTCGTATTTTACAAACTGGGTGAGTCTCATTCCCAGCAAACCGTATTCTTTCATTACTGATTCAACGGGGAATGTCAAAGTTCCGAGATCTTCACAAACGATTGCATCTTTGTTCAATCCTTCTTCTTTTGCTGCTGCAATGACAATTTTTTCAATCATTGCCCCGTATTTTTTTATCTGTTCTTTTGAAAGCTTTTTAACTCTTTTTTCTTTGTCGGAGCCGAGTTCCAGATTCAAATCATCCATTGTTGCAATTGCATATTTAGACAATTCCGGATGTTCCGGAGAAGAATAAAGTCTTCCTGCACCCTGTTCAGGCATTGGCTTTTTGCCTGCTTTGTATACCCAAGGGTCAATCAATCCTACAATATGGTCAATTCTTACACCACCTGGGTTTTCTTTAAACATTTTTTTGTAAAGATTTTTCAAAAGCAGACCAGCTTCACCGAGAGAACCGTCTTCGTTGAACATTTTTTCAGGATTAACCACAGGAAATCCCCAGGCCTGTCCGTCTTTTGAAAAATAATCCGGAGGACAGCCTAACATCCATCCTTCTAAAAATAGTGATTGATATGCCCAGCTGTCTCTGTCTGAGAACGCAACCTGTCTATCTGCAATCATTTTCAGGTCATGTTTTAGAGCATATTTCTTTGTTTGTTCATTCTGTTTGGAAATCACAAACTGACAAAATGCATAGTAATTAATTTCATCGGCATATTTGAGTCTGATTTCTTTTTCTCTGAGGAAAGAAGCTTTTTTGTCTTCTTCTGTTTTTGGGTTGAAAAGATTTCTGTCAGTCTTGTTGTCCCATAAAGGCCAGTAGTCATTGTTATTTTCTATAGAAAGAGCTTCATACAGTGCGTCTTTTGAAAGCCAGAAATCATTTTCTTCTTTGAATTTTTCAAATTCTTTGTTTAATTTTTTGTTATTCCACTGTTTAAAATTCATATAAGCTTCTTGCAAAGCTTCATCCTGAGCTTTAAAAATATAAGAATAAGCAGTTTTGTTTATATCTTTGTTTGGATTTTCATTACAAATTTTTTGATAAGTTTCTTCGGAGAGAATATTCCCCCAATCTTTTGTTGTTAGTTGTTCAAGATCAATAAAAAGAGGGTTATTTGAAAAAATTGTACCTGTGTAAGGGGAAGAATCGCAGGCTTTTGTTTTTCCCTGCGGCCCGAGCTGAATTGCATTGAATACCCCTGATGCAAAGTCCATCAAGTGTTTTGCCGCTTCGGAATTCGGTGTGCCAAAACCTGTATTTTTTCCGGCTACTGCAGGAAAACTATTTCCGTGAACAATTAATGCAAAATTCTTTTTGCCGAGTTCCTTTAATGCTTTGTGGCAAACTTTTTTCAGCTTTTTCATATCTTTTTTGTCTGTATCGTTACAGCAAATCATAAATTCTACCCCTTCTTGACTAACTCTTTTCAAAATTATCCTACCATTTAGTATATTATTTTTATATAGCCAATGCGCATAATTTATAACTGTTTTTACATTTCTTTACCAAATTAAACATTTCTGTGAAAAAATGCAGCAATTTCTTTTTCGCTGAATGAATGAACAATCGGTCTTCCATGAGGGCAGGTATATGGCATTTTAGTTGTTTTCCACTTTTTAATAAGTTCCTCCATTTGCCATAAATTAAGCTCTGCGCCGGCTTTCACTGCTGCTTTACATGACATTGTGACAAGCATTTTTTCTTCAAGATTATTCAAATCTCCATGTAAATTTTCCAGAATGTCAGAAAGGATGTCTTTTACTTTGACATGAGAAATAACCTGCGGAATTTTTTTGAAAATAATTTCTTTTTCTGAAACAGGCTCGATAGAAAAACCGAACTTTTGGAGTTTGTCTGCGTTTTCAACGAGTAATGTTACGTCTTCCTGTTCAAGAGATAAAACATCTGAAATAAGAAGCAGCTGGGAGGGAATTTCACCATCTTTTTGTGATTTTAATTTTTGCTGCAGCTGTTCAAATATGTAGCGTTCATCAGCGATATGCTGATCGACAATTTTCAGTTCTTCATTTTCTTCAAATATTATATATGTATTTCTGTATTGTCCTATTATATTAAAAGTTTCTTCGACAACGGCTGCATTTGGGATGTCAAAATTTATCTGCTCGGGAATATTTTTTTCGTAACTTGCTTCTGCTGTTTTTATATCTGTAAATTGATTTTCGTTATCTTTTTGAATTTGGCTGAATGCAATATCACCAAGATATACAGCATCATCTTCATTGTTTTTTTCAATATTCGTATTTGAAGCTTTTGAAGACGATACATTATTGTAGTTTCCGAACGGCAATGATTTTATGCTATTTTCAGGAGAAAAATCTTTTAGCCTATATGATGATAAAGCATCCAAAATTGAGCTGTATATAAAATTAAAAATCTGATTTGGATTTTTATAGCGCACTTCTTTTTTTGTCGGATGTACGTTTACATCAACATCGGAAGAGGGAATATCCAAGTTTAAACATACAAAAGGATATTTTCCTGCAGGAAGCATGTTTTTGTATGCTGTGTCAATTGCTTTTAGTATTACAGGACATTTTACAACCCTGTTATTTACAAAAACGTATATGGATTTTTTGGAGGAACGGGTAAAATCAGGAGTTGAACAGTATCCAGATGCATGGAGTTTTGCCAGTTCATCCGTTTTATTTATTTTTTTTAGTTCACCGGCAATGGAGTTTGAGTATATTTCTGTAAGTGTGCATAATAAATCACCGCTGCCTGATGTTTTCACAGGAGTCTTTCCTTCACTAATCAGGACAATAGAAACATCAGGATTTGCAATTGCTATACTTTGCAGTATTTCAGCGATAGCAGCCAGTTCGGTTCTTTCCGATTTCAGAAATTTTTGTCTTACAGGTGTATTGTAAAAAAGATTTTTCACTTCCATCGTTGTTCCAACAGCACAGCCGAATGGCATTTTTCTTACATTTGATTCTTCACATTCTACTTTTGTACCGGTTTCATTGTCTTTTGTTCTTGTTGTGCAGACGACTTTTGCGATAGAAATAATACTGGCCAGAGCCTCTCCTCGAAAACCCATTGTATGAATATCAAAAAGGTCGTCAGAGTTTGAAATTTTACTTGTTGCATGTTTTGAAAAAGCGAGTTCTATGTCATCCGGATGTATGCCTGAACCATTGTCTGATACACGGATTGAAAGACAATCTTTGCTTATTTCCACTTCAATTTTTGTTGAACCGGCATCAATTGAATTTTCAACAAGTTCTTTAACCACAGATGCAGGTCTTTCTATAACTTCTCCTGCTGCAATTTGGTTTATTAACTGCCTTGATAACTGTTTTATTCTTTTCAAAACGACATCTCCATTCCCACAAAACTATTCTATCTCAACTTGCAGTCATGTGCTATATTATTTATGTGAACAACTTACAAAATGAAATAATTCAGACTCGAAAAATATACAAAGAACTTTTTGAAAAAGGGAAAGAAGCTGTTGATGCGCAAATAAACGCATTGAAGTCAGTATCTCTTTGCAATCATTGCCGCCGGAATTGCAAAATAGATTTCAATACAATTGATATGTTTGACACATTCCCCGAAAATTGCCGTTATCGTTTCTGGCAGGAAGCTGCGCTGGATCTTCTTGAAAATAAAATCTCAAAAGATATATTAGAAAGAATAAAAATTATTGATGAGAGAAGAAAATGTTATTCCTGCAGCTGTTGTTCTTCTTGCTGCAGACTTGCCAGCTCGGAATTTTCTTATGACGAATTGAAAGACAGAGCGAAAAAGGGAGATAAATTTTCAAGAGATTTTGTAAGTGTATTTGTTCCATATAAAGATATAGAAGATGCAAAAAAAGTTTATCCTGACTATGTGGAACTTATTGAAAAAACTTTTGATAAATCAGAAAAAGTCTATTTTTATTACTGTCCCAAATTAGGAACGGACGGTTTATGTTCTGATTATGAAAACAGGCCCGATATATGTCGTGATTTTCCAAACAATCCTCTTGTTATTCTTCCTTTAAAGTGTTCTTTTAATGAATGGAAAAATGAAGTAGAAATTACCGCAATGACAATGCACGCTTTAATTGATATAATCGGTTTTTACAAAGATAAATTACAAAAAGCACTGCGTAAGTAGAAAATATTCACTTTATTAAACTTATAATATAATAGCAATTTTTTTTATATTTTATGTTTTTTATAAATATATAAGTAGTAAGGGAAAAATATGTCCGTGAATTTTAGTACAGCAGTTAATTATCAACCGGCACAATATTCTTCTTTGCCTGCAAAAAAAGAAGTAAATAATAATCCTTCAGAGTCTAAAAAACTTTTTTCTTCCACAACTGCTAAAATTATCGGAGGAACAGCGGCTCTGGCTATTCTGGGTACAGCAATATATTGCGGTATGAGAGGTAAGTCTTTTAGACTTTCACCAAAACAGGAAGCAAAATTACAAGAACTTATTACACAGGGACAAATGGATGAAACCTATTTAAAAATCTTTAAAGATACCGAAAATCTTAGAGGAGAGGAGTTTGTTAAAACTGCATATGACAAACTTGCTGATGTTATTGGTTTAACAAGAAAACCTGAACTTATAATTTCAAAAAATCAAGGCAGTGGAATTTCTTCTATTGATAGTATACAAATACCGCTGGGCGGACTTGATACAAAAGCAAAGCAGTTTCAATTCATAAGACATGAACTGGAACATGCAAAACAAACAGAAATGATATATAGAGCGTTCGGAAAAGATGCTTTGATTGATGCTTACATAGAAAGAAATATTACTGCTGCTAAAATGAATAATCTAATCTGCAAAAAAATATTTAACGGCAAAATAAATTTCCAATCAGTGACATCTGATGAACTTGCTACTTTTAAGGAAGCTAAAAAAGCCCAAATACTGCCCAAAACAGGCATGCTGGATGAAGTGGTTGAAGCTAAAGGAAAAATCTTGCCTGATATGCCTGAATATGCCGAAGCTCAAAAATATTTGGAAGCGGCCAGGAACTATAAATCTCCAGGTATGCTTAATGGATTGCAGGTTATGGATTCATATTTTGAAAAAATTGTAAATGAATACAAAAATAATTTACTTGAAGCTAATGCGTTTCGTGAAGGTGACAGAATTCATGATATGTATGAAAAATTTTGCGAAATTATTAAAAATGTATGATAGCACTTTTGGATAAAAAATTCAGAATAAAAAAGAAAAAACAAAAACAAAAAAGCTCCTGAATAAGGAGCTTTTCGTATATATAATTGTTTGTTTTAACTAACCGAACATTTCAAATAATTTGTCAGCAGCTGCTTTAACTTTTTCTTGTTCTTCTTTTTTTATATTACTGGTATTATGAATATCTATTTGTTTTTTCTCTAACAATTTAGTTATTTCAGCAGCCCTGTCTATATCAGAATGCATATTTTTAAGTTTTTCATATGCTTTTCGAGCTTCCTGTGTATTGGAAAATTCAAGTAATCTGCCAATTTCCTTGCCTTTTTTAAAGCCTGCACTTTCTGTACCGTCATATATCATATTCACAGAAAAAGAATTGTCATATTGGGATGGGCTGTTTATTTTGAAAGGCGGAATATATGCATCTGCCCCCCAAAATTTAATTCTGGGTCTCAAATCTTTACCTATTTCAAGATTATAATATTTCGTATCTTTTAATTCTTCACCAAATTTTTGTAATTTTTCAATAACCGACATTGTGGTATTTTCAAGAGCTTCTCTGGCTTCCGGTTTAATTTTCAAAGCCATTCCGAATGATGCGGCTTTTTGTTGAGAAAATTGAGGATTGTTGTGAATTTGCATAAAATAACCTTTCGTAAAAATTTTTGTAATAAAGTTATCAGCACTAAAACATCTGAAAATAGAATTTGTTATTACAAATTTCAGGCTTTAATATTCTGTTACAAATTAGGATTGTTTTTAGCTTTATATAAAGAATTATAAGTGTGGTTTTGTATTTAAAGTTGTATGATTTCTTTCAGAAATATTAAGCCTAAGTTTTTCTCAATTTTTTTGTTTCTATGTAAATTAATAGAATTGTTAGTTTTGTATTAATTGTGATATTCTTTAATTTATGCAAATTAAAGAAATAACTAAAAATAAAACTGCTTATATTGATATTTTGTTAATCGGTGATGAAGATGAAAAAATGATTAAAAAATATATAGAGCAGTCAATTATTTTTTCGTTATATGAGAATAATGTATTAACTTCTGTTTGTGCCGTTATAACAATAGATAATGAAACAATAGAAATAAAAAATCTTGCAACATATCCCGAATACCAAAATAGAGGTTATGCATCAGCATTGATTAATTTTGTATGTAATAAATATAAAAGAAATTATAAGTATTTAATTCTCGGCACCGGAGAAAATAACAAAACACTGGAATTTTATAAAAAACGAGGTTTTCAAGAAACACATCGGCTAAAAAACTTTTTTATAGATAACTATGAACATCCAATTTTTGAAGAAGGAAAACAACTCATAGATATGATTTATTTAAAGAAAATTTTATAATATCCCGACCTTAAAGAAAAATTTTCGACTAACGGATTTTCGGTAGGGTGAAGCACTCTGCCGAAAAAACGATTGATTATCGTTTTGGAGAGGACATAACTCGTAAGGTGCAGATCGGACGTTAGTCCGTCTGCTCCCCGAATAATCCAAGACAAACCCCAAATGTCTTTGCAGAAAATAATCAAACCATTAGTACAAGTTCAAATATACCCTAAACTTTCGCCACATAAGGAGTACGACCCAAAGTCTAGAGGGTAGACATCGACGGACACTTCTTGGACTTTTCAAGTAATTTGGTTTGACACTTGGAGGCACACTTCCGGCAGGTCAAAACCTAAACACAAAGCCACTTTTTAGGCAATAATCATTTTAAACGTACACGATTGAAAGGTCTGCACAAATACAACAGCTGTAAAAAGACAAATGGTTTGATTTCAATTTACAGATGGTTTGATTATTTTGGTAAAGCTCATTGTAAAAAAATAT
>CALUQG010000017.1 GCA_944322855.1 Candidatus Gastranaerophilales bacterium
GTGGACTTTTCCGGATTTAATCATCTTTTTGCCACACAGTTATCTTATGATAACTGTGTGGCTTTTTGATTATCCGGGTAAAAGGAAAAGGAGAAAATATATGCAGGCCGAGAATAAAATGGCAGTTATGCCAATTGGTAAGCTTATTTGTCAAATGTCAGCACCACCATTGATATCAATGTTTTTGCAGTATTCATATAATCTGGTAGACAGCATATTTGTTGCAAGGCTTAGTGAAGACGCATTAACAGCCGTCTCCCTTTCATTTCCTATAACAACTCTGATGAATGCAGCTTCTATTTGGATAGGAGTCGGGGTTAATGTATTAATTGCAGGATATCTTGGTAAAAAAGAACAAAACAATGCGAATACGGTTGTCACGCATGGAATTTTTCTATCCTTTATCGTTGGTGCTTTACTTAATATACTATCGTTATTGATTATGAAGCCTTACTTTATGGCTTTCTCCAGTAATGAAGAAATCTATAAACTAAGTATAGCATATATGAGTATCTGTTCATTTATGCAAATTCCCAATATGGTACATATATCTATTCAAAAAATAATACAGGCTACAGGGAATATGGTTGCACCTATGTGGTTTCAAATTGCAGGTGTTGTTGTTAATTTTATTCTTAACCCGATTTTGATTTTTGGAATTGGAGCTTTTCCTGCCATGGGAATCTGCGGCTCTGCTTTAGCAACTGTTGCAGGTTATCTTGTCTCTATGATTTTGGCATTTGCTTTATTACTTGGAACAAAACAAAAAGTGCAATTAAAAATCAAAGGTGTTTATTGGCAAAAACAAATAATCAGTAAAATTTTTGCATTAGGTCTACCGTCATTTATTATGAACGCACTTAGTTCGTTTATGGTGACATTTGTAAATCTTTTCCTGATAGCATATTCTGCAACTGCAATTGCCTTCTTCGGGGCATATTTTAAGGTTCAACAACTAATTATCATGACCGTGAATGGTTTAATTCAGGGTTGTTTACCTGTTATGAGTTTTAACTACGGTGCAAAAAAACAGAGAAAGATTACATTTAGCTTTCCGCTATGGCACAATTTTGGTTTCAATCATGATGATTATCGGTACACTAGTTGTAACTGTATATCCGTCACAAATTTTAAAATTATTTGCGGCTTCCGATGAGATGTGTTCTTTTGGAATATCCGCTATGCGGATTATGGCTGTAAGTTACCTGTTTTGTGGTATTTCTACAATGATTTCTACTTATTTTCAGGCTACGGAAAAAGTATTATTAAGTATTGGAATTCAACTTTGCAGACAGCTGCTTTTGTTTGTCCCTGTCTTGTGGTGTTTGGATAAATTATTACAAATGAATGGGATTTGGCTTGCGTTTCCTGTTACAGAAGGAATCACATTAACTTTTGCCATTGTCTTAATTGTGTTGGGTGGCTATTCCAACAATCATAGTATTTTCAAATTCTTAACGGAACAATTCAAACAGGAGAAATCATGAATAATACTTTTATGAAGGAAAAACCGATTATACCATTGATTTTATCAATGTCATTACCTATGGTTTTATCAATGCTGGTTAATTCTCTATACAACATTGTAGATAGTTATTTTGTTGCCAGGATTAGTGAAGATGCAATGACAGCACTATCACTTGTCTATCCTGTTCAAAATTTTATAAATGCAGTAGGAATTGGTTTTGGTGTTGGTATTAATGCGGTTATCGCATTTTATCTTGGTGCCGGGGATAATAAAAATGCTGATAGGGCTGCTACTATAGGACTTCTATTGGCGATTATTCATAGTATTGTAATGACAATTTGTTGTATTGCTGTTATGCCATTTTTTTTAAGAAAGTTCACTTCGTCAGAATCTGTGATTGAACTTAGCATTCATTATTCTGTTATCGCATTCTCTTTTACTCTGTTTGTTGTCGTTGGGATAACATTTGAGAAAATCTTTCAAGCCGCAGGTAAAATGAAAACAACAATGATAAGTTTGATGAGCGGATGCATCGCAAATATCATATTGGATCCCATACTGATTTTTGGTTATGGTCCATTCCCACAAATGGGGATTAAAGGAGCTGCATTAGCAACCGGAATAGGGCAGATGCTAACATTGATAATATATCTTATTGTTTATTATATGCGGCCAATCTGTGTACATATTCGCAAGAAGTATATTTTATTTTCTCCTAAAATGGTATTGAAACTATACTTAATTGGGATTCCGGCTACACTGAATCTTGCATTACCATCGTTATTAATTTCTGCACTAAATGCAATTCTGGCTGCTTATTCCGAAGTCTACATTTTAATTTTAGGTATTTATTATAAATTGCAAACATTTATCTATCTCCCTGCAAATGGTATTGTTCAGGGAATGCGTCCTTTAATTGGTTATAATTACGGTGCTGGTGAAAATAAAAGAGTCAATCAGATTTATAGAATTGTTTTGTATCTGAATGGTATAATTATGATATTGGGAACTATAATTTGCCTGTTTTATCCGGAAAAACTTATGGAACTCTTTACTCATACTGATTATACTCTCCAAGCTGGAGAAACAGCATTGAGAATTATAGGAGCAGGGTTTATTGTTTCTGCAGTGTCTGTTACTTCATCAGGTGCATTAGAGGGATTAGGTAAAGGAATTCCGTCATTGTTAATTTCGCTTTGCCGGTATATATTTATCATTATTCCAACAGCATTTTTATTAAGCCGGATATTAGGAGTAGTAGGGATTTGGCATGCATTTTGGGTTACTGAAGCTGTTACTGCCATTATTTCTGTTACTATATACCGTAAAGTACTAAATAAATGATTTAATTTATACGGTAAATTTTATATCAAATTAAGATGTATAAATTGGTAATATAATCTATAAAAAGCATATATGGTTTAAAATTATATCATGTGTTTCTGTAAAGCAAACTGCTGAACAATTAGCTTTAATTGTTTTTAAACAGCAGAAAAATATGCTTAAATGCAATAGAATGCTTGAAGCAGGAGAAGACCCATTGTATGTTGCAATAAGAATAACAAAATTTACAAGCGAAGATGTCGGACTTGCAGCCCCTTATGCTTTAGAAATTGCAGTTTGTAGGTTGAGGCTTCTACTCCAACACAAAGTGTCCCAAAATAATCAAAGCATCTGTAACAAGTAATCAAACCATGTGTTCTTTTACAAATAATCAAAGTGTATGTAATAAAAAATCAACCTGTCTGTTTTTAAAGCTTACAAATTCAATACGATACTCCAACATTTCGAATACAGCTCTTAACCCAATTTTATAAATCATCAAACCGGCAACTAATGCATAAACTTTTTATCATCAGGAAGGAAATCAGGACTCAACCCCATATCAGCTAAATAATCGAGATACTTAACATCAAACTTGTCAGCGATTTCTTTTGCTTTCGTTGATTCATATTTATTGCAAAGTTTATGTGAACCGGCTAGCCCCAAGAAAGTGACAGCGATAGCAGATAAACATTTACCGGCATGTCTCAATCTTACCAATGCGTATGTTAATCCGCCTGCTAATACTGAAGAAACTGATGTAAAAACACTAAGTATATTATTCTTTTTATTCTGCTTAACTTTATCTTTTACAAATTCATCTGATTTGTCTGAATCCACAGAAACGAAACATTTCTTTCTTGGATTATCATAATTAAGAAATAAGACTATTTTATTAGTATTTTTTATTGTACCTACTTTATCTGCAGAAAACATCATTTATTAATCTTTTTACTTATACACAGATATTAACATACCTAATATAATAAATTTGTTAAAATGCTTCTTTTTTTAGAAAAATTTACAAATAAAGAATATTAATAGCAAAAAAATATTTGTAGAGACTTAAATTATTGTTGTTGATAAAATAAAATTACAGAGAAAGGGTAATCAATATGAAAATAAACAATTCTACAAAAAATCCACAGTCTTTCGGACGTATATATATGGAAAATAGCGGCATTACAAAAGAACTTTTTAATTCCTTAAAAGATACACCGGCATTAAAAAAGTTCGGAGAAAATTATGATGCTTATTTATCAACAGGTAACTTCTTTAGCAGCAGAGTTAAAGACAGGGTTCAATTATTTATACGCCTCACTGATATAAAACCTGTGAAATTAATAACAAAATTCATGGATAATATCCATAAAAAAAACAAGATGGATTACATTATACTTAAAACACATGCAACTACAGAAGAAGAACTTGTTAAATCAATAAAAAACAAGCCATCCGACACTTTATTTAATTTATATCGTAAGTAAAAATATTTACTTATCTTTATTAATTTTCTCAACTACGCTTTTGGTGATATGCCACATTAAAACCGGTGGTATTGCATTCCCAAGAGCTTTATATTGTGCGGCTTCAGAGCAGACGAGTTTGAATGTTTCAGGAAAGGATTGTATCCTTGCGACTTCTCTGGGCAAAAATCTTCTGTAATTTTGACCTATTTTCAAAACAGGATCTGTGCTGTTCAAAGAGACTTTTGCCAGATGAGCACCGACAGTATTACAGGGTCTGGTTACATCTTGTTCACGTCCTTTATTCATTTTGGCTCTGGCTCGCTGCATACCTTCTACGGCTTTTGGGCTAAAATAATATTTTTTATCAATCTTTTTGCTGTCTATTAAAACTTTTTTTAGAGGGACAAATGCTTCTTCATCAAAAACAGGTTCAGGAAAAGAGTAGTCAAATTTCAGGTCTTTTCTGTACCCGACAATAAATACCCTCTCTCTTTTTTGAGGGACACCGTAATTCGCTGCATTAAACAATTTGTAATGAACATTATAGCCGCATTTTTCAAATTCATTAATAATTAAAGGAAAAGCTTTTCTGTTATTTGCAGACAGAATTCCTTTTACATTTTCAGCAATAAAACACAAAGGTTTACGCTCTTTTAATATTCTGCACATTTCAAAAAACAACTTGCCTTTTTCATCCTTATAACCAAGGCGCACCGGATTTTGAGCCACTATAGAAAAAGATTGACAGGGAAATCCTCCAACAAGTATATCAAAATCAGGAATTTCGTTTGAATGAACTTCTCTTATATCTCTGTTGTCAGGTTTGATTTTAAAATTCTCTTCATAAATTTTGCAGGCATTTGTCTCTATATCGTTTGCATAAACAATTTCAACAGGGTTTGTATTATAAAATTTATCTAAAAAATAAAAACCGCCTTCAAGGCCTAAATCACTGCCGCCACATCCGCAAAATAAAGAAGCAACTTTTAATTTTTCCATTCCAACAACTCCTCATATCTTCCGCATGTGTTATCACTAAAAGTTATATCAGCTCCATTTCTCGGTATCATTTTTAGTTTGTCTTTTTTATACAAACCAACCGGATTTTGTATTATAAATAATTTTTTCATATTTTTAGAAATTGCAAGTCTGTATACATAATATCTATCTTTGAACGACTCAGCAGCTGACCATTCATTCGGAGTAAGGTGAATTTTCTCAAATTCAACAGGTTTAAGACTTATGGTAGTTTTTACTTCAATAAGACGCTGAGTTGCATCTTCTTCTATAGATTTTATATCATAACCGACGCCAAACTGTGTAGGAATACGTTGTATTAAATGAACAAGTTCAGGATGACCGGCAAGTTTTATACGCATGCACTCATGACCATGAATAAGAGATTCTCCCCAGTCACCGATTTCTTTAGTCCTAAATTTTTCTCTTTCAGCGAGTTGATTATCAAGGAGCTCTTTTGATATATTTTTCAGGTTTTCATATTCTTCAACATCTTTTGATACAAATGCAAGAATATCAGTTTTAAATACATTGTCGTCCAATTTTTGGTTTACATACTCAAACCATTTTTGCTCTAATTCTCTTATATTTTGTATTTCTGCACTTTGTTTTTGAAGAAACTTATCATAACCATCAAATGAAGTGTTTGAATTTACAAAATTGTATATAGCAATATCTTCCACATGATTTAAATAAAAAGCATCATTATGAGAAACCAGCAAATCCGCTATTTCCATGTAATCAAGAATATCACCTGCATATCTGGTTATATCACCGCCCCAGTCATATTTAATTTTTCTTTCTCTATTTTGTTGTATTGTCTCCCATGTTTTTGATACATTTTGATGGTCTCTCGTGCATCGAAGATCATTAAATACAATATGCGTGAGCTCTGCCTTGTTTACATAGCAGCGTTTCTTTTCTTTTTTTTCGGCATAAACAAGTAGTTCGAGAATATATTTAACAGGTTTGAATTTTATACCTGCCTCAATCAACTTTTGATTTTCATGGGGCTTTAAATGACCTCCGGGATATTGAAATAAATACAAAAACTTCTTAAATGTCTGAACCAAATCAGAATTATCTGCTAATTCTTTCGCCCTCAAAGAAGCATAAGTACTTGTCTCATCTTTTTGTACAAAGCCGAACAATGAAGTAATTTCCGTCCGCCAGTTATTGATTGTTTTGAGTTCTTTTATTTGATTTCCCGGATACATTCTGAGTTTTTCGTTAAAAAGATTTTTAAATTCATCATGCGGTTTATTGCCTAATTCAACAAGCTCAGACGCAATATAAATAAGAACATTTTCAATATCTTTTTTAAATCTGGGTCTTATATGATGTAATCTAAAATAATATTTTTCAGGTGTTTTATACATTAGTTTTCTTTCATATATTTTTTTATTTCTTCTGCCAGCCTTTGTGCAAAGACAGGAGGGACTGCGTTGCCTACATGTTTAAACTGTTGTGTCTTTGAACCTAAAAATTCAAAATCATCAGGAAAAGACTGTAATCTCGCAGATTCTCTTACCGTAGGAACTCTGTTGTATTTATAGTGAAAATGATGTCTGTGCCCTGTGTCTACCGTAGGAGCCGGCTCATTACCGTTATATCTGGTCCAGGCGACATGAAAATTTCTCGAATTTCTATATTCATTTGGTAAATCTTTATAATTGCCGCCTTCCGGCACAAGACTTATAATTTTTTTCACTTTATCCGTATGATTAGCTGCAATATGATTTTTTACAATTTTAGAATTTTTTCTCATTAATTTCTGATAATTATTCATTGGCTCAGAAATATAATCCTGGTTTTCCGAGCCGAGAAAATCTTTGTCCAGTGGCGGCAGATCACATAATGCATCCTTACAAGTTATATATCTTTCAGATTTTTTTATACCGGAAAAATCGAATTCAACCCCGTTATTAAATCCAACAAATATAATCCTTCGTCTTTTTTGCGGTACACCGTAATCAGCAGTGTTAACAATCTCATATGAAACAGTATAGCCGAGTTTTGAAAATTCACTCAATATACTGTCTTTTATTTTTCCGCCAAATAAACTCGCCAGCCCCGGAACATTTTCTATAACAAAAATTTTAGGTTTTATCTCCGATACAAGTCTTATATAAGACAAATAAAGTTTATTTCTTGGGTCACGAAACTTTCTTGGACCGGACAATGACATCCCCTGACATGGCGGCCCTCCAACAATTATATCTATTTCCGAAGGATTAATATAATCCTTTAGTGCGTCAGAAGAAAGCTTTGATATATCTGCACAAAGAACATTTGAGCCTTTGTGATTTTTTTGAAATGTTTTAAGAGCTGTTTCGTCATTGTCAATTCCAAGCACAACATCAAAACCGGCTTGTTGAAACCCGTATGACAAACCTCCGCATCCGCAAAATAAATCAAGCAGTTTAGGCATTTTTCCTCCTGAATTTATTATAAGATAAATCGTTTTACAAAACTATTACTATATATTTTTTAATATTATTTTTATGCAATACTTATTATAAAATATGTGGTGTTGTAATGGATTTTTTTATTAATATACTAAAGCTCATTTTTTACAAATTTACAGCCAAAAAGACCATAATAATAAATGAAGCGGCCGGTCTCGGAGATTACCTGTGGGTTAGAAGCTATTTTAAGCTGTTAAAGACCTCGGAAAAATACAGAAATTACAAAATTATATTCTGCGGAACAAAAAGATGGGAGGACTTTGCAAAGAAAGTCGATTCAAAATACGTAGATATCTTTTTATTTTTCAAAGACCCTTATAAACCAAAATTTTTAGAGATATTTTTACTAAAAATGTTTAAATTTGACATTTTTGTAAATTTCAGAGCAGCATCAAAACAGTGGGATATAATTTCGAATACAGTAAAAGCACAAAATGTTTATACAAACAAACTAAACTTTCCTGAAAATGCGTTTTATGACATGAGAAATAAAATAGTAATGTCACAAATACTTGATATTCCTAATGATTTTAAACATACACTTGACTATGGGAACTTGAAACCTCGATTAAAGTTAAAACAGCCGTACATAATTATTGTTTTTGGCGGATATACGGAAGGATATTTGTCAAAAGAACAGATATGTTCAATAATCAATGAAATTTACAAAAATTACAACGGTTGCATTTTGCTTCTTGGAACCAAAATGGACAAAAAACGGTATGACAGAATTTGTAATTCTGTTCCTTCAGAGCTTAAAGAGAAATTGATTTGCGGATGCGGTGTTTTTAAAGAGAGTGAACTTCCCTTTGTCATTGATATGGCGAATTTTGTAATCACAACAAATACAAGTATCTGGCATTTTGCCATTTTGTTAAATAAAAAAGGTATCTGCTTTAGCCATAATCAAAAATGGATATATCACAGAACTGATTTGTTTCAATATTTGACTGCAGACAAAAATATTTCCGATATAAAATCAAGAGAAATTTGTGACACAATAAAACAATTACAAAACACAAACAGCCTATAAAAACTATATAAATGTTAATCTATTGATTTTTAACTGTCTTCGTATTAATGTTTAATAGTTATTTCGTTATATATTTCTAATGTAATGAATATTTGCACATTAAAAAGAACAATCGCAATGTGATTAATTAAACACATTAACTAAATAAATCGGGATACTCTGCCGAGAAAAACAAGACTAAATGTCTTGTTTTACGAGAGGTAGCAGCTTGGTTTTGAAATTTGACAATTTAATATAAATAAATCTAAAAAAATCGAGATACTCTGCCGAGAAAAACAAGACTAAATGTCTTGTTTTACGAGAGGTAGCAGCTTGGTTCTGAAATTTGACAATTTAATATAAATAATCTAAATAAATCGGGATACTCTGCCGAGAAAAACAAGACTAAATGTCTTGTTTTACGAGAGGTAGCAGCTTGGTTTCGAAATTTGACAATTTAATATAAATAATCTAAATAAATCGGGATGTAGCGCAGCTTGGTAGCGCACCGTGTTCGGGTCGCGGGGGTCGCAAGTTCGAATCTTGTCATCCCGATTTTTTGTGTTTTTACCGGCTGGATGGACAAGATTTCATCTTGCCACAACTCGCAAAAGATTACGCTTACGCTATCTTTTTGCGGTTCTGATTAGCTATTCGTATCGCTCATTCTTCGCTTACGATAGCCTATCATCCCGATTTTTTGTGTTTTTACCGGCTGGATGGACAAGATTTCATCTTGCCACAACTCGCAAAAGATTACCAAATATATTAGATAGAAAAATTCAGCTTGATAACTAAAAAAAATATTGCTATAATCTTTATCTAAAATGGAGGGTTATTATGAAAAAATTAGCAACTATTCTTCTCGCAGCAGCTTTTGTCTTTAGTACAGGTGCTTCTTTTGCTGCATCAAACTTCTTGCAGGATTACCAAAATAAAAGAGATGCTGCAATTAAAAGACAAGATGCAAAGTTAAATGAATATCAGAAAAAACAGGAAGAAGCTCAAAAGAAAAGAGAAGCTGATAAAAAAGCATGGCAGAAAAAACAAGAAGAATATAAAAAACAACAACAAGCTAAACAAGAAGCTTACAAAAAGAAACAGGAAGCTCAGAAAAAAGCTTACCAGAAAAAACAACAGCAAAGAAAAGATGCTATCAAAAATTTAAAAGATTCTTTTAAATACTAAAAAAAGAGGCGGATAAAATATATATCCGCTTCTTTTTTATTTACTAATTAAAAAAAATATGCTAATCTTATTGAAAATAGAAACAGATGAAGATAGAAAAGAGAGAACTTGATGAAAAAATTATTCACACTTATTGCATTGCTTGCATTGGCTTCACCGGTATTTGCTGCCGACAAATATGCTTCTGTTGACCTTGACAAAGTGTTAAAAGGCTACAAAAAGACTGCAGTAATTAATAAAACATTCCAACAGCGTGAAGCTGACATCAGAGTATTTATTGTTGATGCGCAAAAAAGTGTCGTAGCTGCAACAACTGACGCAGAAAGAAAAAAGCTTGAAGACAAATATGCAAAAGAATTGAAAGCAAAGATGGATAAACTCCAGAATGACAAAATTGCTGCTTTGAAAACTCTTGAAAAAGATGTAAAAAAAGCAATTGACACAGAAGGAAAAAAAGGAGTTTATGCTTTGATTTTAACAAGCAACAATACTCTTTACGGTGCAGTTGATATCTCTGACAGCATCATAAAAACATTAAACGCTTCTAACTAATGGTCTTTTTAATATAAAATCCTCTGATTTTTATCAGAGGATTTTTACTGTTAAATTTTTTGTTAAATACCTAACTCTTTTAATACACCATCGAGAGCAATTTTTACATGGGCATAATTCAGACCGCCCTGCATATAAGCCGCATAAGGAGGTCTCATTGGCCCGTCAGCTGATAGTTCGATAGTAGACCCCTCAATAAAACTGCCTCCAGCCATAATCAATTTGTCATCATATCCGGGAACTTCATCAGGGATAGGAGTCAAATAAGATTCAATAGGCGAATTATGCTGTAATGCCTTGCAAAATGCCAAAAGAGGTTCAGGTTTTCCAAATTCAATAGTTTGAATTAAATCAGTTCTCGGGGTTTCCGGTTTCGGTGTAGAGATAAAACCTATATCTTCAAAAACCTGTGAAGCAAGAATTGAGCCTTTAACAGCTTCAGAAACAATTGATGGGGCCATAAACAGACCTTGAAAAATGAGTCTTGTTTGATTAAGCATAGCGCCTCCATCCGGTCCGATGCCGGGCGCAGTCAATCTGTAAGCGGCCTGTTCCACATATTCTTGTTTTCCTGCGATATATCCGCCTGTTTCAACAATGCCGCCGCCCGGATTTTTTATTAAAGAACCGGCAACTATATCTGCACCAATTTCCAGCGGCTCTTTCTCTTCAACAAATTCACAATAACAGTTGTCGACAAAACAAATACAATCAGAGTTTTTGGATTTAACAATGTCTATAATTTTTTTTGTGTCATCTATATTCAGTGATTTTCTTGTTGAATATCCTCTCGAGCGCTGAATTGTAACCATATTTACGGTTTTATCAATTGCTCTTTCCAGAGCTTCATAATCTACATCCATATTATTTATAAGAGGTATCTCTTCATATAACACCCCATGCCCCATTAATGATGCTCTATAATTTCCTCTTGTCCCGATAACTTCTTCCATTGTGTCATAAGGTGTACCAACAACAGATATAAGCTTTTCACCGTATCTCAAATTTCCAAATAATGCACAAGCAATTGCATGTGTTCCTGAAACAAAATGATTGCGAACAACAGCGGATTCTGTTTTAAAAACATCAGCAAAAACATTATCAAGAGCTTCTCTCCCCATATCATCATGCCCATATCCGCTGACTGTAGCAAAATGCTCCAGCCCTATTTTGTATTTTCTGAAAGCTGAAAGAACTTTTTCTTGATTATATTCTTTAATTTTATCAACACGTCTAAAATACTGCTGAACTTTTGCTTCGGCTTGTTCAATGATTTCGTGCATAAACCACCCTGTCTAATTTTCATACTCATGATTAATAATATGAAAAAGACATTACGGAAACAAGCAAAAAGATAATTGCATATTCACCATATTTTTACTGTTATACTTTGTTTAACAAAGATTGCTTTTTAGCTTCTTGATCTTTAATCAGTTCTTTGTAAAGCTCAATTCCGCCGGCAAGACTGAATACATTATCAAAACCTTTTTGTATCAGTATTCTTGATGCAACATAACTTTGAAAACCGGTGTTGCAAAACAGCATTATTTTCCTGTCAACAGGAAGCTCTTTGTATTTTATACGCAATTCAGGTGTAAAAATATTAACTGCGCCTTCAATTGTTTCATTCTGAAATTCTTCCTGAGATCTCACATCGACAAGAAATGAATCTTCTATATCCTCAAAATATCCGGGCTTCATAAAACCTTTCAAAATATTGTCTGCATGCATTCCAAGAATATTGACAGGGTCTTTTGCTGAAGAGTAAGGCGGTGCATAGCAAAGCTCAAGGTCAATTAAATCCCATACTTTGAGCCCGTTTCTCATTGCCACGGCAATTACATCAACTCTTTTTTCAACCCCCTCTTTGCCAGCAGCCTGAATGCCAAGTATATCTCCATTTCGGTTAAAAAGAAGTTTATACATTGTTCTTGTAGCATTCGGATAATATTTTGCGTGTGAAAAACCGTAAGTAAATGTTTTCAAGTACTGTACATTTTTTAATTTCAATTGCTCTTCACTATTTCCGGCAGATGCTATTGTTAAATCAAAAATTTTAACTACAGCAGAACCAATTGTTTTTTTATAAACAGAGCAGTAACCTGCTATATTATCGGCAATTATTCGTCCTTGTCTGTTTGCAGGCCCTGCAAGTGGTATTAAAGTATTGTACCCTGTCACAAAATCAGTAACTTCCACACTATCACCGCCTGCATAAATATCAGCATCTGATGTTTGCATATTTTTATTTACTCTAATGCCTCCTGTTGTACCGATTTCAAGGCCACAGCTTTTTGCTAAACCGGTTTCGGGTTTTACGCCTATTGCAAATACTGCTATATCGTATGGGATTGCCCTTCCTGAATTTAATACAATTTGATTATCTTCAAAGTGATTTACTCCATCAGATAGAATCAGATTTACACTATGTTTTCTAATCTCATTTTGGGCAATTGCAGCAGTTTCTTTGTCAACAGGAGGCAGTATGTGCGAAGACAATTCAACGAGAGTTGTCTGCAGATTTGGTATTTCTGCAAAGTTTTCAGCCATTTCAATTCCGATAAAACCACCTCCAATAACTACAGCATTTCTAGCATTTGTAGACTTTAGATGCTGTTTTATTTTTTCTGCGTCAGCAAGAGTTCTGACAGTAAAAATTTTAGGATTGTTTATTCCCGAAATATTCGGGATAAAAGGTTTTGCACCGGGAGCAAGAATAAGCTTATCATAATTAATTTTTTCTGAGTTATTAACAACCACAAACTTTTCTTTTCTGTTAATTTCAGTAACCTCAGCTCCCATTTTTATATCTACATTTAATAAATTTTTAAATTTTTGAGGACTTGAAACATGCATTTGCTCTTCACTATCAATAACATCGGAGCAATAATACGGCAAACCACAGTTTGCTATCGAAATCTCATTTGTTTTTTCCAGAATTAGGATTTCCGCTTTATCATCCAATCTTCTAAGTCTTGCAGCTGCACTTGCGCCGCATGCACCTCCGCCTATTATAACTACTTTCATAAATAAACCTCTTCTTTTTCTTCAATAGTTTTCAGAATACACAACTCATTTTTAAAAAACAACTGTTTTGTGTTAATATTATATAAAGATTTGGAGGAATTAATGAAACTTTGTGTTATCGGGACAGGATATGTCGGGCTTGTTGCAGGAACATGCCTTGCAGAAATGGGAAACACCGTTATATGCGTAGACAAAAATGAACAGAAGCTTAAATTACTTGAGAAAGGAATAATTCCAATTTATGAACCTGGATTAGAAACTCTTATTCTTGAGAATTTAAAGGAAAACAGGCTAAGTTTTTCAAGCAATATTGATGATGCAGTAAAAAATAGTGATGTATGCTTTATTGCTGTTGGAACACCGCCTAAAAAAGACGGCTCAGCAGATTTGTCCGCAGTTTTCGATGTTGCTGAAAGCATAGCCAAGTCAATGAACAATTACAAAGTTGTTGTAAATAAATCTACGGTTCCTATAGGAACTTGTGAAAAAATTGCTGAAATAATAAAAAAACATACCGCCTTTGAATTTGATGTTGTTTCAAACCCTGAATTCTTAAAACAAGGTGCGGCAGTACAGGACTTTCTTCATCCGGACAGAGTTATCATAGGAGCCAATTCATCAAAAGCTTTCAAAATAATGGATGAAATCTACTCTTCTTTTTTAAGGACAGGAAATCCTATCATACAAATGGATATAAAATCTGCTGAAATGACAAAATATGCATCAAATGCTTTTCTTGCATTAAAAATTTCTTATGCAAATGAAATAGCAAACATATGTGAATGTGTCGGTGCAAATGCAGAAATGGTGAGAAGAGGAATGTGTGCTGATAAGAGAATAGGCAAAAAATTCTTGTTCGCAGGGTTAGGATATGGTGGTTCTTGTTTTCCAAAAGATGTAAAAGCACTTATTTCAGTTGCAAAGAATAACGGATACAGTGCTGAAATATTAACTGCGACTGATAATATTAATTTAAGACAACGTTATATTTTTATAAACAAAATTCTAAAAAGATATAAAGGGAATATCAAAAACAAACACTTTGCGCTCTGGGGATTGGCATTTAAGCCAGAAACAAATGACATGAGAGAAGCTCCTTCAATAAATATTATTGAGGAACTCACAAAATCAGGTGCAGCAATATCTGCATTTGACCCGAAAGCCATGGAAACTGCAAAAAAAATATTCGGAAATAAAATAAGTTATGCCAATTCTCCGTACGAAGCATTGAAAAATGCAGATGCACTTATTCTTGCGACTGAATGGAATGAATTTCAAAATCCAGATTTTGAAATCATCAAATCTTCTCTCAATGAACCTGTGATTTTTGACGGACGTAATCAATATAACGAAGAAATGTTAAAAGAAAAAGGTTTTGAATACCACTGTGTAGGGAAAAAATAATGAAAAAAATATTAGTTACAGGCGGAGCCGGTTTTATTGGCAGTCATTTGTGTAAAAAATTGATAGAAAATGGTGATAATGTTATCTGTCTGGACAATTTTTTTACAGGCAGGCATGAAAATATCGAAAAACTCAAGAAAAAAGAAACTTTTCAGCTTCTTGAACACGATATTATAGAGCCTGTTGATATTGAATGTGATGAAATATACAACCTAGCCTGCCCCGCCAGTCCAGTTCATTATCAATATGATGCGATAAAAACATTAAAGACATCTGTTCTTGGAATATTAAACATGCTTGAGCTTGCAAAAAAATATAATGCAAAAATCTTGCAAGCATCCACTTCCGAAGTTTATGGCAGCCCTCTTGAACACCCACAAAAAGAAACTTATTGGGGAAATGTAAATCCAATAGGAATAAGAAGCTGCTATGATGAAGGCAAACGAGCAGCTGAAACTTTGATGACTGATTATAACAGGCAGTATGGAGTTAAAACCAGAATTATTCGTATATTCAATACTTACGGTCCCAATATGGATCCAAAAGACGGGCGTGTTGTTTCCAATTGTATTACACAGGCACTGAAGGGTGAAAATATTACAATATACGGGGATGGTACTCAAACAAGAAGTTTTTGTTATGTGGATGATCTTGTGGATGGAATAATAAAAATGATGAACAACAAACAAGATTTTACAGGGCCTGTAAATCTTGGAAATCCATCAGAACGTACTGTTCTTGATCTTGCTGAAAAAATACTTGAATTAACGGGTTCAAATTCAAAATTAGAATTTTTGCCTCTACCTGGTGATGATCCGGTGAAAAGAAAACCGGATATTTCTGTTGCCCAAAGAGAACTTGGCTGGAAGCCAAAAACAGATATTATTGAAGGTTTGAAGAAAACAATAGACTACTTTTCTAATATAATGCAATAACATTACACAAGCATATACTACATTCTAAAAGTTTTTTTAAACAAAAAAAATGCGTCTGATGCGATTCGAACGCATGACCTATCCCTTAAAAGGGGAGTGCTCTACCTGCTGAGCTACAGACGCATTTTTTATTTAATTTTCATTATGTTTCGGTTTGCTTATTTAATGTATCAAGAACATATTTTTGAGTCAACATATTTTTTTTGAAAATTTTCAATTACCCTGCTATACATATTTATCTGAATATAGTTTGATCTCTGCCAGGCCCGACGCTAACTATAGAAATTCTTGTTCCTATTAGTTCCTCCAGTCTGTTAATGTATTTCTTTGCATTTTCTGGAAGATTTTCATAATTTCTAATACCGCTTATATCCTCATTCCAGCCATCCATAGTTTCATAAACAGGTTCAAGAAATTCATGCATATTTACATTGGTAGGGTAATAGTCATAAATTTTACCGTCTCTTTTATCTATGTATGCCGTACAAACTTTTATTTTGTCAAAAGAATCAAAAACATCAAGTTTCGTAAGAGCCATTGAGGTCAAACCGCTGACTAGTACTGCATATTTTGCAACAACAGCATCAAACCAGCCTGTACGTCTTGGTCTGCCTGTTGTTGTACCGAATTCATGCCCGATATTTCTTATTTTTTCTCCTATTTCATCATTCAATTCTGTAGCAAAAGGCCCTTCTCCGACTCTTGTTATGTAGGCTTTTGAAACTCCGATAATTTCTTTCATCACATTAGGTCCAAAACCGCTGCCTGTGCAAGCACCTCCAGCAACCGGATTTGAACTTGTTACATAAGGATATGTCCCCCAGTCTATGTCAAGCATAACACCTTGTGCGCCCTCAAATAGAATTGATTTTTTATTTTTAATAACATCGTGAAATATCTTTTGCCAGTCATTACACAAATACGGACGAATAATTTCTGCGTATTCTTTACAAAGAGAAAGTATAGCTTCTTTAGAATATGACTTTAGCCCGTAAACCTGTGTAAGTTCTTTGTTTTTTAGAGGCAGAATATTATCAAGTTTTTTTGATAAGCCTTCAGTATCAAATAAATCTTGAACTTTTATACCGTGACGGGATATTTTGTCAGTGTATGTAGGCCCTATGCCTTTTTTAGTTGTTCCTATTTTCGCATCACCTTTAGCTGTGTCTTCACTGTATCCGTCAATGTCTATATGGTATGGCATTGTAATTGAAGCAAGAGGAGAAATTTTTAATCCAGAAAGGTCAATGTTGTCTTTTTTTAAATCCTCTATTTCTTGTTTTAAAACTTCAGGATAAATAACAGTACCTGCTCCTATAAAGCAAAGTTTGTTTTTATATAAAATTCCTGAAGGAATAAGATGGAATTTAAAAGTTTTACCATCTGCAACAACAGTATGACCGGCATTACATCCACCCTGATAGCGAATAATAATATCAGCATTTTGTGCCAGCAAATCCGTAATCTTTGCTTTTCCTTCATCGCCCCATTGTGCACCTATGACGACTGTATTTTCCATTTTTCATCCCCTTAAATTTCTACTACAAAATTATAAAACAAACCAAAATTTCATGCAGAGTATATACTTTACAAAAAAAATTAAAATCGTAATATTGTTGAATTTTAGAGCTATTACATATTATAATATTAAGTTTTGTAACACAAAGTATATACCAAAATGGCAATTTTTATATACTATTTTACTTTATATATATACAAGAAGTAAATAAGAAAAAGAGGATTAAGAGATGGGCTTTGTAATTTCACAATTAACAACTTTAATGACACAGGATGTAAAATCCAATTGCGAATATAGATTGCAATTGATATCAAATGAATTAATGAACCTTGCAAGACAATCACAGCAGGTTATAGAAACACAAAATGCAATGTGTCAGGCATATATGGCTGATCATCAGGATGAAGAAGGCCAGGTAACTGACGAAGCAATTGAATTTGTTAACAGTGCGGCTTTCAATTCTAAATATGAAGCGCAATTGAGAGCAATTCAAACAAAAGAGCAGTCACTAGAAGTTCAGAAAAGACAAATAGAAACTCAGCAGCAAACTTATTCAACTCAGCAGGAAAGCTGGGAAAAATGTATCGACAAAAACGTTACAAACACTTTCAAATACGGACAATAAGAAAATAAATAATAAATAAAACATAATACCTATAACTAAGTTTATTAAAATACAAAAATTTATCAGGCACTACTAGACTAAGAGAGAGAAAAAATACCATGACATTCACCGTTTCAAACAATCCATTTGCAAATTATACATTATCTATAGCAGCACAATATCAAGATACCAAAGAAGGCATCGAACTGGCTCAGAAAAAGCCCGGAAGAAAAATTCATCATTCTATGGAATCAATGCTCAAAGAGTGTGTTTTTCTCGGAGCAACAAGATTTGGTACAAATTTCATAGCTTGAAATTAGCAAAATTTATATTTATAATTCAGAAATGAAATTTTTAAAGAATTTATATTCTGATTTGAATATAACAGATTATATTTTAAACACAATATTATCAATAAGCATAGCAATCGGGATTTTTAATTTTGTTAAAATTCCCGGTTATTCTTGTTTATCAGACTTTTATGTCGGGGATACAATTTTTAGAAATTACAATAAACATTTTGATTTTATATTTATTGCCGGATATGTATTATTATTCTTTTTGATGCTTATTTTATATAAGCTGATAAAAAATTATCTTCAAAAAACTGACTGTGGTTTATTATTCCAAGAGAACTGTATTTCTAAGAAAGTATTGTATCCTTTGCAATACATTTGTCTTTTGGGATATTTTAAGTTTTATCCCGTTGATTTTAGTTTTTATCCTGTTGTACTTCTTTTTATTATCGGGCTTATTGGGCTCGGAATATATGATTTGAATAAAAACATAAAAAAATACAATGATAATGATAGCGGAAAAATTTATTTCTCTAAATTTGCTATCGCCCCTTTAATATTAATAATTTTTGGTAGTTATTATGATTTTAATCAGATATTCATAGATCCACACCACGAAGCAGAACACATAGTTGCATATTTTTCTCATTCTAAGTTCCATATGGAATATTACAAAGATATAATGCTTGTACATGGATACAGAGATATTCTTGAAAGCTGGATAGGAGCTCACTTTTTTGGCGAAAATACTCTTTATTCATATTTTCTTGGAAAAGTTTTTTTACAAAATATTCTCTTATTTCTGGCATATATTCTATGTTCGTTTATCTTTGGAACAAGCGCTTTAATCATCCTTCCTCTTATTTCATTTGTAAACCAAAATATATTGATAACAATGTTTTCTGTTTATTTACTATCCTATCTTTTATTATTAAAAAATCAGATATTTAACAGACCGTTTTTGTCTTTGCTAATTTTTATAATTCTTTCGTTTTTGTACGCTTCATTGTGGACCACAATGGGAATATTCTGGGTTGCTGCCGGAATACCGTTTTTTGTATATCAATTAATTAATTTTGTAAAAACTGGCAGAGATAAACAGAGTTTTGTTTTGTATTCATCAATCTTGATTTTGTCAGTACTGGTAATTTCTTTTTGCGCAGGAAAAGATATCTATTACTTTATAAAACAAGCATTTTTTTATACACAGTCAAATATTTATAGCTTTTCAACACCTTTCCCTTTGATAAAAAACAATTTTATATTTTTTGCAATGAGGTTTTTTGCAATAATAATACTTCCGGCAATGATTATTCTTCTTTCAAAAGAATTTTTGAATAAGCAGCAATCAAAGAAGAACTATCCTTACATATTTGCTCTGGCTTTTTGTATAATTCTTACTCTTGTATCAATGAATTATACAATCGGCAGAATAGACTTTGATTCTTTCACAAGACTTATGTTCTTGTCATACACCTTTCTTTTCATTATTGTTCCATATCTCTTTTACAAAAAAAATACTCATACAGAGAAATTAAAATCTATTTCAGCTGCATTCATCATAGTATTTTTTGCAATAAGCTTATTTAAAATTACAGAACTTTCAAAAATAAATTATATAAATAAAGAAACACCAGATAACAAGCTTCCAATGATAGGCCGGCTTGATTTAATGGATAAAGAAAATATTGCATTTAGTGAAATGTACAATTTTTGCAGTAAATATCTTGAAAAAGGGGACAGTTTTTATGATATGACATACAAGGGTCTCCTGTATTACATACTTGATAAACCAATGCTTACACCGTATGTTGCCTACTATAATATTGTTTCAACTAAACAGGCAAAGCAAGCTCTATCAATCATAAAAAAATCAAAACCCAAAGTTGTATTTATAAACGATTTCAACTTCCGTCTTGATGAAGTAAGCCCGTCTTTAAGAATAAATCCAATATACAGATATTTTCTTCTTGACGGATATTACAAATTAGAAGCCGATGAAATAGGTAATGCTGCTCTTGTCAGACAAAAACAATTACATGTTTTTAGTGATGAAGAAAAAAATTTACTCGACAAATATTTATCTGTCAGTGATTTAAAATATCTTCCTGATGCCTGGGGCTCTTCAATACACAGGCTGCCTGTGAAGTTTTTAAATTACAAATATTCTCTACAAGTTTATACAACACAAAGCGGAATGATTTATAATATTCATTTTGCTTCACCTGTCAACGGAGCCGAACTTGTTCTGTTATATTTTGAAATTCCTTATACATCATACAGCACTCCTGTTGATTATTTGATAAAAATCAATGGAAGTGATGCCATACAAAAATTTCAAAGCAAAACAAACAAAATACTTGTTCCGACAGACAACTATCCGTCCTGGCTGTTGAACAAAGCAATAACTGATATAACAATCATAACGACACATCAAACAACAAAAATGCCGATTATAAAATTTTATTCAAGAGAAAAATAATAATATAATTAATCGTCAATTATATGGTCTTTAGAATTTATATAATCAGAAATTATTTTAAAAAGCTTAAGCAGCCTTTCTCTGTCATGGATATGCAAATAACCGACAAGGACTTCAAAACCTGTAGCCATACGATGAAGAGCCTGATTTGAACGACGAGCAGAAGACGTCGGAAGGTTGCGTCCTCTTCTTATCAAATCATTTTCCTTTTCTGTCAAATGCGGTTCAAGTATATCTAAAAGCTCACATTGAAAAGATGCTCTGACAAGTTTTGTATTTATCTTATGCATTTTTGATAAACTGGATGTAAGGTAAATAACCTTTTCCCTAACAAAAAGCTCATATACTGCATCACCCAGATGTGCATAACATTTTAAATTTAATTCTTCCATTTTTTAATTATAAATTAAATTTTAAGTTTTGTAAATAAATACTAATAATTTATACGCTGAGTTTGACCTGTAAAAAATCATTATTAAACTCAAAATATGAATACAGGTAATATGATAAATCCGGCAAACTATTACAATCCGTTTGCAAAATACAATTATGTCAGCAAGACCAGAGGTGTTTATATTCCAAGAGATTCTGAACCTATCTTGAATATATCTCAATATGGTTATGAAAAATCATCGAGTATTTACAGCTCGAATTACGATGCAGAAACTGATGTTATGGAAAACTTGGATAAATCGGATAATAAAAAAGATTTTGGTACAAAAATACTTGGTTTTATAAACAAATATTTAGATAATTAAAAACTAAAGCGCAAAATTTTGTTTGTTTATACTTTATGCAAATATGTTTGGTTTATAATAATCTAAATACATGCAAATACAAAATCAGCAGCAAAATTTTAATAATAGTTCAGTTTTTTCTCAGTTTTCTGTACCTCAAACATATAATAGTCAACAGAACACCGGTATTGCTGCGTCTGAAAAAATATCATCTGCTGATAAAATCACAACTTACAAAAACTCTGACGCAGTTGATATTAATAAAACAACACCAAATAAAAAATTAAAAAAAACAAAAAGTTTAAAAGAACTGGTTATAGCTTATCAAGAAATCCCAAAAAGTGACAAAAAAGAATATATATCAGGTGTTAAATCATTAACCTCCTCCTCTGCAGCTCTTATGGGAGCGCTTATGAGCGGAACACTTGATATTATTTTTTCTATTGTTGCTTTCAGTTTTGGAATAATGCTTTTACAGAGATATGTAAACGGAAAATTTTTAATAAATTTTCTGGATAAGAAATTTACTGCAAAAATAAAAGACTTTGACAGATTCGAAGATTTGGCGGTAAAAATGAGAAAAGAGCACAATCTTCAAGACAAAGTGAAAATTTTTATTACCAGAGGAGATGATGCTTACTACACACCTCAGGGTAATCGTGTTGTTGTCGGAGAAAAACAAAAAAGCGCTCTGTTTCATGAACTCGGTCACGCAGTAATAGAGAATAACACAAGTCTGTTGAGTCTTTTACAAAACGGACGCGGTCAGTATGGAAATATTGCAATTCTTCTCAATGCAATTTCTATGGGCACAGCAGCAAAACATTCAAAGAGATTAGACAAACATAAAGACAATAAAAATAACAAAGATAAAAACAAAATAAATAAAGAAACCCAAAAGCCTGAACCAAATAAACTCGGGAAATTTTTAATAAAAAACCCGTATATAATTCCAATTGCAGCATTTTCTCCTGAATTAATCACGGAATTCGGAGCATCTACATACGGATTAAAATTTTTAAAAAAAGAGCTAAAAACCGGTAATGTCTCTAAAAAAGTATTTAAAAATATAAAAAGAAGTTATATAACCTGCTTTTCGACATATTTCTTTATTCCAATAAGTGTAATAATTGTAAATTATCTTCAAAAACAACTTGATAAAGCAGATAATATTAAAATTAACAGGAAACAACGTGAAAAAGATTATATTAATATGCTTAAAACAGCAATAACAGTCCCCATTGCTTCTGCTGCCGCAGCATGGGCTTTATCCGGTAAACAGGTTACGCATAATGGAAAATTTACGAATAAATTTTTGAACAAAATTTGTGATTATATTTATGAGCAGCCTGAAAAAGCTCCGGAGGAATTTAAAAATCTGCACAGAATTTATCTTTCAAATCTTCCTGTTAACGGAAAAATATCATTTACAACTCTTTTAAATAATCCAAATCTTGAAGATGTCATAATGAACAGAGGCAATGAAAGACTTAATGCAAAAGAAGTTTTGCTTGAATTTAGAAGCAAAGTTTCAGATATAATGTCAGATTTCTATGATTTTGACAGAAATAAAATGATTAAGAAAAAATCAGTTACCCCCGGATATGAAGAAGAACTCTACAAATACATAAAAAAACTGACAAAACAACAGAAACGCTCATTTATTAAACGAATTTCTTTAAAATCTACAGGTATAGTAATATTTTCAATGTTTTTATTTAACAAATTCAAATATTTAACAAATAAATATACAAAATACCGTGAAAATACAAAACAGAGCAATATAAAACCAGAAAAGTCAAAAGTTTAAAATATTTGCACAGATGTTTGTTTATGCTAGAATTTTGATATGGATATACTAGATTAGGGGTGGAGAATTGAGCCAGCAGAATTTATTTGAAGATGGAAAAATAGTACCGGTTAATATAAGAGATGAGATGAAACGTTCTTACATAGATTATGCTATGTCGGTAATTGTGGGACGTGCATTGCCTGATGTCAGAGACGGTCTTAAGCCGGTACACAGACGTATTTTGTTTGCAATGAATGAACTCGGAATGACACCGGATAAACCGTTCAAAAAAAGTGCGAGAATTGTCGGTGAAGTTTTAGGTAAATACCATCCGCATGGTGATTCTGCTGTATATGAATCACTCGTCCGTATGGCTCAGGATTTTTCTACCAGATATCAAACAATTGACGGTCATGGAAACTTCGGTTCAGTAGATGGTGATTCTGCTGCAGCTATGCGTTATACAGAAGCCAGAATGCACAAAATCACACAGTCTATGCTTGCTGACATTGATTGTGAGACTGTTGATTTTAACCCGAACTTTGACGGTTCTTTACAGGAACCTTCAGTACTGCCTGTCAGACTCCCAATGCTGCTATTGAACGGAGTATCCGGTATTGCCGTAGGTATGGCAACAAACATTCCTCCGCACAATTTGTGTGAAATTGTGGATGGAACAGTTGCATTGATAGATAATCCGGAAATAACTGTAGAAGGGCTGATGGAACACATCAAAGGCCCGGATTTCCCGACAGCTGCTACTATTGTAGGTCTGCATGATATTAAACAGGCATATATGACAGGAAGAGGCTCTATCAAAATGAGAGCCGTAGCTCAGATAGAAGAAATACCCGGAGGCGGCGGAAGACAAGGAAGAACAGCAATAATTGTTACTGAAATCCCTTATCAGGTTAACAAAGCTATGCTTATTGAAAAAATTGCAGAGCTTGTTCGTGACAAAAAAATTGACGGTATTTCCGATTTGAGAGATGAATCCGATCGTGACGGTATGAGAATTGTAATTGAACTCAAACGTGATGCAAAACCTGAGGTTGTCAAAAACAACTTGTTTAAGTATACACAGCTTAGTACAACATTCGGTGTCAATATGGTTGCTCTTGTTGGTAAACAGCCTAGATTGATGAACCTTTACGAAGTATTAAATGAATTCGTTGAGCACAGGGTTGAAGTTGTTACCAGACGAACAATTTTCTTCCTCAAAAAAGCAAAAATCAGAGCACATATATTGGAAGGTTTGATTATTGCCCTCGGAAGCCTTGATGAAGTAATTGAGTTAATCAAAAAATCTAAAACTACAGACGAAGCAAGAACAGGTTTAATGAGTCGCTTCGGTCTTGATGCAGATCAGGCAAACGCTATCCTCGAAATGCAATTGAGACGTTTGACAGGTTTGGAACAAGACAAAATCAAAGCCGAATACGATGATTTGAAAAAGAAAATCGCTGAATATGAAGCTATTCTTGCTGACAGACAAAAAGTTTTGAATATCATCAAAGAAGAATTACTTGAAGATAAAGAAAAATACGGCGATGACAGAAGAACTCAAATTGTTCCTGAAGCTGATGAAATGACAATCGAAGACTTGACTCCAAATGTTCCTATGGCAGTATTTATTACACGACAGGGCTATTTAAAAAGAATTGCCCTTGATACATTTGAGCGTCAGAACCGTGCGACAAGAGGCAAAGGCGGCATAAAGACTAAAGAAGATGATGATGTTGAACAGTTCTTTACTGCAATGATGCATGACAAAGTATTATTCTTCTCGTCAAAGGGAACAGTGTACAGTCTCAATGTATACGAATTTCCGGAAGGCGGAAGACAAGCAAAAGGGCTGCCGATTATCAATGTGCTGCCGCTTGAGCAGGATGAACAGATTACAGCGGTTGTTCCGGTCAGTGATTTCAAATCAGCATCTAATCTCATTATGCTTACACAGAAAGGCTACATTAAAAGAATTGCGCTTGACAACTTTGAAAATATCAGAAAAAGCGGCATAATCGCAATCGGCCTTGAAGAAGGTGACAGACTCTGCTGGGTAAAACAGGCTCAGGACAATGATGAAGTAATAATCGGTACCTCATGCGGTATGGCTATAAGATTCCCGATTAATGATTTAAGACCGCTCGGCAGAAGCGCAAGAGGTGTAAATTCAATGAAATTGAGAACAGGCGACAACCTCATCGGTTGTGATATTGTTCCGAGAAATTACGATGCAGACCTTCTTGTTGTTACATCTGACGGATTTGGAAAAAGATCTAAACTATCAGAATTCAGGCCGCAAAACAGAGGCGGCATCGGGTTGAT
Organism: Candidatus Gastranaerophilales bacterium; assembly: GCA_944322855.1. Classification (GTDB taxonomy): domain Bacteria; phylum Cyanobacteriota; class Vampirovibrionia; order Gastranaerophilales; family Gastranaerophilaceae; genus Limenecus. Next base: position 25,622 of record CALUQG010000017.1, read on the forward strand.
TGCTACCAAGTTCAAATCTTCTTCCTCAAGACTTGTTGCTTTAACAATAGTCGAAGAAAATGACGAAATCATGGTTGTTACTCAAAACGGTGTAGTTTCCAGAATCAAAGCAGACTGCATCTCCCGTCAGGGCAGACCTGCGACAGGTGTGAGAATTCAAAATCTCTCTGAAGGTGATATGGTTTGTACTATAAATAAAATAGTTGACCCTGATTCTGATGAGGATGACAAACAGGAATGTAACACTTCGCAAACAGAAATACCTGATAACTCTATACAGCAGAGTATGTTAGATGGTATAAATAAAGAAAATAATGACAGTGATGAATAAAATAAAGAAAGGTTTTTAAGATGAAAAGAATAGACTCATTCAAAAGAGATTTGGAAGCTAAAAGAGCTGTAAAAATCATTGCAGGTATTGATAATTTCGATATCAACAGAGTAAAAAATGTTGTAATTGCTGCCGACAAAGCCGGTGCCAGCGCAGTTGATGTAGCAGCAAGTGAAGAAATCATCAAAATGGCTAAAGAAACAACTACATTGCCTGTTTTTGTTTCATCAATAGTTCCTCAGGATCTTGCTATGGCTGTAAATGCAGGTGCTGATGCTATTGAAATCGGCAACTTTGATGCTCTTTACAAAAAAGGTATGAGAATGTCAGCTGATGAAATTCTTGATATCGTAAAAGAAACACTGGCATTGATTGACGGCTCTGATGTATTTGTTTGCGTTACTGTTCCGGGGCACATTTCAATAGAGTCTCAAATTGAACTTGCAAGAGAGTTAGAAGCACTTAATATCGATTTAATCCAGACAGAAGGTGCAGCTACTGTTGAAACACAATCTGCAGGAGCCAGAGGCCTTTTGGAAACAGCTCAGGTTTCTATAGCAAACACTATTGAACTTTCAAGAAATGTTGATATACCTGTTATGACTGCATCAGGCTTGACAACAACTACTGTCGCAATGGCATTGGCTGCAGGTGCATCTGCTGTTGGTGTTGGTTCTTGCGTAAATAAATTGGGCTCTGATATAGAAATGATTGCAGCCGCAAGTGCAATTGTTGAAGCTGTTGCATCTGTTAGAGGTTCAAAAGAACAAGAAAAAGAACATGTTATTGCTTAATAACTGATATAAAAAAAACACCTGATAATTAATTTTATCAGGTGTTTTTTATTTTGTATACTTGTTGAATTAGCTTGGATTAATAACCTTAAATTCAGAAAGTACATCCAGATACTTATCAATCGGGCCATTTTTAACGAGCCAGCCGTGATCAGTTTCTATTGATGATTTCAGCATTTTCGCAAAACGCGTTTTATCTTCAAAAATTTCTGAAGCTTTCATAAATATTTTACCTAAATTTTCTCCGTTGATTTTTACTGCATCAATGCTTGAATCAAATCTATGCTGATATTTTACAAACAGGGCATTTAATTCATCGGTTAGATTTGCAGTTAAGCCTCCGACTTCGTTAATTACCGGGATAGAACCGTTAAATTTGGCATTTTCTTTATGAACAAGGCCAAAAGGCTCAAACCAGCTGGGCATTGGAGTAAAGTCTGCCATCATTTTGCAGCCGTTGTATCTGCCCGGTTCAGAGAAAAGGCTTGCGGCCACCAACCTTTTTGCTGCTTCAGGATTTGTTTTTGCAAGTTCCTTTTTAGCATCAAGGAAGAAATTCATATATTTTGGATCTGCGCCGATACCTTGAATATAGAATACCGGATAGTTTTTTCCTTTGTAATTTTTGTAAAATTCAAGTATTGCTTTTGCATAGATATCAACACCTTTTTGATCTTCAATCCTTCCGGCAAGAGCATAAACAGGAGTGTTTGCTGTAACACCGGTTAAATCTGTTTGTTCAGGCATGTATAATTTCATCGGGTTGTCTTTTCCTGCAGAATTTTTGGCAAGCTCAACTTCTTTTACAACTTTATTAACCAGATATACCTCTTTATTATGATTATGCCATTCAAGTATATCGACATCCTTTGAATAAGGAATTATTGAATTTTCCGGCAATTGCAAATCCTTTTCCATTGTTCTTGCAACTTTTGAAGATAAAATATTATTTGAAGTATCACATCCGTTGTTTATTCCAATCAAAGTCTTCTTATCTGTTACTGCAGCCGTATTTAACTTAAGTTTGTGCACAATACTTTTTACGTGGTCAAGATTTTCAAATTCAAACATTCTGGCTCTCATTTTGAAAATATCGTGTACACTTCCGCCAAATCCGCTATGAGTTGCAATATCTTTTGAATATTGTTCAGAAACAGGGATTAATATATCAGAATAACTTGCAGCCATCATTTGCGGATTTACGTCTTTGCCAGTCATCATTGCATTCCACAAATATTGAGGAAGTCCGGGTAAATCATTTACAACAGCTGTGTCAGGCATATATGCATTTTCGACAATTTTAGCTGCGTGTTCACCAAACATAATATTAAACATTCTTTCCTGACTAAATCCCACACTTCCTTTGTATTCAACATTGTGAAGTATAGTCATAATCGGAAGATTTTGTATTTTGTCAGCCTTTTGAGGATCCATACCGTAATATTTTTTTACAGTCGTAAGCTGACGCAAAATAGCTGAGATAGGCCCTGTATGCCAATCATTTCCAATTATTGCATCTGCAGATAATTTAATATAGTCTTTCTGAGGTAATTTTGTTTTAGGGTTTATTATGACATTTCCGGCTTCATCAACTTTATCCAATGCTTTTAAAACGAATTCACTTTCATCACTTCTATACAGTTGTTCTGTAAAGAATTTTGAGAAGTAGGTCATTCTTTCTGTTTCACCTGAAGATAGCGTATCATTTCTGTATAAATTAAATTTCTCACCTTCGTTAAGTTTACGGGCTGAAAGGTCAAACTTCTTTGAATCATAGAACACTGTTCTGTATTTTCCATATGCCTCTATTTCTTTTGTTTCCTGGTTTTGAAAGATTTTAACAAAATCAGTTTCATATACCTGTCCGTCTTTCAACGCTTTGGCAACCTGTTTTCTTATATCTTTTGAAAGCCTGTTTCTAAGTGTTTTGTAATCGACAGGAGCTTCCATCAAATCTGTTATATAAACATTGACTTTTTCCTGTATAATATTTTTTTCTGTATGTATAGGTATAGTCATTTCCTGTACTTTATTCAGGGTCGCAAGAATTTCTGTTTTTGTGCCCTTGGGATCAATTATTTTTCGTACATACTCATATTGCCCCTCAAATTTCCCTGTTGTCGGAGAAATTTTTGCGACTTTTGAATAAAATTGGTTTTGTGCCACCTGACCTGTATAAAGAGGTGTATCAAGTATCATTGCACCATTTTGGCGGCCATTTAGAACTGCAGCAAGGTTTGAAGCAATATCTTTCGGTACAACGGCCATACCGCCTGCTTTGCTAAAAGGAACAAGCTCGGAGGTGGGCATTCTTACTATAGAAAATCTCGGTGGAGTATTATTCCGTTCAACAAGTCCGAAAATACGTTTTGTTGATTCCGTTCTTAGGGTATTTCGCATCTGTTCTTCTACTTTACCGGTTATTTCGCTGACAATTGTGCCAAGGTTCATTTCAACACCGAATACGTTAACTTTTCTTGTTTGATAAATTCCGGGTACTTCAAAATTCGGCTTTGGAAGGCTGTCTATCCTGTAGTTTATATTTTTTACAGAATTTTCGGAATTTGCAGCTGCATTTTTTATTTCACCTTTCAAATCGTTAATGTTTTTGTTCACACCGTTTTGTACATTTTCTATTCTGGATGAAAAACTTTGCATCTGGCTATTCAGTTTTGTAAGAGCCTTAGTAACAGTCTTTGTCGATTTTAAATTTTTTCTTAATGCTATCCCTGCAACCCCAAGAGAAGCTAAAGCAACGGCTGAAGTGACATAAAATGCATTTTTCACGTTTTTAATGTCAGTGTTGTTGGTATAATTTTTATTGGTATAGCTGTTCTGAGGCTGTGCAGCCGGAGTCTGCACCAAGTTTTGATTAAATCCGCTTTTTAGCAGACTTTCACCCGAGAAAGAAATTTTTTTAATTGCACACATTTTTATATCCCCTTTTTATTACACACAAAAATTGCACAAAACCTGCACCGCAAATCATAGCGGTGTATTCTGCCGCAAAAAGGCAGACAGAATTACTTTATCTAAAATGCAGTAAATAAATTTGTGATTAAAAGCAAATCACATTTTGATTATAGTTAGAAACATGTTTTTTTGTCAATTCGTACACATGATTATATTCAATTTTTGACTTTACTATTTGTCATGTTTTTACGAAAATATACTTGTAATGTACGGATAGTATATAAGAAGAGGTGTATTATGAAAAAATCAGTTCATGATTTAGGAGACATTAAAGGTAAAAGAGCTCTTGTTCGTGTAGACGTTAATGTTCCGATGGACGAAAACAAAAATGTTACAGATGACACAAGAATTAGAGCAATTCTGCCGACAGTTCAATTTTTGAAAGATAAAGGTGCAAAAATTATTCTTATGGCTCACCTTGGAAGACCAAAAGGCGAATGGAAAGTTGATGAATTTTCGTTGGAACCTGTTGCAAAATATCTTTCTAAAGTATTGGGTGAAGATGTATTGTTTGTAAAATCACCTGTAGGCGAAGGCGCAGACAAAGAACTTGAAGCTTTGAAAGACGGACAAGTTGCTTTACTTGAAAACATAAGATTCTATAAAGCAGAAGAAGCAAAAGACGATGATATGACTTTTGCTAACGAACTTGCAAAATTAGGTGACTTCTATGTAAATGACGCATTTGGCGCTGCACACAGAAATCATACATCAACTGCAAAACTTGCAAAAGTATTGAAACCTGCTGTTTCAGGTTTGTTGATGGAAAAAGAAATCAGATGCCTTTCTCAAGCATTGGATAATCCTGTAAGACCGTTCACTGCAGTTGTTGGTGGTGCTAAAGTGTCTTCTAAAATCGGTGTTTTGGAAAACTTGATCGATAAAGTTGATAACTTGATTATCGGCGGCGGTATGGCTTACACATTTGTAAAAGCTAACGGCGGTAAAATCGGTAACTCTATCTGTGAAGATGACCAGATGGATGTAGCAAAAGCTATTGAAAAGAAAGCTGCTGACAAAGGTGTAAAAATCGTTATGGCAACTGATGTTCTTGCTGCAGACGATTTTTCAGGCAAGGGTACAAACAAAGTTGTTCCTGTCGATCAGATACCTGACGGTTTTGAAGGTGTAGATGCAGGCCCTGAAACTCAAAAAGCTTTTGCTGATGTTATCAAAAATTCCAAAACTATTTTGATGAATGGCCCTGTTGGTGCTTTTGAAAATCCTGTATTTGCAGAAGGCACAAAGGCTGTATTAAAAGCAATTGTCGAAGCTACTAAAAACGGTGCTGTTTCTGTTATCGGCGGCGGTGATTCTGTTTCTGCTGCTAAACAGTTCTGCAAAGCAGAAGACTTCACTCACGTTTCTACAGGCGGCGGTGCTTCATTGGAATTTATCGAAGGTAAAGTACTACCCGGAGTTGCTGCACTAGACGACAAGTAATCAATATTTGATAAAAATATTTGATAAAAACAGTCTTTTGATTTTTTCAAAAGACTGTTTTTTATTTGAAAATTACTATTTAATCATCTATCGGCAGTGTTATTATATATTTGTTTTTTATTTTTTCTTTTGTTATTTTGCTTTCATCAATTTTGTCCGGCAGTACAAAACTCTGGGAAAAAGCATACAACTTTTCGGAATTGTGTTTGTTTTTTTCGCTGGCTGCTTTAATTTTTATCTGATTTCCGTCAACAGTTAATTCTACATTTTTGGGATTGTTATCAAACGGTTTTAGGTTAACAATCATTTTATAACTGTCAGTTGCATCATCTTTGTAAGTTTCGACAGGGCTCTTAAGTGCCATCATTGCAGAATTATGCATAGGAAAAGCACTCATTTCGTTAAACATTCTGTCTTGTTCTCTCATAATCCTGTCAATATTTTCAATTGGTGCAGACGGGATGTAATAAGCATGTCTCATCTGATCTAACACATAATAAACGGCAAGATAACAAGCAAGAAAAACAGCAAGCAGTACCAATGCAAGCTTCAACATATAATCAGTTTTTGATGAATGGTAATGTTTTTCGTAATCTTGTTCATTACGTTCTTTGTTGTCGTCCATAAAGTCCCCCCTTAATTCAATAATATTACCAATTTTGTTCGGGTTCATAAACTTTTTTATTCAACAATCAGACAAAGTTGTCAGGTAATATTTTTTTCAGATTAACAATAATATCATTCAATATAACCAATTTTTGGTTATCCGGAACTGAAAGCAGTTTTCTTATATTTTCTTCAAACTTATCAGGCAAAATTTTACAATGATTTTGTGCATACTTAATCATTCTTTTTTCTCCTGGGTGAAAAATTTCATTAAGTGCAAAAATTATATCAAAATAACTTGCTAAAAATGCAGTAATACGATGATTTACACTAACTGTATCATCTCTTTTTAGTGCGAATTCAATCTGATGAAGATATGAAGCAGACTGTTTGTCGCAAAGCAGCATTAAATTACGCTTGATTATATTGTTTTTTAATTCTTCCGGATACCCTTTTGAAATCTTATTTTTCAAATCCAAAAACCAGTTATTTCTGTCAAAAAGTATTTTGGAAGTATAAACATTATGCAAAAAACATGTTGAATACCCGTTTGAAGCAAAATGTTTACAGTATACATTATCTATACAACCCGATATCCAATCCGTATTTCTGAACATAAAATCTAATCCGGTCTTGTTATCTTTTAATATCCATTCATCACCTGTTTCAAAATAGCGATTATCAATCTCATATTTAAAAGCATAATTTTCAGCTAGTTTAGTACGAAAATCTACAGGAATTTCTTTTTCAGAATAGATGTAAATGTCATAATCAGAAAGCATATCATTCTGATTAGATGTTCTGGAACCTGAAAGGACAACAGCCTTAATAGTATCAATGACAGAGTATTCCAAAGCTATTTCTTTTAAAATTTTATCATCCATTTTAGACCTCCTGTTTACACTTTATTTTACAATACAATTTTTAAATTTTCTTCACCTTTATTATGTGTTATAAAGTAAGTATATGAAAATGTTAATTGCTGTAATTTTTATATTTTTATCATTAACAGGCTGTTCTTTTGCCGGTGAAATAAGTCTGAAAAATGCTGCTGAACAAAAAATAGAATACACACCAAAAGTAAATAAAGACACAAAAGAGCTTACCCTTAACGAGGATAAAGCCATACAAGAAATAGTAAAACTACAGCAGCAAAAAGATATTGAAGATATTGATATGCTCTGGAAAGCGACTATAGAAAATAACAGCATAATTAAATTTGCAATGAAAAAACTTTCAATTCCTCCTGAGCAGCAAAGATATCACTCGTCTGTCCTGGCAAAATCGGTATCCGCACTTGTTAACGGTGCTTCATTTATACCGGCAATGTTCGGAGCTGATTATATGGTTCAATCAGCTGCTTATGCAACAGGCCGTCTTGCTAATAACTATATTGCAAAAAATAATAACCCTAAAGAAGTTCCATTAACCGATACAGAGCTAATCGAGCTGGCAGGAATGATTGAAGCACTGCAGGACCAGATAATTAACTCGTATTACAACTACAAAATGGCTTTGACACAGGTAAAAGATACCAGACAGAGACTTGTTCTTTACAATAAAAATTATGCAAACGCTTTAAGAACAGGAAATAAGATGGAAATAATAGTTTCCGGTTCATTGTATGATGATTTGCTTTTTGATGAGTTTCAACAAATGAACCTTGCTCGTAAATATCAAATGGATCTGGAAAGACTCGCAGGTAAAAAAACTGTTCAAAATCTAAATCTTTATCAATATGCATTTAAAAATGAGCTTTTTTCGCAAAAAAATTCATTACAAAATGACAGAAAAATAGCACTTCCTAAATCTGCAAAAGAAAAAAATAATCAAGGAGGTGCAAAATGATAAGAAAAAGTATACTAATTGCATCTATTTGGATCTTGTTTAGCAATTCTAATTGTTTTGCAATTAATCTCAATGAATTATCTTCTCCTATGCCGCCGGCAAACAGGCTCGGTGTTGGAAGTACACCGGAAAATATTTACCAGGTTAAAAAAACTGAAAAAAAGATAAATTCAAGAGAAGCAAATCTCGATAAAAGCAGTGAAAATGTAAAAGATATTACTTATGCTGATTTAAGCTTGAAAAAAATAGCAAAAGAAATAAGCGATGAAAGTGAACTCGAAGCAGATACAGTACTCGAGGATATAAAACTTTTGTGGGTCGGTGCTGCACAAAATAGCGAGACTGTCAGATTTATTGTTTACAAACTTTCAAATCCTGACGAAGATAAGCCTAAAGAAAGTATTGTAAAAAAAATTATCCAGCCTATTTCTACAGTGGGAAGTCTTGCAGGACTCGGTATAGGTAATCCTGTTGCAGCCATTTCTTCAATTATGGGCAGCAGCATGCTGGGTACGATGTCGATTGATGACAAAGATTTAAACTACAAATTTTCTAAAGTAAATGATGCCGACATGATTGTTCTCATAAGAAAAATTGAAGAGCTCCAGCGTAAAATAGTAAACTACTATTTTGATTACATGTCTGCACGTGCAGCACTGATTAAATCAGATGAAATTGTTGCAAAAAGAAGAAACACTTTTCTAAATTCTGAAAATATGTCCGATGATCAGGTAATAATGATAGATTCGTTTTACCGTGAAGCATTGAACAAACAAAGCAAGCTGCGTTCGGACTTTCTGTCCACACGTTCAGCACTTGAACAAATTGTAGGAATGGATGTGCTTGCTCAATTTGAAGAGATTATAACAAAAAGGGAACAAAAAAATAGGAAATAAAAAATAAAAGAACCCCTCTATTAGAATAGAAGGGCTCTTTATTATTTAAAACTTTATTATTTTAAAAGCAGTTTCTATGAAAAATATCTTTTCAACAAACCTGCGAAAGCCTGACCATGACGTGCTTCGTCTTTGCACATTTCATGAACTGTATCATGAATAGCATCAAGGTTAAGTTCTTTTGCTCTTGTTGCAATAGCTTTTTTAGCTGCACAGGCACCTGATTCAGCTTCAACACGCATTTCAAGATTTTTCTTAGTAGAATTTGTAACAACTTCACCCAGAAGTTCAGCAAATTTTGCTGCGTGTTCAGCTTCTTCAAAAGCAATTCTTTTATATGCTTCAGCAACTTCAGGATAGCCCTCTCTATCAGCCTGTCTGCTCATTGCAAGGTACATACCTACTTCTGTACATTCGCCGAGGAAGTGATCTTTCAAACCTTGTTTTACTTCTGCGTCAACGTCAGCGCCAACTCCTATTCTGTGTTCATCTGCCCAGCCTTGAGGACCGTCTTCAACTTTATTAAATTTTTCGGGGCCTACACCACACATAGGGCATTTTGCAGGAGGATTATCTCCTTCATATACATAACCGCATACTGAACATACGAATTTTGCCATAATTTACCTCTTTCTTTTTAATACCATATTCTCACTTTGGAGTACTTTCTCTATTCTTAATAAGAACCATTCTTAATAAGCTTATTATAACTTCAATTTTTTATTTGTGCAAGTACTTTTTATAATTTGTATTAAAATATTAATATCATTATATTTTAGCATATATTACACGTTCAATTCCAGTCACATCTTTTAAAATATTTATATCCGAAAAATTTTTATCCTCTAATATTTTTTTCAACATACATGCCTGGTTTATACCTGCTTCCAAAATTATATACCCATGCCGGTTCAAAAAATTCTTGGCCTGATATATTATTGCCTTATAAAATTCAATGCCATCTTCATCTGATGTAAATAAAGCCACAGCCGGTTCAAATTCTCTGACTTCTATTTGAAGATGTGGTTTTTCTTTTATTGGTATATACGGAGGATTTGATACTATAACATCGAATTTCTCTTCTGGGCGTATTTTTGAAAACAAGTCTGATTTTCTGAAAATTGCTTTGTTCATTAAATCCAAGTGCATTGCGTTATTCAATGCGATTTTTAATGCATCATTGGATATATCGGTGCCTATTACCTGAGCATCAGTTAATTTTGCTATCATACAGGCAATGCACCCTGAGCCGGTCCCAATGTCGAGCACCTGTTTAAAGTTATTTTCTTTTATAATATCAACAGCCGTTTTGACTAGTAACTCTGTTTCAGGTCTTGGTATAAGAGTATTTTGGTTTACTTCAAATTTTTGCCCCATAAAAAAAGTTTTTCCAAGGATTTGTGCTATAGGTTGTCTTGTCGTTACTCTTTTTTCAACAATGTATTTTAACTTTTCAAGGTCTTTAGTATCGGGCATAATACCCAATATCAAATCTTTTGGAGAAATTCCGCATAATAACTCTATGGCAAAATCGATTTCCGTCACTGCTTCATTGAAAGTAAAGCCGTTTTCTTCATAAAGTGCTATCAAATCCTTTTTTAGCAGATTCTGAGTATTCATCTAATATTTTTCCGATCATATTTTTTAAATCTAATCTGGATTTATTCTCCAGATTTTCCATTTCTATTTTATGATGTTTGCACAATTTTTCATAGTAGTATAACTGTTTTTTTGTTGGAGTTTGCTTTGACATTTTCAATTCTGAAGCTTTTTTTCGCTGCTGTTTGGCAATTTCTTTCTGTTTTTCTATGTAGGGTTTTTGTTTTTCTTTAAGCTCCAATTGTTTTTTGTTTTCATTGATTAAGATTTTTAATTCTTTTAAAAAAATATCGTCGTCAAAACATTCAATTATCCACTCAAAATGAGGATTACCTACATTATTGTAGTAGTTCTCCTCTTCAATGAACAATTGTAATATTTTATCAGTACTATTCAAATAATTTTTTTTTACAAAACTTTTCAGAAAGCTGAATAAAGAAGCCTTCTGATTTTTTGTCAAAGTCATAAAAAGAGTATTTTTTAAATAAAACATTTTATCTTAAAAGATCATTTATATTGAACTTATTGGACAATTTATCATTTGTGAAAGCGGCGAGTTTCTTCAAAATAGGGTTTGTAGTCTTAGCATCATTTAAAGAATGAAGTTTCTTATCTTCACCATTGACTTTGTTTTTCTCCAGAAGTTTTTTCAAATCTAATATCTTGTCCATATTTTTATATTAACTCTTTTTTTTATTTATTGCTACTTATATAAAAACTATTTTAAGCAAGAAGTTGCTCTAATATATTTTTTGTAATAGGAATATCAGAATGTAATATCTCAAAAACACAGCTTATATCACGAAAAGCCAAAGACAAATTTTCTTTATAATCAGTTGAAAAAGGAATAAAATACAAATCCATTGGCAAGCCGCCATTTTTATTTGGATATATATAGTTCAAATTTAATTTTTTAGCCCCGAGAGATTTATAAAAATTTATTCTGCGAATAGTATTTTGTTCGTTGATGTCCGGTTTTTCAACTTCCAAATAAATTCCGGTATAAGCTGCGAATTTTTCTTTTAGCAGATAAAAAATTTTATGACCGTATCCTTTGCACTGCATATTTTTATATATAGCTATATAATCAATCCACAAAAATTTGTTCTTGTCATCTGTTATACAAATAACATAGCCGACTCTGACATTATCACTTTCAACAACTGAATATAATCTGTAAGAAGGCTTGTTTAATAATTTAATAAAACAATCAAAATCTTTCAATTCATCTGCCGGAAATTGTATTTTCATATCTTCATAAACAGATGAAAAATATTCAGTGTTTTCTAAAATCAAATTAAGCATATTAACATTATAACTTAACCTAAAGAATATGCTATAATCTGGCTATGAAACGATTTTTGCTTATAACTGTATTAATTGTTATGTCTGCACAAACCGGAGATGCAGCATCAATGTTTGATGATGATGGAAATTATTCAGGCAGCTGGAAACAGATGACAAATGTTTCTTCGTCTTCTTCAAATAAATACAGCAGCAGTTCATATTCATCATCAGCCTGGTATTCAAATAATAGAAAGCAGCAGGCAATGCAAAAACAGACTGCTTATTCATCAGAAAATGTTCATAAGCAAGATGCTGTTCCGTTTAGATACAATACATTAAACTATACCCGAATAAGAAAAGTAAAAGGCGGTTACGGTGACTACAATGCACATTGCTCTGATATAGGCGATGTCAGTTTTTGTCATTAACTTTTACTAATAAGGTATAAATTATAATTATTAATGAGTTAACAATTTTAAGCCAACTATACCGCTAAAAATAAGAGCTATGCAAAATAATCTTAAAACACTTACAGGCTCTTTAAACATGATAATACCTAAAATGACTGTACCTATTGTTCCAATACCTGTCCAAACAGCATAAGCTGTTCCTAACGGCAGATTTTTAAGAGCCAATGCCAAAAAGTAAAAACTTGCAATCATACATAAAATAGTTATTATAGTCGGAACTATAAGAGAAAACCCGTGTGTAAGTTTTAAACCCACAGCCCAACTGACTTCAAAAAGACCTGCTACAAATAAATACAACCAGTGCATATTTTTTCCTTTCTTTTACATAAAAAAGCCGGGAGAGAATATCTCCCAGGCTTTTATCCTTCCGTGTTCACAAATTTGTGAGTTTTCTCTCGGTCCAGCCCAATTTCTTCCAAAATTACGGAACCCTAGAAAACATTGATTATTAAATTTTAAAATATAAATATATTTTATTATAAAAATTGTTTTTTACAATATCAGACAAAATTTTAGCTAAAGTGAAATATAGCTTGCTACGGCTATTTTTGGTTTATTAACAATCCTATATCAGTTTAAAACAAGCTAAGTTGAGCCGAATGAACAGTTTCTTGTTTTTCTCTTTCATATTTAAACATCATCAAAAGGCTTTCTTCTATTCTTGATAAAAAAGGAGAAATTTCACATTTTTCTTTTTTACCGAATTTAAACCGGCTCAAAGCTCTACTCAAAAAGAGCTGCTGTTTTGCTCTTGTCATACCAACATACAAAAGATGTCTTTATTCCTCTATTTCATCAGAGGATACTGCCTTATAATAATGTAATATTCCGTCTTCCAATCCAACAATAAAAACATTTTTAAACTCCAAGCCTTTAGAAGAGTGTAATGTCATTAGAGTAATTCTATCTGCTCTTTTGTCTAATGCAACAGATTCTTTAAGTAAAGACACTTCATGTATAAAAGAATTGAAATTAGCATATGTTTCAGAAATTTCCTTCAAATATTTAAAAATATATTCTTCAATTTTATCATTATATGATTTATATAAATTTTCCAGTTGATTAAAAACAGGTGTCTTGTCATCAAGATTTTTTAATAATGCTTGTATAGATTTGTTTTCACATAAAATATTATCTGACAATTTTACAAATGGCATTCCGGAACGCATCAGCGCCTCAACCAAATCATTAATATGTAACGATGAACGATATAATATCGCAAAATCGCCAAAAGAATACTCATTCTTTTGCCCGTCAGAACGATTTGAATCAAAAGAGAAAAAACTATTTCCGCCAATTAGATTTTCTATTGTACTAACTATAAATTCAGCCTCTGACTTTCCTGTTGGTGCGGTATGAATCTAAACTTGCATCAGCAGTATTATCCGTATATCTATTAAAATTTTTGCTTATCGAATACTCTCTGGTATGAATAAAATTTTTCTTATTTTGCTCAATAATTGAACATTCAGGTAATTTTATATCAAGTTTCAGATTTGAAAAGTTTTTTTTACAAGTTCATCAGGATTAAAAAGATTTATAACCCCGTATTCACCATCAAATCCTGAGCGTTTTATAACATTTCCGCTGCGCAACCTGGGTCGTCGGTTGGGCATAGCGGATTTTCGGACGGGTGAAACCCGGGGAGCGAGGACATTGAGCCGGCTTATGCAAAGCATAAAAGGCGAAACTGTCTGAGCGTGAAGAAAATACAAGACGCGGATTTTGGCTAGTGCGGAGTCGACCGCAGGGAGAAGTAGGTTGGGCATACCTGCCCAACATCATCACCCTTACGGGTCAACCCTCACCCCAGCCCTCACCTACTTTTTACTTCGAAAACTTTTTAAAGTATTGATATTTCCGGTTTTGAGTGCGGTGTGCAAGGTTTTGTTTGTAACAATTCGTTAATATTTTATTCATTTTGCGATTATTTTTTCAAAATCAGGGAATTTTTTATTTGTAAGGTGTATTTAGTATTTTGGCAGAAACGAGGACTTTATGGTTAGATTTTTTGATTTTATAAATACTTCAAACAAGGCTCGTAATGCTTACACTGACAGAGTTCCACCTTCCCCGAAATGTTGTATGCCGGTGAAGTCGGGTGTTTTAGCCTCTTTACTGTTTTCTGTCCTTTTTATTTCTGGTCCTGTTTTTGCTGATGCACCTATTCCGACTCTGGATTCTTTAAAAGGGCAGGAAATTCCTGATTCTGATCCTGTTCAATATTATCCTGAATCTGCTTATACTTTGACTGAAATCAAAGATGCAGATCCTGAAAATCTGCCATTGAATGCTGTTACGCTGTATGACAAAAACAATGACGGTACAGTCACACCAAAGTACTATCTTGTAAACCTCAAAGATTCTGTAACAAATATAGGCACAGGCGATACGACAAAATATTTTGAATGGTCACAAAATTCTGAGGGTAAACTCGAACTCAAAGAGGTTTCTGCTCCTACCGAAGGTAAAACAACAATTACCGTAAAATACGATACATCTAACCTTCAATCCAGATTTGAAAACACATCTGACAATTCATCTAAAGTAACAACAGGCACATTTTTAAACCAGACCACAGGCAGCACATCCGGCAGTCAATATGGCGGAGCGATTTATAATAAAGGCTCTGCAGCAAAGCTCGGTAATATCAATGCTGATTTTATCGGAAACTATACGACTTCGACTGATGGAGATGCCAGAGGTGGGGCGATTTATAATAGTGGCTCTTCTGCAAAACTCGGCGATATCACAGGAGATTTTATCGGGAACTATGCTTCCTCCACTAGTTTTTCTGCCTACGGTGGGGCGATTTATAATGGTAATGGAATAATCGGCGACATCACAGGTGATTTTATTGGGAACTATGCTTCCTCCACTAGTTCTCATGCCTACGGTGGGGCGATTTTTAATTCTGGAGAAATCGACTGCATCACAGGAGATTTTATCGGGAACTATGCGTCAGGTTCTTATGCCTTCGGTGGGGCGATTTATAATACTGGCTCTTCTGCAAAACTCGGCGACATCACAGGTGATTTTATCGGAAACTATGCGTCGGGTTACTATTCTGCCTACGGTGGGGCGATTTTTAATTCTGGAACAATCGACAGCATCACAGGAGATTTTATTGGGAACTATGCGACTTCGACTGATGGAGATGCCTCCGGTGGGGCGATTTATAATGAAGGAACAATCGATAATATAACAGGCGATTTTATCGGGAACTATGCTTCCTCCACTAGTTTTTATGCCTACGGAGGAGCGATTTATAATTATAGTGGAGAAATCGGCAACATCACAGGTGATTTTATCGGTAACTATGCTTCCTCCACTGGTACTTATACCTACGGTGGGGCGATTTTTAATTCTGGTGAAAT
>CALUQG010000018.1 GCA_944322855.1 Candidatus Gastranaerophilales bacterium
ATGACATTTAGTCATTTCTCGTCGGCAGAGTGCCACTCACCCAAATTGTTATTTAATTGTCAAGTTTTTTTGTGCCGTTAATTTTTATACAGTTCACAGATACTTTTTATCTTGTTTTGTCTGACTTTATTTAAAACTTGCCGCCTGCAATTTTAAACTGAGCTCTTCTTTCTCCCGAAAAACTATACTTAATCGTTTTCCTGAGAGTACTGTCATTCAAACAAAAATCCTGATTATCAATGCTAAAGGCAGATATTTGTTTTCAATTTGCCTCAGCAAAATTATTATACAACCAAAATTTGTTTTAAACAAAATTTTTTGGCATAATTGAAGAATGAATAACAAAAATTTTACTTTAAATATTGCACATCTTTATCCCAAATTATTAAATATATACGGAGATTGGGGCAATGTTTTAACCATAAAAAAACGCTGCGAATGGAGAAATATTGACATAAATATAACATCTATCGGTATAGGTGATGTTATTGATATAAAAAAATATGACTTATATTTTCTTGGCGGCGGACAGGATCAGCAGCAAATAGCTGTTTCCAAAGAACTGCAAAAACACAAAAGTTCTCTTCAAGATGCCAGAGATGAGCATGCTGTTTTTCTGGCGATTTGCGGCGGATACCAGCTTTTAGGACATTTTTATCAGCCCCACAATGCTGAAAAACTCAAAGGTATTAGTTTACTTGATGCCTACACAATTGCAGGTAACAAAAGGTTTATAGGAAATGTTACAGCAAAATGTTCATACACAATTCCTGACACTCTTGTAGGATTTGAAAATCACAGCGGATTGACATATATTCAAGGTGAAACAGAAGCAATGGCAACCGTTACCACAGGTTACGGAAACAACGGCAAAGACAAAACAGAAGGTGCAAAATACAAAAACGTTTTCGGCACATATTTGCACGGTTCTTTTTTACCCAAAAATCCTCAGTTTGCCGATTATTTGATTAAGCTTGCGCTCAAAAAAAGATACAAAGATGATATAGCCCTTCAACCTCTGGAAGATTTCTTTGAAAATCAGGCCCATCAGGCTCTTATTAATAAGAAATACTGATATTTATTAAGTATTGTATCAAATTTATATAAGTTTTATAACTTTTGATGCACTATCTAATACAAAAGTATAAAATAAGAGTAGTATGGATATCGTCAGAAATTTAAGGGATTTATCTCTAAACGAGGATGAAAAGTTTTTTGCCGAAATCATAAAAGATGAATTCGGTCATGACAGTTGTGTGGAAAAAATCCGCAACAAGGATTTTTTGCGTATATATGCACGTCCTCTTCACGATTTTAATATTTACACGACAGCAATGCCTTCTGCAGAAGGGGTAAGACTTCTTGCATGGCGGCAGCCGGCAAGAAAATATATGCACCAATAAAAAAACGCTTGTCTGTAAAAGATAAGCGTTTTTTATATCTATCTGTTTTGTAATTAATCAAGTGGAATAACCAAAGATTGACCTATTGAAAGCTGGTTAGGATTTTTCATTCCATTAGCCTGCATAATTCTGGAAACCTTTGATGTATCATATTTTCCATAAAATCTGATAATGATACCTTCCAGAGTATCACCTGATTTTACTGTATAATTTTCTGCTGCCGGAGCTTTAGCCTCTTCTACCGCTTGATCAGCAGGAATTATAGATAATTTTGCTTTAGCAGGTTTTACTCTTTTTACCAGTTTTGGTGAATCAGGATTTGCATTACTGCTGACTAAATTAGAGGTAAAGCTCAACAAAGCTGTCATCAAAAACATACACAAAGCACCTGCAATAAATCCTGTAACAAGATATACCCCGGGTGATTTTTCTTCTCTTTGATTTACTTTAAAATTCTGCCACAATACATCAAGTTCTTTTTCTTTTGCCGGTCTGATATAAACATCAGGAGTATTTTCATCACGTTTGAATGAAGTATGACCTGATTTGGCTTTCAATTCTTCCAACAGAACCATTTTTTCTTTTGACAAATTAGATCTGTATAATGTTGAACTTTTCATGTTACCTCACTAATTCCTTTATACATTAATATTAATCAGCTAATGATTTGAAAGTCAAGAAATATAGCATAATGTATTACATTCCTCAATATTTTTTATATTCAATTTCAGAACTTAATGATAAAAAACTCATGAAAAAAAATTTTGCTAGTATCATAGGCTAAAATTTTATCAATAATGGCTTAAACCAAAAGAATATATTTTTCTAAAGGTATTTTTGCTGCAACAGTTTTTTAAAAGCTCGCGCATTGATTGCTTCAGGTTCTATTTCAAGCAGTTTGTTTAAGTAATCCAGTGCAATTTGATAATTTCCAAGTTTTTTATGAGCAGCAGCCATGGCAAAAAGTGTATCTATAAATTTTTCATCCAACTCCAGAGCTTTTTCCAAATCTTTGACCGCCTGATTTATATCAGGATTTTTTATATCTTTTCTCGATAAAATAATTTTGGCTCTGTTGTAATAAGCATCGGTCATTTTTTCATTAAGCTGAATTGCTTTTGTATAATCAAGCATAGCTTCATCAAAATGTTCAAGTGCGTGATGAGCAACTGCTCTGTAGAAAAAAGGGATTTCCCAATCATTTTTGAGTTCCACAGCTTTGTTTAATTTTGCAAGTGCGTCACGGAACTTTCCTTGATGTATATCGGCGATTGCATTATCTAAAAACTCTTTACATTCAGTCATTTTCAGCCTCATCATTTAGTACAACAAAAGCAATGGCTTTTTCTCTGTCGTGTGAAAGTGAAACAGAGATATCAAAGTTTTTTTCGCAGTTATGTAATTTTATATAAGGCGAGCCATTCTCATTTTTCAAAACTTCTATTTCATTCAAAGACAGCGTTTTGGGATATACATTACTCATTGCTTTTATAACTGCTTCTTTTGCACAAAATCTCGCAGCCAGATGTTTTGCAGGGAATTTTTTTGCAAGGCAGTATTCCAGTTCTTTTTCTGTATAAACTCTTTTTAAAAAACCTTCATTTATATCAGGAGTTTTGTCAGTAAACCTTGAAATGCTTTCTATATCAACACCTATTTGCAAAATGTTCCCTCTCAAACGTTTTTCATATCATATTTTAATAATATATCGTTCTGCTTGTTTTTGTAAATCAAGTTTTATTTCAAAGATTTCGGACAGGTTTTTAGAATTCAGGATATCTTCTTTTCTTCCCTGTTTATAAATCGTCTGGTTGTACATTAATGCGACATGGGTGATTTCGGGGAAAATTTCTTCTATATTATGAGTTACAAGAATAACAGGAACATGTTTTGCGAGTTTTCTCAAGATTTTCATAAAGCCATACTGTGCTTTTATATCCAAACCTGTTGTCGGTTCATCGAGAATAAAGGCTTCAGGATTGTGAACAAGTGAACGTCCGATGACACATCTTCTGAGCTGTCCTGTACTCATTTCACAAACTTTTTTGTTTGAAATATCAGTTATTCCCAAAAACTCCAGAACATTTTGTGCTTCTTTATATTGTGCATCAGTGTATTTTTGGAACTTGTATACACCAAGAGAACTGTGATATCCGCTCAAAACGACTTCTAGTGCCGTTTCTTGTCCTGCATTGCCAGAAAATTGATTGTGCAGGTTATTTGTAATTATTCCCAATTTTTTTTTGAGTTCAAAAATATCCCATCTGTCTTTTGAAAACAGTTCTTTTTTGAACGGATAAGCTGTATTTGGATATAAATCATTTGAGAAAAGTTTCATCAATGTAGATTTTCCGCTGCCGTTTGCTCCGAGTATAACCCAGTTTTCATTCGCATGTACTTTTAGATTTATATTTTTTAAGACTGTAGTCATGCCGTAATTTACATACACATTCTCAAAATCTATAATACAATCACGATTGCGCTGTTGTTCAAACATATATTGTTCCGCTGTTTATATTAAAAATAGTTCATTTGTAATATTACAATAAAAATATATAGTAATTTCATCTTTAAATGAAAAATTTCATATAATATATAAGCATCCTGTTATCCTTAAAGCGCAATTTGAGAGTGATTACTTTAGTCCGGTGTGTTTAGTATCTTAGATTTTAGGGTGAAGATAATGATTTTTATTTCTTTGATACTTTTCTTTCTTTGTTTTGCGTGTGCAAATATAAGTTCACTATTTACTAATCAAAATGAAGAATATAAATAAAAGAAATATCGTGAAGCCATTTTGCACGTTTCATCTCAGCTCAACGGCAAAAGAAGGCAAAGTATTCCAAAAGAAAGAAATATACGCTACCAAAAAACACTGTCAATTTTCAGTATATAATTTTGCACCCACTTCACTAACGTTTTTGTCTGTCAAAATTTATACTGAAAATAAAAACTGTTTAATAAAGGTAACACGGCTTTGCTGTTGTACAAAAATTAGTGATTCTTACAAAATAAAAAGGCTCAGCTAAGCTGAGCCGTCGGAATGAAAATTTCTTTTGCATTCCTCGCCATAGTGAAGTGTGTGAAGTGTGTGAAGTAAATAAGTAAATGAAGTAAGTAGTAAGTTTTTGTTAAGTCTTTTCTGTATCTTTCTGATACTTTGTTTTCTCTTTTTCTCTAATATCAATTTATGTGGTGGTTTAACCGTTTTCATTTAACCTGTACAGTTAACTGAAACGTGTCTTTGTTTTATCTTTTCTCTGCTCTGTTTTATATCTCTCGTACTTATATAAAAAATTTTCTTTCAAGAAAATTGCCATATTTAAGTCATAAAAAGTATATATCTGTAACATAACTTAACATAAGCACTGCAGCATTTTTATTAATCTATTTTTTTAAAAGTCTCAAAACCTTGTCAAACAAGGCATTAAATACAGTTTTATATCTGGCGCATTCGGGGTCTAAAAGATATAATCGGCCGTTTTTAGATATACCGATTTGATGAGTATCGTAATCAAAAAAATCATATGCTTTGTATCCGGCAGATTTTATCATATCTTTTACGGTATCAACCCAGTACACAGGCATATCATGCTGAAATAGTTTTTCTTCAACATAAAAATGTGTTTTGCGGCTTTTGCCATGCAAATAGACAGGTACATCAAAAATTTCAATCGGTCTGTTCAGCGGAAAATGGTTTCCGTTGGTGAGTTTTATCACTTTACCGTCTGCGGTATCAAAGACCATCGCACTTGTGCCATAGCCGCTGAGTTTTGTAACTTTGCGTTTTAGTATTTTATTTGTGTCTTTTTTTCGTGACAAATCTTTGATAAACCTCGAGACTATGTCCTTTTCACCTGCCAGCCCACATTTGAGTTCTTTTGTTTCTATTGTATCCAAAAGGGCTTGTTTTAGAGTAACAGGTCTGGAATAAGTAATCAGAAGCACACCTGTATTTGTTTTATCAAGAACAGGTGCGCATTTTCTATTATATTTTTTGTTTTTTTCTATAATTTTTTGAGGATTGAGATTTGTTATATTTTGAATTTTCATATTACAAAAAATTTATATATATTTTCTACAACAAATTATAAACACCTGAAAACAAAAAATTGCTATTTTTATATCCAAAACAGAATATTTCATATAAAATTATAGAGTACAAAACAAATAGAGGGAAAAATGTTACAGGTAATTTTAGCAATAGTATTAGGTTATATTATAGGTTCAATTCCGACAGGATATCTTATAGTGAAAGCCAAAACCGGACAGGATATAAGAAAAGTGGGTTCAGGTTCAACCGGAGCTACAAACGTAAAAAGAGTTTTGGGCAAAAAATGGTTTTTTATTGTAATGATACTTGATGCAATTAAAGGTGCATTGCCTGTTGTTGCTGCTATTTTATTTCTTCATGCTTATTCAAAATACGGCATAACACCTGTTGCTGCGGCTGTTGCTGTTTTGTTAGGTCACAGCAAATCAATATTTTTAGGGTTTACGGGTGGAAAGTCCGTTGCCTCAGGAGTAGGAACAATTCTGGCTCTCAACCCTCTTGTCGGATTATGTGTTGCCGTAATCTGGGGAATAATCACCTGGATATCAAAATATGTTTCTCTTGGCTCCATAATTGCTCTTGCAGTTTCTCCTTTTATTATGTGGGCATTTAAACAGCCTGCCGGATACATTGCATATTGTGCTTTAGGTGCTGTTTACATAATATGGCTGCACAGAGAAAACATAAAACGTCTTATCAAAGGCGAAGAAAACAAAGTCAGACAGTAGGGTAAAAAGCTATGCCGCAATATAAATATCTCAAAGTCGTTCCCAAAATATCAATAGATGACAAGGATACACTCGCCCTTGTTTATACACCGGGGGTCGGTGCATCTTGTTTAAAAATAAAAGAAACTCCCGAAGCTTCAATGGTTTACACAAACAGAATTAATTCTGTCGGGGTAATTGCTTTTGATTATGAAAAAGCTTTAAACAGAGCAATTTTTCTAAAAAGTACTCTGCTGATTGATGCTTATCCTCTTGTTGTTAAAGAAAATATTTCAAAAGAAGACCTGAAATTTGCAGTCGAAAATATAGATATAAATTTTTGTGCAATAGATATGTCTTTGATGGAAGAATTTGTGTGTGATATTGAATTTAATACGGAAATACCTGTTTTGAAAGGCGCTGTTGCTGATTTGAAAGGGTTTTTTGGTGCAATATCAAGAAATGTCTTTATGATAGACATAACAAAACTTTCCGGTGATGTTTCAGAAAGGTCTTTGCAGCTGCATGAACTTGCAGGAGGAGTGGTAGAAACAGAACTTACGGAAGAAAAAAGGAATAAACCCGTTGCAATTATATCAGACGGCACTGCGGTTTTGGGCTTCGGGAATATCGGCGCACTTGCTTCACTTCCTGTAATGGAAGGCAAAGCTGCACTTTATGCGGAGCTTGCTGATGTTGATGCAATGTGTTTTTGTATAAAAACTCAAAAAACTGACGAAATTATAAAAATAGCCGAAATGTTTTCGGAGTCTTTCTCGGGAGTACATCTAGAAGATATTTCCGCTCCGCAGTGTTTTGAGATTGAACAGACTCTGGCAGAAAGGTTGGATATTCCTGTTTTTCATGATGACCAGCATGGAACTGCTATCATAGTTTTGGCCGGTCTGTTAAATGCACTTGTACTTGAAGAAAAAGAACTGTCAAAAGTAAAAATTGTGATTACCGGTGCCGGGGCAGCAGGAACTGCTGTTGCAAAATTGCTTTTGTATGCCGGTGCAAAAAATATAATACTCGATGATATTTTTGGAATTTTGTACAAGGGCAGAGAACAAAACGACAGATATCTTGAAGAGCTTGCACAAATGACAAACCCGAATGATGAAAGAGGGGAACTCAAAGATGTAATAAAAAATGCCGATGTTTTTATCGGTGTGTCAAAGGGCGGTATACTTACAGAAGAAATGGTTGAAACAATGGAGTATCGTCCTATTATTTTTGCTCTTGCAAATCCTGTTCCGGAAATCATGCCGGACGAAGCAAAACATGCCGGAGGATATATTATCTCAACAGGCAGAAGTGATTTTGAAAACCAGATAAACAATGCTATTGCATTTCCCGGCTTATTCAAAGGGCTAATAGACGGGCACATTAAAAAAGTTACCGATGAAATAAAATTGGAAAGCGCTATTTTGATAGCATCTATGGTATCAAAAGACGAATTGACACCTGACAATATTATACCTGAGGCTTTAAACAGAATGGTGCCGCTAAATATAGCAAACACCATTTCTGCCAAGTTTGGGAAAGAGTAGTTATAACGTAAGGTAGATAGGAATTAGGGGGTTGCCCCTCTATGGAAAATTTTGTTCCAGAGATTTTTTGCTCCGTTAACTATGCCCTGATACCATGGGGTTCCTGTTGTGGGAGCAGGGTTTCCTCTTAACTTGTTAATAAGATTTCTTCCTTTGACAACACCAAGAACGGTCAATGCTGTTAATAGAACTCCAAGTGCTACTTTTTTTGCTGTTTCATATTTGTTCTTTTTTACGACAAGAGTATTTTGATCCGGATGCTGCGGATAAACTGACGGATATATATTTCCTTTTGGCAGCGGTGTCGGATTTGGGAGTGTCGGCAGCGGATCCGGCAGAATCTGTCCCGGCATTGTCGGCGGCCATCCTCTCTGGGCAACATAGTTTTGCAGATATGGTGAGGGGACATCTGTTATATAGCCTACGACATCTTCTGCTATAATTCCGTTTGTTGTCAGGTTATCAAAACAATTCGGGTAAATTGGATAACTTTGAGGTGGATAACTTTGAGGTGGATAACTTTGAGGTGGATAACTTTGAGGCGAAACACCTGCTGTATTATAAGAATAACTCTGGTGGCTTACTCCGTAATTAACTGGCTGCATACTTTTATTCCTACACTATAACTTTCACACAGTTTTATAAAAACAATTCACAGGTAATAATTGACTATTTGATTAAAAAGTGATTAACATGTCGTAATATTTGCTGAAAAATTATTTGTACTACACAAAAGACAGCAAATTAATCAAAATGAGACTGCTGTTTCTTTTTAGATACTGAAAATATATTACTAAATATGATGAAACGCTCTGTTATACAAAGCCTGCTGGTCAAAATAAGCATCCTGTGATGTTTTCTTTTGTTCAGAATCATTGTTTTCATTCGGGTTTTCATTTGTTGATGCATCTGTGTTATTGACCTGCTGCACATTTTGATTAAAATTAACGTCTCCTGCAGATACAACAGCCTCACCTTTTGTATCGTTTTGAAATCCTGATTCAAGCTTCTCAAGTTTAGCTTCGAGCATTGCGATTTGCATTTGAGCTTCTTCTTTAGAAATTACACCTGTTTGTTCCTGCTGTTTTACTTTTGCAATTTCCATTTTTATTTCAGCAATTTGAGCCCCTTTTGTTGTTCGTGGACTTTGAGGAGTGTAATACGAATAGCGTTTTATTCCGACTTGTGACACAATTATTCCTTAAAGTTTTTACTTCACATTTATATAAAAACTTTTTTGAAACGGCTTTTTCAACGTCTGAAAAAAGTGTTACAAATCTTAAATACATAATTTTTTAGTTTAGATTAAATTCCGTGCAGCTTGTAACAAAAATCGTCAAATCGTTAACTTTTGCATTTTGGAATGTTTTTATTATTTCTTCCATGGTGCTCCCTGTTGTCAGGATATCATCTATTATCAAAAGTTTTTCACCGTTATAATGATGCGGATTATATTCAAAAGCATTGTGCAAATTTTCTTTTCGTTCCTTTTTTGAAAGCTTGTATTGCGGTTTTGTATTTTTTACTCTTTTAACAAGTTCATTGTTTACCTTATATCCTGTCAATTTTGAAAACTCTTGTGCAACAAGCATCATTTGATTGTACTTGCGTTTCTTTTCCCTTGAAACAAACAGCGGTACCGGAACAATAACAAAATCATTCTTGCTGACCTCCAGTTTTTGCCAGTAATCATACATTAATTTTGCCTGAAAGACTGCCAGTTCTTTTTGATTGTGATATTTTAGCCCCCTTATAAGCTTCTGGATGTTGTCTTTATATATCATAGCGCTGTAAACCGGTACATTGTCGATATATTTAAGTACTTTTTCTTGTAAAAACTCCTGTTCATCATAACAGGATGAACACATCAAAGAATTTTCTTTTGAAGATGAACAAAAATAACAACGCTTTTTGTATATAAAATCGAGTAATTGCGATAAAAATTTAATCATATAATATATTATAATATGATAAAATATTCCTATACATAATTTGAAGAGAGAGATTTTATGAACATAATTATAATGCTTTTATTGATAAGCTTTTTGATTCTTATACACGAACTCGGACATTTTATGTCAGCCAGAGCACTGGGTATCAAAGTTGATAAATTTGGATTCGGTCTTCCATTCGGCCCGACCCTTTTTAAAGGAAAAATAGGAGATACAGAAATTCTCGTACATGCTCTTTTGCTGGGCGGTTATGTTGCTTTTCCCGATGACGATACGGATTCTGAAAAGCCCAAAAAACCGGAAGAACTTTTCAAAAACAAACCTGTCTGGAAACGTACAATAGTTGTGTCAGCAGGAGTAATTGCAAATGTGATATGTGCCTTTTTGATTGTGGTTTTTACGGCCTCTGTCTGGCATAAACTTCCTGCCGGTAAATATAATATCACTGTAGAAAAAATTACAGCACCCAAAACTGCGTCAGTTCATTATTCAGGTCTTCAAAAAGGAGATAGGATATACAAAATCAACGGTTCTGAGATTTTTCAACCGTTTCAAATCAACAAGTTTGCAGCAGAAAGCAAATACCATGACGGCTACATTTCTTACGGAATATACAATGACAGAATAAAAGCCCTTCAAGAGAAAAACTTAAACATAAAAGATGTTTATAAACCTGTTGAAAAAGGTACAAAAATTACGCTTGTGCCAACAATAGATGAAAAAGAAGTCAAATTGTCAAAAGCAGCTTTGATGGGGATGGAAAAAGTTAAACCTGATGCAATTAAACTTGACAAAAAACAAGAAAAACTAAGAGACGAAATACAGGGTAAAAAACAATTTATCTCAAACGGTGAATACTCGCTTTGTGATATTGCAAAAGCACTTTCCGATACCCAAAAGCCTATGTATTTTACGGTTTTGAGAAACGGAAAAGAAGTTAATCTAAAACCTATTTATTCTGATGCAAAAGGTGTTATAGGTATTCAGCAGACTCTTGATGAAGTACTTTTGAAAGCAGATACACCTTTGGAAATACTTAAATCGTCTTATGCTTACACTTACAGAGTAACAGATTTTACAATACTTGGATTGATAAAACTTTTCAGTGGGCAAATTCCTATGCAAGAACTCCATGGTATTGTTGCAATCACAAAAGTCGGCGGCGATATGATACAGCAGACCGGACTGTTCAACGGTCTTTTACTGACTGCAATAATCAGCATAAACCTCGCAATAATGAACTTATTGCCGATACCTGCACTGGACGGAGGGCATTTGTTGTTCTTATTGATTGAAAAAATCAAAGGCAAACCAATTGATGAAGAAGTCCTTGCAAAAATAAGCAATTTCTTCTTCCTGCTTTTGATTGTTCTTATGGTGCTAATCATTTTTAATGATATTTTTGCATTAATTACGAAAAAAATATAAAATTTTATTCAAATGGAACACATCACATATCTACAAGACAATTTAAAAGACAGTCGTATTGTCAGGTGGCCGGATAACTGTTTTCCTCTGACCTTTTATATTGCTCCTTTTCGCTGGTACGCAAAAAGAGGTAATGACAGCTATAAGTATCAGGCACTCGTAAAAAGAGCGCTGCAGGAATGGGAAAAAGTCGGCGGCGGAAAAATCCGCTTCAGAGTCGTAAACACATTAAATGAATCGCAGATTAATCTGGATTGGAAAAGAGTTGACAGAAAAGCACTCGGACACTGCTATTTTCATTTTGACAATAATTCAAGATTATACAGCGCTGAGGTTCAAATAGGGCTTTCTGACGGAATTTTGCACCAGCAATATCAAGATGAAAATGAAGTTTATCACACAATTCTTCATGAGATAGGCCATGCACTGGGTCTCGGACACAGTCCCTACCAGTCAGATATAATGTACACTCCCCACAGGTACGGTGTTGTCAGCCTTTCTAACAGAGATGCAATGTCATTACAGTGGCTCTACAAGCTTCCATACGGCATTAGCGTAAAAGAACTTGCACAAAAACATGGAGTTTCTTCAAATAATATCGATGATATTATCCTGAAAATATCGTCTGCTCCTAAATCTCATGAGTTTGAGGATGTGAAAAATTCTATAAAACTACCTGAAAAAGATTTAATGACAGAGCAGGATAAACTGGCAGAAATGAAAAAATACAATCTCGGATTGCAGAATATTCAAATTTCAAGCAATGTTCAAGATTACATTAAAAAAAATATAATTATGCCAAAAGATAAAAAGAAATAGAGTTATTCCAACAGTGTTTAATCAATGTCACAATGGCAGAGCCGTATTACATCTTCGAGGTTTAGTGCTGTTGTGTATAGCGGATTTTCGGATGGGTGGAACCCGGGGAGCGAGAACATTGATCCGGTTTATGCAAAGCATAAAAGTTGAAATTGTCTGAGAGTGAAGAAAATCCAAGATGCGGATTTTGGCTAGTGCGGAGTCTCACATAGGGAACGAGCACGTCCTGTGAGGGCGGACGTTACTCCGCACGAACTGCCAATAATCCAAGACACTCACCCGACGGCATTGATAAATGCAAACTTGTTATTTCCCTTACGGGTCAACCCTCACCCCACCCACACACCTACGTTTCACATTTGAGAGGGAAAGATAATTATCTGACAATATTAATAGCAAAGGGTTTGAGGACTGCATGTCCTTGGCTGTGTAGTCTATGGATTAGAGCTTTTTAGCATTTGAAGAAAATTTACTCAGTCCTGTGTTGAGAAATTTTTGTACAAAGACTCTAAAAGCTTTTTTGATAAAGCGTGTTTCGCCTTTTTTTGCCGTTGAGCTTTGGCAAAACGTGCAAAATGGATTCACGGAATTTCTTTTATTTATTTTTTTATTTTGATTAGTAAATAGTAAACTTTCTTTGGTTTGTTTCTTTTTCTTTTAATCGCAAAAAAAAGAGAAAGAAATGAACATAATATAAATTGACACCAAGTTTGAGAAAAAGTGACAAGGGAGTTTGATAAAATTATTTAAATGGTTTTAAAATTTTGGGGGCATCAGTTGGGCATACCTGCCCAACAGCATCAACTTGCCCAACATCATCACTTCGGGATTACATTAAGAAAGCTGCTTGAGTTTGCTTAGTGATCTTTTTCTTCAGGTGGTCATTGTGATTTTTAAAAGCTTAGTTAAGACTTTTGTATTCAATTAAAATATCCGGTTCAAAATTTTTAACTGAAATAATTTCTAAATTTAAGCATTCTTGTATACTTTCTATATCAAACCCTTCTACAAATGCTTTAGCGCTGTTGTCTCCTAGAATTTTTGGTGCAACAAATTGATAAACTTTGTCGACAAGATTTTCTTTAAAAAATGCACTGTTTAGTATTCCGCCTGCTTCTATCAAAATACTTTTTATGCCTGTTTTGTAAAGCTCGTTTAGCAAATATTGCAAATCAACTTTTTCATTTTTAGAAGGACATTTTATTATTTGAACATTATCAGGATAATTATGTAATGCACTTTCATTCAGGCAGGCAACATAAACTTTTGTTCCGTCATTTTGAAAAATATTCATATTGGGTTGTGTTTTTAGATTGCTGTCAACAATAATTCTTACAGGATTTCTGCATAAACTATTCTTTAATCGGCAGGTCATAGAAGGATTGTCAGCCAGAACAGTGGATGATGATGTAAGGATGGCATCGTATTTGTTTCGGAGGCAATGAGCTTGTTCTCTGGCTTTTTGTGATGTAATCCATTTTGACGAGCCGGTTTTTGTTGCGATTTTTCCGTCCAGAGTTGTGGCAGTTTTTATTGCAATGAATGGTTTATTTTCCAATTGATTTTTGAAGAAGATTTCATTAAGCTCTTTGCATTCTTTCTCAAGTATTCCTTGAACAACTTCTATACCGGCATCTTTTAGCTTTTTTATTCCTCCTCCGTCTACTTTAGGATTTGGGTCAACACAGCCTATAACAACTTTTTTTATTCCTTTTTTTATTATCAAATCTGCGCAGGGAGGAGTTTTCCCATAGTGAGAGCAGGGTTCAAGACTTACAAAAATTGTGCCTTGAGAGACATCTATATTATTTTTTTCTGCATCTTTAAATGCATTAACCTCTGCGTGTGGTTCTCCGTATTTTTTGTGCCAGCCTTTGCCGGCGAGTTTGCCTTCTTTGGTTAAAACAATTGCCCCGACAAGAGGATTTGGGGATACAAAACCTTCTCCTCTGTGTGCAAGTTCAATGCATTCTTTCATGTATTTTCCATATTCTGAAATCATGATTATTTTTCACTTTTTTCTGTAAAATGTACATTTTTGAAAAATTGTTCTGAGATAATCTGGGAATATTTATTACCTTGATTTACGGAGACTATAATTTTGTTTTCACCATCTTTGTCCTGAGCAACAGAGATTAATCCTTTGATTTCTTTAACGGGGAGATTGGTAACTTCAGCTTCAAACCTTGCATAAGGAACGGTTTGACCCATTGCTTTCATTGTTCCATGTTTGGTAATTTTGAAATTTTCTATATGTATGTACTGGTATTCAAGCTTTTTGTTAATATCGCTGATTTTTTTTTCGAGCTTTCCGTTTTTGAAATCATCTTTGGAAAGCTTTAGAGTTTTGTTTTCATTAACTACGGCCATTTTTTGTCCTGTTGCATTGTGTTCCGCTAAAACAGCCCTGAAGCCCAGAACATTCGTAGATTTTGCGATTTCATATTCATCAGGAATTTTTGAAAAATCTGCAACATCTTTGCTTTTTTCGATAAGACTTTCCTGTGATGGTTTTTCAAACGGGTGCCAGTTTTTTACAATCCAATCCCATCCGCCGAGAGACTTAAATCCTATTATGGCAAGTACAATTATAGCTATTTTTATTATAAGTTTTAAACATCCCATTTTTGACCTCTCATTTTTAAATACCAAATCTTTTATAAATGGTATCAATATTTCTCAAATAGTACTCTGAATCAAAACAATTTTCAATTTCATCTTTGCTTAAAATTTCTGTGACCTCAGCATCATTTTCAAGATTTTTTCTGAAATTTCCCTCCGGATTGTTAAATGCGGCAAGGGCATTTCTTTGAGTAAGAGTATAGGCTTTTTCTCTGGATAGACCTTTTGAGGTTAATTCAAGAAGCACACGCTGAGAAAAAACTATACCGCCGAAAAGATGAGTATTTTTCAGCATATTATTACTGTGAACCACAAGTCCGTCGACGAGCTTGTTAAAGCGGTTGAGCATATAATCGATAAGTATTGTTGAATCAGGGAAAATTATACGTTCAACCGAGCTGTGTGAAATATCTCTTTCGTGCCACAGAGGGATATTATCCATTGCCGCAATAGCATTGCTTTTTACAACTCTAGCGAGACCTGAAAGATTTTCGGATGAAATCGGATTTTTTTTGTGCGGCATTGCAGAAGAGCCTTTCTGCCCTTTTTTGAAGGCTTCTTCAACCTCAAGCACTTCTGTTTTTTGAAGGTGTCTGATTTCAATAGCAAACTGTTCAATTGCAGCAGCAATCATTGCCAGAGAGTGCAGGTAATTTGCGTGATAATCTCTTGCAATAACTTGTGTCGAAATTCTGGCAGGTTTCAATCCGAGACTTTTGCAGGTAAGCTGTTCAATTTCAGGAGGAATATTACTGTATGTTCCGACAGGGCCTGAAATTTGCCCTACGGCTATATCTTCTTTTGCAAGAAGAAAATGCTTTT
Source organism: Candidatus Gastranaerophilales bacterium (assembly GCA_944322855.1). Lineage (GTDB taxonomy): Bacteria > Cyanobacteriota > Vampirovibrionia > Gastranaerophilales > Gastranaerophilaceae > Limenecus. The sequence goes on from CALUQG010000018.1 coordinate 15,361, forward strand.
TTGCTCTTTCAAAAACGTCAAGCCAGCTGCATAATTTGACACCAAAAGTCATTGGTTCGGCATGAACACCGTGAGAGCGGCCGATACAAATTGTTTTTTTATGCTCTATTGCTTTATTTTTTATTGTTTCAATCACCTCATCAAGGTCTTTTTCAATAATTTCAGATGCTTTTTGGATTTGCAATGCAAATGCTGTATCAATTACATCGGAACTTGTCATCCCCATATGGATATATCTTGATGCTTCACCGACATTTTCATTGACGTTTGTCAAAAAAGCAATTACATCGTGCCCGACTTCTTTTTCTATTTCATCTATTCTTGATACTGAAAATGAAGCTTTTTCTTTTATTTGTTTCAATGCTTCGTCAGGAATTTGTCCGAGTTTGTTGTAGGCTTCACAAACTGCGATTTCTACATTCAGATAAAAACCGAATTTGGATTCAAGTTCCCAAATATCTTTCATTTCTTTCAGACTGTATCTTTCAATCATATTAAAATCCTTTTATTTTTATTGTGGGTAGCGAGATGTTGCATGGATTAGCATTTGAGCCAGTTTGTCAGCTCCTTCAAATCCACGATTTTGGAGTATTGATGCTGCTTTTTTGAAGTCGTAGTCTACCAGATTATGTTTTATTGTAAATTCGCCATTTTTTTCATTTGTGATTTCCAAAACAGCATAGCAGGCTTTTGGCTCTTCGCTGAAAGGTCGCCCCACACTGCCGACATTAACTACAGTTTGTTTTGTTGTTGTCTGGTAGCCGCAAGGTACATGAGTGTGTCCGCAAAAAATTATGTTGGCATCAGTACCTGCTATCATTTCTTCCACCTCTTCTATTTTTAGGTTGGCAAAGATATTTTCGTTGTTTTTCCTCGGGCTTCCATGGACAAGAAGAATTTTTAAATTGCCGATAGTTATTTCTTTTTGTTTCGGAAGATTTCTCAGGAATTGTTTTTGTTCTTCAGAAACTACTGTTACATCGCATTCAAGAGCATGTGCCATTACAGGGTTGTTTTCTTCAAGCATGTGAATCATTTGATTATCACAATTAGCAATCATTTCATCTGTGTTGCCTTGAATTAAAGTAAAGTCATATTCTTGCATCAATTCTTTAATTTTTTCAATTGTTTCAAACGGCTGAGGGCCTGCCATAGCAAGATCGCCGAGACAATAAATTTTTTCGCAATTTTCTTTTTTTATATTTTCAAGCACTGCTTCAAGCGCCTGTATGTTTCCATGTATGTCTGATATTACTGCTATTTTCATACTTTTTTCCTTATAAAATTACTCAAAACTTTCATCATAAACAACAACTCTGTTTCGGCCTCGTTTTTTTGCTTCATAAAGTGCGGCATCTGCATTTTGATACAACTTTTCAGGTGTTGAAAATTTCTTTTCAAACTCACTTACTCCGACACTAATGGTTACTTTCAGACTATCAACTCCGAGTACTTTGTCTTCTGATATGTTTATATCAGCTTTTTCTACGGCAGAGCGAAGTCTCTGGGCAACAAAAGCGGCTTCTCTGATTTTTGTATCGGGCAGAAGAATACAAAACTCCTCGCCTCCGTATCTTGAGGCTATATCATATTCACGGAGTTCGTGAGCAACAATCTTTGCAACATTTTTTAATACACAGTCTCCGGCAGCGTGCCCCCATGTATCATTCACCTTTTTAAAATAATCAATATCCAGCATTATACAGCAAAGAGGTTTTTTGTTTCTTTTTGCGTTAGCAAATTCCTGTTTAAGTCGTATTTCAAATTGTCTTCGGTTATTTAGCCCTGTTAATGCATCAAGTGTAGCATATTTAAGCACCTGTGCGTAGGCATTGGCTCTTTGGGTTGTGATTGAAGCCTGGGCACTCAGCTGGCAGAGGTAATCAATATCAGCTTTTGATAATTTGTCAATGTTGCTGCTTGCTGCAATCACTCCGACTGTTCTTTCTTCATTTCTGATAGCAAAGAGTCCTGTCTTGCCATCTTTTGATACAATATGAGATTTTGAGTTTGTCATTTTTGAAAGAAGTCTCAGTACATTTTCATCCTGGCAGTCTAACGGCCAAAAAAGTTTATATTTTCCGTTTTCTTGTTTTGTAAAAATATAAATTAAATGTTCACTGACAAATCTGTCTATTAGTTCTCCGATTATAGGCAGGATATATTCAAGTTCATACTGTGTTTCTATAAGTTTTGCTATGCTTTTCATGACCTGCTGAAACTTTATATTCGCACACAGGTGTCTATTGAGAATTTTATTTACAACAACAGTGCTGATTTGTGATATTGCTATTCTTAAGGCATTCAAAAATAATGAATTTTGTACATCTTTACTAACAGTATCAAAATTTATTTCAATGACTCCGATAAGCTTTTTTTCGTTAAAAACAGGGAAATATAAAAGATTTTTTTCTTTGTTGAGACTTTCAAAAAACTGTTTTTTCAAATCAAGTTTTGTATTATACTTAAGCAATTTATTATTAATAATAAAACCTTTGTCAAAAACTGATTTTAGTTTTTCAAAAATATTTTCAACAAGCTCTTGCTGTTGATTTTTTTCTATAATAATCCAGCTTTTGACAAAATCTCTCAATGTTGAAGTCATTTCATCCCTAATGAAAATCTGGAAATTGTTAATTGAAAGATATTTTTGAAAAATTTCTTTTAATTTTAAAACAAGAGCCTGAGATTCTTCATCATACGAGTGTAAAGGAGCAAGAGCATTGGATATTTCCCAAAGAAAAGTCATCTCTTTAGTGCAGTTTGTTTTAGAAACTTGTGTCATATCTTCCATTGTACATTGTGTCCTCTTCAAATTCTTCAAATATTTTTTTCGAAGTACATTTTGAAAAACTCTTTTTCATGAATTTATCAGCTTCTTCTGAATTGACAACGACTTTTCCGTTTACATAAGTTATATGGTTAACACCCAGAGGGTCATTTTCATTTTGGATTTCTTCAGATTCAATATGAGGGGTTTTCATTCCTTCTTTGACCTGTGATTCAGGCGCTATACCTCTTCTTGTTGTTTTATATTCTTCATTGATTGTGGATTTTTCAACAACCTGTGAATAAATATCAAAGATATATTTGGCAATATATGGATCTTGCTGTGAGTTTACAATGAGCATTGATTTTTCAAGTTCTTCTTGAGATTCTCTCAGCTTGCCGAGTTTTCTAAGTAAAATAGCAAGGTTGTAATGAGCATCAAAAGCAAATGGTTCAAGTTCAATGGCTCTGCAATAACTCAAGCCGGCTTCTTTATAATTGCCTAAGATATGATTAGCCAATGCGTAATTATAGTTTATATTGTAGCTTTTTTTCTTGCGTTTTAATGCTTTTCTGTAACATTCAATTGCTTTTTCTATGTAATCATTTGCTGCATGGGTTTTTTCACCTATTAACATTGCTTTTCCTCTGTAGGCTATACCCATGTTGTAGAGCGCAATAGTTTTATTTTCTCTTGTGCTTTTTACACTATCAAATACAAGAGGAATATGAACTGTAACCCTCTTTGTCTCAAGTATTGTTTGATATTCTCTTATTGCTTTATCAAAATCAGACATTTTTTCAGCCGAAACAATACCGAGATTCATTCTGCATACAATAAATTTCGGATCATATTTCAGGGCTTCTTCATACTGTTCTACAGCAGAAAAATAATCTTCGTATTTTACATATATATTTCCCAGATTACATCTTGCAAGTGAGTGTTCCGGATATCTTTCGAGGCCTGTTTTATAAAATTTTATTGCTTTATCAAGTTTGTGTGCTTTGTACGCTTTGTCTCCTTTGTAGACGTAGTACATCCCAAAGACTTTATTAACCTGTTTTACATACCATCCCCAGAAAACAAACAGTGAGAGCAAAAACAGGAGTATAAAAATACCGGCTATAACTTTCGGTACAGTTTTTTCAAAAAGCTTTTTCAAAAATCTCATACGTTTATTTTATACTTCTCAATACCGAATAGGCAAGTTATAAATCAAATTCAATTCATACATTTGTAGTAGAAGACACTGGATTTTTACCTTTTCCAGTTGATGAAAAATGCAGTGAAAAATATACAATCAACATGTAGGCTATTAATTTATATTGTTAAGAAAGAAGTATATTAAGAAAGAGCGTATTTATTATGAAAACAAATTCAGTAGATTTTAACGAAAGAAAATTCACAATAACAGATATATTTGCAAACCAGCATCCTGTAATTAACAGCTGGATAATGCTGAGTGCAATAGCTATTGTTGCTCTTTATGCTATTACTTTTACAACCGTGTAGAAATTAACTGAAGTAATTTTTTAGACTTTTAGTCAAATTGTTATTTTTGCACAATTTTTTGAGCTTGCTTATGGCACGGTTTTCTATCTGTCTGATACGTTCACGAGAAACCCCGTATCTTGAGCCTATTTCTTCAAGCGTTTTTCTGTTTCCGTCATCGTTTAGTCCGTATCTCATTATTAAAACATCACGTTCTTTCGGACTGAGCTGATTGAGCATTTTTTGAATATCTTCAAAAAGATTTTCCTGTGAAACTCTGCTGTCGGGAGACATTGTTGATTCGTCAACTATAAAATCCCCCAGTTTTGAAGATTCATCTTTTGCTGTGGCAGGAGTTTCTATACTTATTGTAGATTGAGCGGCTTTTATTAAAGATGTAAGTTTTGAAACAGGTATACCGACTCTGTATGCAATTTCTTCTTTTGAAGGAACTTTGCCGGATTCTGTTGTTAAATCAACCGTGACTTTTTTAATTTTGCTCAATGTTTCAATCATATGAACAGGAAGTCGGATTATTCTGGATTTGTCAGCTATGGCTCTGGTTATAGACTGTTGAATCCACCATGTAGCGTATGTAGAAAATTTGTACCCCTTTGCATAATCAAATTTTTCCGCTGCTTTCATAAGCCCCATGTTGCCTTCCTGAATTAAATCAAGAAAAGAAAGACCTCTTCCTATATATTTTTTTGCAATGCTTACAACAAGACGCAAATTAGCATTAACAAGAGTTTCTTTTGCTTCATCATCATTTTTTTCTTTGATTTTTTTTGCGACTTCAAGTTCTTGTTCTGCACTTAGAAGGGGGATTTTTCCTATTTGCTGCAGGTAAATTTTCACAGAATCATCTGCACTGACAGAAGAAGCATTTTCTGCAGTTTTGGGTTCCTCAACTGAAAGAAGCAAATCTTCGTCTTCCGGTTCTTCATTAATTTTTTCTATAGATAACTCAGCATCAGTTTCATTATTTTCAATATCTTCTTCGCTGAATTTTTCTGTTTTCCGTGCCATTTATGCTCCTATTATTAGATAACAATATTATACACTATGTTTTTTTGTTTGTATCATTTGTCTTACCGATTCATAAATAATGACTGATGCTGCATTTGAAACATTAAGTGAGTTAAAATCTCTTAACATGGGTATTTTAACTATAAAATCTGATTTTTTTAAATTGTTTTTAGATACCCCTGTTTGTTCTCCGCCCATAATCAGTGCAAAATTCATATCGGTATAGTTGATATCGTAATAATTATCCTTCCCGTGTGCATCTGCTGCAATTATCCAGTAGTTGTTATCTTTTAATTTGTCTATGGCATTCGAAAGACTATTAACCTGAATTAATGGTATATGGTTAATAGCACCGGCAGAAGTTTTTTCAACGGTAGCACTAACCTGTGCATTGCGTCTGCTTGGGATTATAATTGCGTTATACCCTGCGCATGCCGCAGTTCTTATAATGGCACCCAGGTTATGTGGGTCTTCAATCCCGTCTAATATTACAACTTTTGAAAATGTTGTTTTGCTGCTTTTAGTTAAAAACTCATAAAAATCTAAATATTCAACGGGAGAAACCATTGCAATCACTCCCTGATGAGCTAAACCTTCGAAGTCACGAAATTTTTCTTTTGGTACAAATTGAAAAACTATACCATTTGATTTAGCTTTTTGAATTATTTCGTTAATTTTTACATCATTTGATGCATTTTTAGAAATTAATATTTTGTTAACTTTTCTATAGTTTGTGTTAAGAACCTCTGAAACAGCGTTTCTGCCGTATATATAATTTTTTACATCCATAATTTCTTTCTTAATTTTATCAATTTTAATAATCTTGCCATAATAATTATACTATAATATAATTAACTAGGTTTTATGTAATAATTTTAAAATTTGGAATTAGTAAATGGATAATTTTTTAGCAAAGTTAAGACCTGATACAAAGGTAAATGTCGGAGTTTCAGTATCTCCTAATGTAGGCTTGGAAATGATTATGGTTGATCCTGCGCAGCATAAAATTGTGAAATATGCGCATAGACCCCTTGCTTATAATACTTCTACCAGAGAGATAGAAGACTATGGTGAATTTAAGACGGCTCTTAGTGATTTGTTTAATGAGTTGAAGATAGATCCTAAAAATTCAAATGTTGTTTTGAATATGCCGAGTGTAGCTTTCGGTCATGCATTTTTGCCTACTGTTCTTGATGATGAAGGTGTTACTGGTGCGTTGACTTCAAAAGTTGAAGAAAGCTATTTGTTCAAAAAGAATGTCCCTGTTGTCAGCTGGGTCGAAGTTAAAGAGAATAATTCGACAGAAAAAAGATATATATTATATTCTGCAATGCAAGAAGGTGTTGTGGATGTTATAAAACAAATATTTTCTGAATTGGGCGCTACACTTGCTGCTATTGAAAATACTTATTCATCTTTAATAAAAACACTTGAATATACTGAATTGACAAGAGATTTTGCAAAAACTCCGGGTTCCTGGAATATACTTCTTGTGTCATCAAATAGTTATGCGGTATTCTCTTTGGTTGACTATAATGTTATTGAGTACTATGAAGATCCGCTTGCTATTAAATCATTTAGCAATGATGAGGTTTATGTTGCAATTTCTCAGGCGGCATCTGCGGTTTTGGAAAAATTCCCTTCTGACAAGCTTTTGATTATGAGTGAATCAAATGATGTCAGTGCGGAAATTCTTGCCATACAGATGAAACAGCCGGGTGATGTTATATTCCTTGAATGCAACCAGTATGCAAAAGCTCCAATTATGGATGTTGATTTGAATGTATTGCCTCATTACATTAAGGCAATTACTCCCGAAGCAATTGGTGCTGCTATATATAGATCAAGAGAATTCAGTCTTAAATTGAATTTCTTGTCTACAAACGATATTAAAGCACCTGATACTATTGATGTAATGGGCTTTGCTCTTACTCAGGAACAGTTGATGATTTATACTGCTTTGATTGGAGTTGCAATTGTTGCTGTATGTTTCTTCTGTTCAATGGCTCTTGGTACATACATTTCAAGTCTTGAGGCTAAAAAAGCTTCTCTGGATCAGGAAAATACGACATTGCAGGCTGAACTTACTGATTTACAGAAGGACAGCGGCAAGATAGATATTTATACAGCTGCAAAAGATATAGATAAAAGTATGCTGGATAAAATATTGTATTACAATGCAATAGGAGCTGATATACCGGCTCATGTCTGGTTGACAGCTTTTTATGCTGATACAAAAGGAACTTACGGAATTGAAGGTGAAACATCATCTGTAGATGAGGTTTATTTGTTCTTTAGAAATATAAAATCTCAAGTACCGACATCAAATATTCTTCTTTCAAAATTGAGTGTTGATGACAATGACGGTGCTATAGATATAGAGCAGACAACAAATGCTAATTATTCGTTCGAATTGTCGAATTCGGGTTATAGCGCAGTTGCTGCTAAAAGAGAAGCAGCTGCGAAAAAAGCTGCAAAAGCTGTTGCGGACGGTGCTGCCGGTGCGGCTCAACAAGCTGTCGACGGTGCAAATATGGAAGTTCCTAATTTGCCGTCTTTGCCTTCAGAATAGTAGGATTTTAGTTTAATAATTGAATTTAACCATCGAAAGGGTATAAAGTGAATAACCAACAACAAATGATGTGTACAGCGATATTGGTATTATGCGTTGCGCTAGGCTTGTATTTTGTAATACCAAAAGTACAAAATGCTTATAATATATATAATGAAGTTTCTGCAAAGACTACTACTGTAGAAAATGCTAAAAAGCAAATTGAAGATTTAAAAAATAAAAAAGCTGCATATGAAAAAGAAGAAAGGGTTTCTACAAAACCTGTTTACAAAAATGAACTGGCTACACCAGATCAGATGTCTTCTTTTGGTGTTATGTTTGAAGATGTTATTCAATCTGCAAAATATAACGGTTTGAAACTCAGATCTATTTCTTATAATACTGCACCAGCAGGTGATGTTGTACAAACAAATATGTCAATGGATTACAATGTTTGTGCAATTTCTATGCAGTTAATAGGAAATTATATGCAGTTTAGATCATATTTCCAGGATATTTATAACTATCCATATCTTATCAACCTTGATAAAATCAGCATTGTTCCATATGAAAAAAACAAAAAGATTCTTATTGCTGATATTACTGTTATCTTATATTCTACAAAAAATGCTGCTCAAAAGCTTATTGCTCAACAAGCTGCAGCAGCTGAAAACCAGGGCGATGAAGCTGTAGAAGGTACAGGTGCGGTTGCATCTCCTGATGCAACATCAGATGGAGCATCACCTGCACCGGCTATGTAGGTGAAAGATATGTTGGGACCTTTTTTGAGCCGTAATTGGATAGGTTCTGTCGACTGTTATGATGATGCCAATGTAGTTATGATTGGCCTTCCTTTTGACGGGACTTGTTCGTATAGACCTGGGAGCAGATTTGCTCCTGAAAGGCTCAGACTTGCAAGCTGGGGGTTAGAAGATTATTCGCCTGTGTATGACAAGCATTTAGATGATGTCAAATTTTTTGATGCCGGTGAGCTGGAATTTCCGCTCGGAAATACTGAAAAGTCTCTTAAGGTTATTGAGAATAATGCAAGACAGGTCTTTTCTGACAATAAGAAATTTCTCGGAATAGGCGGTGAACATCTCGTTACACTGCCGGCTGTTAAAGCTTGTAAAGAAAAGTATGACAATCTTGCTATAATTCATTTCGATGCTCATACGGATTTAAGAGAAGATTATCTTGGAGAAAAACTTTCACATGCTTCTGTAATGAGAAGAATCGGTGAAATTGTCGGCTTTGAAAATATAAAACAAATTGGAATTCGTTCCGGCTTGAAAGAAGAATTCGACTTAATGAAGAAATATAATACACTTTGCAAAAATTATTCAGATTTGGATATATTAAAAAATAAGAAAGTATTTTTGACAATAGATGTTGACGTGCTGGATCCTTCAGTAATGCCGGGAACAGGCACCCCTGAACCTGACGGTTTGTTGTATAGAGAACTTTCCGGATGGATAAAGTATCTTTCCGGCTTTGATATTGTTGGTGCGGATGTGGTTGAACTGGCACCGGATTATGATAATAGTGAAGTTTCGACGGCTGTTGTTACGAAAATTATCAGAGATGTATTAATGATATTGTAAAAAAAATCTTCTCTCACATATGTGGAGAAGATTTTTTTTATCAGATTTTAAATATTTATGGCATGTCCATGCCGCAGTAGTTTGTTCTTGCCAGTTGTGCTGTATTTTCAAGCGCCATTTTTAGAATTTTTTCTACTGTATTTCTGACTTTTTTTACGTCTTTTTGCAGTTCTTCATATTTTTCTTCTTCAACTTTTTTCAATGCATTTTTAAATTTTTCAATGTTTGCCATTTCTAATACTCCCTATTTAACTTCATTCACATTAAGTTAATCGGGATTATTTTTACTAAACTTTAGCTTTTTGGATAAAATGTTAACAATGAGTTACAATTTCTTTTAAGAGACATTAAGTAATTTGTCGTGATATAATATTTAGCGAAATGAATGGAACTACTTATCAAGACGTCGTCTTGCAAATAAAAGACAGATTAGACATTGTTGATGTCATATCGAAATATGTTATCCTGAAAAAATCAGGGGGAAACTACTGGGGGTGCTGCCCTTTTCATAATGAAAAAACTCCATCTTTCAGTGTGAGTCCTGCAAAACAGATTTATAAATGTTTTGGCTGCGGTGAAGGCGGAGATGTTTTAAGCTTTTTGATGAAAATAAACAACCAGAGTTTTCATGAAGTGGTGAAAGAGCAGGCAGAACTTTTAGGTATAGAGCTTCCTTCATCATTTGATAAATCTCAGGGTAACAAAGATACCAAGGCATTGATTTATTCTTGTATGTCAGATACAGCAGAGTTCTTTAAAAATAATCTTCTGAAGGACAAAAATTCTGCTGCATATATGTATCTTAAATCCAGAGGCATCACCGATGAAAATATAGAAACATACCAACTCGGGTTTGCTTTGAATTCATACGATGAGCTGCAGAAGCATCTAAAAGAAAAATATTCTCAAGAAATTTTGGATAAAGCCGGTCTTGTAATCAAGAGAGAGAATAATGCCGGATACGTAGACAGATTTAGAAACAGGATAACAATTCCGATTTTTGATGACAAAGGCAATATCGTAGCATTTGGCGCAAGAGCTATTGAACAGGGGCAGAATCCAAAGTATCTTAACTCCCCTGATACTATAGTTTACAACAAGAGTCATATATTATACGGACTGTATCAAGCCAAAGAAGCAATTAAAGAAAAAGATGCAATAGTAATAATGGAAGGGTATTTTGATGTAATATCCGCTCAGGTTAATGGTGTGAAAAATGCTGTAGGAGCATGCGGTACTGCTCTTACGGAAAGTCATGTAAAGCTTATATCTAGATATACACAGTCCAGAAGAATTTATCTTGCATTTGATACTGATAAGGCCGGACAAAATGCAACAAAAAGAGGTGCGGATGTCATTAAAGAGGCTTTTTCCGGATTGGGAAACATAAAACAGTTTGACGAAAATTTTACATCAATATCAGGTAATCAAAACCGCTATTCTTGTGAATTGCGAGTTGTTGTTCCTCCTGAGGGGAAAGATCCCGATGAATTTATCAGAGAAAACGGAGCTGAGGCTTACCAGAGAATTCTGGATGATGCGCCGCTTTTAGTAGATTTTCAAATTAACAGCATCTTAAAACAAAAAAGGAATGACATGTCTCCGCTTGAGAAGAACAATCTTGTTAAAGAGCTTATTCCGTATCTCAGGGAGATAAATAACAGCATTATACGTGATGAATACATCAAAATTGTATCTTCAACACTTAATATCAATGAGAACTCATTGAAGACAGAATTGAAAAAGAGTCTTTCTGACAGCTTTTATGAAGTGTCAAAACCCATAGAAAAAAAACAGCTTGTTCCGATTGTAAAGAAATCTTTAAATATTTCTGAAAAAGCGCAAAAAAATTTATTGTCGATGTATTTAATAGACGAAAGCTCCTACAACATCCAAACATTAAACAGTATTTTAAAGGATGTGGAATATACAAACGATACGTTAATAATTGTAAAAAATACAATTGACAAATTGTCCCAACGGGTAAATAATGTTAAAGAATTAATCGAAACCCTGTACACAGAATTTGCCGAGGACTATGAAGTCAAAGATTTAATTACAGATTTGATATATTTATCCGACAGTTTTAAAAATTTATCGGACAGAGACTTTAAAAATGCTATTAATGAGAATATAGCCAAGATAGAAGCTTTTAAGGAAAAGGAACGGCAAAGTCATCTGAGGTCTCAATATAAACAGCTAAATGATGACGAAATTGAAGCAATTCAAATACAAATGCAACTAAGAGAAAATATAAAAAACAAGCTAAGAACTGGAGACAATTAATGAGCAGAAAAAGAATGTCAGACAAATCACTCGTTAGCATAATCGATGAAGATGAACTTCAAGATGATGATACAACCGGTGATGATTTATTTAGCGAACCTGAAACTATTACAACTGACAGCATTGATGTAATCATCGGTAAATCAGGCTCAGTTGCTGCAGATGAAATTTATATGCAATCATCGGATTCTGACGATCTCGATTCTGAAGATGAATCACAGATAGCAGTTCCAAGAGGTGTATCTTTGGATGACCCTGTCAGAATGTATTTAAGAGAAATCGGTCGTATAAAACTTTTGACAGCAGATGAAGAAATTGATCTTGCAAGAAAAATTATCCAAGGCGGAAATGTCGGTGCAATAGCTAAAAGAAAACTTGTTCAAGCAAATTTAAGACTGGTTGTTTCTATTGCAAAAAAATATGTTGGAAGAGGAATGTTGTTTCTTGATTTAATTCAAGAAGGCAATCTGGGTTTGATACGTGCTGCTGAAAAATTTGACCACGAAAGAGGTTATAAGTTTTCAACTTATGCTACATGGTGGATTAGACAAGCAATAACAAGAGCAATTGCTGATCAGGCACGAACTATCCGTATTCCTGTTCACATGGTTGAAACTATTAATAAACTTAAAAAAGTTACAAGAAAACTGGCTCAGGAGCTTTCAAGAAAGCCAACCGAGGATGAACTTGCTCAGGAAATGAATATTTCTATCTCTAAACTCAGAGAAATTATCAAAGTGGCTCAAGAACCTTTGTCATTGGAAACACCTATCGGAAAAGAAGAAGATTCAAGACTCGGTGATTTTATCGAAGACAAAGATGCGGATGCTCCTGTTAAAACTGTTGCTCATGAGCTTTTGAGAGAAGATCTTGCGGAAGTGTTGAGCGGTCTTTCTCCGAGAGAAAGAGATGTTTTGAGACTTCGTTTCGGTATGGATGACGGACGTCAGAGAACTCTCGAGGAAGTTGGTCAATTGTTTGGTGTTACAAGAGAGCGTATCAGACAAATCGAAGCAAAGGCGCTCAGAAAACTCAGACATCCAAACAGAAGCAAACGCTTGAGAGAATATGTCGAAGTTTAATATATAGTTATCAAAAAGAGTTAATGTTTTATCATTAACTCTTTTTTTGTTTTGTTTGCCGTTAAAAATAAAATCGTATATTAAAATAATTGATTATCGATTTTTTTAGAGTTAAGCTAAGACAAGTTAATTTTTCCTGACGGTACCAATTTTTTTAGCTAATGTATTATATAAATTTTTATGCAAAAACACAAAGAACGTTTAGATAAAATACTTGTAGATAAAGGCTTTTTTGAAACAAAAAGCAAAGCTCAAGGCGCTATTATGGCAGGAGATGTCAAAGTTAATGATGAAGTTATAACAAAGGCCGGATATCAGCTTGAGTATAAAGAAAATACAAAAATAGAAATAAAATCACTGCCTTTTGTGTCAAGGGGCGGTCTAAAACTAGCAAAAGCGATAAAATATTTTGATATTGATATCGAAGGTCGGGTATGTCTTGACGCAGGTGCTTCAACCGGCGGTTTTACTGATTGCATGCTTCAAAACGGGGCAAAATATGTCTATGCGGTCGATGTCGGATATGGGCAAATTGCCTGGAAATTGAGAAATGATGACAGGGTAAAAGTTGTTGAGCGTACTAATATCAAAAACTGTGCAACTTCTGAAATTTACGGTGAAAATGATGAGTTGCCCGATTTTTGTGCAATGGATTTGTCTTTTATTTCTATTACAAAAGTTTTGTCGAATATAAAGCTTCTTATGTCAAAAGAAAAGCAGGAAATAGTTTCTCTTATAAAACCACAGTTTGAAGCAGGAAAAGAACTTGTCGGGAAAAACGGTGTGGTCAGAGAAGAATCTACACACCTCAAAGTTATTAATGAGGTTATAGATTATGCTAGAACAATAGGGTTGTACCCTGCTCAGTTTACTTTTTCACCTATAAAAGGTCCTGCCGGAAATATTGAATATCTTGTCCAATTTTTAAATCTGGAAACGGATTTTGATAGAGAAATAATTAACAAAATTGTGAAAGAAGCTAATGAAAATAATTTTTGAAGTGTTGTTATGTAGAGGAACTTATAATTATGAAAAAAAATTTTTTTAATAGGGTTTTACTGCCTGTTATTCTTGCAGCTGCGGTTTATTTCGGAGTAAGCACTTTGTCATATGCAAATACATTGAAGTTTGCTCATATTTCAGATGTTCATTTGTCTGACAAAAAGGTTGATACAACTTATAAAGTTTTGTCTCATTCAAAAGAACTTTTTGATGATGAAATAAAACAGATAAACAGCGTGCCTGATTTGGATTTTGTTATAGTTACCGGAGATCTTGCGGATAAACCGAGAAAAGAATTGCTGGATGAAGCTTGTAGTAAAATGAACAAACTCAAGTATCCATGGTATTTTGCTTTCGGAAATCATGATGCAGCAATAGGTTCTGATTTTAGGAAAGACAAATATTTCACTTACATAAAAAAGAAAAATAAGAATATAAAATTTGAAAAACAGTATTATTCATTTGTTCCCAAAAAAGATTTCAGGGTAATTGTGCTAGATGCAACGATTGATACAAGAATTACTGCAAACGGAGAATTACCGGAAGAACAGCTAAAATGGCTGGATAATCAGCTTGCTGCATCAAAAAAGTCGGGTCAGCTTCCGCTGATATTTATGCATCATCCTCTTCAGGAGCCTTTTCCGAGTTTTCATCACAGGATGATTAATGCTCAAAAAGTAAAAGACTTGCTGAAAAAATATGATATGCCTGTAGCTGTATTTACCGGCCATTACCATGCAACAAAAATTTATCAAGACGGCAAAATACTCCATGTCAGCACACCATCTCTTGTTACATATCCGTGTGCTTTTAGAATTGTTACCGTTACAAATTCAAAAAATCAGGTTGTTTTCAAATTTGATTATAGAGAAACAAACCTTAAAGATATTCAAAAAAAGGCAAAAATGCTGACTTTTTCCGCTGAAACATACAGAGGAGAAGAATCAGACAGAAACGGGATTGTTATTATTAAAAAATAAGTTAAAATAACATAAAGCGCATTTATGCAAAAATTTGGAGTGTTTTATGAAAGAATCAAAAGGAAAGTTCATAGTAAAATTCAGAGGAGTTAGAGGCAGTCATCCTGTATCGGATTTCAATTTTTTGGAATACGGGGGAAATACCTCTTGTGTTGAAATAAATGTGAACGGGCATTTGATTATTCTTGATGCCGGCACCGGTATTATAAAATGCGGAAACGAACTTATAAAAGATTATGTTGCTCAGTTCCACAAAGAACCAATCAGTGCGACAATTCTTTTGAGTCATATTCACAATGACCATATTCAGGGACTTCCTTTTTTTAAGCCTGTGCATATAAATACCTCAAAAATTAATATAGTGGGCTTTTCAGATTATGCCGAAGGACTTGATGAAATTGTTTCACAACTCGTTTTTGAAAAGTCTTTTCCGCTAGGTTTAAATGATTTGAATGCAAAATTGAGTTTTTATGAAATCAATGATAATTATGCCTTGATTTTTAACGATGATGATACTATTGATATGATAAAAATAGAGAGCGACGATGACTATATCCCTCAGGGTGAAGAAGTTATTGTAAGCTGTTTAAAATCAAATTCTCATCCAAAAGACGGGGTTATGATATACAAAATAGCTTATAAAGACAAATCAGTTGTCTATGCAACAGATACAGAAGGCTTTGTCGGTGCTAATAAAAAACTCGTTATGTTTGCAAGAGATTGTGATCTTTTAATCCATGATGCACAGTATACATCAGAAGAATATTTGAACTCGTATTTCTCAAAACAGGGATACGGACATTCAACATTTGATATGGCACTTGAAACATTCTCGCAGGCAAAGGCAAAATCATTGGCATTTTTCCATTATGACCCGAATTACAATGATGAGTTTTTACAAAATATTGAAAATCATTATACTAAAAACTGTAAAAACTGTTTCCTGCCTAAAGAAGGTCAAGAGATTGTGATTTTATGAAAAAATTTGTACAAAAATTTATCCTGATAGTTTTTGTCATGCTTGTGTTCCCGTTAAGCAGCAATGCAAAAATGGAACAATTCCATGTCAATGCTCAGCGAAATGCCGTTGATCACAACAACAGAGGTGTTATTTATATGCAGGATAGGTACTATGCTGCAGCGATAAAAGAGTTTCAGCTAGCAGTTCTTCTGGATCCTGACACTCAGGCAAGCTCTGTTTATTATGCCAATCTGGCTAACTGCTATATGAAAATAGGATATCCTGCTCTTGCACAGGACACTCTTCAAAGAGCTATTAAACTAAACCCTATGAATCTTTCTTACTATGAAGATTTGACTATAGCTTTTAAAAAGCAAAAAATACTCGGGCAAAAACTTAAATATTACAGAAAAGACAGCGCCAAAAATCCTCTTTCTCAGATTATGGTCGGATTTATTCTTATAGAAATGGGCCGGGACGAAGAAGGAATTTCAAAACTTCAGGAATTTGTTTACACTGAACCTGATTTGATAATCAGTACGGGTGTCCAAAAGTATATTGACTCAAGGACTAATATAAAATTTTGAAATTAAACGCTTCGGGAATGAAAAATTGTGCATAATCCCTTATTTTTTATATGAATAGGAATAAGGAGATTATTATGCATAAAAATTGTGAAAAAATTCATAAACTGACAAAAGATACTGACCTCGCAAAAAAAGTTTTTGAAAGACAGCTTGCTTTTTCAATCAGTCCTGACGGGCTTAATCACATGATGGAAAAAGAACTTGAAGAGTATACGCTTGTTGACCTGCGTGATTACGATGATTATATAAAAGGTCATATCCCGTATGCGGTTCATGTTCCGTTTAATCAGCTGGAAGATCAAATAGAGCAGTTTTCAAAAGACAAAATCAATATTTTGTACAGTTATTCGTTTTTGTGCCAGAAAAGCAAAAAAGCAGCGTATTTTCTGGCAAGTGAAGGATATCCTGTAAAAGAGCTCATAGGCGGATTTAAGGGATGGAAAAAAAGAGATTTTGACATAATAGAAAACGAAGCACCTGATTATATGGAATAAGTAATTTCTGAAAATTAGCGAGGACAATGGTCTTCGCTAATTTGTTAAGAGATGTTAAACAAACTTTATCCAAAAAGGCAATTATTTAAAAGATAAATACTTTATATATATACGAGAGATACAAAGAGAGAGAAAAAAGATTTAATAAATTAAAAAATAAATTTTTTAACTAATACATACACACTGACCTACCACACTAACCTACACTTACACTTACTTATTTACTTACACACGAGGAATCAAACAAGATTCGACGGGAATTCATTACGAATTCCCTTTTTTTTGACTTTTTATATAAATGGGAATTTTCTAAAATGTATATTTTTTTTAAATACATTGAATTTTTAAGCAATTTTTGTTAATTCTTCGTTTTAAAATAAAAAAGATTTAGCAGGTGTGTATTCAGGAAGTAATAATTGATTTTTCCAATAACAAATAATATAAATACTCAAAAAAACTCGTTTCGTGGCAGTCTTGTGAATAATTCTTTGAAGACAAAAGCTGACACATATATGAATGACGGGGTTTTTGACAAGGCAATTGAACTTTATGAAAAAGCACTGCAAATAAATCCCAATGATGCTGATGTTCATCTGAATCTTGCAAAAACATACAGCTACAGCAGCCGTTACAGGGAAGCTATACCTCACCTTGAGGCATATATAAAAGTCCGTCCTGATGATATAGAAAACATGACGCTTCTTGGCGAATGTTACAAAAAAAGCGGCATGTTTTCAAAGTCAATGGAGTATTTTAACAGGGCATTGAGCATAGAGCCAAATTACGACTATGCAAAAAGAAATTTGCTGGATGCACAAAATTTGTACTTGCAATGCATAGACCCTGTAAGAGGGAGAAAAGAGAGATACAACACTGCGATAAATAATTTAACGGAAGCCGTAAAAATCGCAAAAAACTTTTTCCCGAAAGGCTATACAGATGATATGAAAGACATAACAGTGTCTTTTGACAAGACTTCCAAAATGGGCGGAAGGTCAAATATTGCGCAATATGAACACACAAAAAGAAAAATTTCGGTAACGGACGAATACACTTATGCAAATCCAAAATTAACCGGTGCATATATAATCCATGAATTTGTTCATGGTAAAGACAACGATGCTTATACTTCAGTGAGAGAAGAACAAGATGCATACAGAACACAGGCAAAATACTGGACACAAAATGTATTTGATGTGTATGACCCTGAAATGGATTATGTGAGCAATCTTTATAAACAAAGTGCAGAAGCGCTGGATGAAAGGGTTGCAGAAATTTACCGTTTAAGAGATCCGGGTATTGCCGAAACTTCTTATAACCATCCGCCCGGAACAAAAAAGACAAACGCTCGTAAAGCTTCAAAGGTAAAAAGTGAGCCGCTTAAGGCCTATGACATAATTGTGTAAAAATGTAAATAAGTGTAACAATGTCACTCAATTTTATATTATGTTCGTGCAAAAATAATTTTGAGAAAACTTATAATACCGAAACAAATTTGTGAAATAGAATAGTATGAAACTGGACCCCTCGACATACAGTAAATATTTAATAAAGAGAACATCACCTGCACGTGCATTTGTTACAAGTTTGAATAAAAACGGAGCAATATTGCCTGTTTTGCTGCTAGAGGCTACAGTTACCGGCGGAAGAACATATCAGGCATATAAAAGAGACGGTTTTGTTGAAGCAAGAGAAAGAGTCACAGAAGAGTCTCTGGGGGCTATATTCTGGCTTTTTGGCGCTACAATATTTGCCGCATTGTTTGACAAAATCGGTCAAAAATTCATGAAAATACCGAAAAACATGCCGGATGTAGGGCGAGATGAATTGCGTGGGCCTTTTAATAATTTTGTCAATAAAATTGCTGCTGTTTTGAAACTTTCGGCATCTCAAAAGGAAGCTGTGAAAACAAATCTTGCAAGATTTTCTGTAGGAAAAACCGCAGCAAGCTTGATTACGGCATGCCTGTTTATCGGCTATGTTGTACCGAAACTTAACCAGGCGATTACAAAACATCTTTTTGGCAAAATGAACCAAAAAGATCCGAACCATGAAAAAGCACCGGATCCATATACAAACAGACTCACATTGAAGGATGCCAGAGCTATATTCTCAGCTAAAGGTATTTCTATCAATGCGGTTGAAAACTTTAAAGCCAGTATGGGAAAAGGACTTCACCTGTTGGATTATTCAAAAAAATCGGCAGCAGCAAAAAATGATACATCATCAAAATCCAATCCGTCGTTCAAAAGCAGTGCTGATTCTCTGCTTCGTATAGTACAAAATTTCCAGACAAACGATGTTTGGAAGCTTATGGGAACTGATGTAGGAACAGTTACCGGAAGAACTGCTAATGCGAGAAACAAAGATGAACGTATCGAGATTATGTTTAGAGATATATCTTCTATCTATTTCTATTGTTTCTCAATGCCGGCGATAGTTGCCTTTATGAATAAAAAAGATTCTTTTAAAGGTATGAATACAAAACTTAATTCAATGACGGCTATGGAAGTTCACAATTATATGGTCAACAGTATGGCTGATGCAGGTCTTGACAAAATGTCACCTCAGAACTTTAAGAGCATGATGCTGGGTAAAAAGCTGGACAGCACTGAAGCAGAATTGTTGAATAAAGCATTCCCGAACAGAAAACCTGCTTCGGAAAAACGAGTATTCTTCGGCTTGTTCAAAAAGAAAGTTCCGCCGGTATATGACTCTACTACACTTGAAAACTTCTTCAAAATAGTTGATGAAAATATAACAGATAAATCAAAAGCTGAAAGAATAAAATTACTTGCTGAAAAGATGTCTAAATCACAGCCTCTGAAAGAAGGATTGGCAATGATTACCGGCTCTCAGGCAGAAGACATGCTAAAAGGCGGATTGATAAGAGAACAAAGCTTCTTGCAGAAAATGATTAACCATACGTTTGAAAACTTTATTGTCAAACCGGAAAACTACGATGAAGCAGGTAATCCGATTAAGAAACGTGCAAAAAAACTTACAAATCCATTGACGGACAGCTATAGATATATTTCTCAAAATGAAATTGAAGACAGAAGAAAAGAAATAATTAATTACGTAAAAGCAATAATAAATGAAGCTGAAAACAAAAAACAGGATGTCGATTTTGAATTGTTGAAAAAGATGAACAGAAGAAATATGACAAGAGGCGGCTTGTTCATGCTCCTGGCAATGGGTGTTTCTTCATTGTTCCTTTCTACAATTATTCCGAAAGTTCAGTATTATATTACATATAAAAGAACAGGAAAACACTCCTTCCCCGGTACGGAAAATATCGGACAGGATAAATAATAATAATAAAATAAAAATCCCTTACAGTAATGTAAGGGATTTATTTATTAGAAATTGTATCCTTTGTTGTTGATGATTTGTTTTACATTGTCTTGAAAGAGTTCTATTACTTTATTTGTATTAATTATGTAATAGTTACCCTGCATTGAGCCCCATGCTTCTGTGTCTGAGAGAACGGCAGTTGCTGCATTTTCAAACTCAGTCTGGAGCTGTGATGCATCGACACCGTTTCCTGCATACTGAGTAACAAGTTTGTTAATCAAAGGTGTCAGAATTTCTGATTTGACTTTTTCTTGAATATCCGAAGCAGAGTTGTAAGCGCTTACATTGAGTTCAAGATTGCTGTCAACTTTGACTCCTTCGTCTTTTGCCGTTGTTTTCATATCAAGCCCGAAGATAGTCTGGTATGTGCTTTTTTCTTTTGCGGCCTTTTCTTCTGCAGCTTTTCTTTCAGCTTCAACTTCTGCTGTTGTCTTACCGTTGTTGGCACACATTGTATTGAATTCTTCAAAGAACCTGTCGGCTACATCTTTGATATTGTATTCAGCCAGCGTTTTCTTGTGCATGTTTAAGAAACCATGCTTTTCAGACCATGTTCTTATCAGAGATTCATCTGCTGCAGTTGCAGCAATGGCTTTATTAATATAAGTCTGCATTTCATCGGTCATTTGATCACCGAGTTCTGAAATCAGAGCATTTGCAATGGTGTTCAAATCCTGATCCATCTGTGCTTCAAGTTCTTTTCTTCTGTTTCCTTCTGAGTTGTCAGTGCTTTCTGCATGTCTTACATCGCCTCTCGAATAAGCTGTAGAAAGACCGGCTGCGGCAAGAACATCTGTTTTGTCATAATCCGGTACTGTGCCTGTTTCAGATTCGGCACCTTCTCCTGTGCCTGTCGTACCTTCAGCACCTGTTGTACCGTCAGCATTTTCTGTACCTATAGTACCTGTAGGCTTTTTGACGTGCGTATGTTCTTCAACCCACTCATTTGCCTGGTCAAGGTTTTTCAATATAATTTCTTGAAGTTTTGCACGATATTCACCTGAATTGTTTCCGTATTCAAGAGCAATCTGATCAAGTTCTGCCTGGTCGGATGCCGGCATCCATTGGTCAAGATTTTCACACAATTCATCAAATATATTTTTTGCAATTTCATATTGCGGATCTGACGGGTCTGCAAGCAGTGCATTGATGATATAGTGTACGTCAAATTCTTTTTGTGTATATACGCTGTTTCCGTAGTTTCCGTACAATGTCTTTGTTGTGCTGTCCTGTCCGTCATCAAGATTTCCGAATGTGTAGTCAATGACTTCTGCACTCATGTATCCGAGTTTTATTACATCGTAATTCGCATCTTCAGGCATGCCGAGAGCATTTGCCACCTGCTGTTTGTCGGTCATTTTTGTGTAGGTGCCATCTTCCCAGTTGAATTCGTAATAACAGTCATCATCAACAGATTGATAAAGTGCACCTGTTGAATTCGAAACATGTGTATTGAAATTCATTGAGTCTTTACTATCATCACCTCTTTGCGCATCACCTGTTTCCAGATAATTTTCTACCTGCTGGTTGAAATTGGCAATGTAGCCTTTCATAATAAGCCATGCTTCAAAATCAATATTGCTGTTGTTATTCTGACAATACTGCTGATACATAGGATAATATGTTTGATATGCCGAAATATTGGATATTGAACCTGATGAACCTGTTCCGCCTACACCTTGTACCATTTTGACTCCTGTCTTACTTAGTAGTTACTATATAAATAAAACCCAGTTTTATATACAAAAAGTATAAAAATTATATATTGTTACAATTCTTAACTTTCCCTGTCCTATATAAATACTGTTTCTATTTTGCATGTCGATATTTTTGGGTAAAAACTTTAATATTTGGGCATGATTTTGTAATATAAGTTTACAATTTACTTTTGTTTGAAAAAGTTACACCTTTTGTATAGTTATAATCAAAAATTACAATGATATAATATCAATGTGAGTATAAGAAGGAAAAGAAATGAGTAACGCAATTAGTTCTGTAAATTCAGCAATGGCAAGTCAAACTTTGAGCCTTCAAATGGCATGCAAGACTCTTTCAATGCAAAAACAGCAGGGCGCAATTGCTCTTCAGTTATTACAGGGTGTAATTCAAGATCCTTCTACAATTACTCCGGCACAATTACAGTCTCCGATAGATATCAGGGTTTAAGAGTTACAATTTACAACTGAATAAAATCTTAAATATAACGGATTATATTACATGGCTACAAGTAAAGGATAGGAAGTGGTTTTATGAATAATATGACTTATACATCAGCCATAAATTCCCAGCAAAATACGGATATAATGCAGAGATGGAAGCAGATTTTACAGAAAAATTCGAAGTCTGAAGCTGTTATTCAATCAGAACTTTTGAAAAGCGTATCAGAAACTGTTAAAGAAATTAGAAAAGAGACACAAGAAGCTCTTACAACTGGAAAAACAAAAGATGATGATGCTATGCAATTGGTTTCATCTTCCGAAGAAATCCAATCTCCATCGGAAATTACTACCGCAGATTTGCAGTCTCCAATTGATATCAAATTGTAATAAATTTTTTCAATAAATAAAAACAGAAGAAATATAAATTTTCTTCTGTTTTTGTTTATAATTATGAAATAGACTTGGAGAAATACTGATATGTCAGTTACTGCAGAAGAAAATATTGTTGACCTTCTTGAAAAAACCAGACAAAAATGTGCGAGCTGTCAGAAATGTTCTTTGTGTAATTCCAGAACAAAATCAGTTTTTTCCGGAGGCATTCCAAACCATAAATTGATGCTGATAGGCGAAGCTCCCGGATACTGGGAAGATATGAAAGGCGAACCATTTGTCGGCAAGGCCGGACAGCTTTTGGATAAAATTTTTGCATCAGTCGGTTTGTCCAGACAAAAAGATGTTTATATTTGTAATACGCTAAAATGCAGACCCCCTGATAACAGAGACCCTCTGCCTCAGGAAAAAGCAGCATGCCGAGAATACCTCGATATTCAAGTCGGAGCTTTGAAACCTAAAATAATATTGCTGTGCGGCAATATCGCTGTCCAATCATTTATAGAAGGTGCAAAAGGTATTACAAAAATCAGAGGCCAATGGTTTGACGGCCCTTACGGCTCAAAAATGATGCCTATTTTCCATCCGTCTTATCTTTTGAGAAATGATACAAGAGAAAAAGGCGGCCCCAAATGGCTAATGTGGCAGGATATTCAAGAAATTAAGAGAGTCTATGACGAAATTAAGGAATTTTAGTTATCCCAAAGATTTTTAGCAAAAAAAGTAATCAATAATTTAGTCATGACTGTTTAAATTATTACTTGATAAATCGTTAAAAACATTGCCTAAAAAGAAATGTAAGTTTAATAAACAAAAACCGCATTTTAAATCAAATGCGGTTTTTATATTTTGATATATATATATAAAGCTGTTAATTTAAATTTTTTCTGATTTTTTCTTTAGTTGCATCAAGATTTTTAATTTTCTTTTCAGTTTCTTTAATTTGTTTTGCTTTTTGAGCTCTTTGCTCCTTAATTACTCTATATTGATTATCAATGTTGGAATATTCGCTTTTGTATTGTAAAAGCTGATTTCTGATTTCAACCTGCGCACCGTCCAGCTGCATTAGTGCATTTTGTAAGTTGTTAGCTTCAACAGAATTTACAGTGTTTGCCGGAGTTGAAACAGATGATTGAGCTGCTGGAGCAATTTTAGTTACAGCAGGAGTTGTTGATGCTGTTTTAACCGGCTCAACAGTTGAATTTGGTGTAAGTGCTTCTGTAATTGGAGCAGCTTCAAATACAGGTTCATAAGGCATTGCATCGGCATGCGCAGTTATTGCAAATTGCGCAGAGCATGCCAGAACAGCGCTCAAAAATCCTGCAGTTATAATGTTTTTTTTCATGGGAGTCTCCTTTTGTATATCGATACATGTATATTTTATAAAAATATTAGTCATGCCGCCTCATCTAACATGCGTATAATAAGAATAAAAATGCAAAAAAAATGACAAAAAATATTATTTATAAAGAAATGTGAAGCTGAAAAAGCAGTAATAGTAAGATTTTTGTAAAAAACTATAAAATCATGAAAAATATTTAAAAAAAAATGCTTGAAATAAAAATTTCTTTAGTATACATTAATAGAGTGGTCAGCGGATCACAGGTGAGGTTCTCCTCACTGGGGCAAAGCTTAAACGGTGAGTTAAATCCCTGAAATTTGTAGCAGCCCGGAAAAAGATTTAAAACTAGTTCTTGTTTGGAATGGTTTAAATTTAAGAAGCCGAAATTTGATTAATAACAAATTTTAATAAACTACTTGACAACAAAATATGAAGTGTTACGATGAAGTAACGTCTTGAAGGATGAGTTGGAAACCTTTTAATGGTTGACTAAAATCTAAAAGAAAGTTTCCGCTGGATAATCCGCAATTTTATTTGTAATGATTATTCAGCAGCTTTGAACCTTGAAAATAGAATAGCTAAAAACGATAATACCTGTTGATTCATTAACAAATAAAATTAACGGACACGAATTAAAGCAAAGTCGAGCAGGCGAACTTAGTTCGCCGATGGACATAAACTTTCTGACAATGGAGAGTTTGATCCTGGCTCAGGACGAACGCTGGCGGCGTGCTTCATACAT
>CALUQG010000019.1 GCA_944322855.1 Candidatus Gastranaerophilales bacterium
AAAACAAGACATTTAGTCTTGTTTTCCTCGGCAGAGTGGCCAACGGCAATTTTTTTATTAAGACACATTTTGGAGGAGTCTTTTTATTGACTTCGTAAATTTCTATATGGCTTACAACAAATAAATGATTATTATTTTTGTAGCATACTATATATTATTTAATTAATAGGCTTGGTAAAAAGGAATTTTATAATGGTAAATGGTATCGCATCATACACTATTTCAAATAATTATATAGATAAACCAATAAATAATAACTTTTCTTTCTATAAACAAAAAAATGAACCGATAGATATAATCGATAACTATATTGAAGAACCAACAATGCGAAAGACTATGGCAAGGGAAGTTTCTTCTTTTCAAGAATATATGATGTTTTATCAAATGATAAACGATGTATCTGTTTACGAGCTTCCGTCTATTGATTATGAAGCAAATTTTGCAAAATTTTTAGAAGAACGCGGCTGTAAAAATGAAGAAGAATTAAAAATTATATCAGATGCTCATTGCTATACAATGGACGAGTTTCTTAACAGAGCAGGATTTGTTATACAGTCTAACCTGAACACTATGATTGCACATGGCATATATGGCGGTAATGTTTCTGAAATGAAGGATTATATATTAAATAATGCTGATATATCAGACATTGGTGATTTATTACAGCAAAAAGACGCGCAAAGCTAGCTGACAAAACTAAAAGAAATAATAGAAGATTTGTCATATAGTACAGCTATGAATTTTAGCAAAAACGATGCAATAAATATGATAGACAAAATGCTCGATATATTGGATAAAAATCCCAAAGGAACAATATCTAAAGGACAACAAAATTTTAATTCTTCACTGATTGCAAAATATAATAGCTAAAACATTAAAGTATTCTTATCTGACACTTATTCCCTCATCAAGATATTTTATAAGCGGATAGATAAAGAATTCTATTATACGTCTTTTATTTATTTCAATTTCTGCATTAAGTGTCATACCAGTAGACAATTGTTTTTCTTTACCTTCAACCATTAAGGTATGTTCTTTTGGGGTTATATAAACTTCATAAACTTCTCCAAGTTTTTCGTCTTTTATGCTATTTTGAGAAATTGATTTAACTGTCCCATGCAAAATACCGTACTTTTGAAACTCAAACGTATCTATTTTTATAGAAACAGGCATTCCAACCTTAATAAAGCCGATATCTCTATTTAGTACCTGAGCCTTAATAAGTAATGGCTGTTCGACAGGAGTCAACGCAATTAGTTCTTGAGCGGGGGTTACAACACCGCCTATTGTATGAATAAGCAGTTTATCTATATATCCGTCGCATGGTGCGGTGATTTTTTGATTTTCATTGCTAAATGCAATCTGTTCTTTATTTGCTTCAAGTTCACTAATTTGTTTTTGAGTGCTTGCTAAAGTATTTAGATTTTGAGCCTTGAAGTCAGCTTTTATCTGCGCTATTTCACTCTGTATTTGTGATTGCTGAGCTTTCAGCCTTCTAACTTCTGCATCTGTTCTGTGTACGGATTCTTTCAAACTTGTAACTTTATTCTGCGCATCCTGATAATCATTATATGCAATAATATCTATTACATTTTTGAGCCGTCTTTCTCTATCTATAGCAGAGTTTAACTGGGACTGGTAATCTCTTTTTTGTGCAATTGCAGAAGATATTTGATTTGTTAATTGAGCAATTTCCTGCTGTTTTGCCATAACCTGACTGTTCATTGCTGCAAGATTTTCCTGATAAAGTCTTTGCTGCGTTTCAAGTTCTTCTGACAGTTCTTTATTATCTGTTTTAGCAGAAAACTCACTGTTATTGCCGCTTGATTTCAAACGTTGTGCTTCTAATTTACTCTGTTCTAAGTTTTTGTTTACACTTTTCAGTTGTGCATCTGTTGTTGATGTGTCTACAGATATAAGTAGTTGCCCTTTTTTTACAAAATCGCCTTCTTTAACAAGTATTTGTTTAACAACACCTGTCTCAAAAGGTTGAATAATTTTTGCTTCGCCATCAGGTATTACAATCCCTCGTGCATTAACAACAATATCGATTTTTCCTATAATCAGCCACAATACAGTAATAATTATCAATGCTGTAACGGTCCAAAAGGTAAATCTTCCAAGAGGACTAACAGGAGATTCTTCAATTTCACTCAACATTGGTTTAAATTCATATGAGTCGTTTATATTTTTTACGCAATTAAGTATTTTTTCTTTAATTTTAGTTAGCATTTACAACCTCCTGCTGGCTGTATAAAAATCTGTAATAACCTTTTTCGTGTTGCATAAGCTCTTCGTGCTTTCCTGCTTCAATTATTCTTCCTTTGTCCATAACAAGTATTACATCACAGTGTCTAACAGCCGAAAGCCTGTGTGCAATAATAAATGTTGTCCTTCCTTTTGTAATTTTACTCATATTATTTAGGATTATTCTCTCTGATTCATAGTCAAGAGCTGATGTGGCTTCATCCATAATAAAGATACTGGGATTAGTAATCAATGCACGGGCAATTGCTATTCTCTGTCTTTGTCCACCTGAAAGTGTTGAGCCTCTCTCTCCAACCTGTGTATCGTAACCTTCCGGAAATTCTGAAATAAAATCATGAGCTCCTGCCATTTTTGCAACATTCATTATTAATTCAATTGGGGCATCCGGTTTAGGCAGTGAAATGTTTTCTCTTATCGATCCTGCAAATAAGTAATTCTCTTGTAAAACAACTCCTATATTATACCTAAGCCATGTAGGATTCATTTGCCTTACATCTACTCCGTCAATATATGCAGTCCCTTCATTACAAAGGTATAAACGTTGAATAAGTTTAGTAATCGTACTTTTGCCGCTACCGCTTCTGCCAACTATTCCTACGCTCATTCCCGGTTTTACAAAGTAACTGAAATTATTAATTACGTATGGAGCATTTGGAGAATATTTAAAACAAATATTATCAAATTTAACAGATCCTTGTATTTGAGGTAACGTTATTGCCTGTGAGGACTGGACTTCAACAGGATTATTCAAAATATCTCCAAGCCTATCGACACCTAACAAACATTGTTGAAATTCATTCCAAAGATTTACAAGCCTCAACACAGGAGCAGAAAACTGGTTAGAAAACATCTGAAATGCTATCAATTGACCAATTGTTAATTTGTTGTCGATAACCAGTTTTACACCGAAATAAAGAATGCTAATTGTCATTGCTTTTTGAAGCATACCGGATAATGCCCCTGCAATATTACCCATATTAGAAAGTTTGAAAGAAGAATTTATATATTTTGCCAGATAATCTTCCCATTTTCTTTGCATTCCGCCTTCAATTGCTAATGATTTAACCGTTTGTATGCCGGTTACCGATTCAACAAGGTATGAGTTTGATTGGGCGCCCATCTGAAATTTCTTTTCAAGGCGTGAACGTAATTCAGGAGTTATTATCAGATATAATAATGCTATTACTATTACAAAGCCGATTACTAATAGTGTTAATACAGGACTGTAAAGCAGCATCATTATAATAAATACAAAAGAGAAGAACAAATCTAAAATAACGGAAACAGATTTGTTTGTAATAAATTCTCTAATCTGGTCTAACTCTCGGACTCTTGTAATAATATTACCCACTTTTCTGCTTTCAAAATATGTAAATGGCAATGAAAACAGGTGTTTAAACAATTTTGCACCGAGTTTTGCATCTATTTTGCAGGCTGTATGTAAAAATATATATTTTCTAGAAAAGTTCAGCAGCAGTTCAAATACCATTACAACAACAAAGCCAAATGCAAGCACGTCAAGCGTCATTATGCTCCTGTGAACAATAACTTTATCGAGAATAACCTGTGTAAACAATGGTGTTACAAGCCCGAACAGCTGGACAATAAAAGACCCGAGCATAACTTCGCCTATGACTTGTTTGTATGTCAAAATTTCATTAAAAAACCATTTAAATCCAAATGCTATTTGGGAATTAATAAGTTTATGAGAAAGAATGATAAATTTATTATCAGTAAGTTCTGATAATTCATCATAAGAAACATCAGCAGTCTTGCCTTCTTCTACTTTATAAATTAAAGCGTGCTGCTTTTCCTTGTCCACTTTTAAAAGTACGCCATAGGCTTCATCTTTTTTCAAAAAAATTGCCGGCAGCGGATATTTTTCTGCAATAACGTCAACAGGCAATTCTTTAACCTTAGCCTTAAACTCAAATTGCTTCATTATTCTGAGCAATTCCTCAGGTTCGATTTCTTTATCACTCAGGCTATATTTTCTTATTACAGAGCGGATATCTATGTTTATTCCGTTAATTTTTGCAATTGCGTCAAAAGCAATGAGTCCTGTCTGCATTATAATTTAACCTCTTCATCTTTTAAAACTTGCAACTTATATTGAGCCACAAAAATCTTTATCTGATTTTCTTCAAGATTTAATTTTTTATCTAACAAATCAAGACGTTTTTTCAAATACCTTGATTTATCGGTTACACCATTTACATTTAGCCTTTCAAGCATTTTCAAATTTTTATCGACCAACGCTAGTGTTTTAGTATTATTTTCTGTCTGTATAAGAGCATTTTGGGAATCTAACTCTATCTGTTCATATTTTTTCTTTTGTTCCGCAATCTCTTTTTCCTTCTGTATCTTTAATTTTTCGACTTCCATTTTTGATTTTGCGATTGTATTTATATTTTTTAAACCATCAAATAAAACAAAAGAAGTCGATAGTCTGAAGCTGAAGCTTCTTTGTCCGATATCGCCAACCCCACTAAAAAAATTGCTCGGGTCTGCCCCATACAAGTTGTATCTTGTATCAAACCTTATTTTAGGGAAATTAGCTTTCTTTTGAATTTCATATTCTTTTTGCTTTTTATATATTTCTAATTCATAGGCTTTAACTTCGGGGGATTCTTCAGGAATTAACGTATTAAACTCTGCGGAAAGTTTTACAAGCCCGTCTGCATCTACCGGAATAGTGCTTGTATCCTCAGGAAAATCTTTAACCTGCAAATTACTCATGTCATAAGATTTTTGTGTATAATATGAAACCTCTGTGAGTTTTTTGGCTAAATTGTTGTTTATTTCATCGAGTTCGCTTTTAAGCTCTGAAACTTTAATTTCCGTGTCTACAACATCGATTTCAGAAACTTCTCCTGCGGTTCTCAATCTTTTTTGTATTTCAAGAAGCTCTTTTTGCAGTGCAAGAATTTCTTTTTTAATTTTTGCCTGTTTATAGAAACTTAAGGCTTGAGCATAAATTTCGACAGCATCAAGTTTTAAATCTTTTGTGTCTTTTTGCAGTATTATTTCTTTCTGCTTATCTTCTGCTTTTGCTATTTGCAGCTGTTTTTTCCTTATGCCGAAATCAAAAACATTGTAAGACAAGCCGACAGCTGCCATATCCTGATAGTAGCTTCTGTTTAAGAAAATATCACTGCCAATAGCAGTCATCTGAGATTGCCCGTGTGTTAAATCATTGTATCTTTCAGTTGTTGCAAAAGCACTTAATGTAGGGAAATATCCGGCACGTGCTTCTTTGATACCTTTCTTTGCGATTTGTGTATTTATCTTAGAAACCCTAACCTGATAAGAATTATTCAGTGCCGTTGCTAAAAAGTCGTTAAAATTAAGTTCCTCGGCATTTGCCTGAAGGATACTCATACAACAAAAAACTAACCCTATTCCAAAAAACTTTTTCATTCCCTCTAATTTTCAAATAAAATAGGAGAGTTTTTTCTCTCCTATTTTACGTTAGACTAATAAACTATGCCGCTTCAGTCCAGGCACTGTTAACCATATTCATCAAATCAGCATTGTTGTTAACATCTTCAACAGTACTGAGCGCTATTCCCTGCTCTGTTGCGTATGATGACATATCTTGAATTATCTGATTTATTTGACTATTAGAAATTGTAGTTCCGTCAGAAAACTTAAGAGTTTCAACTTCATAAATATCATCAAGTAAATAATTCTCTATCTTTATAGAATCTGTATCTTGATTTTCAAATTCAATAAAGAGATTATTTCCTTCTGTTCTAAAGATAATATCATCTTCTGTAATTCCTTCAGTGAATTGTATAGTATCTTCACACAAGGATGTTCGTATAGTATCGTTGCCGTCTCCCTGATTAAAGATATATAATTTTTCTCCTTTAAAAGAATTCAGCAAGTCATTACCTAAACCGCCGATTATTGTATCAGTGCTGCCGTTAGATACATCTATATAGTCATCACCGGAACCGCCATCGAGATAATTTACACCGGCATTGCCTTTTATTGTATCATTGCCGTCGTCGCCAAATATTATGTCATTGCCGTCTTCGCCGGAAATGTTGTCATCACCGCTTCCGCCATAAATTGTATCATCACCTTGCCGTCCTGATATTGTGTCATTTCCTTCATATCCAAATATTGTTTCACTGTAATAGGAACCAATAATTGAGTCATTGTTAACAGTTCCTTCAGTTCTAAGCATTGAGCGTAATTCTTCTGCTGTATACTTTGTACCGTCTGAAAATGTAACTTCTTTTATTGAAGTTGGATATACACCAAGGAAATTTTCGAGCTTAATCGTGTCATCAGAATCTGTAAAATATATTGTGGCATTAAATTCTTCACCTTTAATTCTAAAGTTTTCTTTTGTGAGATTATCTCCGAGTTGAATAGTTTCGCCATTGCTCAATGATCTAATTGTGTCGTTTCCGTCACCTTTGTTAAAGATAATGAGCTTATTTCCTCCACGGCTGTTAATAATATCGTCGCCGGTTCCGGCAATGATAGTTTCAGTCGCCTGATCCCCAAGAGTAATATAGTCATTTCCTGAGCCTGCATCAATGTAATTTGTACCGTTTCCTGTTTCAATAGTGTCATCACCGGCACCGCCATATATAGTATCGTTGTTGTGTGGAGTGAAAGAAGTTGCATCTTGAGAAGCATTTATATTATCATTCCCGTCATATCCATAGATAACTTCACCAGCAACAGAGCCTAGTATACTATCGTTACCATCCGTGCCATGGATTTCAAGCATGCTGAACATATCATCAGAAGACAATGTGGTTCCGTCAGAAAATTTTATGCAATCAAATCTCAATGGATTTGATATGAAGTTTTCAAAAGTGATTGAATCATCCGAGTTGTTAAAAGTAATGATTAAATTCAAATTTTCACAGTGAGCTTTAAGATTGGAAGGTGTAAAATCTTCTCCGAGTTGAATAATTTCACCGCCATTAGTAGAACGGAAGATGTCGTTGCCATCCCCTTTGTTGAAAATCACATGCTTTTCACCGTAATTACTCCAGATGATATCATCACCGGTTCCTGCGATAAGAGTTTCAGTCGCCTGATCCCCAAGAGTAATATAGTCATTTCCTGAGCCTGCATCAATGTAGTTTGTACCGTTTCCTGTTTCAATAGTGTCATCACCGGCACCGCCATATATAGTATCGTTGTTGTGAGGTGTAAAAGAAGTTGCATCTTGAGAAGCATTTATATTATCATTCCCGTCATATCCATAGATAACTTCACCAGCAACAGAGCCTAGTATACTATCGTTACCATCCGTGCCATGGATTTCAAGCATGCTGAACATATCATCAGAAGACAATGTGGTTCCGTCAGAAAATTTTATGCAATCAAATCTCAATGGATTTGATATGAAGTTTTCAAAAGTGATTGAATCATCCGAGTTGTTAAAAGTAATGATTAAATTCAAATTTTCACAGTGAGCTTTAAGATTGGAAGGTGTAAAATCTTCTCCGAGTTGAATAATTTCACCGCCATTAGTAGAACGGAAGATGTCGTTGCCATCCCCTTTGTTGAAAATCACATGCTTTTCACCGTAATTACTCCAGATGATATCATCACCGGTTCCTGCGATAAGAGTTTCAGCAGCCTGATAACCAAGTGAAATGTTGTCATTTCCTGAGCCTGCATCAATGTAGTTTGTACCGTTTCCTGTTTCAATAGTGTCATCGCCATCTCCACCATAAACAAGTTCGTTTCCGTCGCCTGTATCAATATTATCGTTTCCAGCTCCGCCGTAGATGGTGTCATTGCCATAACCTGCTTTTATCGTATCATTTCCGTCTTCCCCGAAAATCATATCATCATTTTCGCAAGTGTCTATATAATCATCACCAGCTCCGCCGTAAACAATGTCATTGCCCTGTCTTGTATAGATGGTGTCATTGCCGTCGTTGGCAAATACAGCTTCTGCTTCAGCCGTGCCGGTAATATTGTCTGCGACATCTGTTCCGTATATAAGTAATTTTCCGGCTGTATCCATCAAAATCTGGTATTCTGTACTCATATCGGAATAGTGGGAGTAAAAGTCGTTGTAATTGCTGTTTTCAGAAAGACCAAGATTTAAAAATGTAGATACAAAATCAGACAAAATCTGCTTTCCGGTAGTTGGATTGACCGCAATTTCCGCATCTATTTGATTTTGTACTCCTGTCAAATCAATGCCGTTTTCGCCTATTGTAATCTTTTCATATAGAGTTTTAAGCTCTGTTTGGGACTCTAACTGTGCAAATATGTATGAATGAAGCTGTGAAAAAGCGCCTTTAAGAATGTTGGCGGCCTCAGAGTTTGGTGTTGATGTACCTTCTACACCTACAAACCCTCTGCCCATAAATTTTTCAAGAGCGTACAACTGACGTGCGTCTATATCTTCGCCTCTGCTGTTTGCGGCGATGTCTTCCGCCCCTGTCCATTTGTAGATAATTTCAGTTACGAGTTCTTTTTTGTTTTCACTGTTGTTTTCATCAATATATTCTTGAATCAGTTCTTTTAACTCATTTGTAGAATCGTGAGCCATAGCTTGTTGAAGACTATAGAGCGTTCCGTAGCCTTCAATATCAGGCATTTGAGCAATTTCTTCTGATACATCGATGTAGTCAGATGCAATACTAATCATTGTGTCAGATTGTAGAGCATAATCACCAATAATTCCAGTTTGACCGTTAGTCTTTGTGTAACTGCCCTGTGTTAATAGAATATTGCCATTTTCATCTTGAGTATTTTTGTTCTGAGAAGAGAGATTTATGGATGAAATACCTGCATCATCCATAGTCAGAAGTGTGCCGTCGCCTTTGAGAACTTTGAGAGAGGAAAAGTTTGCGTCCTGATTGTTTACAACTCCGTCTTGATTTGAATCAAAATCAGAAAGAGCATCAAAGCCTGATGAGGCTTTTGTTCCGTTTTCTTTTATATAGTTATCGCCAAAAATCTCATTACCGTTGTCGATAATACCATTGTTGTTTTTGTCGTGAACAATAATTCCGTCATCTGTGTCCACCCATGAAGAAAGCTCTGCAAAACCGTCAGACTGATGATCCATCATAATTCCATTTTGAAGCCCTGTTGTCTCTATTCCGTCTCCATCCAAATCTATTATCAACGGATCTACTGGTGCTAAAGTTTTTTCAGCTAATTTTATTGTATCACTCATATTGTTTAAAGCGCCTTGCAATGACCATTGCAAACCAGCTATTAATTTTGATTTTTGATTTGGTGATAAAATAACTTGTCCACTAAGATCAAATATAGTTGTTCCTGGCTCCTTGGGTGTTAATTGGGCATTATCCTTATTAAAAAATTGACTAAATAAATCATTTTGAAAACCAGGTTCTGCAAAATTTGCTAATGTTCCACTATCACCATACCGACCATAAAACATGTCTCTTGCTGCTGACCAATTATATAAATTACTATCTGGAGCTAATTGATATCTCATTCTATCACCAAAGACATCAAATGAAGACCTTAAATCAGCGTATGTTAAACAATATGCATCTATCGCATTTTTTAGAGTAGTAGTTTGATTATCATAATAGTCTGAAAAGCTACCAGTCATACCACTATTTTTCATAAAAGCCCGTCGAGCTTCATTTATGTATGCATTATAGTGCATTGCGGCCATAATTCCTCCTTTTTTAATTTCTAAATTTTATAATTTGTGTAAATATATTGGGATAGTATGTAGTAATAAAACCACATTCATAAAAATCACATTTTGCAATATTTCCCCCGCCAGCAAAAAGTCTTTTATTATTACTAATTTCAATTTCTGGCTTAGACTCATCTCTACTATATAAATAATCTGGTCCTTTTTTTACTATTTGTTTATCATAATCAAAATAAATAGTTTGTTTACATTTTTTTGTTGTATCAGGATCTGGAAAGTGTTCATAGCAGATTCTAGCTCCTGTTAAAAGAAATTTAGTGTTACTTAATTTTATTATCCTTAATTTATTGTCATCCAAGCTGGCACCAAATTGCTTTTTTGCTAATTCATCTATTTTTTTGATAAGAACTATGTTTTTTTGAGTTTCAATTTTATCTGCCTCTATAAAATCATTTTTTGAATTTATAAATAAATAACTAGAATTTTTATTTATATACAATATGTTTCCATTCTTTAAATTTATCTGAAACAAATTATCCTTTATCGCATTTGTTTTTCTTAGAATAAATATTTCTTTTTGTGGATCGTAAACTTCAATAAGTTCATCAAAATAACTTATTTCTTTAGGATTAATTTTTAAATTTTTATAAGTAACAATTGGAATAATTAATTTCCCATTTGGTAATAAAACAATTTCACTTCCACTAATATTTTTTATATCGGATCTATTAAATGATGGTAATTTTTTAAGCTTAAAATTTTGTAGATTTAAAAAATATAAAGCACTTAAAGAAGTTCTATAACTTGCATCTTTTGTCCTAAATTTGTTAGGACATTTATATTCCGAATCTCCAATCAATACTGTGTTAACATCATATTGTTTGATATAATATGCGCAATTTAAGTTTTTAAAAATACTAGTGTATTTTAAGTCGGTTTTAACTATTTGTTCTTTTTTTCTAT
This sequence comes from Candidatus Gastranaerophilales bacterium, assembly GCA_944322855.1. Lineage (GTDB taxonomy): Bacteria > Cyanobacteriota > Vampirovibrionia > Gastranaerophilales > Gastranaerophilaceae > Limenecus. The sequence continues at coordinate 10,862 of CALUQG010000019.1, forward strand.
CAAAATAATCAAGAGAATCACTACTATCATGAGCATGGAAAATATATACATTACCATCTTTATCAACAGCAGTAGCCTCAGGCAATCCAGAAAGAAAACTGTTAATCTTTTTAAATCTATTTTGCTTTACATTATATATTTCCACGGTCCTATATTGATATTTTTCAAACATTTTTTTTAATAATTCTAGAAAAGATACCCTTATGTCGACGCTATAAACCAAAGGTGTTAGATAAAATATTGTTTTATAGTAATAATCCAGCCTCGAACGGCTTAATATAAGAAATTTATCTTCCGAAATTTTTGCAGAATATGGAACAGATATTGGATAATTAGGTTTTGGCCCCCTATAAATACACACATCTTTACCAATACAAGATAATTCTGAGCCAAAATATAAATAACGTAAAAAAAATATAGATAAATATAAAATTAAAATTATTATTAATGAAATGAATAATCTTTTGAAAAAGAGTTTTCTTTCTAATTTATTATAAATCTTGAAAAATTTTTCACTATTTGCAAAAGCATCTAGAGGGTTTTCATTATTTTCTTTAATTTGTGGAAACATGTCTTCTATAGGAGGCAAAGGCTTACCCCAAATCTTTTTAAAAAAATTAAACATAGTTTCCTTAGAAAATATGTGACGTATTTTCTCAATAATCTTCATCAATACTCAACCTATCTAGAATGCTATCTACGCTTTCATGTTATTTTATTATCAATCAAATGTATATTAGCTACCCGGGTATATTTTTTGAAAATGGTACAAAATTTTTAAAGAAAAAAAACATTTGAGCAATTTCTTCTGATACATCGATGTAGTCAAATGCGTTGGATTGTAGGTCATATTCCCTCCTTTCATTTATGGAATATAGATTTGTGTAAGATTAAAATATTTCTGATCCGAACTTATAATATTTGAAGATTTATTTTGTCCTCCAGATATTAAAACATTCCCATTAGATAATAAAGTTAAGTTTGCTCCACGTTGTTTTGTGTAACATAAATCAGGACCAACAATTAAATTATGTGAATTTATGTCATACAAATAAACTTTATTTGCTATAGTATTGTTTTTTGAGGTTGGGTAAAAATATAGCAGCAATTTATTATTTTTAAGTTTTACTATTTCTGGTATTAAATATTTAGAATTATTATCAGTTGTATACCTAATCGTTTTTACGATTTTACTAGTTTGATAATTATAAATATATAAATTCATATTATTTACATCAACAATAAATATTTCTTTATCATTTAAAATTATTGCTTTGTTAGCTTGAAAAGAAAATCTATTCTTACTTATTGTTTTTTTCTTATTTAAATCAAAAAATATTATTTCTGTCTGATTAGTCTTATAGATTGGATGAAATAACATAATTTGTTTTTCAGCAATAGGCAGTACGTGATTTGTGTATGGAATTTGAGATATTTTAATTAACTTATATTTATATAAATCAAAAAAATACAATGCATTATCGGTATAAATTAATGACTTATTCATATCATATGGTAAAACATTGAATGAAAGTTTGTCATTATCAAAAACTTTTTTGTTTGTACTGCTAAACTCAAATTTTATAGGATCAAATATTTCTATTTCTTTTTTCTTCCCTCTTGATTTTTTATCAAAAAGCAGTATTCTTCCATCAGAACGTTTAATCAAAGAACAAAATCCGTGTGGTTGTACTGTCGGTGCTAATGAATAAAATTTATTATCTTTTTGATTGTATAGTTCTGGATATTTAGAATATAAACCAGAATTTGTATATCCACATGCAAATAAAAAATTATTACTATCTATATCTATAGATGCGTGATATGAGTGTGCTCTGTGCATTTTAGGTCCATTAATAATTTTTCCATACAAATTACTAGATTTAGATTTATGACCGGTAAATATTTTATAATTTGCTAAAATACGAATTAAAAAGACAGATATTAAAATAGTTGTTATGGCAATTAAAAAAAACAAAGTAAACTTTTCTATTAGAGAAAGTTCCTTTTTCTCTTTATTCATCAATACTCAACCTATCTAGAATGCTATCTACATCTTCATGTTATTTTATTATCAATCAATTGTATATTAGCCACCCGGGTATATTTTTTGAAAATGGTATAGAATTTTTGAAAAAATCAGAAAGCGCATCAAAACCTGATGATGCTATTGAACCGTCTGATTTTGTATAATTGTCGCCTAGCAGCTCATTACCGTTGTCGATAATACCATTGTTGTTTTTGTCGTGAACAATAATACCGTCATCTGTGTCCACCCAAGAAGAAAGCTCAGCAAAACCGTCAGACTGATGATCCATCATAATTCCATTTTGAAGCCCTGTTGTCTCAATTCCGTCACCATCGAGATCTATTATCAACGGAGTTGGATGTTAAAGTTTTTTCAGCTAATTTTATTGTGTTACTCAAATTGTGGCTTTTGTCAATTTGTTGGACTGATATCTTTGTTGCATGCAAGCAAAGATATCAGGAGTTGTGCATTCATTGTTCTGGTTTTAGCTTTTCTGTCTTCGTTTAGTTTTTTTACCATCAAGATCCATATTAGAATTTTCTGACCGATAATACCACTCGCAAATGTTTATTAGATGGACATCATAGAAAATATCTTTAAATACAATGAATCTCCCCCAAGGGTGTGCATAAATTACATCAGGTTTAAACACTTTATTTTTAAATTTTATTGCAACTTCTGTAGAAGATTATATGGATAACAGCTCCTTTAACTATTATTAGATATTTATAGAAGTTTTTAGGAATTTTACTTTTTATTTTTACTCATATTTTCCCCACTGGAATTTGTATATTATTTTAGTTATTTATTTACAAATTTGAACACTTATAGCAAGATATTTATTATACTATTTCGACTCCATTAGAAACTTTGGATTAGGCTCCGGCAGACTGTATTTTACAGTATTTCCAAAATTATTTTATTTATTATAAAATATAACTATGGAAAAGAAAGTTGAGTTATTATTACCGGCCGGAAATATTGAAAAGTTGGATTACGCCATAAATTATGGTGCTGATGCAATTTATATGGGAATGGTGGATTTTAGTCTCAGGACTATGCGAAAAGGTGATGTTATCACTGCTGAAAATCTCAAAAAAGCAATCGACCTCGCTCATTCATATAACAAGAAAGTCTACATGACTTTGAATATTTATGCATATGATGATGATATTGCTCAGCTTTATAAAAATATTGATGTTATAAAGGATGCTTCTCCGGATGCGCTAATTGTGAGCGATTTTGGTATTTTAAATACTGTAAAAAGAGAATTGCCTGATATAGACATACATATAAGTACTCAGACAAATACGCTAAATTCTGAGGCTGTAAAATTCTGGAGAGATTTTGGTGCATCAAGGGTTATTCTCGCAAGAGAATTGTCTATAAAACAAATTGCTCAAATAAGAAAAAATGTACCGGATATCGAGCTGGAAGTATTTGTGCATGGTGCGCAGTGTGTTTCTTTGTCTGGAAGGTGTCTGTTGAGTGATTATATGACTCATGGAGAGAGAAAAGCTAATCATGGCGGATGTTCTCAGCCTTGCCGCTGGAAATACAAGCTTTTAGAAGAAACAAGACCAGGTGAATATTATGAAATTGAAGAAACAGCCAGAGGCACACATATTTTAAGTACAAAAGATTTGGCATTAATAAATTATATACCTCAGCTAATTGAGGCAGGAGTTGATTCTTTCAAAATAGAAGGCAGAACCAAGAGCCTTTATTATGTTTCTGCAGTTGCAAAAGCTTACAGATATGCCATTGATGCATACTATAGAGGCGAAAAGCCTGATGAAAATGAGATGATGCTTCAGTTGTTAAAGATAGGTAACAGAGGTTATACAACAGGTTTTTATCTCGATGAGCAGGATCATGAAGGTTACAGCTATGATATTTCCAAAGGTCTGGCCGGTTCTGACTTTTTGTTTGAGTTCTGGGATAAAATTGAACACAACGGCAAAATTTTATACAAAATTAAAATAAAAAATAAAGTTCTTATTAATGATAAGATAGAAGTTATTACACCGAATGAATGTTTTGAAACTCAAATTTTAAAATTTTATAATGATAAATTGGATGAAGAAAAAGAAGTCGGCAATACAAATGATGAGATTTGGGTAGAATTAAGCGTTGAACCAGAAAATTACAAATACGCAATTGCAAGAACTACAGGCATAAAGAATGTGAGATAAAATGATATTAAAAGCGGATTATGAGGCAAAAACTGTTTTTGAAATTAATTATGACAGGCTGAAAGAACAAGGAATAAAAGTCATAGCCTTTGACCTTGACAGTACTGTCATGAAATCTAAATCCGGTGAGTTTTCCAAAGAAGTTCTGTCTCTTTTTGAAAATTTAAAGAGGGATTTTTCACTCCTGATAATTTCGAACAACAGTAATTCTGAATATATATCCAAAGCTGCAAAACAAATTGATTTTCCTGTTCTTGCTCCTGCCAAAAAACCTAAAACATGTGTATCTAAAAAATTTCTCAAAGAGCATGGTATATCTGCACAAGAAATGGTAATGATAGGTGACAGACCGCTGACAGATATCTTATTTGGAAAACTTCTGGGCTGCAAAACAGTACTCGTCGATTCCATCAGCTGGATGGAAGAAAAACCCGTAGTCCGTTTTGCAAGAAAGATTGAAAGACTAGTAAATATTTAGCAGACTATCCGAAAATATTAAAACCTGCAATGAATGTGGATACAAAAAATACAATCGAAACCCACATTGTCAGTTTGTTGAGTCCTGATTCGGCATTTTTTTGTGAAGCAAAAACGTGTGATGCTCCGCCTATGCCTGCTATTCCGTCACCTTTTGGTGAATGTATCATGACAAGCAGTATTAAGAGTAACGAAGATACAATCTGGACTATCCAAAATATTGTTGTAACCATTTTTTTCCCTTTGTCTATGTTTATAAATCTATATTAGCACAAACATTATTAAATTTATCAATAGTGCAACCTGATATATAAATTGTTTTTAATTTTGCTGTTTCACCTGATTTTAAAGTTATAGATGATTTTGGCAATTTCAGGAGTTTTGAGAGAAATTTTACAAGTTCTTCATTGGCTTTGTTTTCAACAGCAGGTGCTTTTATTTTTATTTTTAAAGTACCATCCATTACTTCACAAATATCATTTTTTGATGAATTTGGTACAGCCTTAACTTTTAGAAGTATACCGTTTTCAAACTCTTTTATGAAATTTTCCATAAAAAACCTCTTGTATAGTGTATTCTAAAAGTGTACAATAATAAACTATGACAGACAATAATGAAGATATAAATCCATCTCAGAATAATAGTCCATCACCAGAAGACAATTCGTCGCCTGTTGAGCAAGAAAAAGAAGAATATGTTATTCCCGAACAGGAAGAGCAAGGGCCTGATTTTACAATTTTTGAACCGCTTAAGGAAATGCTGGAAGCACAACACAGGCCTGAAAAGGATATAAAAGAAATTGAAGATGCTTTTATTTTTGCTGCAAAACTCCATGCCGGTCAGTACCGTATAAGCGAGGAACCTTATATAATCCACCCTGTTGAGGTTGCAAAGATTTTGACAGATTTGATGATGGACAAGCATACAATTATTGCGGCATTATTGCACGATATTATTGAAGATACAGGTACTCCTCCTGAGGTTATAAAAGAAAAGTTCGGTGAAGATGTTTTAAATCTTGTTCAGGGAGTTACAAAGCTAGGAAAATATCAGTTTAAATCCAAAGAGGAACGTCAGGCAGAAAATTTCAGACGTATGTTTATAGCCATGGCAAATGATGTCAGAGTGATTTTTTTAAAACTCGCTGACAGACTGCATAATATGCGTACTTTGAACTATATGGCTACAGCAAAACAGCAAAAAATTGCACAGGAAACTCTTGATATATTTGCTCCGCTGGCCAACCGTCTTGGTATCGGTAAAATTAAAGCAGAGCTTGAAGATTTGTCACTCAGATATCTTAATCCTGAAAAGTATTTTGAAATTGCTCAGTTAGTCGCACTAAAAAAAGCGGAAAGAGATGCAACTATACAGGTTCTTGTTGACAAAATCGGACAATTATTAAAGCAACACAATATAAAAGCGACAATTTCGGGTCGTTCAAAGCATTATTATTCGATATACGCAAAAATGAAAAGACAAAATGTTGCATTTCATGAGCTATATGATATTTCGGCAGTCAGAGTTATTGTTGATACTGTTAATGAATGCTACGAAGTATTAGGTATAATTCATTCACAATTTAAGCCTATTCCCGGACGTTTCAAAGATTACATTGCTATGCCTAAGAGCAATTTGTATCGTTCACTGCATACATCAGTTTTAGGGCCTAAATCCAAGCCGATAGAAGTACAGATCAGAACACATGAAATGCATCAGGTTGCTGAATACGGTGTTGCTGCGCACTGGAAATATAAAGAAAAAGGCTCTCAAAAAGCAAATGCTGACACTGATATAAAATTTTCGTGGATGAGAAAGCTTGCAGAAATGGAAAAAGATGTTTCTTCAGCAAGTGAATATGTAGAAAGTGTTAAGCTTGATTTATTCTCAGATCAAGTATTTGCTTTTACTCCTATGGGGGATGTAATTGATTTACCCAAAGATGCTACTCCTGTTGATTTTGCGTTCAGAATTCACACTGATGTCGGTTTCAGAATAACCGGAGCGCTGGTTAACGGACGTATTTGTCCGCTTAATACAAAGCTTCATAACGGTGATATTGTCGAGATTATGACGTCGAAGACACCTGCTCCCCGTCTTGATTGGCTGAATTTTGTTGTAACAAAGCTTGCTCAATCTAAAATTAAGCAATGGTACAAGAAAAATAAACGAGAAGAGCATGTTTCTATCGGGCGCAATATGCTTGAAGCAGAAATCGGCAAAGCTAAGTTTGAAGAAATTTTTAAAAGTCAGGAGCTTAAGCAGATTGCCGAGTCCATGAATTATTCCTGTGTTGATGATTTGCTTGCTGCACTAGGATATGGCGAAACAACAGTAAATAAGATAACAAATCGTATCAAAAAACCTACTGATGACGATCAGCCTATTTTGTCGCATACCAAAACAAGAAAATCAAAAAATGATATAGTCGGTCTTGAAGGCATGCTGTATTACTTTGCAAAATGCTGCACTCCTGTACCTGGTGAGCCGATTGTCGGTGTTGTTACAAGAAGCAAAGGTGTTTCTATACACCGAGTTGATTGTGCGTCACTCGACAATGTGCCGGAAGAAAGATTAATTGATATAAAGTGGGCGGACAAAGGACTAAACAGAACTTATGTTGCTTCTATCAGAATAGATGTTCAGGATAAGATGGGTATATTGAAAGATGTAATGGTTGAATTAACCGAATGTAATACAAATATTGCCTATGCAAATATTAAATCTAATCCTGCAAAAAAAATAGGTATTATTGAGATGGGTATTGAAGTAGACAATATTAACAGACTTAAATCTGTAATAGCTAAACTTCAATCTATTCCTGAAGTCATATCAGTAAAACGTATTCAGGCAACATCGAGTGCTAAATCAAATACTCCGGCTTCTTCCATGCCGAAAAAGAAAAAATAGCTCTAGCACAAAAAATGCATGCTTTTAAAGGGATTGTAAATTTTTATTAAATTTATTATTCAAATAGTAAACTTTTTTTTATTAATGAATTAAGATACATGTAACAAATCCCCAAATCTCCTCCCAAGATTATGAAGTATAAGCTGCAGTGCAGCTTTTTTTTTATCAAAAATTGTTGTATAATAAATTATCTGAATAATATGTTACAAATAGTTAACAAATATGGCTAAATTTAGCAATTTTTCATCTTGATGTTCATTGTTGTATTGTAAGTAAAAATTGGAGTGTAAGTAAAAATGTTACAAATATCATCTGCAAACTGTTCACCAATTAAACCTCAAAATAATAAATCATTCGGCAGAAATGATGCTGTTGAAGCTACAGCAAATTGGTTAGACAGTATTGACGGCAATGAGTTAACTGAAGATAATTTTATCGGTTTGCAGAGTGTATCTGATAAATTACATGATGGTCCGTTAAAAACATTTACAAAAATTTTAGGTATCGGCGGTGCATCTTTTGCTGCAATGAAGGTTGGTTCTACGAGAATTGCAAACAAAGTAATTGACAACAAATATTTTCAGCAAAACGTAATGAAACCTGTAACTAAATTTATTCATAATGGTTTAGATGGCTTAACAACAAAACTTCGCTCAAATCCAAACTACGGCGAAAATATCAAAGGCTGGAATGCATATTTTGTTAACACTGCTGACAGAATGTTAAACGGTGTTAAAAAATATGCTGAAAGAGGTTCTGAAAATATTGTTCAAAATCTCGATGATCAAGTAGCAAGACTCAAAAATAAATTAGACAAAACTAAATCTATTAAAAAGAAAAATGAAATTAAGGCTGAAATCAATCAATTGGTAGAACGTCAAAAATTTGCTGCAGAAGAAAATCTTATTAAAAAAGCTACAACAACCACAGCGGCTACGGGCGTTGGTACTACTGCAGTAATCGGAGCAAACAAAGACTCAGACGGCAATGGTATTGCTGATATCGGCGAACATGACGCTTAATCTTAAATAATAAGTTCCCCCCCCCGAAATATTAATAACAAGGCATCCGAAAGAAGACAAAATGACACAAATCAGTTCACAATATTATTCAACTCCCATAAAACAGTATACAAAATCTGTAAGTTTTGGTCGTTCAGAATCAACAAATGCAGACACTGATTACCGTGAAAAATCTTCAGAGGAATTGAAAGCAGAAAAAATAGAAAAAATTGCACGACAACTAGAAAGTACCGGTAAACCAAGCGCTCTTAAATCATTTACAATTGTTGCCGCATTAATGAGTGCCAGTGCTCTTACTGCTTCGGCACTTTCTGGCAGATTGTTTAAATTTTTAAACGGTGTTGGCGCAGTAAAAAGAATTTCAAAAGCAACTATTAACGGTATAGACACTCTTTCTCTCAGCATGAAGAAAGTTAATGTAAAAGATAAAGAGAGCATCAAAGGATATGCTGTAAAATATGCAAAAGAATTTTTGAATTCTTTAAATAACCTTAGCAAAAAAGGTGTTGAAGATGATTTGCAAAAGCTCTCCGCAAAAAAATCAAGAAAACTTGCTGCAATAAGAACTGCTGTAATTAAAGCAAATCCCGATAAAAAATTCACCAAAGAAGAACTTAAAAAAGCTGTTCAAGAAGAAATAGCAAATAATGAAAAATACAGAAAAAGCTTGCAAGATGTCGATAATATGATTAAAGATATCAAAGGTTCAAATCTTTTGGAAAAAGGTACACGTGCTACAACGGCTACCGTTGCTGGTGCAGGTGCTCTCACAGAAGCCGCAAAAGATAATGACAACAACGGTGTTCCGGATTGTGCCGAATATGGCAGATCAAATAAAGAAGCTACACAAAAATTGACTGCAGCACTTATTGATTGCGCTTTAGATAGTTTTTAATACATTTTTTGTTTATTTATTTTGTGATAACTTGTTGTTATGCAAAATAATTTTAAAATTAAACAAATCAAATGTACAGAAAAGGTTTTGTCTGAAATAGGTTTTGACAAATCCTATTTGAAAAATGCTATAGACAAGCACAAGTTTAAAACATTCAGAATATATAATTTGAATTGCGCACAGGCTAATATACTCAAACAAACAGCCTTGTCTGTAGGTACTGATTGTGCTGTGCATAGAGAAGTTATAACAGGAAAAATTGAAACTTCTGATTGCATAATCAGCGGTTCGATTTCTCAATTCAAAAAAATTTTTCAACGGCTAAAATATCAGCCTTTCAAGCTTAATATCCTTGCTGAGCAAATAAATAGCTATATATCAGAAACTCTTTCGCCTCTATTAATAAGAGATATTCTAATTGATTGGTCTAAACGGACATATTTTATGGGAATATTAAACATTACTCCTGATTCTTTTTCTGATGGTGGGAAGTATCTTGAACTTGATAAAGCAATTGAGCAATATAATAATCTTGTCAACAATGGCGCTGATATAATTGATATCGGGGGTGAATCTACAAGACCTTATTCTCTTAAAACTGATGTTGATGAAGAAATTAAGAGGATTATTCCTGTTATTAAAGCAATAAGAAAATTTGACCAAAATACTGTTTTGAGTGTAGATACAAGAAATTCCAAAACTGCACTTGCTGCAATAGATGCAGGAGTTGATATTATTAATGATGTTTCAGCGCTGGATTGGGATAAAAATATGCTTGACGTTTTAAAAGAAACATCTGCGCCGGTTATTCTTAATCATTCAAGCGCCTCTCCTGATGTTATGCAGAACAAGACTGATTACTCTGATGTTGTTTCTACTGTTTATGATTATTTGTATGAAAAGGTCAGCTTTTTGGAAGAAAATGATATTTCTTTATCTAAAATCATAATTGACCCCGGGCTTGGCTTTGGAAAAACTACAGCACAAAATTATGAGATAATAAGTAGACTTCAAGAATTTAAAACACTAAATTGTCCTGTACTTGTTGGTCATTCCCGGAAGAACTTTTTGAAAGAAACAATAAAATCAGATGATATTAATGATTTAGACGAGGCAACATTGATTTTATCCGAGAAGCTTATATCAAAAGATGCAAATATCTTGAGAGTCCATAATATGAAAAAACACAGTATTTTGAGTAAATTGCAAAATTCACTTTCTTAAATTATTAAATACTTCGTCAAATGTTTCTATTGGAGTAAATTTGTAGCCGCATTTTTTACCAAGTTCTCCGCCCATCATAAATATTTCTTCAACAGGATATCTTCTGCAAATTCCCGGGCGTTTTTTATGGATAGTACATTTATTAGTCTGTTTATCAAGTTTCTGACATTCGAATATCAATCCTATGTCATCTTTTCCAATTACTTTTAAGTATGTGTAAAATGGGTGTAAAAGTTTAAGAGTTTCAAATTCTTCTTCAGTTTGTACTACATTTCTTGCATGTCTGACATATATTTGTCTGCAGCATTCACCGCAACTAATACATTTACCTGTTCTGTAGTAAGTTCTTTTTAAGATATTTTTGAAAAAAATTTTTTTTAACTGCTTAAACACCAAACTGTTCCCTGGCAATGATAATGCGCTTGCATTCGGCTTTGCATTTCATAGCATAAACAACCTCTTTTGAATGGTCAGATGCTATTTTTATAATTCTATCACAAACTTCAACGCAGGCACTCAACTTTTTTCTGTTCATTAAGTCAGGTATTTGATTGTATAACATATTAATTACAAATGGCTCAGGGTTCAGGTATATTTTATATTTATCAATTGTCTGTTTTATTTCTTCGTTTTCGGACTCAGAAAGTATCATAAAATTTTCATATTCGTCTATAGCAATTTCATAATCATTGTTTTCAGCAGCTTCTCTGGCTTTTTGCAGATGAGTTTCAATAAGTTCAGGCTCTTTCAATACAGAGGACAGTGAATTGAGCTGTGATTTTACTTTTGAATAGTAAGATGTGCCTTCGGGAAGTGAGTCAATTGCCCTTGAATAATATGCATAGGAATATGATTTATATCCCAAAATATATGCCAGATTTGCCATTTCAAGCAATATTTTTACACTGCAAGGGAAATTCAGATAGACAATTTGATAAAATTCATATGCTTTTTCGTAATTTTTATCAAAACTGAAAATTTCTGCAAGATTAGCATAAATTGATGGCAAATCAGCATATGTTGAGATCATCTTTAAGTATAGAGCAGCTATTGTTTTTATATCTTTTTGTAGTTTATATTCCTCAACTTTTTTCGCATAGAAGTCTACTTTTGCCGTAAGATTTGCCATTGCATGCTTAACGGTTATATATTCAGTTGACGTAGTTCGTGTAGAATATTTTAAAAATTTTTCAAAGTATTTTGTGGCTTTTATTCTGCTGCCTTTTTTGTCGTATGCATGAGCTAGATTTAAATTTACAGTTGGATTTTCAGGTGTGATAGTGCAGGCAATATGCCAGTTTAGTATTGCTTCACGTATATTCCCTGATGAATAATGGTAATTTCCGATATTTATGTATGCGGAGTGTTCTAAAGGTGAAATTTCGACAGATTTTTTCCAATGATTAAGCGCTTCTGTTTTGTTTCCCAGTTTTTCGTAACAATTCCCTATTAATAATTGTCCATAAGACATTGTTGAAACAAGAGAATCAGCTTCTGCGGATGCAATAACATCATTGTATCTGCCGGCTTCATACATTTCATAAAGCCGGGTAAGCTTATCTGTTGATGTATCATTGCTATCAAAACTTACACCGGAAAGACCTGATATGTTTTCAGTCGAAATTTCTTCCATATATTACAATTAGCCTAATAAATCATTTAAAAAAGTTTTGTTGTTAAAAATTCCTTCAATTATTTTATTGTCAAAAATATCATCATTCGCATTGAATACATTATTCAATACCAGAATGTTGCAATCTTGATTTTCAGGATCTGACAATGCAAGTGAAGTGAATTTTTGAATATCAAGATCTTTTTGATATAGATTCAAAGCTTCTTTCGAAATATCTGTTTCATCTACCAGTAAATTCTTGTCAATATCTGAATATGGATTTTTTCTGGTAAGTGAAATTTTTTCAAGTTCATTATTTTGTATTGAGTTTTTGTTAATTAATTCCTGACCTGAAAGTCCATTCAACATACGCTTCTCTCCTCATATTAATATTATGGTTATTTGGCGCTATATTTCCATAAACCGAAGGGTTAATATTTATTACCCAGGTGGTTAATATATGAACATAACAGCTTACAGTTGGCTGCTGTATGAAAATCGGGTATTTGCAGTAGTTGTTTCTTTGTGTAATAGATATTATAATGTTGCCAAAGGGCAATTTAATGGCGTCAATAATTGATTCGATTAGATCAGTATATACGGATAATTACTCCTTGATAAGGCTTGGAGTACTCAGTTATGCTATTTACATGATATATACCTTAATTGTTCCTTCACCAGGTCTAAATATTATGAATGTTTTATTATGGCTTTTGATTACATATATTTATCTGGGCTTTGGTACAATTATCATTAGCAACAGAATTAATCAAAGAATAGAAACTCTGCCAAAATTTAATCCTGTATATTTCCTTACTATTGCAACAAAGTCTTTTATGATATCAATTCCTTTTGCTGTTATAGGTCTTTTTGTTGTTGGTTTTGTTGTCGGTTTATTTAATTTTGAAGGTTTGCCTCAACAAATTGCACTATGGTTAATACGTTTTTTTATATTCAGTATGCTTGTTACTTCATTGATAAATTTTGCAGAAAAATACGAAATTAAAGATGGTTTTAACATTCCCAAGCTTATGACAGGTATGGCTGATGTTCTTGTCTATACACTGGTTTGTGTTCTATTAATCTTAATTATTTCTGTTTTTATAGCATTACCGTCTTTATATCTTATTTATACTTTTTTTAAATTTGGCCCTTTATTTAAGTTCGTTTCAGTATTTTTTGTGACTATGAACATTGCAATTTTATCTGACTACTGGGGACAGCTGCATTTTGACATTGAAAGCAAGAATAACTATTACTAATGTTTTTGTTTAACCATTTCTCTGAGCTTTTTGAGCTGGTCTCTTATTTCAGCCGCTCTTTCAAAATCGAGAACTTTTGCAGCTGCATGCATATCTTTTTCAAGTTTTGGAATAAGCTTTGGAATATCAGAAATAGAAAGATTCATTTCTACCATTTCTTCAGCGACAATATCCTCCAGATTTCTGTAACTTGATACCAGTTGCAGCAGATTATTTTCAACAGGTTTTTTAATTGTTTTTGGAATTATATTGTGCTCTTTGTTGTATTGTATTTGAATTTTCCGTCGTCTTTCAGTTTCTGAAATTGCGGCAGCCATACTGTCTGTAATTTTGTCAGCATACATAATAACTTTGCCTGTAGAGTTTCTTGCCGCACGGCCGATTGTTTGAATGAGACTTGTTTCTGAACGGAGGAAACCTTCCTTGTCTGCGTCCATGATTGCAACCAGCGATACTTCGGGAATATCAAGCCCTTCTCTCAATAAATTTACTCCTACGAGTACATCAAAAGCTCCGAGTCGAAGATCTCTCAGTATTTCTACTCTTTCAAGAGATTCAATTTCGCTATGAAGATATCTGACTTTAATTCCGAGCTGGTTCATATATTCAGTTAAATCTTCGGCCATTCTTTTTGTCAGTGTTGTAATAAGAACACGTTCATTTTTATCAGTAATCTTTTGTATTTCTTCAATAAGGTCATCAACCTGATTTTTAGTAGGTTTAACTATTATTTCCGGGTCAACAAGACCTGTTGGTCTAATGATTTGTTCAACTATTTGATCAGAAATACTTCTTTCAAATTCTGCAGGTGTAGCTGAAATAAATATTTTTTGATGAACTCTTTCCCAGAATTCTTCATCAGTAAGAGGTCTGTTATCCTTTGCACACGGAAGTCTAAAACCGTAATCGATAAGCACATCTTTTCTCGCTGCATCACCTCTGTACATTCCTTTCAGCTGAGGTATAGTTACGTGAGATTCATCTATTACAAGTAGAAAATCTCCTTTAAAATAGTCAATTAATGTTTTTGGAGGGGAGCCTTTGGGTCTTCGTTCAATTATTCTGGAATAATTTTCTATCCCGGAACAGTAGCCCATTTCCTTAATCATTTCTATATCGTATTTTACTCTTTGTTCAAGACGTTGTGCTTCAACAAGTTTGTTTTGAGAATAAAGTTCACTTAGTCTAAGTTTAAGCTCTTCTCTAATAAGTCTGATAGTTTCCTCTTTATTGTCATCATCTGACAAATAATGGACAGCAGGGAAAAGTACAACTGAATCCGGTGTTTCAATTATCTCACCTGTAACGTTATCTATTCTGGTTATTTTTTCAATTTCATCTCCGAAAAAGCTTACTCTGGTAATAATCTTTTCATAAGAGGGCATTACTTCGACACTGTCACCTCTGGCTCTGAAATTTGCTCTATCCAACTCAATATCATTTCTTGTATACTGCGCTGAAACAAGGTGCCTGAGTAATTCATCTCTGTCCATTTGCTGGCCGACTTGCAATGTGACAGAACCTTTGTAGTAGCTTTCGGGCGAGCCTAAGCCATAGATACAGCTGACTGAAGCAACAACAATAACATCATTTCTTGTATATAAACTGCGTGTTGTATTATGGCGAAGCCTATCTATTTCTTCGTTAATTGTTGCTGATTTTTCAATAAACGTGTCGGTACGGGGGATGTATGCTTCAGGCTGGTAGTAGTCGTAATAACTGATAAAATATTCAACTGCGTTATCAGGAAAAAGTTCTTTAAATTCATTATAAAGCTGTGCCGCAAGGGTTTTGTTATGAGCAATGACAAGTGTGGGTTTTTGAATGCGCTCTATAACATTGGCTATCGTAAATGTTTTTCCGGAGCCTGTTATACCAAGCAAAGTCTGCGCATCACAGCCCTGTTGTAATCCTTCAACAAGAGAGTCTATTGCCTTTGGTTGGTCGCCAGCCGGTTTATATTTTGAGACAATTTTAAATTTCTTTTCTGGGTTCATAGCTATATATTATCATTAAATATTTACAGATAATACCTTGATTAATATAAAAAATTATCCTGAATTGTTCAATAAATCCGCAATCAGATATTGTTTCAGAAAATATTATTTTGTATAATCAATAAACAAATATGACATTCTCTAAAGGATAAAGCTATGACCAATAAAACAATTGCACAGGCATTAATAAAAGCACAACAATTTGAAGAAAAAGATCAGTACGAACAGGCTTATGAGTGTTATAAATATGCTCATGATATTGATAAAAACGATACTGAGGTTCTTCAAAAGCTGGCAACATCAGCTCAAATGCTTCAACATGATGAAGAGGCAATTGATTATTGGAAGCTTTATATGACAATCAAACCGGAAGATCCGATTTCTTATACGCAGCTTTTAGATTTATATTTTCATGAAAATAAATATGAATATTATATGACAAGAGCAAAATTAAAAACTCTCGAAGGCAGGCTGGCTCAAGCTACAGACGATTATAAAAAAGCCATAAATAACACTACAGATGATAAAGAAATTATTAATGCAAGATATCTGTTAGCTCAGACTTTTCAAGTAATTAATAAACCAATGCAGGCAATAGATGAATACTTGAAAATACTTGATCATGAACATAGTGAAGCTGTTTATTTATCTTTAGCAAATCTATACTATTCAGAAGATAAGCAAGCAGCAATTCATACACTAAATCAAGCTATTGAAGAATATCCTGAAAATACACAGATAAAAGAAATGTTATGCAAAATTTATCTTTCAACAGGTGATTATGGAAAGGCCGAGAAATATGCCACCAACAATTTTGACAGAATTAAATCAATGTTGATGCAAGAAAAAAATGATGAGGCCTACGGTTTACTTGAAAATTTATCAGATATAGAGAAGAAGCAACCTCAATACTATGCATTAATGGCTGAATATTACTATAATATAGGTGAAAATGAAAAAACTCTCGAATATATAGATAATTTTGAGCAAAAAAATCAAGACAGCCCGTTGCCGAGCCAGATGAGAGCACTTGTTTATGAAAATCTGAAAAATGAATATGAGGCTCATTTAAACTGGGGGAAATATTATATTAAAAAAAATAATATGGAATTGGCGCTTGACGAGTATTTGAATGCATATAATGAAAAGCCTGACAGTATTGAAATAATCAAAGAACTTATTAATTTATATTCAGCTCTTGATGACAAGTTTGCTTGTGCAGAATTCTGCGAAAAGCTAGTTGCTATTGAAAAAGACGATACCGCTACATTAAAGAGACTTATTCAGTTTTATGAAGAGCAGGGCTATGAAGATAAAGTAATAGATTATCTTCAGCAGCTTGCTGATAAAAATCCAAGGGATTATGAAACACTTTTAAAACTCGCAAAGCATTCTCAAAAGAACAGAAGAATAGATGACGCTATTGCTTACTATGAAAAATATATAAAAGCAGCACCTAACTCAGATGAAAAAGAAGAAGCAAAAGTGCAGCTAAACAGGCTCACTACAGGAGATACAGCTGAAGAAGAAGGATTTTTAGACAAAATAATCGGCTTATTTTCAAAAAAATAATAAATTATTTATTGACAGAGTTTTTTTATTTAGTAATATAGTTGTACAGAATATTTCTTATTTGAAAATTATTGCGTGGGCGTTTAGCTCAGTTGGTAGAGCGCTTCCCTTACAAGGAAGATGTCGGGAGTTCGAGCCTCTCAACGCCCACCATTTATTAAAAGACTACGTTATGTAGTCTTTTTTTTGTTTCTAGGCTGCGCCTCAGCTTGCTTTTTCAAGTTCTATGCCGCAATTGCGGCTTGAATTTTAGAAAAACCTGAGCATACTTATCACGTAAGGTTCGAGGTTTTACTCTCTCCAAAGGTATAAGCATCAACACCCACCATTTTTAGAAGACTGCATTATGTACTTTTCATGTGGGGCATCTCCTTTTCAGTGTTGTTCTCTTTTCATTTAAAAACTAAATGTTAGTAATTTTAAATAATACAGCAAACTTATGTAAAGAATTTGAGTTTCTTCTTAACTAAACTATAATGTATGTTATGAGAATATTGGGAATAGATCCGGGCATAGCAATAGTCGGTTACAGCATAATTGATGCTGATAATGATTCATTCAAGCTTGTTTCTTCAGGCTCTATTCAGACTGATAAAAACAAGTCTGATGCAGGGCGTCTCTGCGAGATATCCAGAGATTTGGAACAGATTATAAAGGTTTTTAACCCAGATACTGCGGGTGTTGAAAAACTTTATTTTTTTAAAAATCAAAAAACTATAATTCCTGTTGCTCAGGCCAGAGGAGTTATAATTATGACTCTTGAAAAGAATTCTGTTCCTGCTGTTGAATATACACCTCTTGTTGTAAAGCAGACAATTACAGGGTACGGCAGAGCATCAAAGAATGAAGTAGCCGATGCAGTTGAACGTATGGTCGATAAAAATAATAAAAATTGGCCCAAATTAGATGATACTGTCGATTCTATTGCAATTGCGGTGTGTCATGCAAGAAATATTCAATGTGATTTGTCTAGATATGTGAGTGCGTAAAATGTTTATGCTTAAATAATATAGAAATAGAGGATTTAAAATGCTTTCAAATAAATTTTTCTTAAAAAAATTGCTTATATTGTCGGGGTTGCTCGGGTTAATTCTTGGAGTAATAACTATAGTTCCGTTTATTTGTAATTTTTCATTTTTTGCTTTAATGATTTTGGCGGCACCTATCATGTTTGTATACATGAAAAAGCTTAATATGCTCGGATATGTTGAACCGAAGCAAGGTGCAATTTATGGTTCGATAATAGGTTTTATTTCTTTTCTGGGGTTTTCGATTTCTTTTGTTCCTCTTGCAACAATAATAGGCTTTTTATACAAAGGCTCTTTCTATCTCGGTGTAAGTCTTTTGTTTAGATCTGGTATTTTTGTTACATTTATGATGGTGATTTTTGTTGCTATACTGTCATCTTTAATGAATGCTTTTTCAGGTCTTGTTACTATGTATATATACAATCAAATAGAACCAAAGCCGGAAGAAGTTCCGACAGATATTAATATAGAAAGCTAGCAATTAAAATAATGAATGGATATGGAATTTAAATCAAAAATAAAAACTATAGAATGGATTAGTTCAAAAAATGTTTCAAGAATGGTGGATCAACTTGTTATTCCTTATGAATACAAGTTGGTTGATATAAAAACTTCTAATGAAATGTTTAATGCAATCAAGACTATGATAGTGAGAGGTGCGCCTGCAATAGGTATTGCCGGTGCACATGGTATGGCTCTTTCAGCTATCGAAATTTCAAAAAAAACAAAAGATAGAAAAGAATTTCTTTCTCTATTAAAAGAAAAAGCAGAATTTTTAAAAAGCGCAAGGCCTACTGCCGTAAATTTGATGTGGGCTGTTGATAAGCAATATAATCTTGTAAAAAACTCAGACAAATGTGTGGATGCTATGGTACAGATGCTTATTGATCATGGTATAGAGCTGGAAAATGAAGATATTGAAATAAATAAAAAAATTGGTGACTTTGGAGCAGAGCTTGTGCCTAAAAAAGGTGCCACTATTCTGACACATTGCAATGCAGGGGCACTTGCTACGGTTGGTTATGGCACTGCTCTTGGTGTTGTCCGTTCAGCATTTGCAAAAGACAATACAATACAGGTATTTGCTGATGAAACCAGACCAAGACAGCAAGGTGCAAGAATAACAACATTTGAACTTGTCATGGACAAAATTCCTGTTACATTAATTACTGACGGGATGAGCGGTTATTTTATGAATAAAGGCATGATTGATATGGTTGTTGTAGGTGCCGATAGAATTGCAGCAAATGGTGATACTGCAAATAAAATAGGAACATACAATCTTGCAATAGTTGCTGACTATCACAAAATCCCTTTCTACATAGCAGCACCTTTATCTACGATTGATACCTCTATAAAATCAGGAAGTGAAATTCCTATTGAAGAAAGAGAACACACGGAAGTTACACACATAAACGGCAAAAGTATTTGCGCAGAAGGAGTAAAAGTAATTAATCCTGGCTTTGATGTGACTCCTCACAAATTAATAAAAGGTATTATCACAGAAAAAGGAGTATTGTATCCCCCGTTTGATAAATCAATCAAGCTAGCTTTTGAATAAAGATGGGGTATTTTATTTTACCAAAGATTTTTGTTAAAGTATTTATAAATAAATATATTTAATTGCTTTTAAAGCAGGAGCAGAAAATGAGCACTTTTTCCAAAAGAGATGCAAAAATTTATAATAAATTCAGAACTATATTTCAATGGCTTGCATGTAATGTCTTTTTCGGCGCATACATAAAGCTTATGTATGATTACAATGTAGAAGGTAAAGAAAATATTCCTGAGGACGACAGATTTATTGTTGCAGCAAATCATATATCAGGAAGAGACCCGTTTCTGCTTCCGTTTGCCCTTGATTTACCGATTGCTTTCATGGCAAAAGAGGAATTGTTTGACAAATTTTTTTCCCGTACGCTTATGGACTATTGCGGTGCATTTGCTGTGAGAAGAGACAAAGTTGAAGTTTCTACAATTAAGACAGCTTTGAATATAAAAAATACAAAGTGGATGCTTGGTCTGTTTCCTCAAGGTACACGTGATGCAAGTCAAAGAGTTGAAAAAATTACAAAGGGCTTTGCATCATTTGCTAAAGCAACGAAAACAGGTATACTTCCGGTTGCAATTATTGGTTCTGATGAAAAACCGAAATGGCTTGCAAGACCGAAGTTGACAGTTAAAATTGGAAAAATGATTCCATATAGTGATAACATAGAAGATATGATGCAAAAGTGGTGTTCTGTTATTTCTGAATTGACGGGAAAAGAATACGTACTGGAATAAAATTTAAAATTATAATAACAGTTTCGGGGTAGTGTATGAAAAGAAATTATTCAAGAAGATATGCAAATGAATATAATATTTTTAGATATATGTATCAAGCCTTATGGTGTATATTTGTAGCAATTCCTATATTTTGGCTTTTTTATAAATTTGAAGTCAGAGGCAGAGAAAATATTCCTAATAAAGGCAAGTTTATATGTGCGGCTAATCATATTTCGTATTTTGATCCTTTTTTAGTTTCTGTTGCAGTGAAAAAGCCAATAGCTTATATGGCAAAAAAAGAATTATTTGAAAATGGCTGGTTTTTTACTTTAAATATGGATTTGCTCGGTGCTTTTGCTGTTAACAGGCAGAAACTTGAAATATCGACAATCAAAACGGTAAAAGAATTGACTAATACAAATTGGCTTCTTGGTATATTTCCTCAAGGTGGTATTCGTAAGAATTATACTATTGAAAAAATTAATAAAGGTTTTGCCGTAATAGCAAAAGCGGCAAAATGGGATATACTGCCTATATCAATAATAGGATGTGAAAAATATAACTGGATACCATTTAAGAGTAAAGTGGTAGTGCAAATAGGTAAACCTATTTCATACGAACTGGCAGAGGATGACATAATAGATCAGTGGGGCAAACAAGTTGCGTCTATGAGCCATTATCAATATATTGAAACGGATATTGTTGAAACAGAACAAGACTCAAAGCAAGAGTTTGCCGATGTGTAAATATATTTAATCTATTTATTTTGTTAAGATTTGTAAATTTTATAAAGTGTCTTAATTACAATTTTTCTGCAATATTTTTGTAGTACGCTTTATTTTTATAAAAAAAATAATACAAAATTCCGGTTTTGCAAGCAAAAATTTCTCGAATTAAGCAAAATATATGTAAATATTTCAATTTCTATTAGATACTACATTAATAGTAGGGTATTGACGAAATTAAAAACATAGTGTAGTTTAAATATATCAAATACAAATGTAGTAGTTTTGAAAGAACCTTACAATAAATATGTTGCTAAATACAGTTAACAATTTATATTTTATTTTTCATACAGTTGAACTTATTTGTATGCATGCGTTAGTCATTGTCTTGTTTTGGGGCTCACGCAGTAAAGAAAATTGTTTCGTGTATGCAACTATAAAGAATTAAATGTATTAAACACACTTTATCTATAAAAATTGCATCCGCGAATCTGAATAAGATAAGCGGTTTTTTTTTGTTAAGAATTGATATTATTTATGACAACATTAGGGAGAAAAATATAATGCCAATTTTGCCGATTAACACTATCAGATTTAATTCAGATATTAATTTAAGAAAGAATAATATTGATGATCATCCAGAGGTCATGCCTGCTGGAAAATATATTACCAATCCGAAGAATTTTGCTAATCCTCTTATTGATATAAATTATGGGCAGCTCCTTGTAAATAAAAACAAGGCTACATCTTTTAAAGGCGGTGTTAGCACACTTGTTCCAAAAATTGTTGGGAAAATTCCTCTTGAAGACAAAGTTTCATGGATTGTCAATGAATTGCTGTACGGTGACATTTTATTGGTAGGAAAAAATTTAAAATTTGCACAAGAACTTTTGCAAAAATACAGAAATACTTTGAAAGGAATTATAAGAAATATTTATTTTGTGCCCGATGCAAGTTTAAAAGAAACAGCTTTGCTTTTTCAAAGAAATGAGGACGGGGCGCCTCATATAACAAATTTAGGGAAAGATATTATTAAATTGAGTATACCTTCAAATGTCCCTGTTCAACCTAAAACTATTCCTCTTAGACAGGGTATTGGATGGTATGCATTACAAGATTCTGCTGTATTTAACCAGAATTTTTTATTAAAATTAAATTACCGTCCAACGCAGGATTTGTCGCCTTACAAAGAAATGTTTTCAACTAAATATACATTTAATGACGAGACAAAGGGTGCTATTGAGGCATTAAACAAAAAGACGATAGATGCATTAATTCCTCAAGAAATAAAACATGGAAGAAAAATAACTTTTAAAGATGTTGGTGGTCTTGATAGTGTAATTAAACGTCTGAAAAGAGATATTTTATTTCCTATAAAATATCCTGCTGCACATGATGGAATACAAAGCCATGGTGTACTTTTGTATGGCCCTCCCGGCACAGGAAAATCTCTTGTTGCAGAAGCATTGGCAAATGAAACAGGTGCACATTTTATTAAACTCAATGGGCTGGAACTGTCCTCAAAATGGGTTGGGGAAACAGAAAAAAATTGGAGAAATCTTTTTGAAGAGGCTCGCTCAAAACAGCCTTGTATAATATTTTTGGATGAATTTGAAGCTGTAGCCAGAAAAAGAGGAGGTCAAAATGTTTATGCAGATGATACAGTTAACCAGATGCTTACACTGTTGAGTGATGTGGAAAAGAACAATGATAAGATATTTCTTATTACAGCTACTAATAACAAAAACCTGGTTGATCCCACTGTTTTGCGAGCTGGCAGAATAGGCAATCATATTCTTGTTGGACCTCCGGAAAATATTGATGGAACAAGACAAATTGTTGATATACATTTGAAATCTAAACCAATCGATTTGAAATTTGATAAAGAACTATTTGCAGCTAACCTTTTTAAAGAAAAAGCAACGGGAGCTGATATTGCAGATATCATATATAAAGCAAAATTGTACTGTTATGATAGGACTGGTATTACTCAAAAAATGGAGAATGGTTCTTTTCGTAACTCTGATCTTTCTGGAATAAAGATTGGTAAGGAAGATTTTGATAAAGCTTTTTCAGAATTTTTATCTGGTAAAAATAATTCAAAAAGAAGACCTGTAGGTTTTAATAAATAATCTTTAAAATTCTATAAACCAATACTATAGCGAATTTTGGGCAGTATTAAATTTATTTTTAATACTGCTTTATTTTACAATTCTTAATTTTTTTAATATAGTTATCAATTTTTTATGTCATAAAAACTTTAAATATACATAAGCGAGAATAAGAGGAGAAATTTTTTATGTCTATGACAGTAGCAGAAGTTAAAAATGTTTATACTAGTAGTTCAAAAAGTGAAAAAAGTGGAAGAACAGATACTGCTTATTCTGCAGGTTCAAAACCTCAAGGAACTGGCGATAGCGTTGATATAAAGCAAACAGCACCAATTATTCAGACTTTTCCTGAAAAAACTTATACAATAAAAGATGGCGATGCACTGCAAAAAATAGCATCAGAGCATAATCTTAACCTTCAGGATCTGATTGATCAACTGAAAGATCAAGGAAAACTTCCAAAAGACTACAATCCACATGTAAGACATGCTCATGATATTTCCTGGATGAAAGCCGGAAATAAGATTACATTTCGTTATCCAAAAACAGAACAGCAATTAGAAAAATACGATGATTTTACTACTCAAAGAACACGTGATTATTACAATAGAAAGGCTGCAGCAGAAAGAGAAGCTAAACTTAAAGAAGCTTCCAAGCCTCAGGCTCCTGAACAATCATTTATGGATAAGATTTTAGATTTTATTGGTTTTTAAATATTAATAATACTTGCACAAACATAAAACCCTCTGATCGAAGAAAATCAGAGGGCTTTTAAATTATACATGATATTTGTTTTTTGCTATTAAGTTGCATTCGCTATTTTTACATTTATTTGTATTTTTTTTAGTTCTAAAACACAGATTACCCACAGTTTTTTGATAATTTTTTACTAATTTTGTACCAGATAATTAATGACAAATAACAAATAAATACACCGCCAAATGACAAAATATAGAAAAATAGTATATAAAAATTAAATTTGTACCATATATATAAAAATATCAAGTCGGTTAGTAATGCCAATGAGAGTATTATTATAATAAATTTTTTGACAAAAAATTTATCAAAGTTTCTTTTTTTAGCAATAAAGGTGAACAAAAAAGGAAACAAAAAGAGTTTTCCTATTGCCAAAATTTCCATAAAGATAAAAAAAGCGATTAATAATATATCAGAAACAGGTTGAGATGGAGATATCAACAAAAACAAAATTGCTAAGTTTCCGATTATCCAAATTATATTACTGCTTAGTATTATATTCAAAGTAATAAATGAAAAAGTCATTAAGAATTTTTTCATAGGAATTATTATAACAAAGAAGAGTGATTTTTACACTCTTCTTTGCCTATAATTTATTATTTGCTTTTGACAAAGTTTGATAATGGAACTTCTAATTGAATTACGAAATAAAAATTTTCTAATTGTCCCGTTTCTTGTAAGTATCTAAATATAGCCACAGTCATTTCACCTTCATTATAGTCGACCGTATCTATTATGTCAGCTTTAATCATACCATTTTCCAAACGAATGTTTTTTATTGAACATCTATGTATAGCTCCATAAAGATTTAAATTAGAATTTATAATTGGAATAAAAGTTAAGTTATCATCTGGTAAATACTTATTTTCTATTAGTTTTTCAATATTGTCTTTTATATAACTCTTAAATCTTTGTGATTTTATTATTTCTTGTGCTAAAGAACTATTTTTATTTAAAATAATACCTCGAGAATCACTCTGCTTTAATTGTTGCTTAACTTTATTAAAAACATCTTCT
Organism: Candidatus Gastranaerophilales bacterium; assembly: GCA_944322855.1. Classification (GTDB taxonomy): domain Bacteria; phylum Cyanobacteriota; class Vampirovibrionia; order Gastranaerophilales; family Gastranaerophilaceae; genus Limenecus. Next base: position 35,962 of record CALUQG010000019.1, read on the forward strand.
TTTAATTTTTCATCTTTTATTTCAGAAATTTTATTATACATCTTACCATTTTTCTTTATGTATTCAGTACCTTTTGTAAACTTACTCGAAGATAATCTAAATAATGCAACTGCATCATTACCAACTGCTTCTAATTTATCAACTGCATTATCGATTGCTTTTTTCTTAAGTATTTCAAATCGATTTATATATTTGCTAATAATACTAGATATATTTTCTACTTCTCTTTCAATCTTCTGAATCACAAACTTGTCAATCGTATCAAGAGTAAGAGAATCTATCTTGTCTAACAACTTGTAAACATCATGCTCGGTTCTTGTGAGCTTGTTCTCAAGTGTATTTAGTTCATTGCCTTTATTCTCTCTCAACAGCTTTTCTATCTGTTCTCTTAATACACTCGTGTCACCAAGAAGTTCATTTGCCTGAAGTTTCAGCTGCTCTATCTCTTCTTTGTATTCGTTGATTTCAGCTTCTATTTCATCTACTACGCTGATTTCTTCAACTTTACAACGACAATTCGGATGAGGTCTTTGCGGTACTTCATCTTCTTCAAATTCCTTTCCGTCTAAAGCCGCACATTTTTTACACGTGTTTTCTCCAAATTCTGTTATTCATTTGTACTTTCTTTTTACTGCATAGCTTACATGCCCTTTTAATGTAAAGTTCCCCATTATCTTATTCCTCCTAAATTATTCTGAATTTGATTAATTAGTGCTTTTGTATTTATGCTTCTATCACTTGATGTGTCAATCAATGCGTTGCTTAGTGCACCTTTTCGTATAGCATTTTTGATAATCGAAATATCGTAATGCTTGAATATGTCGTAAAATGCTTTAAAGGTTTTTTCTCCGAACTCACCGTCTTCTTTTAAAGGTTCAACAATGTCTTTGTGCAAGAAATTAAGTCCTGTTTGAAAATCTTTTACAGCCTGTTCTTTTCCGGCTGATAAAACATGGCTTTTGATAAAGTCTGCTATTTTTCTGTAGTTTTCGTTTTCAAATCTTGTTCTGCTAATTTTGGATTTAGAATACGCAGTCTTTCATTTCTCATTGAATGCAGCTGATTTCTCAATTGTTCTTCAAATCGTTGTGACGGGGTTTTGCTCAAAGTTTGTTCATCAGAAAACAGCAGCTTTGATACTGTTTTGTAGTTTTCTTTCATTTTTGTCTCCTTATGGTTGAGTGAATTTTGACAATAGATTATCCCGGGGGGGTGTCAAAATTCGAAGTATACAATCTTACTATAGCAGATTATTTTTACCCGAACGGGTAAAAAATATGTGGTATAATACGGAAGTCATATTCTGCATTTTAAAAATCTAAAGAAAAAATTACCCACAGTCTATTGGTATTAAAAAAACATCAAATCTGCCTGTGCAATCAAAGATTGCTCCACTGCGCAATCGGTGCTTGCTCCGTAACGGCGGTCATATCTAATAAAAAAACGAAAACTCATCGTTTCCGTTTTTTTATTTTTAAAAAGTAAAAATAGCATAGACTGGGTTCGAACCAGTGACCTCCCGGGTATGAGCCGAGCGCTCTGACCAACTGAGCTACTATGCCATTTCTTATATTGAATTTTCATGAACTGTTTTTATTATCAGATAAACAATAAAAAATTACAATATTTATTTTTGTATATAAAATATTGCTAGATAATTATATTAAGAAATATATTAAAACATTAAATTAAGTAACAAAATCGGTAAATAAATTGAAACATGCCGGTCTTACTCCCAATAATTGCAACTATTTAGAAATATCATTATTGTATTTTCCGTTGCGAATATATTTACAAACATTTTACAAAGTGTGTTCTAAATGTTCTATGGTTGATATAACAGTACTAGCAAATTTTAATCTTTTGACTTTAATTTATTCAGGAAAGGTGAATGAGAGATGAACGATATAGTAAATACGAGATTATCAAAAAATAATCAAAAAAGACTAAACAAAAATCGAACAATCAATCAACAGCTAATTACCCAGACTCTTCTAAATTGTTTTGAAGCAGAAAGAGAAGTTCTTGATAATTTGTACAAAATTGAAAGAATGCAATTTCTTGGATTAAGGGATAAAAACGGCAAGCTTATTTATTTTGGAGATATATTAAAAGATGACCAAAATAATTTACTTACTCCTGCAATCGAAGTGGAAAATAATGAGCATGTTTTATTTTTTAAACCGATAAATCATCTTAATCATCCAAGTCTGAATATTGGATGTAAATCTGCTTATAGTCAAACTCTTGAAGTCATAGGGAATATTTATACAAATTCCGAACTTTTCTCAGGAATGCATGAAACGGACAAATTGGTTAATTTTATATTGCCAACAGGTGTGAAAGTTCAAAGCAAAATGACAGTCAGTTTTGAACAATCACACTTAATTATATAAATTCCCTAAAACTAATACTTGCAATTCAAGTATTATGCAAATAAAATAATAAAAGTTCTTTTAAAACTAATGTCATTGGAGAGGTGTCCGAGTGGTTTAAGGTGCAAACCTGGAACGTTTGTGTGGGGGCAACTCCACCGCGGGTTCGAATCCCGCCTTCTCCGTTTTTAAATTCACTTTGTATATAAAGTGAATTTTTATTAATTGTGTTTGTAGTTTTTTGTCCAGGTTGATTTGTACGGCTAGATAGATTATTTTGGTAAAGTTGGCTTTGTGTGGGCATTTTCAGGTCAGAAAAATAAAGTGTTCCAAAAAAAATCAAACTGGAAAACTGGACTTTTTCTGGACTGTACGGATAATTTGATTATTTAAAAATAGTCCAGTTCTGCAAAATTAAAAAAAATATCATAAGGTTTGAGAATTTGAAACAAGGTCGGGAAAATTTTTCCGACCTTGGGTTGAGCAACTTCATTAGTATAAAATTTTAATTATTGCCTATAAAATCAAGCGTTTCTCCATCATCAGGGATTAACAGATTACCAATTTTATTTTTAGTTTTAAATTCTTTTAAATCATCCCTTGTAACAGAAAGATGGCTGACTGTATCTAAATGACTTGCAATTACTTTTGCGCCAGGTGCGGCATCCAAAACATTTTTTACATCTTCAATATTCATAATTATGCGTTCTCCGTTCAAAAGGGTTGCCGCACAGGCATTTACTACTATAACTTCAGGCTTGTATTTGCCTAAGACATCTTTTACTTCGTCACACCAAATTGTATCACCTGCAATATACAATGTTTTTTCATTATTTGATTTAAAAACAACACCCATTGCATCATAAGGCAAGCCAACAGAATC
>CALUQG010000020.1 GCA_944322855.1 Candidatus Gastranaerophilales bacterium
CAAGCGAGGACATTCCAAAAGTCTGCATTGAAGGAAATGCCATCCATATATTAATTTCTGCTGTTTTTGGGGGAATATTGTATAAAACTTTTTCTTCCATTTATTGATTGCTTTCATTGTTTTCATCATTCATTGTTTTTATATATATTTCATCAAACAAAGTTACGATTACTGCTGCAATTGCAGGGGCGATAAGTACTCCTACCACTCCCAGAAATTTTGCAGCTATTACAAAAGAAAATATAACAACTAAAGGATGTAAGTCCATATATTTAGAAAAGAAATATGGTTTTGCCCAGTTGTTTTCAAGAAATTGACCGAGAAGCAGTGATCCTATTGCGATAATTGTGATAATCCAGCCTTTAGGTAAAGCAATGAGTAATATCAAAACTCCTGATAATATTGGCCCTACTATAGGTACGAGGTCAAGTATTGCTGAAATAAAGCCCAGAAATATGGCATATTCAACTTTCATTGCCAGCAGAACTGCAGCAACAACTATTCCGACAATAGTTATTGACAAAATTTGTGCAGTTATGTATCCACCAACTTTTGTCTCAAGCTCATCAATTACTTCCGATGCTCTTTTTCTGAAATTGGAAGGAAAAAGTTTCAGTATATAAGCTTTAATACTGTCTCTGTCATTGCTTAAGAAAAATACAATGATACCTATTGTTACAAGTATTGTTAGTACACCGAAAATTCCTATAGTAAAATTTATTGATTTGTCTATAACTTCTTTAGCTATTGTTGATGAGTTGTTTAAAACAGTGCTTATATCAAGATATGAAGCAATATTTTGTCCGCCGATTTTGAACGTATTTAAGAAATGCTGAATATTTTGAAGTTGTTGAGGAAGTTGATTTAAAAACTCTCGAATCTCGTTAAAAGACATGATTATTATCGGGATAAAAACACCGAGCGTAATAAGTATAACAATTGTAATCATTATTGTTGTCGCTAACGAGCGAGGGATTTTTTCAGACATTTTATCGATATAGGGATTAATTGCACAGGATATTACATAACTGCAGAATAATAAAAGAGCTATATCAGTCATTTTTATCAAAATAAAAATGAAGAACAAAACAAGAATAGTAAAACTTATATTTTTTGCTTTTATACAGTTTTTTATGTCCATAATATCCTTTCTGGAATTATAAATATTCTGTGTTGATTTTACTATAAATTTCGCTATATTGAAATAGCCGTTTTTTATATATAATTAGTCTATGAGAATGAGAGGTAAATTTTGATTCAAGCACAAAAAGGTACAAAAGATATTCTGCCGCAAGATGTTGCTGCCTGGCAGCTAATGGAAGATAATGCAAAAAAAGTTTTTTCTTTAGCCGGATTTAATGAAATAAGAACACCGATATTTGAGGCAACAGAACTTTTTGCAAGAGGTGTAGGAGATTCTACTGATATTGTTAACAAAGAGATGTACACTTTTGAAAAAAGCGAACGCTCTTTGACTCTAAGACCTGAAAATACGGCAGGTGTTGTTCGTGCATTTATAGAACACGGGTTTTCAAGACAGCCCCAGCCTGTAAAACTCTGGTACAAAGGCCCTATGTTTAGATACGAAAGGCCGCAAGCCGGCAGACAAAGACAGTTTCATCAAGTAGGGGTAGAAATGTTTGGTTCAGCAGAGCCTTCTGCGGATGCCGAGGTAATCAACCTCGCAGTAAAATATTTGAACAGTCTCGGGTTAAATAATCTCGAAATCCAAATTAATTCACTAGGCTGCCCTGAGTGCAGGAAAAAATATAGAGAAGCTATTAAAGATGTTTTGAAACCATATTTAAAAGATTTGTGCGAAGACTGCAATTTCAGATACGAAAAAAATCCTTTAAGGATACTGGATTGCAAAGTTGAAGATTGCCAGAAAATTTTTGAAAAAGAAGAAGTTAAAAAAGTCATTCTCGGTGATTTTATTTGTGAAGACTGTCAAAAGCATTTTGATGATGTGAAAGAATATCTTTCAGCTTTGAATATACCTTATTCTGTTAACAAGCTTCTTGTTAGAGGTCTTGATTATTACAACAGAACAGTTTTTGAAATAAAATCGAATAATCTTGGTTCACAAAATGCAGTATGCGGAGGCGGCAGATATGATTCTCTTGTCGAAACTCTCGGAGGTCAGCCAACTCCTGCTGTAGGCTGGGCAATGGGTATGGAAAGATTGTTCTCTTTAATTGAAAAAACACCTCAAAATAGACTTGATGTGTTTGTTGTTTCTGAGAACTTGCCTGAGACTTTTAAAATAGTAAATGAACTCAGGGAAAATAATATTTCAGTTGAGTTTGACTATGCTTGCAGAAAATTTAAAAAACAGCTGGATAAAGCTGCAAAATCCGCAAAATATGCACTTATTTTAATGGATGATGAGCTTAAGTCCAATACTGTTACTATAAAAAATCTTGATACCTCAGAGCAGATTAAGGTCTCGAGGAACGAATATATATCGCATATTGTTTAAAACTAGAATTTGAATGAAGTTGAAAACTTCAATCTCTGACGGGTAATTATATTACTGGATTGATAATTTGCGGCCGTAAGTTCAAATTTTAAACGTTCAGTGTCTTTCAATGGTGAATATGTTATTCCGATTTCACCTTGGAGTTCATCTATATCAAAATTCTTTACAATTTTATTTTTCAAAGACAAATGGTCATTTACTTTGTAGGTTGAAAGAAAATGTGCACTGCTTGAATTTTGATATCCTGATTGAGTGTATTCGGAGCGTGCAAGTTGTGCACCCAAAGACCATTTATCATTTTTATATTGTGCAAACATTCCTGATGTGTTCTTGTTAACATCATTCATCAGATTTGAAAATACACCGCCACCAACATAAAATTTGCCTTTTGAATTTAATATACTGGTTGGTTTTGTGCTTACTATTGCGGCAAGTTCTTGATTTTGGGTATCTGTTTCATTAAAAGCGCCTACAGAGTAGTTCATATATTTGCCCTGCCTGTCTAACCTTGCACCGCTGCTGTAGTATGAGCTGTTTGCGTATGCAAAATTGACAGTATCTCCGTTTATTGAGGATATTCCGTCCTGACCTATCATTACGCTGGTGTTGTCATCCAGTTCTCTGGTCAGGTAGCTGTTTAATGAACCGTAGCTTGGTAAAACTCTTAAGTTTGATTCATCTGAATAATAATTGTACAGAAACAACTTATCTTCTGACCATGCCTGTCCTGTATTTTTTACATATTTAGGCGATTCCTCTTTTGAAATTTCCAGTTCAAATTTTTTATTTTTTTTATTCATTTGAGAGTAATCTGTTAAATCTAAATCAACAGGTGCAAATATGTCATCTTGTTCAGCCTCGGTTGCCGGAATATTTTGAGTACTTCCTGACTGTTCTTCACAGTATCCAGTTGCTGTGAAATTCAGACAAATTATTAATATTATGAAAAAAATTTTTTGGTACTTTTTCATAACTTTATTGTTTATCCTTGATTTTAATCTTTCAATAGATTTGCTTAATATATTGTAATATTTTACCATTTTTGTAAATTATTTTCATCAAATATACTTTATTAATATAAGGGATAAATTTAGGAGATAATTGTGACTATAGATAAGATTGATTTTAATAATTTATCTTATTTAAACGCAGGAACGACAAATTTCTTTTCGCCGTCGTCACTGCAGTCAAATGTGCCTTTATTTGATTTTACATCCTTTTCTCCCGGAAATTTTCAAGCGATGGATGTTTACGGTACAGGCATGAATTCGTTCTCAATGCCTCCGTTGTCTCAGCTTCAATCACCATTTTTTGGTAATTTTCAGGCACCGAAAGTAGATCCTAATATTCTTATGCAGTTGTATAAGCTGACTTTAGATGGGTATAAGAATCAGTTGAGTAATTTCAAAGGATTTAACTTCTGGCAGAACACACCTGTTAATACAGGAAATAAGTCAAACGATGAAAAAATAGCGGAATTAAATCCTGTAATGCAAAGTAAAGTGCAAAATTTGCTGGCCTATGCTCAATCGCAGGGTATGGAAGTAAAAATAACGAGTGGTTTTAGAACACAGGCTGAGCAGCAGCGGCTACAGGTAACAAGAGCCGGATATGCGGCAAAGAATTCTTTGCATTGTCAGGGAAAAGCTGTTGATATAAGCATAACAAACGGGACTGACGCTGATTATAAAAAACTTGGTGATTACGCAAAATCTATTGGAATGCGCTGGGGCGGAGACTTTAGCAGTGTTAAGGAACGGTGGCACTTTGATTTGGGATGGGCTTAGTATTAAGTCAAATGTAGTGAATTATAGATTGAACACATTCTAAAAAAAGTCATGTGCTATATCCTGAAACACCATGATAATAGCATTGCTGCAGATTGAGTCTGCGAAAGTAGTATGTTTACAACAATTTTTTCAAAATGCCGGTGACAAGGTTCGAACTTGCGACCTGATCATTACGAATGACCTGCTCTACCAGCTGAGCTACACCGGCAAAAATATTCAATTATCAAAGGAGCTGGCAGAGCAGGTGCTCTACAATCTAACTCCGTTCCGTTGTACTCCACTGGGGGCTTACACCGGCAAAAATATTCAATTATCAAAGGAGCTGGCAGAGCAGGTGCTCTACAATCTAACTCCGTTCCGTTGTACTCCACTGGGGGCTTACACCGGCAAAAATATTCAATTATCAAAGGAGCTGGCAGAGCAGGTGCTCTACAATCTAACTCCGTTCCGTTGCACTCCACTGGGGGCTTACACCGGCAATCTAGTTGTGTATGGATTTTAGTTTATAAAAATTTAAACTCTCAATTTTTGTTTCTCCTTCAGAAGAAAATCTTATATCATTTGAGCCCTTATCAGGATATATTCTGCTGCTCATTGCAAGAGCTCCGTCATTTGCAAAAATTTCAATTGAAGATTTATCTACAAATATTCGCAGTTTTATCTTGTTATTATCCATCAAAGGCAAAACAGCTTCTCTTTCTCCTTTAAGAACTTTTCCTGATTTGTCTCTATTGAGTTTAAGCATTTTTGTATTTTTATCATAACTCAAAAGCGTTTCTTGTGTATCAGAAGCTCTTAGTTTTATTGAAAAAGATTTTGCATTTGTCATATCCGCAACAATCTCCATTTCGAAGACATCGCCTTTTATATTTGAATATTCTTTTTCAGATTTTATTGTTTGCTCTTTCAATTCATATTTTTCATTACGTAAGGTGTTCAATTCTTTAATAGGCATGGTAATTATTTTCCCGTTTGAGATGGTTAATTCTCTTGGTAAAGACATCATGCCTGCCCAATGGTCAGAACTTTCGGGATTAGGGTTTCCTTCCATAGAAAGTCTTCCAATAAATATGTGTCTTCCATCTGTAATTGTAATAAATTGTGGAGCATAAAAGTCAAAACCGTGGTCAAACAGCATAAATGCACTTTTTTGTGAAAATCGTCCGGTATTATAATCTAATTTTCCTATAAAAGCTCCGGAATTATATTTGTTCAAATATTTTTTTTCGTGAGGTTTAATACCGGCAGTTGTTATTGACAGCAGATCGTTTCCTCTAACATGAAGCAGTGCCGGTGTTTCCCAGGTGCTGCCCATTTCTCCTTTTTGTCCTAGTGCTGTAACATTTATGAAAACCCAGTTTCGTAAATCCTTACTTTTAAACAGTAATACTGCTCCATCATTTGTTTGCTCATACTTTGTTCCGATGATTGCATAATATCTGTCTTCAATTTTCCAAACATAAGGATTATTAAAATTTTGTGAAGAAAATTTTAGAGATGAATAATGCGGAGCCATTTTTATTACAGGATTGTTTGCTGATTTAGCAAAGTTAAGTCCATCATTGCTCATTGCAAGATTTTGAGTTTGATGCTTGTTCCCGTTAGTTTCTGTTGTATTGGCTGTGTAAATTAAGTATAATGTATCACCTTCTGTGATTGCACTTCCTGAAATGATGCCATCTTTGTCATATGCTTCAGATGGTGACAGTGCAGTTTTTTGAGTTTGCCAATTAACTAAATCAGGGCTTGAAAAATGTCCCCAAACAGTTTTATTTCCATCAGCAAATTTTATTTCATTTTCGTAAAACAGATGATATTCATTCTTAAAAAGAGCAAATGCTGCAGGATTTTTCATTATGTATCCCGTTGATGCGAGATGATATTGCGGATACCATGCGCTTTTTTCAATTTTATGTTTCGAAATAGCTTTTATTGCATTGTCTGAAGATTTCAATAGATTGGACGTATCAACAGCATTCGCCATAGAATTCATTGAAAAAATCAGCATAGCAATAACAAATATTGCTAAATACTTCATTGAAAGCGACAGTGTATTTGCAGAAAAATTTTTCATAAATGATACTCTCAAATAATAAGCATATAAATAATATCATAAACATAAAATTTACAAAGAATTTAAGCAAAGGCAATTTTTTTTTCAATAATGTTTTTATATATAGGTATGGTAGTAAAGTAATATAGTGTGTAGATTTATGGCTGAAATTCCAAAATTTAATTCCATAATTAAATCTAATAGTCTTGATATATTACGTTTGGGTGAAATAAATTTTTATCCGAAAACAAAATTATTGGAACCACTAAAGCAAGATTTGGCTGAATTTGCATCAAAAAAAGACTTTTTCACATTTGGTGAATCCTTACAAAAGGAACTGCTTTCTAAAACTGTATCAAAAGAAAATTTTATAGCAAAAGGGGCACAGGGAAAAGTTTATAGAATTCCGGGTACGGATTGTGCTGTTAAAGTTCCTTTGGATTGTGTTTCTATTCCCATCAAACCGATATCAAAAAATATTTCACCACAGGAAAAAGTAAATCTTGTCCTTGCTAAAATTGGAGATGATATTAATATAATAAAGTATGTTGATGGAAAAAATCCTTATCAGTTGTCAAGAAGAGGTGTGTCTGTTCCAAAGACTGTGCTGTCTCTGCCTCATGAAGCTTTTACAAATTATATAGAAAAAATTTCAGAAGCTTCAAAACTGAATATGTTTCATGATATAGCAGGAGCTAATACACTTATAAATGAAAAATATCGTTATATAGTACCGATTGATTTTTATCATTCATTGACCAAAAAAGCAAATCCGGTTGAAGATTTATATTTTCAATTTGGCAATTATCTGAAAAATTCAAAAGAACAAGACATCTTTCTTGCGAAAAGTTCTTTGGCTTTTGTTGATTTGATAAGAACAAACAAAATCAATGCAAAAAGCTTAGCCAAAATGGATGTATCACTCAAAAAACTACAGGATTGTTTTTTGCCTGAGAACAGAAGATTTTTCTCTGAGGTAGAATACAGACTGAAAAAAATAACCGGCTTAAAGAAAATGGAATCACTCTCTTTGGAAATGTCACAGTCGCTGCAAGAAGAAATTGTTAAGTTTAATGATTTTATAACCAGTGTTTTGACAAATGTATAGTATTTAACGAAAATAATAAACAAAATGAGAATTACTAATCAAATACAAGACTATAATATACACAAGATTCATTATAACCCTAATTTTTGTGCAAACAGAATTGCGGTAGCAGAACCTGTAATAGATGGAGTTGCCAGAAAAATAGAAATTTTTAGTATCGGAAAAAAAGATTATCCATTCTTGAAAAAAATACTTGCTCGTATTGATTTAAAAAAGATGCTTCCGTCATTTGCAAACAAACCAAATTTCGATGTATGGAATGAACTAATTGCAGTGGCAGGTGATGTTCTGGGACATACAAAAAAACAAAGAGCATATCTCGCAGTATGTGACAAAAAGACTTGCGGCATAATTATTACAAATAATAACAGGAAAAAAGGCAATCTTGGTATTCTTGCATCAATTCCTGTTGATGTGGAAAAGCAGATAAAAGGAGCAGGGAGTTCTTTAATGACTGCCTATTTAGATCTGGCCGCAAATAGAAAACTAAAATTTATTACCCTTGAGCCTATAATTAACGGGCCGACTAATGCTGTAGGTTTTTATGAACGGCATAATTTTTCTTTTCCTGATACAAGAGCTTCTCTGATGAAAATTGTGTACCGTGATATTTTAAAAACATTGAACAGAAATAAGGAAGAATTGAACTATCAATCTTTAAAAAATAATAAAATAGATACAAATCTTGAATATTATCTGGATACATAGCTAGCTGAAAAATGTTTTAAAAGTTTCATTTTGGGTGTTGCTTTTTATAGTAAATTGATTAGTGTATAAGGTGTTTTTTTTCTCCTGATTATATCTGTATTTTGTAAAAAGGTTGGAAATTCCTGCAACAAAAAATCCCATAAAACCTATGCTGAATAAGAAAGGTACGCCTGATATAAGAACTTTTTGTTTTGCAAGCTTTTGGAATTCTTTCTCAACTGTTGTCCTATTCTTTTGCGCAAGAGATTTTGCAATTTCTTCAAGCTTTTCAAAAGACGGTGTCTGCAGATTTTTGTCAATAGTTTCTTTGCATTTTCCAGTTTTCAAAAGCAGTTTTTTAAATCCTTTTTCAAATAAATCAGAACCGGTAATTATATAAAAGCCTACAAGCGGAAATCTAAAAAGAGTTTCGAGAAAATTTTGTCTGCCTCTGTCTTTTGCTGCCCCAAAATATCCTGCACCTCCTATTACAACGGCAGAAGTTAACTGTCCTTTGCTTAATACAAGTTTCCCATTTTCGGAAGCAAAATCAAGCGAAAAATATTTGTTAAAGAAATTTGCTGCTTTGTGGTTATTTCTAAAAAACTTTGTACCGGGGGCAACTATTGCTTCTGATATATGCTGCAGAGCTTGAGAGCTTGCGCCTTTTTTAGAAATTAAACCTCCTAAAGCTGTTGCTGCCAGGAAAATTGATGCAGCTTTGCTTATATTTTTGTAGGCGCTTTTTTCAACCTGTTTTTGAAAATTTTTGTCTTCTTTACTATTTTCAAGATTGGCAATATTGTTGAAATCACCTTTTTTAAAGACTTTTAAAGTCATCAAGTTTTTGAAATAGTTTAGTGTAAATTCCGTAAGCGGAATAAAAAGTGCGCTTAAAGCGATTGCTGCTTTTGCAGGAAGTACTGTTTTATTTAATGCATTTTTTTCTTTTAATAAATCTGCTCCGCTTTTTGCAATTAGTTTCTTTGCTTCATCAGAAAGATTTTTTGAATATATCTTTCTGGCAATTTTTTCACCAATAAATGCTGGGGCAAAATAGACAAGTGCACTTTCTGATAATTCCAAAAAGCTGTTTTCTGCTAAATCAGCTTTACTTCTTGAAAAAACAGCTTTTGGAACAAGACAGGTCGCTGTATCTTGAATAAATCTTGATGTAGACAGACCTGAGGCATTTTCTTTATGTGCTACAAATTGTGATGCTGCTTTTAATGGTTGAGCCAGTGTATTTATTAAATTAATTGTCATTTGAATAATCCTTATAATCTTTTAACTGTAACTAAATCGTGAGAAGTACAGGTTAAAAAATATAAGATTTACTAATTGCAAAAACTATCAGCCTGTACTTTTTATTACAGGCGCCACCAGCAATTATTCAAATTTATTTTGTTTCGGTTAATCATAGTTTTACTCTACAGTGAAATAAAAAAAACGTCAATAGGAAAATTTGATAGTGTTATGTTGATTTTACAAAAAAATATATTAATATATAACATATGAAGAAACAGGTTATATACATATTAATTTTAATTGTTACAGGCTTTATTTTTCCTTCTGCCTCATATTGTGCAACTGATTATGCGACTTTGTATAAAAATACAAATTCTGCAGATTTTGAGCTTGTTCATAATATTGATCCTTATCAAAATGAAGACTATCAAAAATATGCCTGGTCGCCGTTTCCTTTATTCAGATTAAGCTCTGATGTGTATTTTAAGGGACAAACAATTCCGGCTGGATATTATATTCTCACTCCACGTTCAATGAACGGAAAAGATTATGTATTTTTTAAAGAAGCAGGCAAAGTAAAATATATTATTCCTGTTGTAAAGAAAGAGCTTGTTCCGGTCGGATTTTATCATACAAATATACCTGAACCAAAGTACACAAAATGGCAAAGTTTTTGCAGAAAAGTGAGAAATGGTTTTTATACAATATTTCGTAATTCTTCTCAAAAAGCTCCGCCGCCGAGTTCTTATATTGTTACCGAAATACTTGAAGGAGATATGTATTTGATTGTTGTTTATTATGGTGAAACGAAATATTATCTTGTTTTCAAATCTGTAAAAAGCTAATTATTTTTGGCTGCTTTCTTTCTCCTGTATAAAAGAAGCAGAGGAATACATACAAAACTAATTATTCCCCAAACTCTAAATGTTTCCATATAAGCACATAAAGTTGATTGTTGAATAAGCTGATTATATATCATCCCCTGTGCTTTTTGCAGAGCAACGGCATATACGTCAAATTGCGCAAAATAATTGGTTAATGCAGCCAGCTTTTCTGCATATACTGTATTTTGCATATCCAAAAAATCAACCAGATTATATTGAAAAGCCTGAGAATATCTTGATACCATTGTAGTTACAAGAGAAGTACCAATGGCCGCACCAAGATTTTTTATCAAATTTTGTACACCGCTTGCATTTGTCATTTGTGCGTTTGAAATGGTTTCCATTGAGGCTGTAGTCAGGACTGTAATTGTAAGTCCAACAGAAAATCCGAAAATTACATTCGGTATAATTATGCTCATCATAGACATTTCTAAATTTAAGAAACCAAACATCAAACTTGAAACACCAAGTAGTGTCAGCCCTATGACCGTGTATATTCTAAAATCAATCATTTTGTTTGTTACACTGTATAAGGCAATCGCAAAAACACTACCAAATCCTCTCGGCATCAATGAATATCCGCTCCAAAATGCGTTATATCCAATCAAATTCTGTAAAAATAGAGGCATGATAGTTGTAGATGCATATAAAACCATGTTCGCAATTACAAGAATTATTGTTCCAAGAACAAAACTCCTGTCTTTAAATACCGAAAGATCAATAATAGATTCTTTTTGAACAATTTGTGAGTATATAAATAAAATCATTGAAATCATAGAAATAGTGAATGTCCAGCATATCCATTCGGAACCAAACCAGTCTGCGTTATTTCCTTTATCCAAAAAAACTTGAAATGTCACAAGCCAGATGATTAAAAAAGTAAATCCTATGTAGTCTATTTTGGGATTTTTTTGCTTTCTTGCATATGGGGGGTCATAAATCCATAACTTCGAAGTGATTGCGGCAAGTATTCCAAAAGGAATATTTATAAAAAATATCCAGTTCCAAGACCAGTTGTCCGTAAGCCATCCGCCGAGTATAGGGCCGATAACAGGTGCAACTACAACTCCAAAGCCAAAAATAGACATAGCGAGCGCTCTTTTTTCCTGCGGAAAAGCCTCCAGTAAAATAGCCTGAGCAACAGGAAGAAGTGCTCCGCCTCCAAGTCCCTGTAAAATCCTCGAAAATATCATCATTTCAAGAGATGTAGACATACCGCATAATAAAGATGCAATTGTAAAAAGTAAAATACAGCCGATAAAAAAGTGTTTACGTCCGAATAATTTACTGAACCAGTCTACAGATGGCACAACTATTCCGCTCGCAATTAAATAACTTGTCAAAATCCATGTAGCTTCATCGTTGCTTGAAGAAAAACTGCCAGCCATCTGAGGCAATGCAACATTTGCAATCGTTCCGTCCAATACAAAAATAAAGGCGGCACTCATAACGGCTATTGTTGTGAGCCAGGGATTTATTTCATGTTTTTTTGTTATTTCTTCCACCGGTTTCTTTCTTTCTTTCTTTTTTTCTAAATTTGTATGTTTGCTTTTTCACTTATTTTTAAAATAATTTTTTCCAGAGTATTTCTTAGACTTTGCAGTTCATCTTTATCAAATTGTGTCATAAGCATTTCCAGATCATTTTTTATTAATGGTGAAATTTGCGTTATAACTTTTTGTCCTTTTGGTTTCAATTTTAAAATTTTAACCGGACGATTATTTTTTACAGATATAAGACGCTCTATATACCCTTTGTTTTCTAATATTGAAAGAATTCTGGTTACATTGGATCTGTCTTTCAAAATGATTTTGGCAAGATCTCTCTGGCATATATTGGGAGTATTTGCTATCGCATCAAGTGTAATGAATTGTTCAAGAGTCAAGTCTGATTTAGCTTTGTGTAAAAATACTGAACCATATAATCTAAGGTATACAGATGCTTTGTCCACAAGATAAGGGAGACAATCTGCGTAGCATTCAGGTATTTTACTCATCTGTGATGTAACTCCAACATGTTGTAATTCCAACATTATGCTAATGTTTTTTTTCCAAGAGGTCAAGTTGTAAAAATTTGATGTATAAAATTTATTAATTACGCTATAATAAATTCTATGGATAAAGAAAATGAATTAAAAATTATAGAAGACATGCAAGCCGTTGTGGAACAGATGCGCCTGGATGATATTGAAGAAAATCCTGATAGTGAATATGACATGTTTGAGTGTCAATGCTGCGGTGAAGAAAAACCACTGGCCGGTTCTGTTGTCTATGAAGGAATTAGAGTTTGTAATGATTGTGTTTTGCTGGCAGAGACAGGTTTTGCTTTAGGGAAAATTAAATCAATAAATGATTTGATGAAGAATATGGAAGATAAAAAACTGGAAGCGCAATGCCGTTTTATCCAGCAAGATGAAATTGAACATAATAATTAACGGATTATCACAATACAAATGCAAATAAAAGTACCGAAAGAAGCACAGGAACAAATAGAAAAAATTAATGCTGTTAAAGACAAGATGAGTATTCTTGACAGATATATATTGTTTCAGGTTCTTGAAATTTTTATTATGGGTATTATTATATTTACCTCAATAATATTTGCATCAGACACTTTTATTACATTGATAAAACAGATTACTCTTTATGGTATTCCATTCAATGTTGCTCTTATGATAGTTTTATTAAACTTGCCTCAGGTAATTGTTATGGCAATACCTATGAGCGTTCTGTTTTCAACAGTAATGACACTGAACAAACTCAGTCTTTCATCTGAAATTACCGTAATGAGAGCCTGCGGAATAGGTTTAAATCGTATAGCAAAGCCTATTTTTATTTTTGCGGCAGCAATGAGTTTATTTACATTTCTCGTTAATGAAACAGTTGTTCCTATCACAAATTCCCAGTCAAAAACACTGGCTGTATGGGCTTTGGGACAAAAAAACATACCCAACGGAAAGCAGAATTTTACCTTTAAAGAAACTCAGAATTTTGAAGATGGAACAAGCTTTATGAAACGGCTGTTTTTTGTTCAAAAATGTGAAGACAATACTCTAAAAAATGTTACTGTTGTTGATTTTTCAGACAAGGACGCTCTTAGAGTTATTCAGTCTCAATCAGGAAAAACAAGCCCTGACGGCTGGCAGTTTATAAAAGGTGCTGCATACACCATGACAAAAAAGGAAAATATCTTGAACAGTGTATGGTTTGCACAAACTACTGCTGATTTTGGTATGGATGTGAAAGATAAACTTACTGAAGATGAAGCTACGCAATATAATGTTATTGCTCTATGGAAATATGTTGAAAACAATTCCAAAAAGCATCATGATCCCAAAATGCAGTCAATTTTTAAAATAGAATTGCATAACAAATTTGCTTTTCCTTTTACAACACTTGTTCTTGTCCTTCTCGGGGTTCCTCTTGCAATTACACCACCGAGAGTCAGATATAACAGAGGCTTTTTATTTAGTATCTTAATTATATTTCTATATTATTTACTTAGAGCTTTATCACTTTCTCTGGGTGAAGAAATGAAAATTACTCCGCTTCTGGCTGCATGGATTCCGAATTTAATATTATTTATACTCGGCTCAATTCTGTATTACAAAAAAGTATATACAATTAACTAACAAGGAAAAACATCATTGTTTTATTTCCAATCCGGCTTCAATATTGCAGTCAATATCGCCATAGATTACTTTCATGTAGACATCACTTATAGGAATAACTTTTGCATAATTTAAAGATTTTTGATTGTAGTCATTTCCTGTATTCAATGCTTTAACTTTAGCAATCAAAGAATTTCCCTGATAAAAATTTATAAAATATCCGTTATCATTTTTTGCTGAAAGTATTCTGTAATATCCGGGTGGAATTTCTGTATGTGATGGTGTAATCAATGTCACAGGTATCATAACTGTAGGATAATCCTGTTTTTGTTGTTTAAGAGCCCCTGATACCATATCCTGCGGTTCAGTATTTTCATCTATATTGTTATTTTGCCATACAGGATTGCCTTTTGGCTTTTTCTTTTCTTCTTTTTTTTTCTTTTTCTTTTCAAAAAATTTCATTACTTTTTCGAACTCTTGATTTGTAACTGATTTTTGCTGGCTTTTGGCAGCACTATCTATTTTCATTGGTTCATCCCAAAAATCAGTATCATCCGCAAATACAGGAATACAAAAAAGCGGCATGTTTAAAAGTAAAAACAATACATATAATTTTTTCATAATTCTATGATAATGATTTTTTCAAATTAGTAAAGTTTATTTCAAGTTAGTCAATGGAGCAGTATAAAAAAATTTAGAATTTATGCTAAATTGTTTATATGAAGAAAAAAGTCATATATTTGATATTGTTATTATTGTTTTTTGCATTAGTTCTTTCAAGCTGCATAAAAGCTGATATTCCTGTTTCTGAAACAGCTTCAATTCAATCTGAAAAATTTTTACAAGATGCATTTAAACCTTACCCAACAGCAACAAAAACTATAGATGGTACGGATTATTTGCTTTCAAGGTCTCCGGCCGGAAAGTATGGCGGAACACTTGTGACAAGTACAATAGGTGAAGGCCCAAAAACTTTCAATTCTTGGAATTCTATGGATGCAACTTCTTCGGCTGCTGCAGATATTATGTTTGACGGACTTGTTACAACTGATGCATATACAGGGGAAGTTATACCAAAGCTGGCCAAAACTGTTAAAATCATGCCGGATAATAAGACTTATATTATAGAACTCAGGCATGGTTTAAAATGGTCAGACGGAAAAGAAATCACTTCTGATGATGTGTATTTTACCTGGAATACTATAATATTTGGCGGATATGGAAATACAAGCACTCGAGATGCTATGTATATTGGTGATGAGCTGCCTAAAATTGAGAAAATTGATAAATATACAGTAAAATTTACAACCCCAAAACCTTTTTCTCCTTTTTTGAGACAACTTTCCGTTCCTATAGCACCAAAACATGTATTAGAACCTGTTACAAATAAGGGAAAGAGAGCATTTGCTTCCTTCTGGGGCTCAAATACAAATCCTAAAGATTTTGTCACAAGCGGAGCTTTTAAACTCGTAGAATATGTTCCAGCGCAGCGGCTTGTTTATAAAAGAAATCCTGATTACTATATGATAGATGAAAAAGGGCAGAAACTGCCTTATCTTGACAAGTATATTATCCTTATTGTCGGTGATTTGAATAACGAACTTTTAAAATTCCAATCAAAGGAACTTGATACAGTCGCACTTCGAGGTGCAAATGTTCCTCTATTTAAAGAAAAAGAACCTTTTTCCGATTACAAAATTTATAACCTTGGCCCTGATACAGGTACAATGTATTTTGCATATAACCTTAATACCAGAAAAAATGAAGACGGGAAGTTTTATGTAGACCCGGTAAAACAAAAATGGTTTAATGATTTGAACTTCAGAAAAGCAACAGACTATGCTCTCGATAGGGAAAATATGGTTTTTAATATTGCAAGCGGTGTTGCAAAGCCTCTTTTTACACCGGAGCCGTTGTCTTCTATATATTTGAACGAAAAAATCGCAAAGGGTCATTCTCGAAATATTCAAAAAGCAAAAGAATTTTTGAAGGCTTCGGGGTTCTATTGGAGGAAAAACAAGCTCTACGATAAAGACGGGAATAAAGTTGAGTTTAACCTGTTTACAAATGCAGGCAATACTGAAAGAGAATCTATTGGTGTTATGGTAAAGCAGGATTTGGAAGAACTCGGAATGACTGTAAATTTTAAGCCTATAGAATTCAATACTCTAGTAAGTAAACTTGTGAATTCCAACGATTTTGATGCCGTAATCATGGGATTTACCGGCAGCCCTCTGGAACCGTATGGCGGCAAAAATGTATGGTATTCAAACGGGACATTGCATGTTTTTAATATGAGAAAAAACCCTCAAGATAACAAAAAACTTTTCAAATGGGAGCGAGAACTCAATGATATATTTGACAAAGCTTCTTTAGAACTTGATTTTGAAAAAAGAAAAACTTTGTATGAAAGATATCAACAACTAATTTATGATGAAAAGCCTATAATTTATTTATATTCTCCAATTAGAATTTCCGCGGTGCGAAATAAATTCGGAAACATCCACCCGACAGAATTGGGGGGAGTAACGCATAATCTTGAAGAAATTTATTTAAAATAATTATTCCTCGGTATCCAGTCCTGCAGCTTTGCTCATATTAGTTCTTATAATACCTGTGGATTGTTCAAGAATTTTTTGTTCTTCTTCAGTCAAATCAGCACCCTGCAGATATTTGTTAACAACTGCATTTATTTGTTTATCACGTGCATTCATACCCGTAATAGCGCCAAACATTGCGCTTTCACCTGCATTTGAAATAACACCGTCTGCAGCACCGTCTAATCCGTCAGCATTTTGATTAAAGAAAGCAAGTTCCTGTTTTGAAATAACACCATCAGCATTCATATCCAGATTTTTTGCGAATAGATTACCGGAACGTTCTGCAATTGTTTGAGTTGCTTCTTGATTATTAAATGATTCAAGATTGTATTTTTTTAATGTTTCTCTATATTCATCAATACTGATTTTTTTGTCTCCGTCCAAATCATAAATTGAAAGAGCTTCATCGTCTTTTTCAAGCTGTGCAATTATATCATTATCCAGTTTATCTCCTTGTATTTCTCCTGCTTTAGCGGCACCGTTTTTTTCAACTTCTGCAAATTCTTCTACTGTTACTTTTCCATCTTTATTTGTGTCATAGTATTCATTAAGCAGTCCTTCTGAATAATCAAGATATGCTTGCTCTTTTTGAGCTTCCGTTTGTATTTCTGAACCAAAAATAGAAACACTTGATGATGCGAGCTTGTTTAAGTCATCGTATGAATTGATGTTGTTATAAGATATTCTTTGTTTGACTGCATTTGAAGCTGTATTGGCTGCATTTTCAGGTGTAGTAGTTTGCGTTGCAGTCTTTACATCTTTGTTATTTGAGGTATTAAACAATTCTATTTTCTGACCGATTTTAATTTTTTTCGGATCAGAAATATTATTCTTTTTAGCTAATTCATTTACTTTATTTGTAATATCCGTATTATTACTTAATTTATATTCTCTTTTTACAATATTCCATAGTGTATCACCTGAATTAACAGTGTAATAACTCATAAAAATCTCTCCTCAATATATCGTATGTATATATAAAAACAATTTTTTCTAAAAAATTGCCTAAATTTTTAAAAGTTGTATAATTGTTGACGTTGGACTTGTTTAAAAGGGAGTATCGGATGAAAGTTTTAATAACAGACAAAATTAATGAAACAGCAAAAGAAATTGTTGATGAAGTTGCACAGGGTGTAATACTCCCGACAATGAGTGAAGAAGAATTGTGCAAAGTAATAGGTGAATATGATGCGCTAATGGTTAGAAGCCAGACCAAAGTTACACCTAAAGTTATAGAAGCAGGTAAAAATTTAAAAATCATCGGCAGAGCCGGAGTTGGAGTGGATAATATAAACCTGGATGCGGCTACTGCAAAAGGTATAATTGTTGTGAACTCTCCTGATGGCAATACAAATGCGGCAGCAGAACATACTGTTGCCTTAATGCTGGCTATGTCAAGAAATATAGCTAAAGCCGCAGCATCTACGAAACAAGGTTTATGGGAACGTTCAAAATTCACAGGCCACGAAGTCTTCGGCAAGGTTTTAGGTGTTATTGGCTTTGGCAAAATCGGACATCACGTTGCGGAAGCTGCAAAGGCTCTCGGGATGAAAATTCTTGTTTTTGATCCATATACAACAAAAGAAGTTGTAGAAAAATTCGGTGCAAAATATGTTGAAAATCTTGATGATTTATGGCCTGTATGCGATTACATTACGGTTCATGTGCCGAAAAATAAAGAAACTCTGCATATGATAAATAAAGAGACAATTTCAAAAATGAAAAAAGGAGTACGCTTAATAAACTGTGCAAGAGGAGGAATAATTGATGAACAAGCTCTTGCAGATGCTCTTGAAAACGGTCATGTTGCTCAAGCCGCAGTTGATGTATATGAAAATGAACCGGATATTTCTGGTTCAGCGCTTGTTAAAACATCAGGAGATATTCTTTTGACTCCTCATCTCGGTGCCAGCACAGAAGAGGCTCAACTCAATGTTGCAATTGATGTTGCCGAACAGATTAGAGATGTTCTTGCAGGCGGATCTGCGCGTTCTGCTGTGAATATTCCTTCTTTAAAACCTGAAAAACTTGAGCCTGTTAAAGATTATATGCAGCTTGCGGAAAACATTGGAGAACTTGCTATGCAGATGTCAACAGGTTCTTTAAAAGGTATTTATATTACAGTCAAAGGTAATCTCGCAGATGTTGATGTTTCACCACTTGAAACAGCTGTTGTCAAAGGTGTTTTGTCATCTTTTGTAAACGATGTAAATTTTGTTAATGCACCATTAATTGCTAAAAATAAAGGTCTTGATGTTTCAACAACAAAATCAAGAACATCAACGGACTACATTGGCTCTATTACACTAAAACTTGTTACGGAGGATCAGACAAATACTGTTTCAGGAGCGCTTATTGCAAAAGATATGCCTAGAATTGTGAAAATCAACGGTTATAATGCAAGTATTGAACCTGAAAAACATATGCTGCTTGTTCCGCACGAAAACAAACCTGCAATGGTTGCTAAAGTTGCTACTGTTCTTGGTAATAAAAATATAAACATTACAAGAATGAATGTTGCTCAAAACCGTGCTGAGGCAGATAACATTTCTATAATGATTATAAACACCGGCAGTGAAGTTGATACAGAGACACTGAAAAGTATTTCAGCTATTGATGGTATAGGTTCGGCAAAATATATTAGCTTAAATGCATAATTTTAAACTTGAGTATTTTGGCAGTGTAATTTACTATACTCTCAAAAAGTAATATAATCTATTAACAGGTTGCAATGAATAAAGGAGATATAGAAATGGAAAATACACTGTGGTCAAAGTATGCGCAGGTTCTTGTTGAATATTCTGTTGATGTTCAGCCGGGAGATTTGACAATAATACGTGCAACAAGCCATGAGGCACAGCCGCTTGTAAAGGAAATATATAAGCAGGTTCTTCAAAAGGGTGGACATCCTGTTGTCCATGCAGCAATGGAAGGACTGGGCGAAACTTTTATTAAATATGCTTCCGATGAACAACTTTCTTATATTGACCCAATGATGGAGTTGGAGTATAAAACTGCAGACAAATTTATTTCTATAGGTGCTCCGACGAACACTAAAACAATGGCAAAAGCAGATTCAAAAAAAATGGCAAAGAGATCTGCGGCTACAAGAGAATTGTCAAATCTTATGCTTAAACGTTCTGCCGAAGGCAGTTTGAAATGGGTTATAGCAGATTTTCCGACGAACGCTCTTGCTCAGGAAGCAAAAATGTCATTGGATGATTATACGGACTTTTTGATTAAATCATGTTATTTGCATCTGGACAATCCTATTGAAAAATGGCGAGAAATTGATAGAGAACAACAAAGAATTGCAGATTATCTAAATTCAACTACCAAACTTCATATAATAGGAGAAGAAACGGATATAACCTTCAATACAGAGGGTAGAAAATGGCTTAACTGTTCAGGACAGTGCAACTTCCCTGATGGAGAAATATATACTTCACCTGTGGAAGATAGCGCAAATGGTACAATATATTTTGACTTTCCGCAGATATACAGAGGTAACGAAGCACAAAAAGTAAGACTGCGTTTGGAAAACGGAAAAGTTGTTGAAGCTTCAGCTGAAAAAGGTCAGGACTACTTCCTTGATATGATAAATATGGATGAAGGTTCTCGCTTTGTCGGAGAAATTGCAATCGGAACAAATTATATGATACAGGATATTACTGGCAACATTCTGTTTGATGAAAAAATTGGAGGAGCTATTCATATGGCTCTTGGGGCTTCTTATCCTGAAGCCGGTGGAAAAAATGTATCAGGACTTCATTGGGATTTGATTAAAAATATGAAACACGGTGGAGAAATATACGCTGATGACAAATTGATATATAAAGATGGAAAATTTGTTATTTAATATAACTATAGAATTTATCTTAATTCTTCATCCTCTCCAATCTGAAACAAAGCGAACCAAAATTTTTGTTATTCTGAACCAGTTTTACTGCTTTTATAGAAATCTTTGATTTCGTGTAAAATGTCTGGTTTTCCACAGAATCTTGAAAATTTTGTGTGAGCCTGTTTCTGAAGTGACGTAGGAGAGGGTAAGGGTGAGGGTCAGCTCATAAGGGAAATAACAAGTTTGCTTTTACCAATGTCGTTGGTGCTGTTGGGCAGGTATGCCCAACCTACTTCTCCAACGGCACCGGCACCGGCCGCAGTAATAAGTGTATTTTTTATAAATTTTCGTCTATCCATGTAGTTTAAAACCTCTGTTCTAATCCTAACATCTTAGAGCAGCTCTAAGTCAAGCTGTTAAATAATAAAATATTACAGATTTACGTATCAAAGAAATTTGAACTTAAAACAACCTTTTTTTCTATAAAATAGTGCTCTTAAGGTTAAGAAAAATATTAAGCTAATTTTAGAAAAATTTGTTCATTAATTTCAGTTTTTAAATTTGATTTGCCCAGAATAATCAAACCATCTGTAACAAATAATCAAACCATGTGTTCTTTTACAGCTATGCCAAACCTACAACTAGTTAGCTCTTTGTGGTGTGAAACATAACTAAACCTCAAAGAGATTCCCAAGGTTCGCTTCGCTGCGCCTGTTCATTTTGTCAAAAAAAAAGAGGCTTTTTTTATAATAGCCTCGTGTTAAATACCTATTCCCGTTCCATTTATGTTTTAAGTTTATTAAAATCTATCAGTCTAGTCTTTTTGTCTTTCTCTTTATTTATCTCTTATGTTTATATAAAGTATATCCAAAGTAAATAATTGCTTCGACGTTTCATAAGAAAAAATCTAATTGTTAACTTATATTACAAAATAATGATATTAGTATATACTTTTTCTAATTTTGGGCATTTATTTTTAGAATAAGTATATACTCTGTGTATAAAAATTCTTTTGTAACAAAATGTTAATAGATGGAAAAATACATAAATATTCTCAATTTAGTTGTTATTACTTTTTTCCTGTAAGTTTAGCTGTTCTTTTATTTCTGCTACTTCGTATGTAAGTCTGTTAAGCTGGCATTTAACAGGATCAGGCATTCTGTTATGCTGCAGCTGACCATCAATCATTACTCTTTGATGAACTACTCGCCCCGGTATGCCGACAACAGTGCAATCTTCAGGAACATCATCTACGACAACCGAGCCTGCTCCGATACGTGAATTTTTCCCTATTCTAAGGTTCCCCAAAATTTTAGCTCCGGCTCCGACGATAACGTTGTCTTCCAAAGTAGGATGTCTCTTTCCATGCTCTTTACCGGTACCGCCAAGTGTTACCCCTTGGTACAGAAGGACATCGTCGCCAATATATGTTGTTTCTCCTATAACAACACCCATACCGTGGTCTATAAAAAATCTCCTGCCTATTCTGGCACCGGGATGAATTTCTATTCCTGTGAATATTCTGCTCCAGTATGATATTAATCTTGGAATAACAGGTATTCCCCAGTAACGAAGCTTATGGGCAATTCTGTGTGCAATTAATGCATGCAATCCCGGATAACACAAAAAGACTTCTACTATATTATCGGCTGCAGGGTCTTTTTCATAAATTGTTTGTATATCTTCTTTTATTTGTTTTATTGCACGTATAAAAAGCATATTTCCTTCTTTATATTGATACCTTTTTATCAAAAAGCGGTGTTGAGAGATATCTCTCTCCATAGTCGCAAGTCATTGCAACAATCAGTTTCCCTTTGTTTTCTTCTCTTTTTGAAAGCTCAATTGCCTCATAAACATTTGCTCCTGATGATATTCCACAGCAAATACCTTCTTTTTGAGAAAGTTTAATTGCTGTTTCGATTGCATGTTTTGTTGATACAGTAACAAATTTATCTATAACATCTTTATTTAAATTTTGAGGAACAAAATTTGCTCCAATTCCTTGTATTCCGTGGGCTGCGGAGAAGCCTTTTGTTATAAGCGGACTTTCTTCCGGTTCAATCGCAATTATTTCTATTTTCGGATTGAATTTTTTTAACGCTTTAGCTACCCCTGATACTGTTCCTCCGGTGCCAAAAGATGCGACAAATATGTCTATTTTTCCGTCAGTATCTTTTATAATTTCCTGTGCTGTTGTTAGCTCATGTATTTTAGGGTTATCAGGGTTTGAAAATTGCGAAGGTATAAAGGCTTTTTCGTATTCTTCTGAAAGCTTTAATGCTGCATTGACAGCTCCTTTCATGCCTGCGTCTGCAGGAGTTAAAACAATCTCTGCTCCATAAGCAGAAAGCATTTTTCTTCTTTCAGCGCTCATGCTTTCTGGCATAGTCAGGATAAGTTTGTATCCCTTGACAGCGCAGACAAGAGCAAGACCTATACCTGTGTTTCCGCTTGTCGGTTCAATAATGACAGTATCTTTATCTACAAGCCCTTTTTTTTCGGCTTGTTCTATCATATACAAAGCAGGTCTGTCTTTTACTGAATTAGCAGGATTAAAGTACTCCAATTTTACGACAACATCAGCAAAACCATCATTGATTTTGTTCAGTCTTACCATTGGAGTATTTCCTATAAGTTCTAGAATGCTGTTTTTTATATTTGCTCCGGTTTTTTCCATAAGAACCTCCCGAAAACTATTTTTCAAGTTTTTTAAATTTCCGTTTTCCTGCCTGTATAATTATAGCCTCTTGAGGAACTGAAACAACAAAAGCTGTATCTGATATTTTTTCATTATCTATTTTTACACCGCCTCCGGCAATTAGTCTTTTGGCTTCCCCTTTGCTGGCAACAAAACCAAGTTCCAAAAGTAAGTCAAGAATATTTTTTTCAGATGTCATTTTGTATGTTTCAATATCTTCAGGAATACCTTTGTTCTGTACAACGTTAACAAATTCCTCCTGAGCTTTTTTTGTGTCTTCGTCGCTGTTGTATTCATTTGTAATCATATATGCAAGCTGCATTTTTATATCACGGGGGTTTTCTGTTTTGAGTCTTTCTTCAATATTTTTAAGTTCTTCGTCTGTTACATCTGTCAGCAGACTGAAATATTTTAAAATCAAAGTATCAGGAATAGACATTAATTTTCCATACATATCTTTTGCACTGTCTGTTAACGATATACAATGCTCTGGGTGGGTTTTTGACATTTTGACAAGTCCGTCTGTTCCTTCAATCAGCGGCAGAAGCATAACCATTTGTGGATTTGGTTTGCCATAGGCTGTCTGGATTTCTCTTCCTAACAACACATTGAATCTCTGGTCTGTACCGCCCAGCTCTATATCAGCATCAATGGCAACTGAGTCATATGCCTGCATCAATGGATAGAAGAATTCATGTATTGCAATAGGTTTTCCTTCTGCATATCTTTTTGCAAAATCATCTCTTGTCATCATTTGTGCAACAGTTACATTTGATGCCAGCTTCAGAAGCTCTGTAAGTTTCATCGGGTGAAGCCAGTCTGCATTGTTAACAACTTCTGCTTTGGAAGTATCGAGCACTTTGGACATTTGTTCGAAGTATGTCTTTGCATTTTCTTCCACCTGTTCTTTTGTAAGTGCAGGCCGTGTTTCTGATTTTCCGGAAGGATCTCCTACCATTGCGGTTGCACCGCCGACAAGAAGTACAATCTGATGACCGAGTTCTTGAAATTTTTTGAGTTTTTTCATTACAACTGTGTGTCCAAGGTGCAGATCCGGTCTTGTTGGATCCATACCTAATTTAACTCTGATAGGTTTTCCTGTTTCTTTTGATTTTTGCAATTTTATTGCAAGCTCTTTTACACCGCCGGGCAATAGTTCTGCTCCTCTTGAAATTTCTTGAGCCTGTTTTATAAATTCTTCTTTTAATACAAATTTTTCTTCCATTTATCTGTTAATCCTCTGTTTATATTTGCATAATGTTATTGTAGCAAAAAATATTTTGTGAGTACTTATTTAATAATATATATTAATTTATTTGCTTAAGATGTTTTTAATAAAATAAAAGAGCAGACTATTTATCTGCTCTTTTGATATTTATTGTTTTTTATAAATTACATATTTGTTAATTTAACTTTTGTTCTTGCACCTTTGCCTGACAAATCAGCTTTTCCTTCATGTGCAAGCCAGCCGATACCCATAGAAACAAAATTTTGTTCGAGATCTAAATCTTTTTCCAATTTAGAAATTGTTGCTTCGTTATTTTTTTGATCTGCCAAAAATTCATAAACTTTTCCTGCTGCTTCACCGATGAAATAGTTCATAGTTAATCTCCTTTTTATACCCTATACAAAATATAAACTTCCTGTTTATTGTAGCAAATTTTTTTTTAATTGTCATACAAAATTTACATAATAAAAAAATTATTTTATAAATAATTTTTTTTATTTTATTTCAGGTGTTAAGAAGAAATCTTCATTAAAATTATTTTTTGTATCAGATGTATTAGTTATTTGTTTTTGTGTGTTGCCTGATGATGTTTTCTTCCCTATAGAATAAGCCAGTGCTTTTTTTATCGGGCTTTTTGAACGGGCATTCTTTTTATCAAGTTCAATTAATTCATCCTGTGATTTTGCTCTCAAAGGTACTCCGACAACCTGTCTTGAAATTGAATCATTTATACTTGATGTTAATGCTGTCAATGTAAAGGCTCCGGCAAGACTTGAGTTGCAAAGTTTTGATAAAAGATTATGAACAAAAGCGAGCATATAAGCCGAAACACTTATTCTTGAGATTTCTTGTGCTGCTCTGTTTTTCGCACTTTTAGCTGCATCTTTTCTATTGTCATTACTATACTGCATCGTCAAATTGTATGCATCAGTCATCAAAAATAGTGTCGTTATTGCTCTTGACAGATTAATATTTGTTTGAGCGAGTGTGTTTCCGTCATATTCAACATGTTTTGCATTATCTGCTTTCAGTACTGAATTTTTTAATATATCAGAAACTTTTTGCAATGATTTTTCGTCAATTGTTCCGTCTTCATTCAGTTTGATATTTTCTTTTTGTAGTTGTTTATCCATCCATAGAAGAAAATTCTTTGCTCCTTCTATATTCTCTTGTTCTTTACTTTCAATTTCGCAAAATTCACGATATAACCTTGCTCTTTTTTCTTCATCATTCAAAGGTGATTTTTGCCATGCATCAAGCTTCAATCTTTTTTGTGCAAATTTTTCGAAAGAATTAAATCTTTCTATATCTTTTTGAGTTTCTTTTTTAGAAATTTTTATGAGTTCTTTTGTGAATTCATCTTCATTTTTTCCTGCCATGATATTGTATATTTTTTGCAAATTTTTATAAGATTTGACAAATAGATTTTTTACAAATCTTACAGGAACCAGTATACTGGTAGTCCACAAGCCCCAGGTCGTTTTTTTGCTTCCTACAGGAATGTTTGTATTAGTTTTTGAGCTAACAATTTCGTCAAATGATTTTGGTATTTGGGAAACTTGATTTTTATAAATTTTATTCTTTGTGACTGATTTTACAACTGCTTTTTTCAATGTTTCAGCTGTTTGTTTGTCTGCTTTTTCAATAATTTTTATTATTGAAGAAAGTTTGTTTTTATCAAAAATGTAATCAACTTTGTAGTAACCTTTAAAAGAAGGTCTATTATTAAAATTATCTGGTTTTAACGGTGTATCAGGCTGGGAATTTTCTTTATTATTAGCAGCAAATGATTTGAAAGTTTCTCTTGCTGATTGAGTTTTTTTGTAACTTACTGATAAAGTTGTATCTGTTTTTGTATTTGTTGATGTATCTTTTTTCTTGACGTTTGTTAGCAATCGTCCTATAGCCGGTAATATTCCTTTTTTTTCATACATTTCTTTTTCTAAGCGGTCTAATGTATCTTTATCAGATGGCATTATTGGCTTTCCAACCAGTTTTCTGCCAAGTATTTCAGAAAAAGCTACTGTTGAACCGGATACAAACATTGCTGTAGGAAGGCTTCTGTTTACGGCTTTTTCAAATGTACCAAAAAGTAAATTCTGAATGTACATATTCATGCCGATTCTTGAAAATTCCTGTGCAACACGGGAAGTTCTTTGTGCCGATGCTTCTTGTTTGTTGTTGCTGTATCTCATTGTTGTGTTATATGCATCGGTACCGAGAAAATATGAATAGATTATTCCAGATATAAGTCTGTTTCCGAGCATTAAAGAGGTAGATGAATATTTACCTTTGTTTGGGTCTACAACTTTATTTCTTCTTCTTTGAAGCTTATCAATTAATACATCATCAGGAATTATAAACTTGTCTTTTTCTGTCCATTTTGGCTGTTTACATAGTTTTCTGTATCCACGTTCCCATATCTCATGAGACTTTAGCAATCCTTGTAAACTCGCAAACTCTTTTAATACCTTTTCTTTATATGCAACTTGTTGTGCTTTGATAGTGTTTTTATTTATAAATATTTTTTTTGTATTTTTGTATAAAAATGTAAAAGGAGCAATCAGCTGCTGTGCAAAATTTGCAAGAACAGTTTTTTGCGGAAGAAAGTATAAATTGTCTTCTGTTATGTTTTGTGCAATTTCATCAGTTATTCCGTTTGCTTTTCTGTATGAAGCAGCGATTTGTCTTCTTATTTTTTCAGTTTCATTAGCAGGTTCGTCTGTATGCAGCTTAATAAAATCTACATAGTTCTTTCTAATATTATTGTAATACTCTAATTGTGTTTTGCTGACAGCTTTGAGTGTTTTGAAAGTTCTTTCTGTCAGTTTTTGGGGTACGGGTTTTATAATCGGTTTTAGTAAGTTTGATGCAATATTAAAATTAAAACCCTTGAAAGATATGTGCGTTTGAACGTTTCCTTGCAAGGGTTTTTGTATACTATTATTTTGTATGAAGTTATGTTTGCCTTTGTAGAGCGAACTTCCTGCCAAATAGTGAGACTGGCGGAATTCTTTTCGCTTCTGAGCGTATTGAGTTTTTGTTTCAATTTGCCCTGTAGTTATCACGTTAATTCCAGTAATTTTGAAAACACTATCTTATCTCGAACAAAAACTTTTTTCAAAGTCTTTGCCATGCTCTGAAAGAAAAATCTCTCAATTATTTAACGTTACTCAAAAAAATTTTTGCTAGTCTGAATTATTTTGCTATACAAAAGTTAACCATTTTACACACAAAAAGACGGACATAAAGACCGCCTTTTTGTGTGTATAAGTATATGATTTTTAGGTATCAATATTTTGTGCAAATACAGCATTTGTTTCGATAAAATCACGTCTTGGTTCGACTTTGTCTCCCATTAAGATATCGAACAACTGGTCGCATAGCATTGCATCTTCAACATTGACTTTTAGAAGAGTTCTTGTTGCCGGATCCATTGTTGTTTCCCAAAGCTGTTGAGGCATCATTTCTCCAAGACCTTTGAATCTTTGAAGTGTTAGACCTTTTTTACCTCTTTCTTCAACAACTCTTTGCAGCTCAGCAAATGATGTAAGCTGAAGTTCTTCAGAACCTGTATCAAGAACAAGTACTTTTTCTTCTTCTATAAGATAGCTTCTGATTGCAGGATATGCGTTTTTGACTCGTTGAAATTCGTTTGATTTTATCAAAACAGCAGTTAATAATACTTGTTCTGTTTCTCTTTCAAGGTGCAGATTCAAGTTGTATTTCTGAGTTTCTGTATTGAATTTTATTTCAACTTTATAGTCTTTTGCTTCTGTAATACCATAGTTTTCAGCGTGATCTTGAAGGTAATGATTGATATATGCACAATGTTTTTGCATTGCTTCTTGACTGTCAAAATCTTCAGGTTTTATGTCAGAACGTATTAACGCTCTCATAACTACTGATGGTATAGCATTAATAAGCGGATTATTGAACGAGTGGTAGAAAGTAGACATATTGGCAAGCAATTCCACCAGCTCCTGTCCTGTTGCGCTTTTTGATTTGTCTTTGTTATACAAAGTTAAATCCTTGATACCTCTTTCTCTGAGCATTTTATCCAGGGCTCTGTCATCATAAAGGTATTCAGCCTGTTTCCCGATTGTAATCTTGTACAAAGGAGGCTGCGCAATGTAAACATGTCCTTTGTCAAGCAATGGTTTTGCATATCTAAAGAAGAATGTTAAAAGCAGTGTTCTTATGTGTGCTCCGTCAACATCAGCATCTGTCATGATTATAATCTTGTGATATCTGAGTTTTTCAATATCGACGTCATCTTCATTTTTACTGATGTTGATACCTAGAGCCTGAACCATAGATTTGATTTCATTGTTAGCATACATTTTATCAAGTCTTGCACGCTCTACATTAAGAATTTTACCTCTTAATGGAAGGATAGCTTGAAACATACGATTTCTGCCCTGTTTAGCAGAACCGCCGGCTGAATCACCCTCTACTATATACAGTTCGCATTTTTCAGGCTCTCTGTTCGAGCAGTCGGCAAGCTTGCCTGGTAGTGTAGAAGTTTCAAGAGCAGATTTTCTTCTTGTGAGTTCTCTTGCTTTTCTTGCTGCTTCTCTTGCTCTTTGAGCCTGCAATGTCTTTTCAATAATGATTTTTGCATATTTAGGGTTAAATTCAAGCCATTCTTGAAGTTTGTCTCTGATTGTATCTTGAACGGCAGCTGTGGCTTCTGAACTGCCCAATTTATCTTTTGTCTGTCCTTCAAACTCAGGATTTGGCAGTTTAACAGAGACTATCGCTGTCAGACCTTCACGGACATCATCACCGGAAAGATTTGCTTCTGAATCTTTTAAGAGCTTATTTTTTCTTGCATAATCATTTAATACACGGGTGATACCGTTTCTGAAACCTGTGAGGTGAGTACCTCCACCATGTGTATTAATGTTGTTCGCAAAACTCAAAACAGACTCATTATATGCATCAGTGTATTGCATAGCAATTTCAACCTGCATATTATCAACAGCTTTGTCGATATAAATAGGCTGTTCAAAAAGTACTGTTTTGTTTTTGTTTAAAAACTCAACATAACTTCCGATACCGCCTTCGAAGTGAAAATCCTGTTCTTCTTTTGTTTTTGCATCAACATATCTGATCTTCAAACCTTTGTTCAGAAATGCCATTTCTCTCAATCTGTTAGCTATTACATCCCTGTCAATCTGTGTAGTTTCTGTAAATATTTCTGGATCAGGCCAGAAAGTTGTTCTTGTCCCTGTTTTGTCAGTCTCTTTGACTTTTTCAACAGGTGTTGTCGGTTCTCCTCTTAAATATTCCTGTCTCCAGAGATATCCGTCTCTGGCTACCTCAACAACATATTTTTCTGATAATGCGTTTACTACAGAAGCCCCAACACCATGCAGACCACCTGATACTTTGTAACCGCCGTCTCCGAATTTACCGCCGGCATGGAGTACAGTGTGGACAATTTCAAGAGCAGATTTCCCAGAATCCGGTTTTATATCTACAGGAATACCGCGTCCGTTGTCTTCTACTGTTACACTTTCGTCAGCATTTATTGTTACTGTAATTTGTGTACAATATCCTGCAAGGGCTTCGTCAATTGAGTTGTCAACAATTTCATATATACAATGATGCAAACCTCTTTGAGAAGTTGAACCTATATACATACCGGGTCTCATACGGACTGCTTCAAGACCTTCCAAAACCCTGATATTACTCGCATCATAATGTGTTTCTGCTGTCATTATTTTTATCCCCAGTCGTCTATAATTCTATCTGTATCAATATTGTACTACAAACAAGCAGATTAAACTAATTTGTTAAGATTGAAAAATATCACAGCAAAAAACAATATTTCTTATTTATTTTGTTAATTTATCTAATTCATTTATTTTTTTCAGGATAATGTCTATTTCTTTTTTCCAAATTTCAAGCAGAGTTTTTAACTCATTTTTAAAGCTGTATGCACCGGGCCACAATGTGTTTTCCATTATTATGCTCCTTATTTTTCATTCCCTGTAATATCTATAATGTTTTTATCGGTTAAATAAACATAATCTTTAATTGGGTAATATAGAATTTTATAAAAATTTACAAAAAAAGTGCATGAGCAAATATTTCTCCGACCTGATGGTTGTAAAAACGGCCGTCATCTTTTGTGAATAATTCTCTCCAGTGGCTTTCCTTGGAACCGTCAATTGAATAGGACGGATTGCACATCATAAGGTTATGAGTGCTCGTGTCATATCTTAGTGGAAATAAATCTTCCATTTGCATAAAACTGGGAAGTTTATCGCTGGCGAGCTCAAAACCGAACAGTGCATTTTTTATCCTGTTTAATCTTACTTCATACGGGGTTCCACCTTCTGTGTTGTCATTGGAAACTTCTACCCCAGGTGCATATTCTCTTGAAAATTTTAGTTTATCAGACCAGTATTTTACACTCTCAAAATCATCAATACTCACAAAAGCTGTGCCTGCGTTGAGTCCCATATTTTTATATCTTTCAAAATCATCTGAACTTTTTTCTCCTACAAAACTAAGAGTTGTACATCCAGAGCGTTTTCTTATTTCATCTGTTATATATTGCATCTGGCTATATTCAGGCAGCGCACCGACTCCTGTATAATTTTGCAAATCGTATCCGCCTATATGTTTTGCCGAATCTACAAATATTGCTTCAAATCCAAGTTTAACCATTTTCGTCATTTCTTGAATATACAATTCAACATGTTCAGGATTGTTCCATCGAAAATTTTCATCTTCTTTGTAAGGCTTTGAAATTTTAAGCTGGTCTTCTGATATTATAGTTCTGAAACCTGTTTTTAGTCCTCTAAAATGAGCAAGGTTGTTAAAAGCCTGGAATTGTTCTTCAGCAGAAATTTTGTCAATATTTTCATAATCAATTATATTTTCACTGTAACCATTGCCTAATTTTATACCGTATATGGAGTTTTCTTTCCAGGGGGCTTTATTGTATCCGTCACCGTATATGTTTGGCCATATTTGTGACAAAATTACGCAGTTAGCCCAGCTTTTTGCAGACGGCGGTAATGCCGGAAGAAGTTTTATTGTGCTGAGAAGGCCTTTTCTGCATTTGTTGCCTTTCATTTCTGCGATTGCCCTATTGTTAATTTCAATATAATTGGCAAGTCTTCCCCATTTATCTCCATAGTCAGGTGATTTTACATTATCAGGGAAAGTTCTGTAAAATGTAGTGCATTCGCATAGCGACACTATTGAATCTACAGCTCTTTTTAGACTTCTTTCTAACAGTTCATAAGGTAAAATATTAGATACCCACTGCTTTAAATATCCTTCATTCAATGCTCTGTATTTGTGCAGTTCCGTCCATTTGTCATAATGAAGAATATGATTTCCTGTATATACATCAAGCAATTTGTTTACTGTGTTCATTTAGACAATATAAATTAAGCCTTTTTAAAAAACATTCTGCTTAACGGTTATTTGAAATTTTATAATTATGTATAATTTTTTAAGTGCATTTCATTTCATTTTATTAATTTAATAGCCACTGATTAAGCAGTATGCTAGAATATAACTATGTCGAAAATACTTTTAGTATCTCAAGATACTCAGCAAAAAGAATTAATAGTCAATGTTTTAACAGGGGCAAAATCCTCTGCTACTCTTATTACATCCGTTGATGAATCTGCTATTTTGAACTATGTTGAAAAAGGTCAGGTCGACATGGTTATTATAGACGAGGATACGACTTCACCAGATACTGTTATTCTTGCAAAGAAGCTTCATTCTTCCGCAATAAAAGAAAATGTCGCAGTTGCCGCTCTTGTTAATTATGACACATGTAATACCGATTTATTAAGGCTTGCAAATGTTTATATTACAAAACCGATAAATGAGAAAATTCTGTGTTCTTGTGTGAATGGAAGTCTTAAATTAAAAAAAGCTATTGATACTTTATCGACAAATAACAGTGAACTTGCGAAAAGTCTTTATCAGCTGGATGTTTTATATAATACTTCTATGCAGCTTGCAGGCTCTCTCGACAAGCAAAAGTTAATCAATATTATGCTCGATGGACTTGAAAAAAGTTTGAGTTTCTCTCTTTCTTATATTCTTGTTTTCAACGATGAACACAATATCGATTTAATTATAAATTCTCTTTACAATATTTCTCCAAGGCTTGAGCATTCCTTAAAACTTAGAGCGATACTCAGCTATCGTGCTTTGTTTGATAAAAAAAGAATACCCTACAATTTGAATGTTAATGACATAAAAGTTATAAAAAATATCAAACATCCGATTGAAGAGTATGACTTGAATATATTAAAATTTGACAATCTTTTTGCTCCGATAAATGTTGGTGAAAAATTCTTCGGGCTGATTGAAGTCTTTAGAGATTCTGATTTTACTCAAGAAGATACAACATGTTTTCAAACTCTTTCACGACAAGTCTCTTTGCCGTTGGAAAATGCATCTTTGTATGAGGAAATTAAAAATACAAATACAAAGCTTGAAAGGCTAGAAAGATTGAAATCAGAGTTTATTTCTATTGTTTCTCATGAACTAAGAACCCCTCTGACAGCAATTAAAAATTCTCTGGAAATATGTCTTAGCGGAAAAGCCGGTGATGTCAGCTCAATTATGGACAATTTTTTGAATATGGCTCAAAGAAATGTCACAAGACTTTCCGGGATTATAAATGATTTGCTTGATTTGTCAAAAGTTGAAGCAGGAAAAATGGATTTCAAATTTGAGAAAGCAAATATTAACACTCCTGTTGAGTTTATGAAAAATACTTTTGACAGCGTTGCAAAAGACAAAAATATTGATTTAATTCTTGAAAAAGATGAAAATCTCTCTTTAACATATTTCGACAATCAAAGAATAGAACAGGTTATGTCTAATCTCATTTCAAATGCAATTAAATTTACAAATGAAAACGGAAAAATAGTCGTAAAAACAGAAAATATTAATGAAGCTGATATTGACAAGTCGCTTATATTCGGGGTCGAAAATCCTGTGTTCTATAAACATTATGTGAAAATCTCTGTAAAAGACAGCGGCATCGGTATTGCTCCTGAAGATTTGAAAAAGGTCTTTGACCAGTTTCAACAAATTGAAAATCCGCTAAACAGAAAAAACGGCGGAACAGGACTAGGGCTTCCTATAGCGAAACAATTGATTGAGGCTCACAGAGGTTTTATCTGGGTTGAAAGTGAATTAAATCGTGGAACAACTTTCTCTTTTGTGATTCCTGTATTAAGCGAAAAAGAAAAATTTATTATTGATATGGAAAAAGATATTTCTAAAGCAAAGTCTTGTTCCCATAGTCTTCTTTTACTGCTTATTGAAGAAAAAAAAGATGCGGAAAATTCTTTTATTTCCAAGATTAGAGAAGATAAAATATCAATTATCAGAAAAACTGCTAATACAAAAATTGTCTACTATGACGAAGATGATAATAATTATCTGGCTATATTAATTCCAGAAGCTGACAAATTTGCCCAGAGCTTTATAGAAAAAAAGATTGAAAGTTTTGTTGTCGATGAACAAGATAAAGAAAAATATGATATATTGTACTCAACGGCACTTTTCCCAGATGTTGGCAATAGTGCACAGGACTTGATGAGTAGTGCAAAAAAATTATTGAAAGAAAAGGTGGAGGCATAATAGTTATTATGAGCGTTTCTAAAAAAATACTTATTGTTGATGATGAACAAGATATTGTCGAAACCCTTAAATTTATGCTCGAAGCTCAAGGGTATGAATGTTTTTGTGCTTATGACGGTGAGGCCGGTTTGAGTCTGGCTAAAGAAATTATTCCGGATTTGATGATACTTGATGTAATGATGCCCAAAATTAACGGGTATAAAATCAGCAGGTTGTTAAAATATGACACAAAATACAAAGATATTCCTATTATTATGGTAACTGCACGTTCTCAGGAAGATGACAAAATTATCGGGCAGGAAACAGGTGTTAATGAATATATCACTAAACCGTTCGAATTGGATGAAGTCATATCTAAAGTTAAAGAATATCTTGATAAATAATTTATCGGAGTTGAGATTATGGAGTTTGTTAGGAATAAAACACTCGAAAAACTTAAATATGATTTAGTAAGAGATAATATAATTAAGTATGAAGATTTGGAGACAGCCCAGCAGGTGGCTGAAGCTCAAAACGTAAATATTGGTCAGGTTTTGATATCTTCCGGTATTATTTCAGAAGAAAAGCTTCTTAAATTTTTGGAAAGCAAGCTTCATATCCCTTATGTAAATCTCGATGATTATTCTCTCGATAAAAAATGTCTTAGTTATATAAATTTTAACAATGCGCAAAAATATAAAGTTATTCCTCTTTTTGAAATAGAAGGAATATTGACTGTTGCTATGGCGGATCCTCTTGATTTGTTTGCTATTGACAGAATTGTTGAAGATGCAAAATGCGAAATTGAACCCGTGATTTCTTCAGAGAGTGCTGTGTTAAAAAAGATTGAAGAATATTACCACAGTAATAGTTCTGTAGGACAAATTTATATGGATGAAAATCGTCCCAAATATGATTGGAGAGAGGTTCTTAATAACGAAAATATTTCCTCAAGTCTTTCAGATGAACATATGCAAAAGCTTATTAGAGCTATTTTAAAACAAGCTATTTCAGAAGATATACATGAATTGTTTTTTGAACATACACCGGACGGCTTAAGTGTAAATTTCAGAAAAGAATCTCAAAGTATTTCTACGGGTGAGATTCCATTAATGCTTATATCTTCATTTATTGCAAAGCTGAAAACACTTTCAAATCTTGATCCTACAGTTTCAGAACTTCCTCAATTGGGGAAATTGAGCTTTAGAGTGGATGACATGGCCTTGATTGCAAGTATTTCTGCTTTTCCAACAATCCATGGTGAAAGA
This sequence comes from Candidatus Gastranaerophilales bacterium, assembly GCA_944322855.1. Taxonomy (GTDB): domain Bacteria; phylum Cyanobacteriota; class Vampirovibrionia; order Gastranaerophilales; family Gastranaerophilaceae; genus Limenecus. The sequence goes on from CALUQG010000020.1 coordinate 35,116, forward strand.
ATTTCAATAAAGATTTACAAACCCCCAAAATCTCTTAAAGACAATGGCTTTGATACAAAAAAAATTAATATAATCCGCAGTGCTATGCAAAAACCGGGAATTGTTCTTGTATGCGGTTCTTCTTTAAGCGGTAAAACTCATATTATTTATTCGATTTTGTCAGATATTGCTCAGAAAGATAAAAATGTTATGACTATAGAGTCTATAACAAAATATGATCTGCCTAATGTTAATCAATGTGAACTAAATGAACATATAGGCTTTAATCTTGATAAAGCAATGCGATTTATTGAATTTCAGTCGCCAGATATTTTGTATTTTGAAGGGATAAATACAAAAGAGGGGCTTGATTATTTTACATCTCTCGTGTTCAAAGACAAAACTCTTATCACTGAATTTTTGGCTGAAAATATTGCAGACTTAATGAAAAAACTTGCAATAAGCGATTTTTCAATGTTTAAATCAATGCTTACCTGTTTAATTTTTATACATAACAAAGATAGTATAGAAGTGTTTGATAAAATATCTCTGGAAAAATATTTTGCTTAATTTGTTGTTAACAAATATTGCAGCTTTGTAAAATTATATTAACAATATCCCAGAAACGGTCAATTTCGTTGAAAAAATCTTTTTTATAAGTATATAGGAAACCGAAGGGAAAAGGAATATAATTTTGGCAGCAGTAGAAAAAGTTACTGTTCAGCAAGCCTCAGGGGACCTGACAAAAACTGGTACAACAGAAAACTTGCTGGATAATAATAGCTTTAATACAAAAATTAATCCGTTTGAGAGCGGAGCAAAACAGCTTGCTCAATCTCAAAATGCAAATAGCCAGTATTCTGCTACAAACCGAAAAGGATTGATTTTTGGCAACCAGATTATTGAAGAACCCAAAGTAAAAGAAGCGGCTTCTGAACTCCCTAAAATTAATCCTGCAGGTACATTTGGAGCTTTGTCCAATTATTTCAAAAAGATTGGCTCCAGAGTCAATGAATATGATGCAGCAGTTGATATAGTCTCAAAATATTTAATAAAAGAAGGAGATTTGGAAGATATTGTTAGATCTAATCCAAGAATAATGGCTATATTGACAGAAGCCGGATTGGTTCAGGGATAGTAGAGAATTTATTTAATAGGACTATTTTGGAATGAAAGATAAAGTTAAAGAAGTTTTACATTACGACAATTTAAAGACAATTAAGTATACACATCTTGCAACAACTATTGCTTATGCAAAAGCTATTGGTGAAGAGTTGGGCTATACTCAAGAGCAGCTTCATGTTATGGAAGTTGGTGCTGCTTTGCATGATATAGGCAAATCTCTTATCCCATCAGAAATATTAAATAAAAAAGGACGTTTGGACGATGAAGAAAGACGAATTGTTAATCTTCATTCTGTTCTAGGCTATGAAATATTGAAATCTGCAGGTTTTGGGGTAAATGTTGCAGAAATAGCAAGAGATCACCATAATCCTTCATCAAGAAACCCTATGGCTCAGATAGTCAGGGCTGCTGATATTTATTCTGCGATGAGGGAAGAACGTTCTTATAAAAAAGCCAAAAGCCATGAAGAAGCAATGGAGGTTTTAAGATCTGCAAGAGTTCCTCAAAAGATTTTGAATGCGCTTGATAAAAAATACGGTAAAAAGACAGTAACAAATCCTATTCAAGGCTTTTCAACTCAAGCTGCAATTGCTTAAGACTGGTTGATAAAGTTTCATAGTTGTTCATTGCTTCTTTTAAATGATATTTGTATTGTTCAGTGTTGTCCAGCTCTTTGTATACTTGAGCGAGTGTATAATTTACATCGCCATTGTATGGGTTGTTATTTAGGGCTGTTTTGAGTATGTCCAATGCATTGTCAAAATCTTTGTCTTTTGCAAAAATTTTGGCGAGTACGACATAGGCATTATCATCTTTGGGGTTTAGCTCAAGTGTTTTTTCCAGATAATTTTTAGCTTTTTCTGTATCTCCTTCTTCAAAATAAATAGAAGCAAGATTAAAGTATGCCCAGCTGTAATCAGGAGACAATTCAAGAACTTTCTGATAATGTTTTTTGCATTCTTCTCTTTTGCCTGTCCGGTCTAGTTCATATGCAATATAAAAATGTGCAAGATGATCTTCAGGATTGAGTTCAATGGCTTCTTTCAGGCATGCTATTGCTGCATCATGTTCTTGTTTTTTTGAATATAGATAGCCAAGATTAAAGTAGCAATTTGCGTCGTCGTTTTCGATTTGTAATACCCGTTTAAAGAATGGTATAGCTTTGTCATATTCATTAATCTGTAGATATGCATAGCCTAGATTATAGAGTATATCCGGCTCCTCAGGACTGATTTTTAATGCATTCTGGTAGGAAATAATAGCTTTGCTGAATTCTTTTAAATTTTCAAGGACAATACCTGCGTTGTAGTGAAGTCTCGGGTCTTCCGGAAATCTTTTGAGCAGGTAATACAATTGTTTTAGGGCATCTTCATTGTATCCATTTTCCATTAATTCAATAGCCAGTTCACGTCTGGTCTGAAAATCTGTCGGATTTTTTTCGAGCTGTTCATTGAGTTTGTTAATTTTATTATCTAAATTATTATCCATAGTAAATATATTAGCTGTTTTGGTTTAGATTTGCAAAAAGAAAATGATAAATATAAATACTTGACAATATAGTAATTTTAAAAGAATATAAGTATACTATTTGTAACTGTTGGGGCAAAAATGTGAGATGAGTGCTCCGCCACAATACACGTAGTTGAAAATTAAATAATCTGCCCTGGTGGCAAGAACCGGAGAGGGGCAGAGCAAGCAAAAACAATTGAGTATTGTTTTTGCCGAGGCGGTCAGAACGCACGAAGTGCTCCGCCACAATACACGTAGTTGAAAATTAAATAATCTGCCCTGGTGGCGGAATCGGTAGACGCGTCGGACTTAAAATCCGATTGGACTCACCTCCAGTGCCAGTTCAAGTCTGGCTCAGGGCACCATCCAACAGCTCCAACAGAAAGTTGGAGCTGTTTTTATATTGAGAAAAGCAGACTTTCACACGCATTTCTAGGCACCAGTGTGCCAGAACTGCGGTTTACCTGCAGTT
>CALUQG010000021.1 GCA_944322855.1 Candidatus Gastranaerophilales bacterium
AATAACAATCTTGCTTGTGATGCTGCTAAACCCATTATCGGCTCCTTACGTACTTACTTTTTTTACTTACTACTTACGTATATATAAAAACAAAATAAAATAGCTATATTCAATATATATTATTTTTGTTACATTTCTTTACATATACTTTAAATACCTTATATGGCTTTTATTTAGAGAAATTAGTGGTACAATATTTTTAATATACTAAGGAGATTTTTATATAAATGAATACAGCTAACCAATCTTTAAAACCAGTTACAGCAAAAATAAATGAAAATAGCCATATAGAAATCGGAGGCTGTGATACAGTTGAGCTTGCGGAAAAATACGGCACACCGCTGTATGTATTTGATGAAACAACAATAAGAACTATTGCTCGCCAGTATAAAGATGCTTTCAGCAAATATCCTAAAGTCAGTATGCTGTATGCGTCAAAGGCTTTTATGACAAAAGCTGTAGTCCGCATACTTTCGCAAGAAGGTTTTGGCTTTGATATGGTTTCAGGCGGTGAAATCTATACAGCAAAAACAGGCGGCGCTGATATGTCAAAGTGCCTTTTCAACGGTAACAACAAATCAATTGAAGAACTTGAAATGGCAATTGAACTCGGTGTTGGTTTAATATCTGTTGACAATTTTCTTGAGCTTGCTTTACTGGATAATGCTGCAAAGTCAGCAGGGAAAAAAGTTGATATCCTTTTAAGAGTTACTCCTGGTATTGAGTGCCATACACATGAGTACATACAAACAGGACACCTTGATTCAAAATTCGGTTTCGATTTAACACAGGTTGACGAAGCAATTGAACTTATTATCGACGAATATAAAAACCTTAATCTGACAGGTCTTCACGCTCATATCGGTTCTCAAATATTTGAGACATCTATTTATTATGATGAAGTTAAAGTACTTTTGAAAGAGATGGGAAGAATAAAAGCAAAGTACAAATTGAATTTGACGCATATAAATCTTGGCGGCGGACTCGGAATAAAATATACAGAAAACGACTGCCCTCCTTCGATTGATGAAATTGCACAAAAAATCATTTCATCCATATATGACAATGCAAAAAAATACAATGTAGATGAGCCGGAAATTCATATAGAGCCGGGTAGAAGTATCATCGGTACATCAGGGGTCACTTTATATACTGTCGGAAGTTCAAAACAGGTTCCTAAAGGAAGAAAATATGTAGCTGTTGATGGTGGTATGGCTGATAACCCGAGGCCGAGTCTTTATCAAGCTGTTTATACAGCGGAACTCGCAAACAGACCAAATGATATTCCGTCAGAAACTGTTACTATTGCAGGCAGATTTTGTGAATCCGGTGATATTTTAATCAAAGAAACAAAATTACCTGAACTGAAAGAAGGCGATATTCTCTGTTTCTATGACACAGGTGCTTACGGATATTCTATGTCCAGCAATTACAACAGAGTTCTAAGACCGGCTGCGGTACTTGTAAATAATGGACAATCTGATATTATTATAAATAGAGAAACATATGAACATCTAACAGCAATGGATGTAATTCCCGAAAGACTTAGCAAATAAGGCATTTAACAGTGATTGGAGCAATAAAAGAGAGTTTGATAGCACAACTGGCTGCACTTAATTTAACTTTTACATGGGTTAATCTTCTTGAACTGCTCATAATCGCTGCTTTTGTCTTTTTTATTTATCAAAAATTTATTAAAGGTACTCAGTCTGAAAAACTTGTGAAAGGTATTTTTATTTTACTGATTGCTTGGTTGTTTTCAGAAATTTTGATTAAATTTAATCTGTTGATACTCGGTGTATTCCTGCGCACGATGGTAAGTATCATAATGTTCGGTGCTGTTATCATCTTCCAGCCGGAAATAAGAAAGTTTCTGGGATATTTAGGACAGTCAAATTTTTTGAATACACATTTTAATTTGAGAAGAAAAAATCTTAAAGACACGCAAAAAGTTAATGTTTTAAAAGAATTAATAGAATCTGTCAAATATCTTTCAAAAACGAGAACCGGTGCATTAATGGTTCTTGAACGTATTGATGATGTAAACAGCTATTCGGATGTCGGAACACAGCTTGACGCTATTTTGTCCACAGAATTATTATTGACAATATTTCACCCGAATACCCCATTGCACGACGGAGCTGTTGTTATTTCAGGTGATGTAATCAAGTCAGCCGGAGTATTGCTGCCTTTGACCGAAGATCCCAAGCTCAGCTGGAAATACGGCACACGCCACAGAGCTGCAATCGGAATGAGCGAAGTGTCTGATTCAGCCTGTCTTGTTGTTTCTGAAGAAACTGGTGACGTTTCAATCGCTCTTGACGGTACTTTGAAAAAATATGAAGACATAACACAACTAAAAAAAGATTTGGAAATACTGCTTGGCTACGAAGATGAAGATGTTATCGAAGAAAACAAAACTGTTTTCAATTTTATTAAGATAAAGACTAAGAAACAGGCCGCCCAGTCAGATAAAAAAAATGATAAGATGTCTAAATAATGAATATACAAAACCCGATAGATGCCATTTATAAACACAAAATAGTGGCTGTAATTAGAGCCGAAGAACCTGATGAAGCCGTTGAAAAAGCACGTGCAATGATATCTGGCGGATTGAAAATTTTTGAAATAACTGTTGAAAAAGGTTCTATGCTGCCGGCAATTGAAGAACTAAACAAAAACAACGACATAGTTGTTATGGCCGGCGGAGTTGTCACAGCAATGAGAGCCCAGGAAGCAATTAACCTCGGTGCAAAGTGCATAATTTCACCGGTTTTGCAAAATAGTTTATTAAAATTCTGCCTTGGTAAAAAAATACCTCATATTGCAACTGTTTCAACACCAAATGAAGCATACAATGCCTGGAAACATAGAATTCCTATTATAAAAATCTTTCCTGCTAAATCAATGGGGCACGTTGAGTACATAGAAGATGTACTTCGGCCGATGCCTTTTTTAAACTTGATGCCGTCAGGCGGTGTCACTCTTGAGGATTTTACGCTGTATCTTAAAGCCGGTTCTGTTGCCGTCGGGATGGGCAGATGTCTTTACAAAAATGCTTCACTAAAAGAAATTACTGAACGAGCAAAATTTGCTGTAACAAAATTGTCTGAATTTACTAATTTATAATTTTTATTATTTCTTGAGCCCTATCAGACCATTTATGTTTTTGCTTTACAATTTTTGATGCTTTTAGGGCTGCTTCTTGCCGTTCAGCTTCATGTTTTAAGTAGTAATCAGCTTTCTGAGCTATATCTTCATATGTAACAGGGTTGCAAAAATCAAATGTATCAGGAAATTCTACAGAAAGTGTCGGATTTTCTGCTGCTAACATAAATGTTTCAACAGCTGCCGCGCTAAATACTCTGTCATGGATACCGCCTGACAAATGGAATGGCTGTGAGTGAAGTGTTATTTTGGATTTATTCATCAAATGTACTGTCTCTCTGATGTCGCCGCCTTTAACCAGTTTTATGTTCCCTGATATGTATTTTTCCCATGGGCCTTCACCGAATATTGTCAGATTAAAATCTTTCAATGCCTGTATCATCTTCACCCTCTGTTTGTAAGTGATGATATAAGAAATACTCTTTGCCATAAGAACATACTGCGAAGCATCAAACTCTATTCCGACTTGTTTTTTGAAAAATTGGTAAATATCCCACAAAGACAATGCCGGATGTTCAAGAGCAACTTCGCAAAACTCCATCATTAGATTAAAAACAAGATTAGGCATGATTTCTTTGAGTTTTTGGATTTGTGCTTCATAATCCCCAATTGAGCCGAAAAATGTAATATCAAATTCTTTTTCAGTATCCTCTTTTTTCCAAAAGTCTATATCAATCCCACCGGGTATATATCCATGCACAAGCTGTGGAATAAAATGCTTAATAGCTTCTGTATCATTTGCACAGGAATTAAACATTACAAAGTTTTTGTATGTTGCAAATTGCGTTGCAATATCATAATTTTGATAAAAAACAGAATCCAAACACCACATTATATTTGTGATATTTTGGTTTAAAAAATTTTGCCACAATGGTAATCCGCTTGCATTAAAAGCAATTGCAAGCTGGGGCGTAATTTGGTTTTCATAACATTCTTTAGTGGAATAGCATTTTACACCTATTTCATTAAATCCTTTTATCAATCCGTTTATAAAACTGGCAATTGCATTGTATCTTCCGCCGGTACTTTCTTTATCTCCGTGTACTGCAATTATCAAATCTTCTTTATTCATCTATTCCTCTAATCCGCTCTTAATTTATTATAATTATAATCTTATATTTTTCTCTTTATGTCTAATAAGAAACTTTTTTTAATATTTATAAAAAAAGCTTTAGATAAAAATCTAAAGCTTTTTTATTATTTATTTAATCACTTATTTTTGTAAGAACGGAGGAATATCAATAATACTCATCAAATCATTTTGTGATTTTTGTGCCGGAGTAATAGCCGGTTTTGGCTGCGGAGTATTTGACAACGCAGGAGTTGATTGAGTATTTGATTGACTTCCTGTATTGAATGAACCTGAGAAGAAATCAGCAGCACTCAATGTACGAACCGCATCTTTTTTCGCTTCAGGCTGGGATGTTTTCATTTCAAATCCGGTAGCAATAACAGTGATTTGAATTTCTCCCTGAATTCTGTCATCAATAACAGAGCCGAATGTAACAATTGCATCTTCTGCAACTGCGTCATGGATAACCTGAGCAGCTTCTGTAACTTCATGCAATGTCATATCAGAGCCGCCTGTAACATTCATAATAATACCTGAAGCACCATTTATTGAAGTTTCAAGCAATGGTGAATTAATAGCAAGTTTAGCTGCTTCCATAGCTCTGCCTTCACCTGTACCTCTGCCGATACCCATCAAAGCAGAGCCGCTTGACTGCATAACAGCTTTGACATCAGCAAAGTCAACATTAATAAGTCCAGGAACAGTGATAATATCTGATATACCTTGAACACCTCTTAACAGTACTTCATCAACAACCTGAAAGGCTTCTTTCATTGTTGTTCTTCTTTCAACGACTTCAAGAAGTTTGTCGTTTGGTATAACAATAAGAGCATCAACAGTTTCTTTGAGTTTTTCAAGACCCTGCTGAGCTTGATTCATTCTTCTTTTACCTTCAAAGCTGAAAGGTTTTGTAACAACACCGATAGTCAAAGCGCCGAGTTCTTTTGCTATTTTAGCAATAACAGGTGCAGCACCGGTACCGGTACCGCCGCCCATGCCTGCAGTAACAAATACCATGTCAGCGCCGTCAAGTGCTTGTACAATCTGGTCTCTGGTTTCTTCAGCAGCCTTTTCACCAACTGAAGGATCGCCGCCTGCACCAAGACCTTCTGTTAATTTGCCGCCAAGCTGAATTTTGTTTTCAGCAAGTGACATTTTTAAAACCTGGGCATCAGTGTTCATTGCCCAAAAATCAACACCTGTTAATCCGGCTTTAATCATTCTGTTTACAGCGTTGCCTCCGCCACCGCCCGCACCAATAACTTTGATATCAGCTACATTGGCAACTTCTGATGTGTCTATATCTTGTTCTTTGTCTCTTCTTCCGAAGATATCCGGTCCGAAATTTTCCACTTATTTGACCTCTTTCAATCTAATACTTTTTACTCGAAAGGTTATTTTTAATATAACTCACTAATTATACTATTTTAAAAAAATTAAATAGTAAAGAAATTTAAGCATTTTTAACAATTATTTTAATATAAGTTAAAAATTTTTTAACAAAATTTTTTTATCCGATGTAAAATTAAACATGTCATCTATTCAGCATGCTCAAGACGGCATGTTTAGATTTACAATTCGTTACATACAAGTGGAATATGCGCAAATTTAATTTTTTTTATTCGTTTTAATATATAGGAAGTGTGTTTAAGGTGGTAAAAATGCCAGGTATAAGCAACATTAACAGAACAAATTTTGCGAAGGCTTTTAATAGAGGTTACGTATACGGTAGAGCCAGTGCATCAAATGTTTCATCAGCCGATGCAAAATGGTATGAAGCAGCATTAATAAAATTTAAAGAATGTCAGGGCGAAACATTTAATAACTTAGTAACAGCAGTCGGTACTGCCGGTGTCGCTCCTATATTTATTATTCATAACCCACTGGCAAAAGAGGATAAACAGACAAAAGAATATACTGCAGCCAGACAGCCTATTTCAGCAATAATTACTCTTGGTGCACAGGTTCCGATTATGGATGCATACAATAAGGCTCTTGAATATGCAGCTACAAGATATCATTTTGATAAATGCGATTTATCTGCTGCTCCGCCGCAGTCATATTTGAAAAACGGAATAAAACATTTATATAAAGATTATATTTATCAGTGCGCAATAAATGGTATTGAGCCTGAAAAGAAAAAAGCAAAAATGAAAGAGTTCTATTATCAACTCAAAGATGAAGCTTTTTATAGAGAGTTAAAAAATCTAAGAGAGTCTGCAAGAAATGGTAATGTTCCAGAATATCTTGCAAAATCAATGACTGCAGACGGTCATATAAAAATCGAAGACATGATTTCTCCCAAAGACTTAAAAGATGCAGAAAGACAGCTTTTAGAACATTACTTTAAAGAGGTGTTTGGTCTGGATGTTGCTGATTTGGGCTTAGGAGAAAAGAAAAAAGTTGATTCGCTCGATGCACTCAAGAAAAAAGCTGTTAAACAGGCATTTAAAGAAAAAAATATTGATATAGATAAAAACTTAATTAAAACTATTAAAACTTTTGTTAATGAAAATGTCGATGAAGTAGCAAGAATGAATGTTGAAGAACACTTAAGAAGACAGGCAAAAGTCAAAGTTTATTCTTCAAATTTATACAGAAAAGCAAAAGAAGAACTCGCTGAATATCAAAGAAAACTAATCGTTGAAAAAGTTCCGAATAATGAATTTCAGCGTTTGATGAAAATAAAAAATGATGAACTTTTCGAAGGTTTGAGAAAACATGCGGAACAGCTTCGAGAAACAGCACCGAAGAGCGTCCCCGAAGGTTCACTTATCCTAGATGCAGCTGAAGCAGATACTTTGTACAACAAAATTAATACAAAACTAACAATGGGCTCTGCGGATGACAAACTCATAAGACATTTGAGAACATCGGAAGGCTCAACTTTTGATGAGTTATTGAAAAGTGTTCAAATCAAAAAATGGTTAACAACAAGAATTAATAAATCTGAAAAATATCTTTCCGATTTCAAACAAAAAAGCGGTCTGGTTGTCGGTCTTGCAATATTGCCATTTACCTGCGGATTGTTAAACTGGGCTTATCCAAGAATTATGGAAGAATGGTTCCCAAATCTGGCTCACGCAAAATCAGCCTCAAGTGAAAAAAAGGAGGCTAAATAATGAACGTAACTAAAATTGGTAATCGTTTTCTAAATTCAAGATTTATGAACGCTGTATGTTCAGAAAGAGCCGGTGATGCAGCAGCTACTATAGCATTGTTGTCAACAACAACAAAGGACCTTGTAAACTGTGCATACTACACAACTCAAAGTTTGCACAATAAAAAAATCCCTGAAGAAAAAAGAAAATTTGTTGCCGGTATTGACCTTTCAAACGGTATATTGAATGTACTTTCACAGTTAACAATCGGTATGTACATCAAAAACAAAACTCCTGTAGCATTTGATTATTTATTCAGAAATTCCAAAATGTCTAAAAATGCTTATAATGCAGCAAAAGGCGGTTTTTCTCTGATAGTTACACTGGTTGTTGCACAGGTACTTTTAAAACGTATTTTGACACCGTTTATTTCTACTCCTATGGCACATTATTTCAAAGAGTATGCTGACAAAAAAGATGCAGCAACGAAAAAAACAAATAATGAACAGGATAAAAATACAAAAACGGCAAAAGACGATAAAACAGAAAAAACAAAAGAAACTGAAAAGACAAAACAGACTATTGCAACAGAAAAAACAGAAACACAACAAAATTCAAAAGTTTCTATAAATAGTATGAATACAAACCTTTCTTCACCGTTTAAAAGTTTTGAAGGTTTGTTAAAAGTCAAATAACCCCATTTCTATTACAATTAATAAAAAAGGAAAATAAGATGAGAATTCAAGCATTTAATTGTAGCTATTTTTCTACACCATTTACCCATAAAAAAGAAATCAAACAAAATCCTTCATTTTCAAAACTATTGTATGAAGATTCTTTTGAAAAAGACCTTGATAAATCAAAAGATTTTACAGATGACGAAAAGTCTCTGGCAAAACAGTTAGTTGATTTGACTAAAGATGATTTAAACAAATCTGATTATAACGATTTTGTCAGCAGATATATTTTAATGAGGGCGAACAAAAGAGATGATGATCCGAGAGCCCATAAAGACAGAATTGTTTTTTCAATCGAGAATGACAGAGGGCTTGTTGAGGCAATGTTCATTGACCCTTGTATAAGATATGAAGATGGAACAAAGCTTGATAAAGCAAGCCTGCTTGGCCTTGCTAAAGATTTGACAGAATGGCACAATAACCATTGCAATGCAGTAAAAGTTGCAAAATTTATGGACAAAGGTGCACCTGAACCTTATGATGACGGAGACCCGATGAACGGATGGGTCGATCCTTTCCCTATGTAGATCTTTTCCAAATATGAAAAACAGGTATGCCGGCGATTGTTATAAGCAATCCCGGTATTGTGTATAGAGGCTTGTATATTGATAAACAAATCACTATATACACGGCCAGAATTAAAAATGTTACAGGGAAAAAATTGTTGATTTTAAATTTTTTATTCTTATTAGGAAATTTCTTCCTGTAAACAAATATGCCTGCTGTCACAATTATATAGAAAATAAGAGATGCATATATTACAAAATCAAGCAGCTCTGAATAATTTCCCCATAGTATCAATATGCAAATCCATATACACTGAGCCCAGAGGGAATTAACCGGGACTTTGGTTCGTCTGTTTATCAATGCCAGCGGACGAAAAAATGCTCTGTCCTTTGCCATTTTGTAGTATACTCTGGAACCTGTTAAAATCATTCCGTTTGCACAGCCAAAAGCAGAAATCATAATTATAATTGCTATTATGTTTTTGCCGGTATTTCCGAATATTTCGCTTATAGTCCTTGCTGCAACAATGTCTTGAGGTGCAGTTTTAATAGCGTCCAATGGGAGTACACCCAGATAAATCGTGTTCATCAAAATATATAAAGATACAACAAGAATTACACCGTACAATAAAGCCTGAGGTATATTTTTTTGAGGATTTTTTACTTCTCCGGCAATAAAGGTTATATTATTCCAGGTTATAGAAGCGAATAAAGCTCCGACAATCGCAACAGCCATTATATTGATTGTTTCAAAAGTAAAGTGTACAGGTATGTGGAAATTCGCCTGCAGTATATCTGAATGAAATCCAAAAAACAGACCTGTCACAACCAGTCCGGCAAGTGATAATACTTTGGTTACAGTGAAAATATTTTGTGTCACAACACCGTATTTTATTCCTCTTGAATTTATAAAACTAAGAAAAACAACCGTTAATATTGCAAAAAACTGCTGCGTTGATAAATGCAAATGCCCTAATTCTAAAAGGATTTTTTCTGTACTTATAACAGGAAAAAGAATACCGAAGAATTTTGCAAAAGCTACGCAAACAGCAGCTATAGTTCCGGTCTGAATTACAAGAAAAAGTGTCCAACCGTACAAAAAAGCAATTTTTTCATTAAAAATTTTCTTTAGATATACATACTGGCCGCCTTCTTCAGTAATATTTGCAGCCAATTCACAAAGTGATAAACCTCCGCACAGGGTGATAAAACCTGACAATACCCATATTAAAATTAACAGCAAACCCGAATTGACCTGTCTGGCAATGTCAGCAGAAACGATAAATATTCCGCAGCCAATCATAGAACCTGCAACTATAGAAATTGCATCAGCAAGTGTTAATGTCCTTTTCAAATTTGTTGTCATAATTCATATAATATTATAAAATATTATCAAATGTAAAATTTTGTATGCATCTAGCAAATTTAAAAATTTTGGTCTTTTATAAATCTGTGAGTGTTTATTGATAGAGAGGTAAACTATGTTACAAAAAATTCAATTAAATTCTTTTAATTATGCTAACACCTATGCCAATAGAGCTAAAGCTTCAACACCGGTTCAGGCACCGGCACAAAAAGTATCTTTTAAAGCTGGTAATGAGTTGTATGAAGAAACTGTAAGTCTTATAAATCTTGCAAGAGAAAAAGCATTCAGCGCAGGCGTTGAAGAACTTAAAGGAAGACATGATGACGGCTCCTTTGTTACATTCCGTCCGACCAAAAAAGGTATGGAATTTCGTGTAGAAAGTGATGATCCGAAATTTAGAAAAGCTCATGGATACGCTTGTTCTATTGATACAAAAAATTCATGGGTTGTCTGGGCAAGCGACTATCCTGCATTTATGCTCCGTGAAGTAGAAGACGGAGAGTTTGATGCAATAATAGAAAAATATCTTCCGACAGTTTTATAATCTAGAAGCCAATTCTGGCTCTAAGACCAATTTCTTTATAGCGAGTCGAACCGAAAAATCCCATTGTGAGGTTCGACTTGTCGTTTATAAATTGTTTTTTGTAATTCACTTCAAATGCAGCATCGTCCTTGTAAATACCAGCATTTATACCAAGAAATGTTCTCTTGTTAATTCTATTGTAATATCCTGCATTAACCCCTGGATTATCTTTATTTAGGTCTACATTTCCATATATATTTTTTTGCGGAGTAGAATAATTAACATTAAGGCAGCAAGAGTTATCAAAAGGTCTGTATTCAACTTGTCCTTTTAATCTTATGTCTCCGTTGCCGTATTGTTTTTCAAGTGATGTACCTATAGATTTATCAAATATATCAATACTGCTTCCGAGTGTAAGATTATTGTTTAATTTCTTTTTGGCTTCAACTTCATCAAGACTAACATCGTATTTTACATCTTTAAAAAATTCTGATTTTTTCTCTACTTTTGGAAGTTCCGGCCGCATTACAGCATTAACGGCACTTGGCTTTTTATCTTTTATATTGCTTTCAATCTGCTGATCAATGAAAGTTGGGGTTGAATGAGTCGGATTTGTCACTCTGGTGTCAAAACTTTTTCTGCTGGTAATTTTTTCCCAGGCGTCTTTTGCAAAATCTTCAGCACCTTTGGTTATAGTTTTTATTTCTTTACTGTATTCTTTTTCCGCTGACTCCAAAATAACTTTGTCTGAGTCAGAGTTATTAATGATATCCAGAAATACATCAAATCTCTCGTGGTCGTTTGGCATAGTTTTTCTCTCTTGTATATATAAAGTATATCTTATGAGAAAAATTGACTAAATTTTGAAGATTATTAATTTTATTTAAGTATTTTTATTAATGTAATAATATCAAATAATTTGTATTTGATTTTATTACCTGAAGCCTCAATTGTGATAAAAGGTATAAAACCAAAGAGTTTGATTGAAGACCTGGAACTATTTAGCTTTGAAAAATACGGGTATTTAGACCATAAATAATTCTTTATTCTGCATTCCTTTTCAAGCATTTTTTCTTTTTGCAAATGAGAAGTATTTCCCTCATGGCTTCTATATATAACAAGGGGTTCTTCAATATTATAAAACATTGTTTTATCAATTAATCTCGCCCACATCATATAATCTTCACAAGGTGAAAAAGCTTCTTCCCATCTTATATTATTTTGCACAAGAACACTTTTTCTAATCATTGCGCCGGTATGAAGCATTACACAGCCTTTTATTACCAGTCCTTTTTTTATCTCAATATTATTTATAGGATTTGTTATTTTTGATTTTTTGTTTATTTTGTAGGCAAAGCTGCTGACAACACCGGTATCAGAATTGTTGTCAAGAAATCCTGACTCTTTTTCAAGTCTTTGTGGCAAAGAAATGTCATCATGGTCAAAAATTGCAATATATTCTCCTTTTGACATATCTAACAGTCTGTTTCTGCTGTATGATATACCCATATTTTTTTCATTTTCTATATAAATAACTCTTTTGTCATTATAGCTTTCTATTGTTTCTTTAATGTAGCCGCATTCCGGCGAATCGTTAAGCAAAAGAAACTCAAAGTCTCTGAATGATTGTGACAAAATAGATTCAAGCATTTCTTTTAAATGTTCAGGGTTTGTTTTATATAAAGGAGTTAAAACAGAAATTTTGGGCATTTAATCAATTCCTCTTTATTTTTTTATTAATTGGTACTCGTTTGGTCTTTGCCTTAGCCAATTTATATCTTTTTTGACAATCTTTGCCGGTATTCCTGCAATAATTGAATTTTTTTCATGAAATCTACCTGTAACAATGCTGCCCTGTGCAATGACGGAATTGGGTGGGACACAGGTGTTTTTCATTATTTTCACATCTTTACATACCCAAACATGAGAACCTATGGTTATGCTTTTCCCTTTATTTAATAAATTCCCTTGTAAATCAGTTATAGAGTGAGTATCGCTACAGGCTATTTCTATATTAAAAGAAAACATACAATCATCTCCTATTGTGATTGTACTGCCATCTTCTCCAAGCTGAAAATCTGCGGAGTTGAATGAGGTATTTTCCCCGATTTCAATTGTTGTATTGTTTATTTTTGAATCAGGAAATCCGACTCTTATATGTACATTGTGAAGATAGGCATTTTTTTTGATTATTATTTTATTGTTATTGCCATGTATTTTGATACGGACTTTTCTTAAGTGTACATTATCAGATATTTCAATAGAGTTGTTGTATCCGTTATTTTTTATATTTACTAAATTAATATATTTTTGAATTAATTTTTTTATAAACTTCATTTATTCTCCATATATATGTTCATAAAAATTTAGAGGTTTATTCATAACTGCACCGTCAATTTTTCCTTTAGTTTTAAATAAGAGCCCTAACATATTGAAAAATACAGCTAAACCCAATAATATAGACGGAATTAGCCCGAGTATTATACAGGTCATAATCATAAAAGTTTTTAGAAGATAAGTTAAACTCTTCTTTTTATTGTTTTTAAATTTGCAATATGAACTGCTGTAGCCGTTATAGTAGCATTTATTAAGTATGTAATTTATATTTGCTCTGGCTTTTGGAATAACTTCATATATTACGGCATCGTTGTTCCATGCAATCGTAAAACCTTTATCAGATGCTTTTTTGAAAAAATCTCCGTCTTCGCCTCCCATATAAACATATTCATCTGAAAAACGAAGACCAAAGTCTCTTACTAAGCTGACAGGAAAAAACACATTTCCTGATGCGCAGGTATTTCTGATTAAACCTGTTTTTTTAGTTGTTTTTTGTTTAAAAACGAAATGTTTTTTTATATATGAAGGATAGCTGTTGTCAAACTTGCAAGGTGTCGGACCTGAGCTTATAATTACATTTTCATTGTTGCTGTAGAATTCAACATGATTTATTAAAGTTTTCTCTGTTAAAAGTTCATCATCATCGAACATTAAAATATGGCTTGCACCAAGTTTAATTGCTTCGGTCAGTTGTTTATTGCGAGCATTTGAAATCCCTCTGTTTGGCTCTATTACATAATGCAATTTAAGCTTCAAACTGTTTTGCAATTCTTTTATCACAGGCTCTGCTGATTTGTTTTTATCATTGTCTACAACGAGCACCTCAGCCCTTATCCCATCCGGAATTTCGAGACTATTTACTGATAACAGACATTCTTTTAGCATCAGAGGCCTTTTGCAGGTGCAAAGCGTAATCAGAACAAATGTTACAGGTGTTTTTTTTATTTGATTGTAATTTTCTGTTTCCATACTCTACCTTTGTAAATTGCAGATTTATTTGAACAAATATTCCAAACTCGAAATTTTTAATGATAGAAAATTTTTTATTATAAGTGCTTCATTCAAGCGGAAAGATTTTTTTCCGGTGATTTTCATTTCCAATTCTTTTTCAGTGATATTAAGTTTTTCAGCAAGCTCTGAATTGGAAATATTAAATTTCTTCATTTCTTTAGACAGATTTTCGTGCACTTTATTTCCTAATTTAGATAACTCGATAATTATATATCTATATAAAGAAATAAACAAGACATAAATATCAAAATAGGGATATTTTTAAACAATAAACTTTAACATAATGATTATTTTCTAGTAGAAAACAATACGTTGTTGGATAATAATTTTTGTAACGTGGAGATTTAATGCAAAAACTAAGTAAAGACAGACTAAATGAGCTAAAACGCAGTAGAAATCTTACTGCAAAATCCATTGCACAAAAAACAGGTATTCCCAAAAGCACTGTTGAAAAAATCTTTGGAGGTTTTAACAAAAATCCTACTATAGAAAATCTTCAAAAAATTGCTAATGTGCTTGATTGCAGTATAGATGACTTCCTTGAATACGAAACAGACGAACTCTCACCGTTTTTTATGGATAAAGTCGTCGTAAAATATGCTCAGTATCTTTATGAAAAACCTCAGGTCAGAAAACTTATCGATGAAGTTAAAAGATTGGATGATGCTGATATAGAGCTTTTGATATCTATAGCAGCAAGGCTTAATGAAAAATAAATAAGTTCTTTTTTCATTTAAGCATTTCTTTTGTAATTATTTCACTTCTTAATGATGGTGAAATAGGTGCTGTTATTTTTCCTTTGTTTTTATAATTAAGTTCAATGTCAGTAGGATAAGTTTCGTACCAGTTTGTGAGATAAAATTTTCCGTTAATATCAATTAGTCCTTCTTTGAAACTATGAGCTGCTTTGAGAGGGTTGTTAAATTCATTTTCTTTTGCTAATTTTGTAATTTTTGATTTTTTATTTTCTTGAACCAGTTTTTTTAATCTTCCGCTATAACCAAGATTTGTATTGATTTCTTCAATTCCTTTTTTTATGTATTTTAAATTGTTTTCAATATCATCTTTTTTCTTAATGATTTTAGGATTTGAACTATTAAAATCATTAATGTACAAAACTTCAAGTTTTTCTAAAATATCTTTATAGATTTCTATTAAATCTTTTTCTCTGTATCCATCTGCATTTTTAGTGTTGTTATCCAGAGCTCTTGCTATAAATTCAAGTTTGTTATCTTTTATTAACGGCGACATCGTAAATAATACATTAGCCATTCTTGTTGTGTATATTTCTTTAAAAAAATTTTCTTTTTCAAAATTATGAGCTTTTTGATATTTTACAGCTTTATTATATAAAGCGTGAAAGGGATTTATAGATATGCAAAAACGAAGAAAATCGTAATCTTTGGAATTTATTGCTTTACTTACAAGTTTTTCAATTCTATCTTGTGTTTCTTTATCTTGAATATTCCATCCGGCTGTATCAAATAATATTTCTTTTCCTGAAATATCGTATAGCATTTTTGCAAGATCAAGATAATCATATGTTTTTCCATTTTTATCTTTCAGATATATAAATGCTGAATCAGAATCATGGAATAATGTATTATATTTGTTATTTGAACTACTTAATATATTAAACCCGAGTCTTTTATTTAATTCTTTAAATCCATTGCAAAGGTTATTGAAATCATCAAAATCAATTTTGTTAATTTTGTTATCTTCCCATTTGTATGACGGAGGCATAGCTTCGGCATAGCAGTGACAGCACATATTATGACATCCTCTTTGTAGTGCTATCTCTGTCATATTATTTGCAAGAAGCTTTATTTGCTTCATTGAGAGGTTTTCAAATATCTCTATATCTTTTTGAATTCCTTCAAGTTTATTAAGATCATACAGGTTTATGTTTTTATAAGAAACAGAATTTTGTGCAAATTTTTTCTTTTGTTTTTTCAAATAAATTTCAATCTTATCTCTGTCATTGCTGCCAAAAGATATTTGATACATGTATTGGGGTAACAAGTTAAGATTATTTTCATTATAATTGTTTAACTGAGGTATATCATTTTTATAATAGTTTTTGAAAGGTATTTTTTTAGACTCTATTCCAGGATTATTATAAAATATATGATTTTGTACGCTTTTAATCATATTTACAGAAAAATAGAAAATAATTTTTTTTGCTAATTTAACAAATCGATTTATTTTAGGAAAAATTTTACTAAAAAAAATATTTGCGCTAAAGTTTTCATGATGATAATATATCGAAACGGTTCATTAATATACAGGAATATGGATTAGGTTTAAATATACTTATGGCAAAAAAAGTATCAGACACAGCAGAGACAAAAAAAATAACAAAATCAGCTAAAGAAGAAAAACCAAAAGCACCTAAAGCAAAAAAGGAAAAAGCTCTTGTTATAGTTGAGTCTCCTGCAAAATCTAAAACTATAAAAAAAATTCTCGGTGATTCATATCAGATTGAAGCCAGCTACGGGCATATAAGAGATTTTCCGCCCAAGGTGCTCGGGTTTGATGTGACAAATAACTTTGAACCATCTTTTATAGTTATTCCTGAAAAAAAAGCTGTAGTAAAAAAACTGAATGAACTTGCACAAAAATCTGACAAAGTCTATCTGGCATCCGATCCCGACCGTGAAGGAGAAGCTATTGCATGGCACGTCAGACAGGTGCTGGATGTTCCTGACAAGAAAATTTATCGTATTGAATTTAACGAAATCACTCCGAAAGCAATAAAAAATGCTGTTGAACACTCAAGACCTATAGATATGGACAGAGTAAAAGCTCAGCAGACAAGACAAATTCTTGATAGACTTGTCGGATACAAAATCAGTCCTGTACTATGGGAAAAAATGAGAAATTACAGACTTTCAGCCGGAAGAGTGCAAAGTGTCGCTCTTCGTATGATTTGCGAAAGAGAAGACGAAATAGATGCTTTTGTACCTGTTGAATACTGGTCTGTAACTGCTGACCTCTTAAAAGGAAAACTCCCTTTCAGTGCTGAACTGACAAAGTATAAAGATAAAAAAATAGAAATAAAAAATAAAGAAGAAGCTGACAAAATAGTTGCAGAGCTAACCAAAAAAGGTTTGAAATATGAGGTTTCAAAAGTTACATACAGAGATACACAAAGAAAACCTTCAGCACCATTTATCACTTCAACACTACAGCGTGAAGCCAGCTCAAAACTCGGCTACGGTGTTTCAAAAACAATGCAGATTGCACAAAAGCTTTATGAAGGTATTGATATAGGCACAGACGGCCCTGTCGGTTTGATTACCTATATGAGAACAGATTCTGTCAGAATTTCAGATGATGCACAGGCTGCTGCAAAGGAATTTGTGACACAAAATTACGGTGAAAATTATTATCCAAAGACTCCAAACATTTACGCAAAAGGCGGAAAAAATGTTCAAGATGCACACGAAGCTATCAGACCGTCTTATATAGACAGAACCCCTGACAGTATAAAACAATACCTCACATCAGAACAATACAGACTATATAAGCTTATATGGTCACGGTTTATTGCGTCACAAATGGAAAATGCAAAAGTCAAAAATACATCAGTTGATATTGAAGCAGGTGATTATCTGTTTAAAACAGGAACAAGCAAGATTGTATTCGACGGATTTTTAAAAGTTTACAATGACTCGGATGATGAACAGGATCAAAGCAAAATTCCCGATTTACAGCAGGGTGATGAGGTTAAACTCCAAAAAATAGATCCTAAACAGCATTTTACCCAGCCTCCTCCAAGATATACAGAAGCCTCACTTGTAAAAGCGCTGGAAGAACATGGAATAGGAAGACCATCTACATATGCTCCTATTATTTCTAAAATCCAGCAAAAAGGTTATGTAGAAAAACTGGACAAAGCTCTTGCACCGACAATTCTTGGCAGAACTCTAAGCAGAGAACTTGTAAAGTATTTTACTGATATTATGAATTACGAGTTTACTGCGCAAATGGAGACAAAACTCGATGATATTGCAGAAGAAAAAGCTGTTTGGACAGACGTTTTGAAAGATTTTTATACTCCGTTTAATGAAACTGTTGATGCAGCCAAGAAAAATATGCCGAGAGTTCTCATAGAATCTGATGTTATTTGTCCGAACTGCGGCAAAAAAATGATTGTAAGAACAAGTCGTTTCGGTACGCAGTTCCTCGGGTGTTCGGGATATCCTGAATGTAAAACAATGATGCCGCTTAACAAAGACGGCTCAGCTGCGGCTGTTGACGAAAAATCAGATGAAAAATGCGAAAAATGCGGCTCTGATATGATAATCAAAGTCGGGCCGTATGGCAAATATCTCCAGTGCACAAACGAGGAATGCAAACACAGAAAACGTGTCGTTGTAACAACAGGTGTAAAATGTCCTAAGTGTGGTGAAGGCGAAGTTATTCAACGTAAATCAAAATACGGCAAGATATTCTACGGCTGCAATAAATACCCAGATTGCGATTTTGTGTCCTGGAATGAACCTGTCAAAGAAAAATGCCCTGAATGCGGTGCTTATATGGTTAAGAAAATAACTAAAAAAGAATCTAAAATCGTTTGTTCAAACAATAATTGCGGTTTTTCAAAAACACTTGAAGAAGGTGAAAACAATGATTAAGTTTGCTGTAATAGGTCATCCTCTGAGCCAATCTCTTTCTGCAGTTATGCATAATGCAATGTTTAAAGAGCTCGGATTGGACGGAACTTATGAAACGTTAGATACTGATAGCGAAGATTTAATATCAAGAGTAAAACAGCTAAAATCGCAGGATTATAGCGGTTTTAATGTAACTATTCCTCACAAAGTTCCGATAACTCTTTTTCTTGATGAATTTGACAGATCTGCTGATATTGCAGGATGTGCAAACACTGTAAAAATCATGCCTGACAAGTCTCTTGTTGGCTACAACACTGATATTTACGGATTTAAAACTGCTATACCTGCTTCTACGCAGCAAAAATTAAAAGGCAATACCGTATCAATTCTGGGTACAGGAGGTGCTGCCCGTGCTGCGGCTATAGCTTTCTGCCAGCTTGATGTAAAGGAAATCAATTTTTATGCAAGAAACGTAATCAACGCAAGCAATATGGTCAATTTTCTGAGAGACAAATTTCCCAATGTAAAAATTAACTTGAAACAAATGCAAAGTTTATCAGATTTATCAGATACATATATGCTTGTGAATTCAACTCCGATTGGGATGAGAGGAAAAGCAATGGGAATGAGTCCTGTTGAAGAAGATGTTATTAAAACTTTGCCTCAGGGTGCATCGGTTTATGATATAGTTTATAATCCTTTAAAAACAGAGCTTTTACAAATAGCAAAGAAAAATAATTATGAAATAATAACCGGTGTCGACATGTTTGTTCATCAAGGTGCAAAAGCTTTTGAAATTTGGACTGGTCAAAAAGCTAAGCCTGAAATAATGAAAATTGCCGTACTCGAGGCTCTCGCTCAATAATAACGTTAACTACACATGTGATTTGTAAGACGATGTTATAAATTCGGGAAGCCGTCTATACATTTTATTTTTTGACGTATCAACGGCAACACAGGTTACAGTTGCAGCAATATTAACGATACCGGTATCTTTATTCTTTAAAATCTGGCTAAACACTATTGCGCTCGGACGAAGTTCTTGAATTTCAGTTTCCAAGATAAGATTATCATCAAGTTTCGCCGACATTTTGTATTTTATATTTAATTCAACAACAGGTAGAACACAGCCGTTTTCTTGCATTTTTTTCAAATCAAGTCCGAGAACTTTGTCAGTGTACTCAATTCTGCCAGCTTCAAGCCACCGCAAATATGCACCGTGCCAAACAACACCGTAAGCATCTGTATCTGCATAATATACTCTTATTTCATCTGTATGTTTCATAACACCTCATACAAAATTATGAATCAAATAGCCCCTGAATTTTATCCGTAATCTCCTGTGGGTCAAGTTCATTAGTCACATTATTCAAATCCATAGCTATTTGATAAAGTTTTGCTGCTTCGACTTTGTCTCCTTTTATTGCTACTGATCTTCCGAGATTATAATGAGCTAGTGCATAATTTGGATTGTAATGTATAGCTTTTTGGAACAGCTCAATAGCCTGCTGAACACGACCCAAATCATCAAGATAAATTACCCCGAGATTGTTATATGCAATATCATAGGTAGAATCGTATTTTATTGACAGTTCGTATTCTTTTATTGCTTCGTCAATATCACCTTTGCCCCAGTGCAAGAAACCAAGATTACAATGAATTTTGGCATTTGTCGGATCCAATTCGAGTGCTCTTCTGTATACAGTCAAAGCGTTATTGTATTCTTGTTTGTCATAAAATGCACTTCCAAGATTTATGAATATATCTATATCTGTTGGGGTCAGAAGATAAGCGGATTGATATGCACTTATTGCCGCATCTGTATTTTTTTCAGCTTCTTGAAAAACATAACCAAGGGTTTGAGCAATGACACTTGTCCATTCAGGTTTTGGATTAAGAGTTATCGCATTTTGATAATATGAAATTGCATCCTTTGTGTCGCCTTTAAGATAAAGAATATTTGCCAGATTACTGTAATATTCAGCCGCATTAGGCTGTATTTCAATAAGTTTAAGGTATGTTTCAACTGCGCTGTCTAAATCGCCAAGTTCTTCATAAACTGAGCACAAGGAACGATAAGCAGTAATATTTAAGCTATCAAGTATTATTGCCATTTTATATTCTAAAATAGCATCTTCATATCTTCCCATTGCTCTGTAAATATCACCAAGAAGACAATATAAAAGAAGAAATCCGGGTGCTTTATCAAGCGCTTCACGATAAAGATCAACTGCTTGATCTATACCGTTTCTTGCAACCATTATCCAGCCTTTGATAAGCATTGGCATAAACTGCAGATATGAAATTACCTGAAAGACATCTTTTATTGCTTCTTTATCAAAAGGAAGCGTTAATAAAGACAAAATAAGCTCTTTTTGTCTTTGCAATGTAATTTTAAAGGATTTTACAGACATTACTCTGTAAAGGTTATACCTGAGAAAATGCGAACGTGAAGAAGCAAATGGTCTTAACGAAGCAGATTTTTGAGCAAATTCCATAGCATCAGGGAAATGAGCTTTTTTTGTATGACAACAAGCAAGCATGTAATAGGCTTCTGCATATTTTGGATTTTTTTCCACAGACAAATTAAAATAGTTTATAGCTCTATCTATTTCATTTTTGTAGTAAAAAGCCATACCTATTTTGTAATATATTTCATAAGAATCTATAAAAGACTCCAGGGCTCTTTGATATTCCGTAATGGCTTCGTCAATATATTGTCTGGCCTGATGAATATCCAGATGCCATTCTATGTATAAATCTCCAAGTCTTACATGCAGCTGTGCATTCGTCGGATCTTTTGCAAGTTCTATTTGACATTTTTCAATTGCACGCTGCAAGCTGCCGTTTGTCTTAAACTTCTTATTCTGTTGTTTTTTATGTCTCAATATTTTAAACATGTCTATCCGGATAATTCATTATATCTTTATATTAGAATACTTAAAGTTTTTTTGCAAAAATTTTAACTTTATTAGTTCATTTTATTTTGGATATTTTGTAGTTTTATACATTTTTGTATTATTTTATCCCTGTCTTTTTCTTGCAATTTAGTAAATTCAAAGAGATATTCGTTTGGTTTGTAAAAATTCTTTTTAAATACAGTTCCTTCAATTTTTATCATTGGCTCAAACTGTTCTATTCTCAATTGTGCACAGTAATCTTGTGCATCTTTGAATACTTTTTCACTGGCAAATCTGACACCACCGCCGCCAATATCTATTGTATTCACTCTGATGTTTCCGTCTTCAAGAATAAAATACAAATCCGTTATATAAGGCATTCTAAGATATTTTCTTCTTTGAATAATCTGATTTTCCTCATTGAATTCAATTACCATTTTTCCGTCAAACGGAGCATCAAAAACAATAGAATCAATTATAATTATTCCACCGAATGTATAAATAAAAGCCTTAATTTCCGTTCCTTCGGTAAGATACGGGATTAATTCTGACTTTGACTCAGGAAAAGAAATTGTCAGCCTGTCAAAATCAGGCTCCAGCACATAGCACTCTATGATATTTCTGGAACCCATAGAACTGCCTGTATTAACTTCTATTTGAACTTTTAAGCCTCTTTTTATCGGATTTACGGCCATAACTTCTCCTTAAAAGTCTAAATACTCTTTTGGCGCAAGCACAGTAAGTACAGATGGCTCTTTTATACACAAATTAGCAACTCTGGTTATATCATCTGTTGTTACCGATTTTATTTTTTCTATAAGTTTGCTTTCAAAGTCTGCTCCGAGTCCTTTATCTTCATAAAAAGCCATTAAACTTGATTGTTGAAGGTTTGTTTCTGTAAAAAATTGTCTTCTGCCCAGCAGATTATTTTTAGCATTTTCCAATTCCTGCTGTGTAACCGGTATGTTTTTAATTTTATCAAGTTCAATTTTAAAACCTTCTAGAGATGTTTTTATATTTTTAGGCTCAGTCGCAATATATACATTAAACAAGGCCGCATGATTATAAATTTCATAACTGCTTCTGACAACATAAGCAAGTCCTTTTTTATCTCTTAATTCAAGAAATAATCGGGATGAAAGACCGCAAGAACCAAGCATTGTGTTCATAACCATTATTGCGGCATAATCTTTGTCATATATAGTAGGAACCTGCCAGCCTTGAATTATCTGAGCCTGTGAAGCATCATCTTTTTCGATTTTTACTATATCAGATTTTTCAAGTACAGGTTTTTCTATTTCATTTTTGATATCTTTTATATTTTTCAAGTCAGAAAAATATTTTTTCAAAACTTCTACTGCATATTCCTCATCAAAATCACCGACAAGGCTTATTGCTTTTGATGAATTTTCTAATAAATTATGATAGGCTTCCAAAACCTCCTGTTTTGTAATGTCATCGATATCGTTCAAAATCATTGTAGAAGTGTGTCCGTACGGATGATTTTTAAATATAGCTCTGTAAAATCCATCCATTGCTCTGGATCTCGGGTCATCCATTTCTGCCGGAATTTCTCCTTTTAATTTTAAAACCTCTTTATTAAAATCATCAAAAGTAGAATTATGAATTATGTCAGATAGTATTTCAACAGCTTTTTCAAAATCCTCATTCAGATATTGAAGTTTGAAACGAATAAAATCCTGTTTCATTTCACTATAGCAGTCTATTGCGTTTTCATCCAATTCATCAGCAAGCTGCTGTGCAGAACGATTTTTTGTTCCTTGCAAAAACAATCTGTTCAAAACAGAATAAAGTCCGGCTTTTTTTTCCGGTGTTGTGATTTTAAAATAAAAACACAACGCTTGTCTTGGTGTGTTTTTATTCTGTTTTAATGCCAGTGGTATATTATTATCTAATAGTATTTCTTTCATTTTATGTCCTTTATGATTATCTTATTCCGGAAGCAAGACTGTTGTAACAGAATTTTGAAAATTCAAGTATTTTTTTGCAACGTCATTAGCATCCTCAATTGTATATTCATTCAAATCTTCAAGATATTTTTCAACAAGATCAAGATTGTTGCACACAGTCATGTAATATCCTATATTTTCAGCTATGTCGGATACTGTTTCTGCATTTTCCGCAAATCTTGCTTTTAGTTTTTTCTTCGCTTTTGCGAATTCTCTTTCTGTCAATCCATCATTCAAAATTTTTGAAAATTCATTTTTTATCAATGTAAGAGCTTCGTCTTTTCTATCAGGTTTAAAATTAGACTGAACAAAGAAATTTCCGCCATCTTTGAAATTATAAAAATCAGTAGTCACTATATTAAAAGCAGGATTTTCAGCTTTTTCTATCAGGTTTTGATACAATCTTGAACTTTGCCCCTCTCCCAGAACAACATTGATAATTTCAAGACCAATATTATCTTTTATATCAGTTGCAACAGGGCCCAGCCATCCGGTGATAGAAAAACCTGTATTAATTTTTCCTGTCAGTTCAAAATATTTTTCCTCAGAAACAGGTGTATCCAATGGATACTTGGTATTTTCATAATTTTTTCTTCCATTAAAATCAAACTCTTTAACAACTTTTTCAAGAACCTTTTGATGATCAAAATCACCTGCAATTATTGTTGTAATATTGTTTGGTGTGTAATGGGTTTTATAATAATTCATTATAGTTTCTCTCGGTATAGAAGCTATTGTTTCAGGAAAACCTATTACATCTCTTTTATAAGGATGGCTTGTGTACATATTAAAATTTGTATTGTTATAAATTTTTGTCCATGGTTGATCCTGGCGCATTCTTATTTCTTCAATAACAACATGTCTTTCCCTTTTTTGTGAAACTGTGTCATCGCCCAGAACAAAAGCCGGTCCTATTTCATCTTCAGGTATCACAGGATCAAGCATCATATCAGCATGAAGTTCAATAGCTTCTTTAAAGTAGGAACCATTAGGCCCTTGTGGTAATGTCACATAATAAAATGTATAATCCTTCCAGGTTGCAGCATTAACAATAGCGCCTTTTGCTTCTAGAGTTTTATCAAAATACCCTGCTTTATGCTTGTGTGTACCTTTAAACATAAGATGTTCAAGAAAATGTGATACACCGTTATTTTCATCATTTTCATTTATTGAACCTGTTTTAACCCAGCTTGATATATTAACAAGACCGCCTTCTTTATGAGCAAGAACAATTTTGTGTCCGTTTTCTCTTTCATAAATTTCAACAGGTTTTGTCAAATAAGGATATTTTATTTCTTTTTTTATTATATTTTCTTCCACCGTAATACCTCTATGTCATAATTTACTAATAAATTGTATCAAATAATATGTTGTTTTGCACATATATTAGGTGGATATTAATATTTTATTTAATAGGTACAATCTTTGTAATAACTAAAAGCCGGATAAATCTATCCGGCTTTTGGGTTTATTTGTAATATAAAATAATCACAACTATTTGAGTTCTGAACCGTCTGCTGGAACAAGTTTTTTGGTCAAAATTAAAATAAGATCAACGATTAACCAGATGCCGACAGCAAGAAGGAATACAAAACCTATTGCAAGAGCTGCTGTAAGCCAGCCGATAATAACCAGTATGAGCATAACAGCCGCACTCTTATTGTGTCCAAGATAAAATCTATGTGCACCTAGTGATCCTAAGAAAAACCATAAAACAAGTGTTAATACCAAACTTTTAGAATTTTCCATATAAAACTCCTTACTTGATGATTAAGATATTTAAACCAGATAATTATATCAATACTTAATACAATTAAACTCGTTCATATAGAGTATCTGTGTTACAGATGTGTAATGCAAATTCATTTTAAAACAATACAATTATTTGTATCGCAGGTTGTCTTTATGAAAAAGATAATTGCAGTTTTAATAATAATATTGATGTCGTGTAGCGCAGGATTTGCTTTTATGAATGATATAAAAGCAAGAAGAGGATGTTGTTCACATCATGGCGGTGTGTGCGGATGTTCTAACAGTGGACGGGCTGTTTGCTGCGATGGCTCACTCAGCCCGTCATGTGGATGCAATTAATGAAAACAATTGCTATTATAATGTGCTTGTTGTTCAGCTTATTTAATCCTGTATATGCATCGCATAAATACCTGGAAAAGGATTATCAAAAATATTGGTGCAACCAGAATAACGGAAAAACCGAAGTTAAACTTCCTGACTATACGAGAATTGACTGTCTGACAAAAAATTATGCAATCGAATTTGATTTTGCAAACAAGTGGGCTGAAGCAATAGGGCAATCACTCTATTATTCTCTTTCAACCAACAAAAAACCCGGTATAGTTTTAATACTTGAAGACAGTAACAAAGATTTAAAATATTTAAACAGATTGATAAATGTTGCAAATAAATATTGTATACGTGTGTGGACTATTACCCCGTTAGACATTGAAAACAGTAGATTTTGTACAAATTGTTCCAATTAAATAATTCACAAATGTTACGAAATCTTAACAATTATTATTATAATAAGGCAATTTTGCAATCTAAAATGTTTTTATTTTAATACGAGGAATTAATTACTAAACACGAGAGGAAAACCAACAATGGGTTACGCAATTTTCACAGCAAGAAAATTGATGTTGACAAACCGCATTAATCAAATTAACTTTAGGATGATGCAGTTGTCACAACAACAACAGACCCTGGCAGATCAGGCCAGTCGTTGGGAACGTGCTATTGCAAATACACGGTCTCTCTTCAATAATATTGGTAATATGTTCCAGATGGGAATTAATATGGCACTGCAAGGGCAAATGCAGCAGCTATATTCAAGCAATGTTTCAGGAGGAGGAAATTTTGATCCGTCGTCGATGAATGCGATTGGAAGTATGCTAAACGGAGGAAACAACTTCTTTGCAACACCTCTTGGATCTTATATGATGATGATGCAGTCTTCAATAGAAATGTCAAACCAAAATCAATTAAGACAGGTAAAAGATATGGAAAACCAGATAGAACTCCAAATGAAGTCTCTGGAAACACAACTAAAAGCAGCACAGGCGGAAATGGAAAATGTCGAAAAAGCCGAAGACAACGAAATCAAGAAATCGGCACCGCAGTTCGCTTAGAGTCAAACAAAGTTACGAATACGCAATCAATAAAAAAGCTGTATCGAATAAACGATACAGCTTTTTGTTAGTTTTTAAAATATTTTTTGCCAACAAGTTCATCAGGCAAAAACTGTTGGTTATAATCAGGGTTGTCATGTGTATAGACATAACCTATTCCAAAACCGTACTTTTCTGCATCTTTGTAGTGAGCATCTCTAAGGTGCATAGGTGGAGGGTAGTCAAGTCCTGATTTTATATCAGACAATGCTTCATCTATGGCACAAATAGCAGCATTGGATTTTGGTGCATCTGCAACATAAGCAACAGCAAGCGCTAAAGGTATTCTGCCTTCAGGCAATCCGAGCAATTCAACAGCTTTATGCGCATTTACTGCAATGTTAAATGCATTCGGGTCTGCTAATCCGACATCTTCTGCGGCGCATACCATAAGGCGTCTGGCTATAAATCTTGGGTCTTCACCTGCAGCTATCATTTTCCCAAGCCAGTATATTGCCGCATTTTTGTCACTGCCTCTGAGACTTTTTTGAAATGCAGAAGCAATGTCATAGTGCTCCTGTCTTGAATATTTTATACTTTTTTCCTGGGCTAGGCTTTCTAAAATTTCTAATGACAAATATCTCTTATTATCTTTGAAATCAGCGGCAAAATAAGAATTTTCAACTAGATTTAGAGCCAGTCTTGCATCTCCTGCCGCATACTTTATAATGAAATCAAGTACTTCCTGTTTTAGTACGATACTCCCATGTCTGTCAGAAAGGAATTTAAAGCCTTTTTGTACGATTTCGGAAATGTTATCATCATCAATAGGTTTAAGCATCAATACCTGTACTCGTGAAAGCAGTGCAGGTACTACTTGAAAAGATGGATTTTCTGTTGTTGAACCAATCAGATAAAACGTACCGTTTTCAAGATAAGGAAGCAGTGCATCCTGCTGAGTTTTACTGTATCTGTGT
Source organism: Candidatus Gastranaerophilales bacterium (assembly GCA_944322855.1). GTDB lineage: Bacteria > Cyanobacteriota > Vampirovibrionia > Gastranaerophilales > Gastranaerophilaceae > Limenecus. Next base: position 27,410 of record CALUQG010000021.1, read on the forward strand.
ATTTCATCAATAAAGAGAATTGTTTTTTTGTTGTATCGTAAATTTTCTCTTGCACGTTCAACACAGTCTTTTATATCTTTTATACCGGAGCTTACCGCACTGAGTTCTATAAAATCGCTGCTGGTTCTTGTTGCAATTAATCTGGCCAGAGTTGTTTTTCCGCAGCCGGGTGGTCCCCAGAAAATACAGGAAAATAGTCTTCCCGATTGAAGAAGATTTAAAAATGCAGAATTTTTCCCTACGACCTGATTTTGCCCCATATACTCTTCAAGAGTTTTGGGCCTCAATATTTCTGCAAGAGGCACCTGCTTATTTTGATTTTCAAGTGAGTCAAAAAGGTTCATAGCCACTCCATTGTATAATAAATATGATAAAACCAGGGAAAACTAATGTCAAAAATGACATGCTAAAAAATTCAGTTATAATAAAGAATATGAAGAATTTATTTTCTAAAATCACTTTGCTGATATTTGCTTCACTACTTTGTACAGGCGGAGGTTACAAAGGCTCTTTGCCTGACATAAATATGCAGTTTGAATATAAAAGAACAACACCTCAAGTTACTAAAGGTATATACAATACTTTTGATGAAACTGAAAAGCAGCCGCAATATAAGAAAGTTCCAAGAGAAAACAAAACATATATTGATATAATCCTGAAAAAAGACAGAACTTCGCCTTATACAAAAGATTTGAATGATGTCATTGTCATTTTGGAAAAGATGAAAAAGTGTATAGATACAAATGGTAATATACAAAAATTTAATGCAATAGCCAGTTCAATAATTGATCACGCAGACTTCATGGCAGAAAAATATGCTAACAGCCCTGAACGCTACTATATTTCTTTTGCAAAATTGCAAAATATTGCTGCACGGGCAAGAGATATAGCCACACTCAGGTGTGAATCACAGGTTTATATAAAATATCTTACCTATCAGGGTGAAGGACAAATTTACAGTAAAGATAGCATAAATATGCAAATTAAGCTGTTTGAAGAAGAATTGGATAACACGATTAGTATTATGAAAGACTCAATATAGTCCTATAACATATTCTGATGGTCAATGTTATCTTTGTTTATTTGCCATACACATATTATGTACAGCAAAACAGACGGGGATATATGTATAAAAAATTATTATTAGTTTGCCTAATCCTAAGTGCAGCTTGCCCTGCGCATGCTTATAAAGTAAAGACATTTAAGCCTCTTGTTCCTCAAATTCAGAACATGAACACGCTGCAGGATCCATATCAAAATACAATTGCATCAAACGAAAGCTATCCTAAAATTACGCAATTGGAAGAAAGTATATTCAAAAAAAATTATGAAAAACAAAATATTTATACTAGACTAAACCGCCTCGAAAAAAAAGTTTTTAACAGGACTTTTTCAGGTTTGCCGCTTTCCAGTCGAGTTGATAATCTACTGTCTAACATTGACACAGGCATGTTGTATGGAATTACTTCAAAAGATCTTGCAAAGCTTGAGACAAAGGTGCTTGGACGTACATACATGAATGATGATACAGAATCTCGAATTACGAGGATGGAAAAAGAAATGCTTGGCGCTATGCAAGGAGGCAATTTAAAAGATAGATTTGATACAATAAAAACTGCATCAAAACATTACAATTCATATCCTGAACTTATTCAAAGCCAGCAGATTTATCCGCAAAGTACATTCGGTTACAATCCATACGGATACTCAACATCGTATGGGCCTGCATATGGAACGTATAGCAGTTATAGAAAGCCAGGTATTTTAAATAGGCTATTTGGCGGCTATTCACCGGGCATGCTAACAGGATTTACACCACCTATATATGACCCTTACTCAATGTATACAAGACCCGGCATGGGGCATAGCAGATACGTAAGAGGGATGCGTGGATGGCATCTCAGAAACAGAAGCACGGGCAGCGGTACACGTGTAAGAATTTTAGACTAAATTTATATTTATGCAAATATAATAAATTCTGCTATAATTATATTTTGATGTATCTTTATTCAGGAGTATAAATATGGCAAAAGATTGTAGTTTTGATGTAGTTTCGGAATTCGATAAACAAGAATTGGTTAATGCAGTTGATCAGGCAAAAAGAGAAATTAATTCCCGATTTGATTTAAAAAACTCTAATTCCGACATAAATCTGGAAGCTGACAAATGTATTACCATAACAACAAATGATGACATGAAACTCAGAAATATTCTTGATATTTTACAAACAAAACTTGTTAAAAGAAATATTAATATTAAAGTTTTAGATGCCCAGCCGATTGAAAATGCTCTTGGCGGAAATGTCAGACAGGTTTTTAATTTGAAAAAAGGTCTTTCAACAGAATTAGCAAAAAAAATTGTTGCTGACATAAAAAACTCGAAATTAAAAGTTCAAGCGTCAATACAAGGCGAGCAGGTCAGAGTTTCAGGAAAAAGTAAGGATGATCTTCAGGAGGTAATTAAACTCTTAAAATCCAAAGAAGACGATTATGATATACCTCTTCAATTCCAAAATTACAGATAATACTTTATATGCTTATGCTACATAAAACTTTGTAAAAATATGTTTCAATTAATATTTTCTGATAGCAAAAATGAAAATTTTTAGACCTTATTCCTCAAGAAAATAGATTGTTTTTGATGCAAAATTTAATTTTTGTAAATAAACATTAAAAATAATCTTGTCAAAAACCTAATCTTATGAGAAGGTACATAAGGGCATAAAAAAATGAAAGTAAGTCAGAACCAGAATATTTTATACAAAGACCGAATAAGTCACAAGCAAAAGTCAGTTGTGACAAATGAAAAGTTTTCACAGGATAATTATTTTAGAGAAACGCCTTTAAAGAGAGATGTAAATGATATTTCCTTTAAAGGCGTTTTCTCTTTGTATAATGTAAAAAGATATAACCTGAAACAAAATCTTGATTTTTTATCAAAGTATATTGGTAAAGCACCGGTTGAACTTGAACAAAATTTTCAAAAGTCTCACTGGAATGATATAAGAGATCATATTAAAGATTTGCCGAATGGTAAGGTTGAAGTCCGCACCAAAAACTGGACAAGACTTCTTATGGAAGGTGTTGTTTACCCTGTTACGGAGCTTCCTATATATATAGCCAATTCATTGAAAAAGACTTTTACAGGTACAGGATTTAATACTCAAAAAGCTACTCTTGAGGAAATGAATAAAAGGAGCTTTTTGCAGAAAAAATTTGATATATTAAATAACAGTGATATCGTCAACTCCTTCAGTGGTTATATGGAAACAGCTGAAAAATTAAAATACGATACACCGGATGTTCAATCATCAGGCTTATTCACCAGAGCAATGAAAATGTTTGATCCGAAATCAGGAAATTACAATGGTGTTCATGAAAGAGCTTTAACAAGAATAGTGACTGGTTTTATTCCGGCATTTTTCCTCGCAAATGATGCTTATAACCTTTCTAGACTCTGCGATGATGATCCAAAAGCTGCAGAAAAAGAAAAGAAAGCACGTTTTAATCAAGAAACAAAACGTGTACTTTCTAATGCATATTTGCAATTAATTACACTCGGTGCGCTTTCTAAATATATCAACTCTAAAAAATGGGTATTTATGTTAGTTACTGCATTGACAGTTATTGCAACCGAGTCATTCTCAAGATTGTCAAACGGTAAAAAAATAAAATTCATTAATAAAGAAGAAGCAATAAAGTTAAATAAAGAACTTGCAGAAAGAGAAGATAAAAAAGAAGGCAAAGCTGTAAATGAAACAGTTGAAAGACCGGTCAAAGAAGAAAAAATTCAACCGAGTTTCAAAGGCTCAAAAGTCTTTCAGGCATTCGGACTTGCTTCTGATATGCCCATTACAGCAATGGATATGTCAGGAAAAACTGTAGTTTTTGATAAAAGAAGAGAAATAAAAGAGTCAAAACCTTTGTTGACTTTATCAAGTATTACAAAATGGTTTGTGGGTGTCGTAATAGCAGGATTTGCTCTAAAATCAGCTAAGAAAAATGTTAAAATCAATGGTGCACAATTAGGCAAGTATTTCAATGTTGTATCTAAAAAATACGACAGGTTATATGAGAAGTTAACAACAGAAAATTACAAACTATCAAGAGACAAATTTAATCAAATTATCAATAAGCTTAAATCATACGATGAGGTTCTAGGCAAAAAATTTGAAGATGTAACACTTCAATATCAAAAGACATCAAAATTGAATAAAGAAGCAGCAAATATTGCAGAAACACTAGAGCAAGAAGGCTTGACAGAATTTGCTGAAATGTTTAGACACCTTTCAAATAAAGGAAAAACAAGCTCTTTTGCAGATATAAATGTTCAATCAGCGGCTGACAGTTTCTTTAAAAACAGAAATAACAAAATTATTGAAGCTAATGTCAATAAATTTCTCGCTGTATTGAAAAGCAATTCTATGGCAAAAGAGGCTGAAGACATTGAAAACATTCTTTATGAAAATAACAAATTCAATGTAAATAACTTTACTAAAGCCAAGAAATTCCTTGAAAACCATAATGAACTTAAACCGTTTATAACAACTTTTGAAAACAGGTTTAAAGTTAATAATGATGCGGAAAATCTTAAAATGTTTAACAGCGCAATGACCGCATTAAAAGAAAAAAATGAAGCAAAAGCTAATGAATTAACAAGTTTAATAGAAAATGCTGTTAACGCTGAGGAATATACATTCGGAAGACGAAATATCAAAGGTGTACGTCAGATAGCTGACTTTGTTACACAGCCATTCAAGTTTATGTGGGGTACTATTACACTTCCATATAAACACATAGCAAAACCAATGTATAATGCCATAAAACAGGAATATAAACTCCCTGAGTGGGATAAGGAGCTTGATGCAGTATACAATGGTATCAATAAATTGACATACAAATCTAAATTTAAGCCGAATTCTAAGGCAAAAATAGATTTGACAGATGAACAGTTTGCTTCATATATGAATAAACGTATAAATAAAGCATTCAACACATCTACTATGTCGAGCATATCAAATTCTGACTTGTCGGCGCTTGCAAAAAACACATCAACAGCTGCGACAGCGTGGTTCTTGATGGCTGATAACCATAATATGGTTATGCAAAAATCTAACGGTCAGGATAAAGAGGGCGCTATCTTAAAAGCAAAAGAAAGAGCAATACAGGAAACTTCAAGAACATTCTATAACGTGTTGTTCATTAACCTGTTCAATGATACATTCAGAAATACATACAATTCAAGCCTTCTTGGTGCTCAGGCCGTAAACTTTGCATCTACATTGATTGGTGAATATACAAACAGAAAATTGATAGGAATGCCGGTTAAGGCTTTATCAAGAGATGAAATATTGAATAAAGAATACGAAAATATTACAAGCAAAGGTGCAAAAGGCGGTTTCTTTAGATTTATGTCGAGACTTACCGGCAAAAAAGTTCTTTCACAAAGAGAAAATTCGAAAAAATAAGAACCTGAACTAAAAACAAAAAGCATGGTGTAAACCATGCTTTTTTATTATTAAACCTGAATATAAATTATAAATGTTTCTCAATATTAGAAACAATAGATGATTTAGGCATGAGACCAACAAGTCTTTCAACAGCCTTTCCGTCTTTAAAAATTAACAATGTCGGTAAACCGCTTACAGAATATTCTTTTGCAGTTTTAAGATTTTCGTCTGTGTTTAATTTTACAACCTTAACTTTACCTTCAAAATCTTGAGATACTTCATCCAATACAGGGCCGAGCTTTCTGCAAGGGCCGCACCACGGAGCCCAAAAATCAACAATAGTAACACCTTGAGAGTTTGTTACTTCGGTTTCGAAAGTATTATCATTGATATCTAACGCATTTGACATAAATGCCTCCTCCTTAAATACATATTTTTAATTAATATACTAATTTTATCAAAAAGTAAATTAATAAGCTAGATATAAATAAAAAATGTTATTGACTCAGAATTTTGTTTTGATATTATAAGATAGTTAGCTTAATTGAATATATGCCACGTTAGCTCAGTTGGTAGAGCAAGGGACTGAAAATCCCTGTGTCCTTGGTTCGATTCCGAGACGTGGCACCACTACTAAAGACTCCGTGGGGAGTCTTTTTTACTGAAAATCCGTTTGTGTCCTTGGGAAACGTCGGTTGGACATACCTGCCCAACATCACAAACCAAAGGCACAAAATCATTAAGTCAGGCTAAACAATCGGATTAAAGCCTGA
>CALUQG010000022.1 GCA_944322855.1 Candidatus Gastranaerophilales bacterium
TCTTGGATTATTGGCAGTTCGGGCGGAGTAACGTCCGCCCTCACAGGACGTGCTCGCTCCCTACGGTCGACTCCGCATTAGCCAAAATCCGCGTCTTGGATTATTGGCAGTTCGGGCGGAGTAACGTCCGCCCTCACAGGACGTGCTCGCTCCCTACGGTCGACTCCGCACCAGCCAAAATCCGCATCTTGTATTTTCACGCTCGGTGTTGTTGCGATTTTTAAGCCAGCAGGATGTGGTAAATTTTAATTTACAGCAACAAAAAATTTTCAGAAAATAGATGCAATAAATCAATTATTTAACATATCCTAGCAACTGTATAATATATCAAAAACAACTATAAAGTTTTAAACATATCTTTTTTGATTTCAAAAACATTTATAGAGTTTTCACGTTCAGGGATACCCATTCTTTGATAAAATCTGACACTGTCATCTTCGGAGCCGATTACAATTGATTTTACATTAAATTTTTTATCAATAAATTTCACAAATTCTCTAATCATTGTAGAGGCAACATGCTTTACTTCACGGCTTCTTCTCTTTTGTGCATAAGCAAACTCAGGATTTACACCAAGTTTATATATTTCGACGGTATCCGTAAGTTTATCTATTTTATCTGTTGTAAATAAACCTAAAACATTCTCCGGAAGGATTTTCTTCAAATTCTCTTTTTGTGACACAAGCGCATAAACAGGAGATTTTACAATTTCTGCTTCTTCGGCTATTGATGCAGATAGATTGTTTCCTTTCCAAATAGCTTTGACATCCTTAAGAGTGTCCATATCGTTTGTTAATTTTGGATTAAAACGAACAAAAGACACCTCCTGAGCCACCCATCTACCGGATTTTTTCACAGGAATATGTGTTCTACTGATAGGTATTGCACCGAATGAAATTTTATTTTCCGACATAATTATAGTTCCTTTCTGAGAAAGATAAAAAATAAAAATAAAAAAATTTGTTAGTTTAAAAGTAAATTTTTATCAAACTTGTTGTAATCAGTAATAATCTGAGAAACACATTCCATATTTTTATATAAACTTTCATTTTCAAGCGATGCTATTGCAATAATCATTCCTATCCCTGCATTATTAGCAGCCTGAATTCCAGAAATAGCATCTTCAAAAACAATACAACTCTGTGGATTTACACCTATCATTTCTGCAGCTTTTAAATAAATATCAGGAGCCGGTTTACCAGGAATCGATCCATCGTCATAGACAATTTTATCTATATCAAACCACCGGGAAAGTTTCATTTCTTTTATATAAAAATCAACATTATCTTTTTCTGACATAGTGGCAATTGTATGAGGAATATTGTTTTTACACAAAAAATCAAGCAGATTTTCCGCATTTGGTGCAAAATGAAAATTTTCTTTATCCTCAAGACACATATTTCTGTATAAAGCTTCTTTTTCCTTAGACAACTTTTCACACAATTCTTTATCTGGTTTCTGCCCCAATGCATAAGTTATTATATCTTCATTTGTTCTGCCAAACATATATTTACGCATTTCATCATCAGAAAATTCTGTACCTCTTATTTTTTTTGAAAAAAGTTTCCAGGCATCATAATGCTTCTTTGAATCGAAAAATAACGTACCGTTAAAATCAAAAATCACACCTTCAAATTTCATTTATTCCTCTGCAATTCACTGTTAATTATACATTTTTCTGATTTATCATAAATAAGTCAAGCGCTCTTTGTATCTTTTGTTTATCAGGAATTCTATTTTGTAAAAGCAAATTTTGATAATACTTAATCAATTTATCAAGTTTTTGTTTGTCTGTTTGTGAGACAAGCTCTTTATATATTTTTCTGATATATCCGTCTGTAAGTTCTTCATTAACAGACTTGAGTCCGCCAATATCAACACACACATCAGAAACAATATTTCTTGGTTTCAAATCTGTATGTAAAAGCCCGAGCTTTTTCAAATTTATTTTTTTCTTTACAGGAAAAGAATTATTATCTATATAATCGCCTATAGAAAAGCCGTTTCTTATATCAAACATGTCAAATTTAACAAAGTCAGTTCCTCTAAGGTTTAAGCCATAAGCTTTTAAAAGGTAATAAAAGGAATTTGCTTCGGCAGCAGCACCATGCATTCTTTTCCTTTCTTCAACAAACTTCATTTTATCAACAAGCTCTTCCAGCATAATAGAAGCATAAACGTCAGCACTGCGTGAGGAGGGAATTTCATTTTTCAAATAATTATAAGCAGCTTTGCCGCCATCTGAAAGTATGGCATTTAACGTCTTGGCAGTCAGATATTGCTGTAATTTATATATTTTCAATACTTTAGGACGGAATATATTTTCCCCTGTTTGGTTAAGAAAATGCATTACGAAGGCATCACTGCATGCACCTTGCGCAATCCAATCAATTTTTATATCAGTATTTTTCGGTAAAAAATCAGAAAAATTTTTTCTGAATAAAGCGCCTGCTCTGGAAGAAAAAGCTTTTTGCTTAAAGCGGCTCTGGGCATTTTTGTTAACAAATAAATCATCAGACAAATGAATAAGTTCTCCAATTTTTTTTTCTTTAACCAATTTGTCTATTAATTTATCTGTTTTTAGCGCATCTCGCCTAAAGAACTCTGCAGCTTTTGCAAAAATTCTCTGGACTTCTTTTATTCTTTCTCCTTTTCCAGAAGGATATTTTTCACAGATACAACGCAATAACTCGTCAGGCAGATTACCTATTACCGGATTTTTAGCAAGGGTAAGATTTTCGTAAAATTTTCCAGAATAATTCAGATTATTCCTGAAAACGTATTTTAAACGACTATATGTACATCTTGTGGTTTCGGCATTAATTTTTAAAGACATACAATAATATTAAAACAATAAAAAAGCTCCGTCTAATTTTAAATCTAACAGAGCTTTATACATTTACATTTTTTAATTTTTATTTTCATATTTAGATATTAATTTTTTCAATTCATCTTTTTGATGAACACCGGCTTTTTGTTCTACCAGTTTTCCATTTTTAAATAAAAGTATCGCAGGGATTCCGCTTATAAAATATTCAGCAGCTTTCTCTCTGTTGTCATCTACATTAATTTTTGCAACAACAGCATCTGATCCTATCTCTTTCGCTAAATCTTCTATAATCGGAGCCTGAACACGACAATGACCGCACCATGGTGCAAAAAAATCCACCAGAACAGGTTTGTCAGTGTTACTTAGCTCTATATCAAAATTTTCATCAGTTAACTCTACAATTTTTGACATTTTTACTCCTTTAATATCATTGAACTTTATTCACCATTTAAAATCTCTTTTTGAAACCTAATAACAGCATTACTTAGAAAAAGCATTATTTCATTCCCCAAAAGTAAAAATTGGAAATATTCTTATTCATTTTTAAACTTGATAATAGATGTTTACTAATAGAAGAAAAATTAAAAAAATATCAAATTAAAAAGCAACTTCTTTTCAAAAGTAATTAATGTTAAAATATAGTCACCAAGGAACTGTATTATGGAATTTGAAGAATTATACAAGATAGCAAAAGAAACGCTCAATCCGTGGGAATTGACGGAAGATACATATTCAGGCAAAGTTGCAGCAGCTTTATTGACAGACAAAGGGAATGTATACAAGGGTGTAAATATTGATGCACCTTGTTCAATAGGTTTTTGTGCAGAACATGCGGCAATAGCGGCAATGATTACAGCAAAAGAAAGCCGTATAACAAAAATTGTATCAGTCAGTGCAAAACATGGAATTATCCCTCCCTGCGGACGCTGCAGAGAATTTATTTATCAAATAAATTATGAAAATATAAATTGCGAAGTAATGCTGGCAGACCGTATTGTTACACTAAACCAGCTGTTACCTGACAGATGGAAATAACCGGCTAACTGTTTTCTTTCACAAATTTATGTATCAAATCTGATATTTTATCTAACTCCTTTTTACCGAGAGCAGGAAAAACACCCACCCAGAATGTGTTATTCATTACAAAATCAGTATTAGGAAGCAAACTATAGTGCTGTTCTGTTAAATCATTTGAGCATATCAATTCTGATGAACCAATACGCAAATTAACTTCACTATCAACAAAAGACGGCTGTCTGAGGATATTTCCGGCAAAAAGCTGTCTTGTTCCGACACCGTTTTTTTCTAAAAATTCCACCATTTTTTGTTTTGAAAGATTAACCCCGGGCTTTAGACTAATTAAATATCCAAACCACGAAGATTTTGCATTGTCACAAACAGCAGGCAATATTATTTTATCATTCAAGTCTGATAATTTTTCTGTCAAATATGCTGCATTTCGGGTGCGAATATTTAAAAAATTCGGAATTTTTTTAAGCTGTGCCAAACCTATTGCAGCCTGCCAATCTGTCATTTTCAAATTGTATCCGAAATGAGAATAAGTATATTTATGATCATACCCTGTTGGTAAATTTCCAAACTGCATAGAAAATCTTTTTTTACAGGTATTATCAGTACCGGGTTTACACGAGCAGTCTCTTCCCCAATCTCTCAGGGAAAGCAGTATTTTATAAAGCATTGTATCATCTGTTACAACAGCACCGCCTTCGCCTGTTGTTATATGATGGGCTGGATAAAAGCTAAATGTTCCGATATGTCCTATTGTTCCTGATTTCTTACTGTTTACTTCCGAGCCGAGGGCATCACAGCTGTCTTCTATAAGCCAGAGTCCATATTTTTCGCAAATTTCCTTAATTTTATCTATATCAAAAGGATTACCGAGCGTATGAGCAACAAAAACAGCTTTTGTTCTTGAGGAAACAGCCTCTTCAATTTTTGATGCATCTATATTATATGTACCTATCTCGCAATCAATAAAAACAGGCACTAAACCGTTTTGAATAATAGGATTGACAGTTGTCGGAAATCCGGAGGCTACAGTAATAACTTCATCTCCGGTTCTCAATCTTTTTTCTTTGAGTTTTGGAGACATCAAAGCACTTATTGCCAGAAGATTTGCACTTGAACCGGAGTTTGTTGTCAAAGCGTATTTACATCCGAGATATTTTGAAAATTCCGCTTCAAATTTGTCATTAAATCTACCGGAAGTGAGCCACATATCAAGCGAAGCATCAATCATATTTTTCAACTCAGAAAAATCAAGAACTTTCCCTGATACAGGAATATAGGCCGATTTTTTTTTGTTTTTAAATACAACAAAATAATATAAAGCCGCCGCTATTTTTACAAAATATCTAAGAATTTTTTCCATTCCAATCTTCCTCAAAACTATTCAGCTGATTCAATGAATAATCAACCATGTTTACACCATCATAATAATTTTTGTACCATTCAACAGTTTTCTTTACAGCCTGCTTCGCCGTATAAACAGGTTTCCACAACAATTTATTTTTTGATTTTGAAATATCAAGTCTCAAAATACCTGCTTCATGCATCTTTTCATCAGGATTTTCTATATTTATGCTTCCTTTCCCAAAAGTTGAAATCATTAAATCTACAACTTGCAATACAGATAAAACATTATCCGCTTCCGGTCCGAAATTGTATGCCCCTGTAAAGTCATCTGACGAATTGTACAATTTTTCTGCAAGTATCAAATATCCCCAAAGAGGTTCAAGAACGAACTGCCACGGTCTTATCGCCTCGGGATGTCTCAAAGATATTGGATTACCTGATTCAATTGACCTTATAAAATCAGGAACCAATCGGTCACAAGCCCAATCACCGCCGCCGATTACATTTCCGGCTCTTGCTGTAGCCATTTGAAATGCAGCGGTCTGAGCATTATCCAAAAAGCTTCTGCGATACGATGAAGACAAAATTTCGACGCAAGCTTTTGAGGAAGAATACATATCATAACCGCCAAGCCTGTCAGACTCCTTATAGCAGCAATTTTGTTCAATATTTTCATAGCATTTGTCTGTGGTAACGTTCACAAAAGCTTTTACACTTCCTGATATTCTTGCAGCTTCCAGGACATTCAAGGTGCCCATAACATTTGTCTTGTAAGTTAAAACAGGTTCCATATACGATTTTCGAACAAGAGGCTGAGCAGCAAGATGAAATACTATTTCAGGCTTAAATTCCTCAAATGTATTTGACAGTGCATCTTGTTCATTTATATCGGCAATTATACTTTTTATTTTAGAACTCAAGTTTAAAATATCAAATAAAGACGGTTCGGTTTGCGGTGCAAGGGCATAACCGCATACATTAGCACCTGCTTTATTAAGCCATAAAGCCAGCCAAGAACCTTTAAAACCAGTGTGTCCCGTAATCAAAACTTTTTTGTTTTTATAAAATTCAAGCATATATTTTACCATATTGCCCAAGGTGCATTTTGGCTCTGCCACATTTGTGTTAAATCAATTTTATCTTTCAATGTATCCATTGCCCTCCAGAACCCATTGTGTTTATAAGCATTAAGCTGACGGTCTTTTGAAAGATTTTGCAGCGGAATGTTTTCAAAAATTACATCATCCCCTTCAGGAATATAATCAAATACTTCCGGTTCACAGACCAAAAAACCTCCATTAATCCAGTTTCCGTCCCCTTTAGGCTTTTCTAAAAATGAATCAATCATGGAATTTTCATTAATTTCAAGTGCCCCGAAACGCCCATAAGGTTGCACTGCCGTGACTGTAACATATTTGCCTTGTTTGTTATGAAAATCAACAAGATTTTTTATATTAACATCGGAAACACCATCGCCGTATGTCAAAAGAAATGGTTTGTTACCTATATAGCTCTGTGCTTTTTTTATTCTGCCTCCGGTCATAGTATCTTTCCCGGTATAAAGGATTGTTACTCTCCAGGGCTCATTTCTTGTTTTATGGACTTCAACGGTATTGGTATTCATATCAACCGTTATGTCTGAATACCTGTTGTAATAATTAACAAAATATTCTTTTATAACATGAGATTTGTAGCCTGAAAGAATGACAAAATCATTGAAACCGTAATATGAATAAATTTTCATAATATGCCACAAAATAGGCTTTCCTCCGATTTCAACCATAGGTTTTGGTCGCAAATCAGTTTCTTCACTAAGTCTTGTTCCCAATCCCCCTGCTAATATAACTACTTTCATCTTAGTCTCCGTATATTTAAAGTGAAGCCGTTTACATTATAATTATAAATTAAAACGTTATAATTTAACAGTTTATTGACAATAGTTAAGAATTTACAAAAGTTGCTGACAAAATATATTTTTAGGAGTGTTAATAAAACTGCAATGAAAATAACTACAAAAAATGAAAAATCATATAATCCTGCATTTACATCAAGAAATAAAGCCATAAGAACTGCCGACTTGATTTGCAGAAAAGTAAATAAGGAATTTCCTGTTTTTTCGAACACACGTCTTGATGCATTCAATAAATGTGATAGTAATATACAAATGTATCGGCTGAGAAATGCAGTAAGCGATGTTGTCGGACTGCTGAGATATATTTGTAATGATATTCCTGAACAGTTACAGGCAGTAAAATTGTTCAGCTGTATGAAAACATTAAAAAGCGGAAATTGCGATGAACTGGCAATCGCTACATACAATACACTTAAATTAAACGGTTACAAAAATGTGAGAAATTGCTGGCTTTATGCATATAACCCAAAAACCAAAGAGATAAAAGATCTCGATCATACAGTAACAGTAATAAATTTAAAACTACCTGAAAACTATAAATTTCATATATCAGAAAATTCAGATGTAAAAAAAAGAGAGCTTTTAAAGCCTGACAACACCACTATTATTGTAGACACGTGGGCAAGATTTGCAGATTTTGCAAGCAATGCATTTACAAAATACAAAAATACTGTACATCTTTATGAAAAACCGTCAGAAAATGAAAAAATTCTCTTATTACCTTTAAGAGAAAATAAATCATTTAGCAAAACAGAAGCCTTTTTAAAATACAAATATCCGGATCTGCTATTGAAAAATACAGCTGCAAATATTTCAAAAGAAGATATTGCTGAGTTCAACAAACTTGGTACAATAGATGAAAAATATCTTGACATGGTGAAATATATAAAAAAACACTACTTGTTAAAATCTTCCCGAAAAGAAATAGATGCAGTTGCAGATAAAAAAACAAATTCTCAAACACCTGTAACAGTAAAGATTTTTGCATATATAAAAAAAGTTATAGATATATTTTAAAAAATTTTATAACATAATAAAATGAACGATATTTTTGAAAAATTAGCAAAATCAAAATTCCGCAGACGATTTAAACTCGGAAAAAAGGATTTTGCATATATTGAAGAAAAAGGTATTGATGTAATAAAACAACACGCTGCCGATTTTATAAAAAAAAGAATTGCTCCTGCTCATATTGAAAACGACGGAAAGCAGACCCCGATGAAAAATCATCCTGTTTTTATTGCCCAGCACGCAACTGCAACTTGCTGCAGAAATTGTATCAGCAAATGGCACAAAATTCCTTCAGGAATTGAATTAGACAAATCTCAACAAAACTACATTGTTGAAATAATTATGCAGTGGATTGAACAACAGATTAAATTAAATCAAAAAAAATAATAACTATAAAAAGTTACCTTTCGGGCATATTAAATTTTCCAATATATTTCATAATAAAAATATGTATGAAACACTCTGGTACGAAAATTTGCAAAAGCCGTTTTTGACACCTCCTGACTGGGTATTCATGCCGGCATGGATAATTTTATATGCAATGATTTTTATATCATTTATTTTATTTTTGAAAAGCGGAAATTTATCTCAAAAAATCATTCCAATATCAACTTTTCTAGCACAATTATTTTTAAATTTAAGCTGGAGTCCGGTGTTTTTCGGATTACACAAGATAGGTACAGCACTGATTATCATAATATTTATGTGGATGTTTATACTTATAACAATTCTACTGTTTTACAGATATTCCAAAATATCAACATACCTTTTGATACCATATTTTTTATGGATAACATTTGCTTCATATCTAAATTTTGAAGTATATAGACTAAATCCCTCTGTATAAAGAAAAGACAGAAGGATTTAGAAAACAAATTTCATAGTAAATAAATTATTTTAAATACGCTTTATAAAATGCTTCTATTTTGTCAAAAGGAATTTTTTCAAGATTATCATACAAATCCACATGATTAGCACCAGGAACTATCAAAAGTTCCTTGTTGTCACCTTTTAACTTTTTAAATGCATCTTCACTAAAATATCTGCTGTGTGCTTTTTCGCCGTGTATCATTAAAACTGCATTTCTAATCTCATTAGTATATGAAAGAATAGGCATATTTATTAAAGACAGAGAAGATGTTGTATTCCAACCTCCGTTTGACCCGATTGAACGTACATGAAAACCTCTTTTTGTCTTGTAATAGCCGACATAATCTTTTACAAACTGCGGCTCATCGCCTGTCAGTTTGTCAGGAAGACCGGGAGCTTTTGCATATTTGCCGTTTTTGAAATCTTCGGTTCTTTGTTTGTTAAGTTTCTCTTTTAATTCATAACGGGCATTTTCATCCATTGTATCAAAATATCCGTTTGCAGTAACACGTGTCATGTCATACATTGTGACAGTAACAGTGGCTTTAATTCTTGTATCAATTGCAGCAGCATTCAGACCGAAGCCGCCAAAGCCGCATATTCCGAGGATACCAATTTTATCAGCATCTGCATTTTTGTAATTGCTTAAAAAATCTACAGCAGCCGAAAAATCTTCCGTATTTATATCAGGAGAGGCAACATCCCTTGGCTCACCACCGCTTTCCCCTGTATACGAAGGATCAAAAGCAAGCGTAACAAATCCTCTTTCTGCAAGAGTCTGGGCATAACGTCCCGAAACCTGTTCTTTTACAGCACCAAACGGGCCGCTTATTGCAATTGCCGGTAGTTTTTCATCTTTTAAGTTTAACGGTGTATATAAATCACCGGTCAATTCTATACCAAATCTATTTTTAAAATGAACTTTCTTAATATTCACTTTGTCACTTTTAGGGAATGTTTTATCCCAATCACTGTTTTTTGCCATAACTGTCCCTCCTGTTAATAACATCAAAGAAATAATGTACAGTAATATTTTTTTCATTAAGGCCTCCTTTATTTGGGAATTGTAAAATTGATTGTTATACTGCATCTGACATTAAAGAAAAATGGTTTTGGATACAATCGAGTACAGTATTAGCGTACACATCATGTTTGCCGTAAAAAATATGAGAAGCACCCGGTACTTCTATTACAAGATTGTGATTTGGATCTCTTGTCCAGGAATTCAATGTATCTATAAATTTTTTCGGACTATCGCCGGTAACAGAATCTTTGGAACCGATAATGAAAGCACCATTCGGCTTAAGATTATACAAAGATTTTGTTTCACCTTGTCCACTTAATACAGGACAATTTTTAAGATTATCAGCATTATAAAAGGCAAGAACAGTATTAGCAGTCATTGGAGAAAAACCGCCGAACAAAAACGGAAGAATATCGTCGCCTCTTCCCTCATCAACCCATGATTTTGCCATTTCAAAACATCTGTCAATATTGGGCATTACATTCCACCAGTGCATTATGTCAACAGGTGAAGACACTATAAAATAATCCGCATAATCATCAGGAGTATTCCCAAGATAGTGAATAATTTTGTTGGAGCCGAGCGAATGACCTGCAAGGATTATATTTTTAAAGCCCATTTCTTCTTTTGCATATTTTACATAAGTCTCAACATCTTCATACACCATATTAAAATCATCATTAAAAACACCGGCATGTCTTTGCTTTCCTATTGAAAAATCACTGTACGCAAAGCAGGAAAAAGAATCATGAGCATGAGCAATAATACAGCTGATACCATTTTCACTCAACAATTGTCCTGTTTTGTACAAAAGCTCATTTTGAAATACATTTGAACAAATACCTGTCAGCATAATAACAACTGTGTCATTTGATGTATCACCAAAGATTGTTCCGACTAGCTCAAGGCCTCTTGGGGTTACTACTTTTAATATTTCCATTTGTTTTTACTCCATTTGTTAATACCAGCCGAACAAAGTTTTTCCTTTATCCAGACCGGCAAGTTTTGACATATCTTCATCAGAAAGAACAAAATCAAATATTTCAATATTAGATTTTATTCTTTCTGCATTTGAAGATTTCGGGATTGCAGATATTCCTGCTTGCACAAGATATCTCAAAGCTATTTGAGCAGAAGTTTTTTCATATTTATTCGCTATATCACAAAGAACAGCATTGTTGAAAATACTGTTTCTTGCACAGGCCAGAGGACTCCATGCCTGCATATGTGTACCATGTTCTTCCAGCAATTTCTGTAATAGACTCTGTCTGTAGAAAACGTGACACTCAACCTGATTGACAGCAGGTATAACACCGCATGTCTTTATAAAATTCAAATACTGTGAACTGTTAAAATTTGAAATTCCAAGTGCCTTTATTTTTCCTGAAGCATAGGCCTCTTTCATCGCCTGATACATATCCAGGCTTTCTCTATACGGTTCATGAATTAAAAGCAAATCAATATAATCAGTTTGCAAATTATCCAGAGAATTTTCTATATCAACTTTAGCTTTTTGATAGCTTCTGCTTGGAGAATAAAGCTTTGTGGTTATGAAAAGTTTGGTTCTGTCATAATGTTTTATAGCATTTCCAACTGATTTTTCGTTTCCATACATTCTTGCCGTATCAATAAGAGTATATCCTGCTTCAATCGCAGCAGACACGCATTTTTCACATTCAGCCCCCTGCAAAGAATATGTTCCAAATCCCAAAATCGGCATATCTATTTTATTATTGAGTTTAATATATTCCATATTCACCCTTTTTTGTATGATTTTGTTTTTGCTTAAGATTGAAAATTAAATAATCAAGACAATCTATTTTTCTCTGATCCTGATGAAGAGATTCAACAAGTTTTTTTCTGTATTCGTCCAAAAGCCTTAATTGCTCAAAAGTTCTCTGATTTTTATCAAGCATAAAAAATCTTTCAATTAACTCTCTGTTGCAATCTGCATCCTTAAGATTTTGGAGAATTTTATTTTTTTCATCTGTCATAATAAGCATCCTATTTTTTTATTATTAACTATTTTTTTAAAATAGCAAATACTTATATTAAATAATCAAAAATACTTGACAGGCATATTTTGAAAAGATAAGATGTTTAAATGGAAATAAGAGTGCTCAAATACTTTCTGGCAGTTTCAAGAGAAGGCAGTATTACGGCTGCCGCAAATTCTTTACACCTGACACAGCCTACTCTGACAAGACAACTGCAGGATTTGGAAAAAGAACTCGGACAAAAGCTTTTTGTAAGGGGAAAATATAAAATATCTCTTACTCCGGAAGGAATGATTTTAAGAAAAAGAGCGCAAGAAATCGTCGAAATGGTTGAAAAAACCGAAGCCGAATTTCGTTCCATAAGTGAAATAATAGCCGGAGATATCTACATAGGCTGCGGTGAAACAGATTCTATGAAACAAGTTGCAGCTGTAATGAAAGAAATTCAGCAGGAGTATCCCGATATAAAATTCCATATCTTCAGCGGCAATGCTGAAGATGTAATAGAAAAACTCGACAGAGGGCTTCTGGATTTCGGCATACTTATACAACCGATTGATTTATCAAAGTATGACAATATAACATTGCCGGATAAAGATGTGTGGGGTGTAATACTCAGAAAAGATAATCCTTTGGCCCAAAAGAAGACTATCATACTTAAAGATTTAGTAAATGAACCACTCATTGCCTCAAGACAAATGTCACCCAAATACTCAAAGGACAGCGGTTTTCTTGACTGGTTTAAAGATGAATTCGACAGGCTGAATATAGCTGCGACATACAATCTTGTTTATAATGCAACAATAATGGTCAAAGCCGGTATTGGCAGTGCAATAACACTGGATAAATTAGCAAATACATCTAAAGAAAGTGAAATATGTTTTCGACCTCTTAGCCCGAAACTAGAATCAGGACTCGATCTAGTATGGAAAAAATATCAGGTCTTTTCACCGGCAGCAAAACTCTTCCTGACAAGATTGCAAGACAAATTTGACAAAATAAATCATTAATTATTTATTATTCGCCAAAATAAATAATAGGCAAATCATTGTCCTGAGCATAAAGACGTAAAAAATCAGGTATTTCTTCTATCTCAGATGCAGAACGGAATGATTTTCGGCCCTGATAAAATATTGCCTGAACCCTCGGCTTTGTAACAAGCCACTCGTTATAATTCCTGTTATAAGATCTTTTTTGAACTTCCATATCCTGTATAATTTCTCTGAATGCCTGAGCGGTATTTTGCGATACTTGTTCAATTTCAGGTATGGATTTATTTTCAATAAGATTACATAAATCTATGTAATCTTTACCGTTTACATTAAATTTGTTTTTAATCATTTCTGACATATAGTTTCTTATAACTTCTTTTGGCGCACCAAAGAAATACTCATCTTTAACCTCTTCCAGATTTTTTTGATAGCCTGAACCAAAATCTTTATATGTTCCGGCAAGAATATTATTTGAAGGAGCATACAGAACAAGCCCCTGATTTCTGAAAACATGGTAATTATCTTTTCCATAGTTTACATACGAAGTACTCAAAATTGCATCTGAATCTATATCACTCAATACAGGTATTGCTACAAATTGCTCCTCATAATCAAGTGCATGTACAATCACATTCAAATCATCTGATTTCAAGCCTTTTTCAAATCCGTATGCATCAAGCGGCAAACCCTTTTTTAAATAGACTACCCTGTTTTTTATAATATTTCCGTTTTTGTCTTTTGTTTCAACATCTTTTACAAGCTTGTTATCTTTTACAAGTTCAGATGCTTTTGGAATTTTTGACTGAGGCAGTATTATTTTTGTATTTTGTAATTCGTTTATATATTTTTCTACGCAATCACAAGCAAATTGAAAATCCTGTTTGCATAAATCAATGTCAGCTAAATTTTTATTTTGTAACTTTGCATCTGTCAAAAGTTTTTCTATTTTAAAGAGATTTTTATCAGAAAATTCAAGTGCAGTCATTTTCGCAAGAGAATTCTGCTTACCTTTTAATCCGTTGTACTTATGTATATTATCAAACCAGTTTTGATTTTTTATCAGTTTATAGATTTTGTTCCGGTCTTCCTCCGGCATCTCAAGTTTTTGTAAAATATAAAAAGTATCATAAGCTGATTCATCTTTTGCTATATCATCAAATAACAATGATATTTTTAATAATTTTCTTTCATTATCAGAAAGACTTTTATAATCGTTATTATTTTCAATTGAGTTTATTATATCCAGTTTGTGTGCCCATTTTGTTTCATCAATACTGTTTTTTAATTCAGGAAAAGCCTCCAATATTTCTGACAAATCATTCTTATTATTAAATGAACTCAATGCGTTATAGAACGATAATTTTTGTTTTTCATCAAGAGGGGCTATTTCATACCCCATTGACTGCATTGCTTTTTTCACAAACTCCAGATATTCTGTGCGGTTATCAGGAACTATAGTGAAATATCCGCTGTTTTTTAATCCTTGATTATAAAGAAAAACATTGTTTTTTATAACTTTTTTCAAAAAACTTCTTTTTTCATCAAATGAACAATCATCAAGTGATTTTACATTTCTAAATTCATACAAATCAAGAATGGTTTTAACACTAAAACCGCCTTTTTTATTATTTTTATAAAGAGAAAGTGCAATATTCTTAAAATCTCTCATTTCTCTTTCATCAAAATTGTAAATGCATTCAAGTTCATCAAGGTTATTGATATTTTCAAGCAAGAATGCAATTATTTCCGTATCAAAATATTTGTCCTCCTTAAGACGTGCATATAATTCTTTTTTTAATTCCAAGTTCTTTTCATCCGTTTTTGAAACAATTCCAGCTATTGTCTCGTCAGAAAAATATTTGTCCTGTTTCAAGAATTGAAACATTGTTTTTTTGACTTCTATATTCCAGGGTTCTACAGATGCAACTGCAGAAGCAAACTGAGCTTTAGCCAAATTTGTATTTTCTAAGAAATATCCATATAGATTTTTCTTTGTATCCAAATTGTCTTTTTTGGTTGAAACAAGCAATTTCTCAAAATCATATTCAGCGAGATTTTTGTCATCGCAAAACAGATAAAAAATATCTTTTTTGGGAGAAATATTTTCTGGAGTATTTCGTTCAAAATTGATGATATTATCAACAGCAGAATAACTTAAATTGTCTTTTTTCAATAAAGTTTTTATAAAATCAACATCTTCGGCAGGTGTATATGCCATAATATCCGCAAAAATGTTCTCAGGAAGCTCTTTTAAATCTTTCAAAAACTCATATAATCTTTTTTGAACCTCAACATTTCCTTTTTTGATATTTGTTACAGCAAAATGCAGGTATATACCGGAAACCTTTTTATCCTTAAACATCTGTGTTACAAGATCAATATTGTCCTTGTTTACTGAATATAAAACATCCGCAAAATATTCATCATATTGATTATCTTTATACAACACCTTAGCCAGTTTTTTATTTTCTGTAGTAATTAAAGATAGCGGCCTCCAGAAGTCTTTCGGAGGAATATTTTTGTTGTTTTTTAAAAAGTCATACATTTCAGCTCTTGCAGCAACAGACCCGGGTTTGTCTATTTCAGATAACAATAAACTATATGTCTCTTTAGGAATATCTTTGTCGTTATATATTCTTTTAAAAAATCCCAGTTTTTCTTTGCTTGAACCGAGATTTTTGATTGTATCTATGGTCTCATCCATAGATATTTCACTATCGTCAATCAAAGCTTTTGCTATTCTGATATTCATTTTATTCAAACTGTTTTTGAATAATTTTTTATAGATATCATATACAGAATCGTCATTGTCAACGATGTTTACAACATAATCGTATGTCTTTTTATATTCATCATCAGTTACTGTTTTGGAATCAAAAATATAATCCTGGTTTTTACCTTTAAAATTTACAAAAGCCTTGTTTTGTGATGCAAGAATTGAAGCGGCAGACAATTTAAATTCACCGGATTTATATTTATTCAGTGGATTGCTGTAATTGTTTTTTGTATTTTTTTTATCAGAATTTAAAGATTTAACATTAAAATTTACATCAACTCTTTTTACAATCATAATCAAGACCTATAAGATACAGTAATATGATTATATAAATCTCATAAAAAATTTTTTTGCCAGCATAAATAAGTTCATCAAAGTTGCAAAAAACAAAAAAGTTTGTTAATATATTTATTACATTTTTTAAATATTAAAAAAAAACAGGCAATTTTTCATCATCTGTTGTTTTTATATAAGAGTGAAGGTGAATTGAAAAATTTTGTGTGAAAGGAAGTTCTTTAATGTTTAAGGAAGTTATTGAGTTTTTTGAAACTATGCTTGCCGGTCTTTATGAATTGGCTCCTGTTTATGTAACTGTAGAATCAGATTACCCCCCGACAAAATACTAAAATTTATAATATCAAGTTGCCGTATGAATTTTTCATGTTTTGTTTTTTACTGTATAATATATACAGTAAAAAATGAGGGTTTGATGTTTTTATGGGGCAGAATTTGAATATTATTCTTATTGATAGTGAAGAAAATACAAGAAACATAATAAAAAGCTATTTGTCTGAACTTGAAAATATTCAGATAAGTTCTGAATGTATTTTTGAATATTCTGATATCGATGAAGGCATAAAAAAATCATTCGAGACACAAAACAGCATTCTTCTAATAGATATATCAGAAAATACAGAAAAGGCACTTGAATCAATAAGAAAGCTCAAAGATGAGAAAAAAGACACACTTATAGCGGCTCTTTCTTACAAAGCCACTACTGATGTGATAATAAAAGCAATGAGAGCCGGAGCAAAAGAGTTTATTTCTAAACCAGTCATAAAAACTGACTTCAAAGAAACAATCACTGCTCTAATACAGGAAATAGACAATAAAACAGTAAACGAGTCTTGCAAAATCATATCAACCTTTTCAAACAAAGGGGGGATAGGAAAAACATCAATTGCTGTAAATCTGGCAATAGAACTTGCTCAATTGTCAAAAGAAAAAGTAGCACTTGTGGATTTGAATTTGCAGCTTGGAGATGTTGCAACTTTTCTGGATTTGACACCCTCTTTTGCAATGGATTATATTGCAAATAATATTCAAAATCTGGATGATAATGAGCTTTTGAAAACACTAACGAGATATAAAAATACAAGTTTATACGTAATTGCAGATCCTTTAAATATTGACAAATCTAAGGAAATAACATCTGCCCAGATTGAAGAAATTCTGCAATCTTTAAAAAAATCCTTTTCATATATTGTTATTGATATAGGAACAAATATTGATTCAAAAACGATTAAAGCACTTGATATGTCTGACTTGATTTTGCTTGTTGCAACAGTAAATCTTCCGGCAATAAGAAGCATACAAAGATGTATGGAAATGTTCAATAAACTCGGATACACTCAAGACAAGATTAAACTTGTTTTAAACAGATATATGGAAAATGAAGAAATAAAAACATCAGATATTGAAGAAGTTGTGAAACAAAAAGTTTACTGGAAAATTCCGAATAATTATCTTACAATGATGTCAGCAATAAACAAAGGTGTACCGGTAAATGAAATAAATCAGGAGTCAAATATAGCTCAAAACTATATGGATTTTGCTTCAAAAGTTTCAGATTACCTGATTACGCAAAAGCTTTTAAAAGACTATAACAAACGAGAAAATATACGAATATAATTTTCCAAAAGGAGAAGAGAATTGTCACTGAAAGATAGATTGAGAAGTAAAAAAGAAGCCAAAGCAGCACTAAAAGCTGAACAATGTGAATTTAAAATATCAATAAAAAAAGTTACAGATGCTGCAGGAAAAGTAAAAAATGTTTCTGACCTGGGAAACATTGTAAAGGAATTTTCAAAATTTTTAAGCACACTGGCTTCTGAAGATGCAAAAATAACATTTTCAGGCAGTTTTGATCTTGGACAACGTACACTTTTAAATTGTGTACTTGCTAAATTCCTTGAGGATGAAAAAAAGCCTGAAATATCTTTTGATGATGAAAACACTGAAGAACCAAAATTAGAATCAAAGCTAATCAAAAAAAGAAAATCAGTAAAAGCTATGTTGAAAGAAGCAGAAAAAGAAGAATAAAAACTTTTTAACTGTGTAATTTTTCAAAATCCAGAAGAAATTTCTTGTTTTGCTTTCCGCCGAGACTATAGTTTCCTATTTTACCATTTGAATTTATGACCCTGTGACAAGGAACAATAAGAGGCACAGGATTTTTAGCTAAAGCACTTCCGACTGCTCTGTAAGCATTGGGTTTTCCTGCTGCTTCAGCAAGAGCTTTATAAGTTATTGTTTTGCCAAAGCGGACTTTCAATAGTTCATCATAAACTTTTTTTTGAAATTCTGTGGAATTTGGCAGCTCAAAAGGAATATTAAATGAATGCAAGCGGCCTTCAAAATACAAATCAAGCTGTTCCATAACCCGATAATTAAATGTTGAACACTCAAAATCATTACGGTTCTCAACAAGTTCTATTTTCAAAAGAGCATAATCTGTTGAAAATATTTTTAATATACCTATTGGTGATTTATAAAAAGCTACGTCCATAATCAAATATTATACAATTATTTTCAAGTTTGTCTACAAATTTCACATTCTCGAGGGTGCATCAACAGCCAGTATATCTAAAGCAATTTTTATTACAATTGAAACTGATTTTACGAGTGCCAACCTTGCCGCAGCAAGATTTTTATCCTCGGTAAGGACTCTGGAAAATGTATAAAATTGATGAAAACATCCGGATAATTCTTGCAAATATTTGCACAAAAGATAAGGTGCTCTGTATTTGGCAGCTTGCAATATCACATTTTTAAACTCTTCCAATTTTAAAATCAATTTTCTGGTAGAAGTAATAGATTTCTCATCATCTACATTCCAAAGCAAATTAAAATCAGCTTCACTAATTGCTTTTTGCAGTTCAGTTTCCGTAAAAAGCGGTGCTATTTTTTCTTTTGTTTCAATATTAATACGTTCATTTTTGGCATTTCTAAAAATCGAACAAGCTCTTGCATGAGCATATTGAACATAGAAAACTGGATTGTCATCAGATTTTGATTTTGCAAGTTCTATATCAAAATCAAGTGTCGTATCGATGCTTCTGATTATCATCCAGTATCTTGTAGCATCAACCCCTACCTCTTCAATCAAATCTTCAAGAGTAACCATGTTTTTTCTTTTGCCCATGCGAACAGCTTCGCCATTCATAACAATATTAACTAGCTGTCCGAGAAGAACTTCCAATTTGTCAGGATTGTCACCTAATGCTTCAATAGAAGCTTTTATTCTTGCAACATAGCCATGGTGGTCTGCACCCCATATATTTATGAGCTTGTCAAAACCGCGTTGAATTTTGTCATGGTGGTATGCAATATCTGCAGTCAGGTAAGTATTTGAGCCGTCAGTTTTTTTCAAAACTCTATCCTGATCATCACCGAATAAAGATGATTTGAACCAGACAGCACCTTCTTTTTCATACAACATGTCAAGCTCTTTTAGTTTTTTTACACATGCTTCTACCTTACCTGATTTATGCAAATCAGTTTCAAAATAAAAATTATCAAAATGTGTATTGAACTTGTTAAGCAGATTTTTTTGTAAATCGAGCATTTTTAATTTTGCATAACCTGAAAGTTTTTCAAGCTGCTCTGGCTTTAAATCTGCCAAATTTTCAGGCAAGGATTTCGAAAATTCTTTTTCTTCCAAAACAAATTCTTTTGCCAGTGGAACTAAATAATCACCAGGATAGAATGATTTTCTTTCAACTTCATCTGAAGGAAAATCAATTTTTTGTCCAAGTTCTTGTTTAACACGTATAAACAAAGAGCGTCCGAGATTTTTTATTTGATTTCCTGCGTCATTAACGTAAAATTCTTGATATACATCATATCCTGAAAATTTCAGCAGATTAGCAAGTGCACTTCCCATTGCAGCCCATCGGCCATGCCCGATATGAAAAGGGCCTGTAGGATTGGCTGAAACATATTCCAAAAGAACCTTCTTACCTGCGCCAAAATCATTTGAACCGTATTCAGACTTGTTATTCAGTATATCTTTTACAATTGTATTCAGAAAGCTTTTGCCAAATTTAAAATTTATAAATCCGGCTACTGTAGATACCTCGCAGTCTTCAAGTTTTAAAAATTCACTAATAGCAGCAGCAATCTGAGGCGGAGCCATTTTTGCACTCTTTGCCAGGGAAGAAACATTAATTGCCATATCACCAAATTCTTCATTTTTGGGAGTTTCTGCATTCAGAACAAATTCATCAGTTTCTTTCATCTGACTCAATTTATTATTGGCAATTGCTTCTTTTATCGCATTAGTTGTTACATCTAAAATATACTGTTTTAACATAATCCACCCTACAAAATATTAAATTATAAACAAATTATAGACAAAACAAACAATAATAAAAACAGTATCAATAAAAATTTACAGGAAAGCCAAAAACCTGCAAGCATAAAAAATAAAAAATATATTTTAATTTAAATGTACTTTTTTACGGTAGAAATAAATTCAACTATCCTGATTGGCTTTGCGATATAATCAGCACAGCCCAGCGCTTTAGCTTTTTCTATTTCCGTATCCATAGCACATGCTGAAACAACAACAACCGGTGTTTTTTTGTCATACTGTTTCAAAAAGTCATAACCAGAAACCTCCGGCATTTGTATATCAAGCAAAATTAAATCAAATTCATTGTCATTTGCTTTTTGGATGCCGTCTTGTCCGTCACTTGCGGTTTCAACATGATACCCTTGCGCTTCAAGAATATCTTTCATCAGCTTTAAATTTAATTCGTTATCTTCTATAACAAGAATTTTAGGCATTCTACAGTGCTTTCATTTTTCTTTGTCTGAGCGGCAATTTAACAAAAAAAGTAGTCCCTTGACCGACAACACTTTCAAACCAGATTTTACCGCCATGAAGCTCTACAAGTTCTTTTGTAATTGTCAAACCAAGTCCTGTTGAACTTTCTTTTTTGGAATAAACGTTATTCAACTGAACAAACTTACCGAATATTTTTCCTTTATACTTCATATCAATACCGACACCATTATCTTTGACATAAAGTACGACTTTGTTTTTTTCTATATTATATCCGATATTAATTTGTCCGTTTTCTTGAGTAAATTTTATAGCATTACTTAAAAGGTTATACAAAATCTGCTGAATTTTTTGATAATCCGCATCAATTTCACAAAAATCTTTTGTATCCTTTTCAAGTTTTATATGTTTTTTGTTAGCTAGAGGTTTAACTATATTAACAACTTCATTCAAAGATGTCTGAAGATTAAACCTGGAAAGCGCAAGCTTTATAGCTTTGGCTTCTATTTTAGACAATTCCAAAATTTCATTTATCATCCCGAGAAGATGAATACCTGACACATTTATATCAGTGACATATTCTTCCTGCTTTTCAGTCAATGGGCCGAATATTTTCATAGCAAGTGCTTCTGAGAAACCTATTATCGCATTCAAAGGAGTCCTAAGTTCATGCGAAATATTAGCAAGAAACTCATTTTTGAGTTTATCAGCCGCAAGTATTTTTTCATTTTGTTTTTTAATTGTTGTGTAAGCATTAGTTTTATCAACAATACTGTCTTGTAAAGCTCTCAGCTGTAACTTAAATACATTAGACAATTCAGAATCTTTTATTGAATAAGAAACTAAAGCAGCAAATGCCTTTGATAACTCCTCATCTTCTATAGTAAAAGTGTTATTTTTTTCACGAGATACAAGAATAAACCCAAATACAGTCTGTCTGATATTTAGTTTAACAAGTAGAAAAACAGAATTTGTTTCACGTAAATTTAGAACATTAAAAAAGCTTGAATTTTCATCAAAAGAAAAAACATCGTTTTCATAAAGTTTAGTCTTTAATATTTCAGGGAAATTTATTGAAGAACAGTCAACTCCGACAGGCTCCAAAGATTTATCTGAAAAACGATACTGAATATTTGCCACACCTGCATTCAGATAGCAAACATATGCCGTATTAAAATCAACAATATTTCTATATTGAGCAATAGACTTCGCAAAAGTTTTTTCTAATTCATCATCAGATGAAAGTATTTCTGGAATTTTTTCTAATATATTTTTAAATTTATCATCCATATTAGATAATTATATGTGTTTCTAACTTTAAAAACAAGATTTTAACAAAAATAATAGTTGCATTAAGATAATGCTGGTGCTAATATCATCTATGCAAATTTTTTACACAGCCAAAAAATAGAGATTAATAACAATGATAAAAAGAGTTCCAGGAATTGGTTTTATTCGAAAAATTCCAATAAGAAAAACTGCACAGAAATGCTTTGTCGGCATGGAAATAGTTGGAGTTGCCGGTGCATCGTCGTTAGTTTGTGATACATTAGAAATCTGTGAAAAAGTCGCAAATCCGATTAAACAAGCTTCACCTAAAACAAAAACAACTCTTCAATGGGAAAAAGCACAAAAAAAGGCGGCAGAATTAAAAAAGATAGCAGCAATAAAAAGAGCTGATTCAATATTAGCAAAAAGACAAAAATCAATAGTTCTTTCTATAATGAGAGAAGATATAAACTGTACTGCCCAAAAAGATAAAAATAGAATTGCAGAATATATTGTAAAAATAGCTAAAGAATACGGCGCTGATCCAATTCATATTGCCTGCATTGCAAAACAAGAAACTCATTTTACTGAAAATTTAAACAGCACTAACGGTAAAGGCATGATGCAAATAACTAAAATTGCAACAAAAGATATGTTCTCACGCCCCAATTTCTATCATAAAAAATTAAAAGAAATAACTTCAAGATATAGAAATTATGGTGAACTATATTCAGATATACAAAAAAAGCCTCTGCTGAATATGAGAATAGGGGTATTGCTGTACGAAGCCAGACTAAGAGAAGCACATGGAAACATAAGAACTGCACTTATTAATTATAACGGCTCCAGCAGAAAATATACATATGCCTCTTCAATAATAAATGATATCAATAAATATCAAACAAGATACAAAGATATTAATAATGCCTATATTGCAAAAAAATAATTAACTAATTTTTATTTATAATGTCAAATTTATAAAATAAAAAGAGCAGACATAAAGCCTGCTCTTTTTAAACCAAAACCAAACTATACTAGTTGATAGAATCTTCTGTAAGTCTAACTTTTGTTCTAGCACCTTTACCAGAAAGGTCAGCTTTACCTTCATGAGACAACCAGCCAATACCCATGTTTACAAAATTTTCGCTCAAATCTAATTCTTTAGAAATTTTTGAAATTGTAGCTTCGTTATTTTTTTGATCTGCTAAAAATTCATAAACTTTTCCAGCTGCTTCGCCAATGTAATAATTCATCTTAAATCTCCTTCTACTTGTATCACAAAACAGATAAATTTATACTATTATATATAGTATAAATTTCGTTTTTTGTAAATGGAGATTGACCATGAATACACCACTTGAAGGAAATTGTTGGAAATATAGTGACAATATTGATACTGATGTTATAATACCGGCTCGTTATTTGAATACAAGTGACGAAAAAGAACTTGCAAGCCACTGTCTGGAAGATATAGATACTACATTCGCAAAAGAAGTAAAACAAGGAGACATGATAATAGCCGGAGAAAATTTCGGCTGCGGAAGTTCAAGAGAACATGCACCTATTGCAATAAAGGCAAGCGGTATTTCTGTTGTTATTGCAAAATCCTTTGCGCGAATTTTCTTTAGAAACGCAATCAATATTGGTCTGCCAATTTTGGAACATCCGCTGGTTGCTGATGAATGTGACAAAGGAGACAGAATTTCCGTAGATTTAGAAAAAGGAATAATTAAAAACATTACAAAAAACAAATCTTATACATGCGAAGCTTTTCCTGAAGAAATTCAAAACCTTATTAAACAGGGCGGACTTGTTAATTACACAAGGAAGAAATTACAAACAAAATAGAATAAAAAAAAGAGGTTGTAAAATATGATGTATAAAATAGCACTGCTTGAAGGTGACGGTATCGGCCCTGCAGTTATTGATGAAGGGGTTAAAGTTTTAAATGCGTTAGAAAAAAAATTCGGATACAAATTTGAATATGAAAGAGCGTTAATTGGAGGGTGCGCTTACGACGATTGCGGAAAGCCCCTTCCCGAGTCAACAATATCTATAGCAAAAGATGCTGATGCAGTATATCTGGGAGCTGTTGGAGACTGGAAATATGATACACTCCCTGCAGAGCTACGTCCTGAAAAAGCCCTGTTAGGAATAAGAAAAGCCTTGAATCTTTTTGCAAACTTAAGACCGGCAATCGTTTTTGATGAACTTCTTGATGCATCCACTCTCAAACCTGAAGTTGTTAAAGGTGTAGACATCATGATGATACGTGAACTAACCGGAGATGTATACTTCGGACAGCCAAGAGGAATTGAAACGATAAATGGAGAACGTGCAGGCTTTAATAATATGATTTATTTTGAAAAAGAAATCGAAAGAATTGCACATGTTGCATTTCAAACTGCAATGAAAAGAAAGAAAAAAGTATGCTCTGTTGACAAAGCAAATGTTCTAGATTCATCCAGACTGTGGAGAGAAGTCGTCACTAACGTATCAAATCAATATCCTGATGTTGAACTTTCTCACATGTATGTTGACAATGCAGCAATGCAGCTGATTAGGAACCCGAAACAGTTTGATGTAATTGTTACAGGCAACATTTTTGGAGATATTCTTTCTGATGAAGCTTCAATGCTATCCGGTTCACTTGGCATGCTCGCAAGTGCAAGTTTGTCTAACAATACAAAAGGCATGTACGAACCAATACATGGTTCTGCACCCGATTTAAAAGGGAAAAATATAGTTAATCCGATTGCTACCATACTATCTGCTGCATTAATGCTCAGATATAGTTTCGGCAACGATTTTGCTGCATCTCAAATAGAAAATGCAGTAAAATCCGTCTTGAAAAAAGGATACAGAACTCCTGATATAAATTATGGAGATACCAGTAAAACCAGCCTTGTCGGCACAACAGGAATGGGAGATTTAATATCTAACGAAATTTTAAGTTTATAAAAAATTATATTAAATTATGTAACAAAAATGTTATTTTTTATGAAAAATGGGCATTATATACATGCAGGTCAGTTAACATCCAGGCACTTTCTTCGGGGTTGCGATAAAAAAAAGTTTATGGCTTGGTTTAAAAGTTTTCGGATCTGCACTTTTTTATGCTTACACCCAGCTATTTACAAATATCAGTTTTCCGTAATTCAAACAACTACGACATTTTTCAGTTTCTAAATAACATCTTTTGCTGAAATTTTTTAATGTTGCTCCTGAATGTCCGCGATAATCGTTTAATAAAAGCGGACAATTATAAATACCTGTCTTCGATAATATTCTTGAATGCATGCAATCAAAATCCATACTATCAATAAAGCTCAATTTTTCACTATTGTGTTCTGCTTCATTATTTCTTGAACTCTCATATGGTATAAACGAAAAATTTATATCTTCCGTTTCAAAACCGAATTTTTGTCCGAGCTGAGAAAAACCTTCCTTCAAATCAGTAATTTTTTCCTTTTCTGTTTTTATTACTAAAATTGGATTAAATCCATATTTATTCAAAGAAGTAATAGCATGCAGAGCTTTTCTGAATGAACCTCGTCCTGAAATTTCATCGTTTATTTTTTCATCATAATGATTGATAAAAATTTTAAATATAATTTCGTTTGAACCTTCTTCTTCAACTCTTTTTAAAAAACGTGATTTTTTATCATTGATACAAGTTCCGTCAGAAAAAATAGTAACAGGACAAAAGGTCAAACAAAATCTCAAGATATGGTTAAACTCAGGATGAGCCATAGAATTTTTTCCGATTAAATATATATATTTCAAATTCTTTTTATCAATATCCAAAAGACAATGTTTAATTTCTTCGAGTTGAAGATATTTTTTATTTTTTTGATTAAAACTTCTGCTTCTGTACACATTAAAGGTTTTATTTTGTACCTTAAAATATTCAAGATCGATAAACAAATGCTCGAGTTCTTTTAGATTTACACACTGTGCCTGAACTATGGAATTAAACATATTGCCTCCTTATTGATTGAGTATTTTTAGAATTTTTCTAATTTTAATTTTTATTTTGAAGATAATAAATAGCACAACTGTCTATATAGCACTTACCTGTTAAGACAAATAATAAAAAATAATTCAAATAAAACAGGAAATTTCTAAATCCAATCAATGATTTTTCTAAAGAAAAAAAAGATAATTTCGATATAACAATTACTGTTTAAGGAGGCATTATGGCAACTATTATCGAAAATCGAAAAGGCAGAAGAATCATTAGAGTATCTACAGATGACATAATTTCACTTGTCAGAGAATATCAGATTTGCGCCTGCAGCTGCTCTACATATTCTGAAATCAGACGCAAACTAAATAACAAAGATATTTACATCCCGGAAGATGTTTGAAATAAAAAAATACAGGAAACAAAATTGTCTCCTGCATTTTTCTAAATATTTACTTTAATTAAAACATAGTGTTTTCAGCTTTTCTTAAAGTAATTCCACGTTTGGACTCACGAATAAACTGAACAAACTTTTTGACGTATTCGTCTTGCTCAACTTCCTGTTCAATAACATCACAAGCTTTTGAAATAAGATATTTTTCTGATTTTAATATTTTCAAAGCTTCTTTCAGATGATCACGAACTTCTGCAGGAATACCTCTCCTTTTTAGTCCGATAGCATTAATTCCATGAGGTATCGGAGGTCTGCCTTCACCTTTCACATAAGGGAGGCAATCCATTCTTGCAGCAGAAAAACCGCTGATGATACACATTTCACCAATTCGTACATTTTGATGGAATACACTCATACCGCCAAGAAATGCACCAAAACCGACATGACAATGACCGCCGATTGTTGCAAGGTTTGCCATTATAACCTCATCTTCAAGAACGCAATTGTGAGCAACATGCGATGAAGTCATAAGCATACATTTGTTACCTACAATTGTTGCATTACCCTCTCCAGATGCACGGTTGACGGTAGCGTATTCTTTTATAATACAATTTTTTCCGATAATAGATTTAGTCGGTTCGTTTTTATATCCAAGATCCTGAGGTGCGGTACCTATACTTGCAAATGGAGAAATAACTGTTCCTTCTCCTATTTCGCAGTGCTCAAGATAAGCGTTTGGCATAATTATTACATTATCGCCGATTGTTACATTCTCACCTATTACGGCATTTGCTCCGATTGTTACATTATTACCGATTTGAGCATCATTAGAAATTATTGCTCTGTTATCAATCATTTTGGCTCCATTCTAAATTTTTAATTTCCAAAAAACTAAATTATTACATTACAGAAAAAATCATATCTGCAGACATAGCAAGCTGACCATCAACAGTGGCTTTTCCCTGTGCTTTTATAATAGGGCCTTTTACTTTTACAAGTTCAACTTCCATATCCAGTCTGTCACCGGGACGAACTATTCTTTTGAATCTGCAGTTATCAATACCTGCGTATACAACAAGTTTTCCTTTATATTCAGGCATTGTCATCAAAATACCTGCACCAAGCTGAGCAAGAGCTTCTGTCTGCAAAACTCCCGGCATAATCGGATTTCCAGGAAAATGTCCCTGAAAGAAAGGCTCATTAAAAGTTAAATTTTTGTACCCTTTTGAATACTTACCAGGAACACATTCAGTAATCCTATCCACCAGTAAAAAAGGATATCTGTGAGGAATCATATCCATAATTTGCATTACATCAAACTGCAATTTTTCCTCATTAGCATTTTGTTCTGTCATTTATAACTCCTTACTAATTTATATATCTTTTATTATCTTGTCTTTAAGCATTTTTGCCACTTTGACATGTACGGCATGTCCGGCTTCTTTCACAATAACTTCGGCCTTTAAATCAAGCGGATTGAACCCGGTTAGGTAAAAATCACCTATCAAATCAAGAATTTTATGTTTTACAGGCTCAAAACTGCTTTTCAATTCAGTAGTATAACCGTCATCAGTCATTCCTACCGTATTTTCAAGGCTTACTCCTCTTGCATAACCGGCAGCTTGAAGCATTTCTAACTCTTTAAGATACCCAAAGGTTCTGGCTTCAATAATTTCGTCTAATTTATCTTTTTCTAAAGAAACCCATCTGTGATTAAGTTCAGGATGATTAAAATTAACCGAATAAGTAACTTTAAATTCATCAGAAGGAACAACAATCAAGTGAGTTTTTCCATTAAAATAAGAAACCGGTTCTGTTAAACTATAAGTTTCTTTAGAAGTATTTCCGGCCTGTTTAAAAATTTCAACCCATTCTTTTGAACCGCCGCCAAGTATAGGCATTTCAAAATGTGACAAATATACATCTATTGCATCAATATGACAGATAGCACAGGCAGCCATAAAATGCTCAATCAGCATAACTTTCATATTCTGATTACCGATTACGGTACAGTGCTCGGTCGAAACGACATTCTCAACACTTGCTTCAACAACATTGTCGCCGATATGAAAACGAATTCCTTTTTTGTCAGCAGGCACCAGCCTCGCTGTTGACTCAACACCTGTCATCAAGCCTTTTGATGTAACTTCTGTTTCTTTAAGAATGGTATTTGATACAGTCATATTCATTATTGCTCTCCTTGTTCAAAAGATTCCAGCAGATGCTCATATTTTTTGAATTTGCTTACAGCTTCTTCTGCGGCTTTGAGCATTTTTAATTGCTTAATAAAGTCTTTTCTAGGAACAGCAGGAGCACCGATGATAATTGATTTGTCAGGGAAGGATTTTGTAACACCGGCTTGGGCCATGATAATAGAATCGGAACCAATGCTCAAATGGTCAGCCAGACCGGCTTGTCCTGCGATGACTACTCTATCTCCGATTTTGCAGCTTCCTGCAAGTCCAACCTGAGAAACTATCATACAAGCACCGCCAACTTTACAGTTGTGACCGATTTGTACAAGATTGTCAATTTTAGTTTGAGAACCAATAACGGTATTTTCAATCGTACCTCTGTCAATACAAGTATTTGCACCGATTTCTACATCATCTTCAATTACAACACCGCCAATAGACGGAATTTTATAAACTTTTTGTTTTGTATTAGCTTCTTTTACTGAACCATCTTTTCTTGCTTGTTCTATTACATCTGGATTTTCAGTAACAAAACTAAATCCGTCGGCACCAATACTAACTCCATGCTGCAAAATAACTCTGTTTCCGATATGAGAACAATCACCAATATTTACCCCCGGATGAAAAAGACAGTTCTCTCCAACTGTACAATTTTTACCGATATAAATATTAGCAAGAAGTTTTGTATTATTACCAATTACAGTATTTCTTGAAATTACAACATTAGGTCCGATGGAAACATTTTCGCCGATTTTTGCATCA
Organism: Candidatus Gastranaerophilales bacterium; assembly: GCA_944322855.1. Taxonomy (GTDB): domain Bacteria; phylum Cyanobacteriota; class Vampirovibrionia; order Gastranaerophilales; family Gastranaerophilaceae; genus Limenecus. The sequence continues at coordinate 29,444 of CALUQG010000022.1, forward strand.
GGATGGATAACAGCACTGGGATGAATACCAATAGGTGCATCTGGTGCGTCATAAAACAAATGAAGAAGTTTCATCATTGCAAGTCTCGGACGTTCAACTTCAATTGTTGATATATGTTCGAAATTAACCCCAAGAGGAACAAGAGCAACTTTTGCCTTTGTTTTTGCAAGGTTTTCTATTTCTTCTTCAGACAATGCAAGTGCAAGAGCATTTTCATCTGCTAGTAACGGCGGTCTTAATTTGTCTATGGATGTATCTGTAACTTTTGTAAGTATACCGCCAACAATTTCTGATAATTCCTCTATTCTGTAAGTTTTCATCTCTGTGCTCCTTAAACTAGTTGTATTTATTGTAATACCAACCAGGAAAAATTACAAAAAATTTTATATATATTTAATATCTGAGTTTTGTAAACTTTTTGTAATATTAAAAGAATATATACGCAATTTTTTAAAAGTATATACCTTTATATATACATAAGATATAAAAAGGAGCAAGCAAAATGTCAATCAACCCGGCAGGAGATGCAAAAAATAACAGAGGCGGAAATGGACAATTCAGACCATTACTCAGAAAAGCTCAAAAAGAAAACAGACTCCAGGCAAATCTTGCTATCCTTGACAAAAAAGACATCAGAATGAGATTTAAAAACTCAAGAGATCCTCTTTATATCGCTTTTGATTACATTGATAAAAGACCTGTTCAAGAATTGGCAGTAGAATTTGTAAAAGATTCATTATTTGATATAGTAAGCTTTATTTCAGGCGGCAAAGCATAATATTTTCATAAACAATTCAAATTTACAAAAAGACTGATTAACAATCAGTCTTTTTGTTTTAGCAAAACAAAAGCCCTCCTGTATAGAGGAGGGCTTATATAGAAAATTAAAATATTTTTCTATTTAGTCATCTGCGTGACCGGCTGTACCAAGAACGTCTCTCATTTTGTGGATAACCATTTCTTTAACAGCTGTTCTACCAGGACCCATATATTCACGTGGGTCAAATTTTTCAGGATGTTCGATAAAGAACTCTCTGATTGTAGAAGTCATTGCCAATCTCAAGTCAGTATCGATGTTGATTTTAGCAACACCGTGTTTTGAAGCGTAGTTAAGCATATCTTCAGGAACACCTTGAGCATCAGGCAAGTTTCCACCGTATTTGTTGCATTTTTCAACAAATGCTTTTGGAACTGAAGAAGAACCGTGAAGAACGATAGGATAATCATAACCAACTACATCAAAGATAGCTTTCTTACATTCTGCCAATCTTTCAAAGTCGAGTTTTGCTTCACCTTTGAATTTGTATGCACCATGAGAAGTACCGATAGCGATTGCAAGAGAATCACAACCAGTTTCTTTAACAAATCTTGCAGCTTCTTCAGGATCTGTATAAGTTGCGTGATGAGCAGCAACTTTAACATCATCTTCTACACCTGCAAGTTTACCGAGTTCTGCTTCTACTGAAACGCCTCTTTCATGAGCGTATTCAACAACTTTTTTAGTTAAAGCAATATTTTCTTCAATAGGAAATCTTGAACCGTCAATCATAACTGAAGAAAAACCGCCGTCAATACAAGCTTTACAGATATCAAAATCTGCACCGTGGTCAAGGTGAAGAGCTATAGGAACTGTTGTAGTAGCAAGAGCTGCTTCAACAAGTTTGATTAAATAAGTTTGGTTTGCATATTTTCTTGCACCTGCTGAAACTTGAAGAATGATAGGTGATCTTGTTTCTTCAGCAGCTTCTGCAATACCTTGCAAAATTTCCATGTTGTTAACATTGTAAGCACCGATAGCATATTTGCCGGCAAGTGCTTTTTTGAACATTTCGCCTGTTCCAACTAATTTTCTTTCTGCCATTT
>CALUQG010000023.1 GCA_944322855.1 Candidatus Gastranaerophilales bacterium
AAGCTCCGGAAAAACCGCAGGCAGCTGAAACCAAACCTGCCGCAGATGCACCAAAAGCTCCGGAAAAACCGCAGGCAACTGAAAATAAACCGGTCGCACTGCTTCCAAAGCCAAATGCCGAAGCCCCCAAAGCTGCTATTGAAGCAAAAGCTCCTAATACTCAAAAAACAACCGCCGCTGTAGCAGAAACAACCGTCGAAACAATAAAACTTGATGACAAAAAAATCTTAGAAAATATAGAAAAAATAAGAAAAGAAAAAAGTGAAGAAACAAATCGTATAATTCAGGAAAACACTCATGACGGGTTTGTTGATTTGAAAAAATTATACAAAGCTTCAAAAGACTTTGTTGCAGATGCAGAGGGCAGAGGCGAAAACAGATTTCATCAGGCTGCAAACCTGCTTGAACAATCTATGATAAAAGCATACATAAAAGGTAATGAAGCTCAAAAATCAGGTCTTCAGGCTTTCTTTGACAAAGCAAAAAGCGAACCTCTTCTTTTTGATATTTACAAAAATATGACTGTTGAAGAAGCCGCATCAAGAGTAAAATACCTTGTTGAAAATGACCTAAAAGCTGCAAAATATGAAGATATGGATGCAAAAACATTTTTTGACAGCTTTGTAAAAATAATTACAGATACAGCTAAAAATGCAAAATAAAATCTGTACATACAGATACGCAGAAAAGTTCCTGTACAGTCAGGAACTTTTTTGATTTTTCAAATTTTGGAATTTTTTACAAAAAATGCTAGAATATATAAATTAAATACAATATTATCCTGGAGTAATTAATATAAATGACAACAACTGAAACAGAAACACAAAAACTAACCGGAGCACAAATATTTTTGGAATGCTTGAAAAAAGAAGGTGTAGACAAAATATTCGGCTATCCCGGCGGTGTAATTTTATCTATATATGAAGCTTTATACAACTGTGATTTTATAAAGCACTATCTCGTCCGGCATGAACAAGCTGCCGTACATGCTGCTGAGGGTTATGCAAGAATAACCGGAAAAGCAGGTGTAGTTCTTGTTACTTCAGGGCCCGGTGCAACAAATGCAATTACGGGGATTGCAAATGCTTATTATGACGGATATCCTCTGGTTGTTTTTACAGGTCAGGTAGGTGTAAATCAGATAGGCAACGATGCATTTCAAGAGGCTGATATTATTGGCATTACACGTTCTTGTTGCAAACACAACTATCTCGTCAAAGATATAAAAGATCTTTCAAGAGTTATTAAAGAAGCTTTCCATATTGCCACAACAGGCAAACCCGGGCCGGTTGTTGTTGATATGCCAAAGGATATTTTAAGTGCCTCAACCGAGTTTATATGGCCTGAAACAATAAAACTGCCCGGTTACAATCCTAATTACAACGGCCACCCAAAACAGATATCAAAAGCATTGGAGCTTTTGTGCGATGCGGAAAGGCCTGTTATTTTAGCAGGCGGAGGTATCGTTGCTTCTGAGGCAATGGAAGAACTGAAACAGCTCGCTGACAAACTTCATATACCTGTTACAAATACTTTAATGGGAAAGGGTGTTTATCCTGAAACAGATGCAAAATCTCTTGGAATGCTTGGTATGCATGGAAATTTCTGGGCAAACCATGCCGTAACAAACTGTGATGTTTTATTTGCAATCGGCACAAGGTTTAATGACCGTATAACAGGTTGTCTGAAACGTTTTGCAAAAGATGCACAGATTATCCATGTTGATATTGATCCTTGTTCTATCAACAAAAACGTAAAAATTAATATTCCGATTATTGGTGATGCAAAAAATGTCATGAGAGCAATGCTTGATGATTTTAATGCTAATAATTACGAAATAAATTACGAGGTAAAACAATCCTGGATAGAACAAATTAATGAATGGAAAAAAAGACTTCCTGCTGTTAATCAGTCAAACGGGAAACTCAGCTCTGTTACCGTTATCGAAAAAATCTATGAATACACAAAAGATATGGATCCGATAATAACAACAGAAGTCGGACAGCATCAAATGTGGGCTGCTCAGATTTACAAAGTTGATAAGCCAAGAAGATTTTTAACCTCGGGCGGACTCGGAACAATGGGGTTTGGCTTCCCTGCAGCAATGGGTGCTTCTATTGCAATGCCGGACAAAGTTGTTATAAATATTGCAGGCGACGGCAGTATTCAGATGAATATTCAGGAGCTTGCAACATGTGTTGAATACAAAGTACCTGTAATAAATGTAATTATGAACAACGGCTATCTCGGTATGGTAAGGCAATGGCAGGAAAAACTGTATCACAAACATTACTCTGAAACCAAAATATCAAATCCTGATTTTGTCAAAATTGCTGAAGCATATGGTGCAAGAGGTTTTCGTGTTACTAAGGAGGATGAAATTATTCCGGTCTTGAAAGAAGCTATTGAATGCAGGCAGCCTGTATTTATTGACTTTGTTGTGGAAGAATTCGAAATGGTTTATCCATGGGTTCTTGCCGGAAATCCTTTGAACAAAGTGCTCTTATCCAATGATTGTCCGATAAATTAGAAAAGGTAATGATATAATGCAAAATCAAAATAACAAAAATCATGTAATCTCGGTGCTTGTAAAGGACGAAGCAGGAATAGTTTCGAGAGTAAGCGGATTATTCTCCGGAAGAGGATACAATATCGAAAGCATTACAGCAGCCCAGACAAATGAAAAAGGCTATGCGAGAATTACGATTGAAACTTCAGGCGGAGATGCCGATGTAATTGAACAGATTACAAAACAGTTAAACAGATTAATTCCTGTACTGAAAGTTATTGATCTCGGTGATGTTGAATCAATTGAGAGAGAGCTTATTCTTTGTAAAGTTGTAGCGAAAGATGAAGATCGTTCAGAGATTTTAAGAATTGCAGAAATTTTTAATGCAAAAATTATTGATGTTACTCCAAGAACGTATACTATTCAGGCACTCGGCGACGAAAGACAAATCCGCTCGTTGATAGAACTGCTTCGTCCGATTGGTATCAGAGAGCTTGTTCGTTCAGGAAAAGTCGGCATAACTCGCTCAAATCAGTTCACCACAACAAAAGCAGAATAAATATGAAAATTGCATTCATTCCGATAGACAATAGACCTGTATGCTATTCTCTGGCAAAACAAATTGCTGAAATTGACAGCAGTCTGGAACTTATATTGCCGGAGCGTTCTCTTTTGGGTGATTTAAAAAAAACTGCAAATGTAGACGAAATTTTGAGCTGGCTTGATAAAACAGAAAGCCCTGACAGTATTATCATATCTCTTGATACAGTTGCCTACGGCGGATTAATCCCTTCCAGACGTTCTAATGAAACTTTTAAAGAAATAAAAACACGTTTGGACAGACTTTTTCAAATATTAAAGAAAAAACAGGCAAAAGTTTATGCATTTTCCAGCATAATGCGAATATCAAACAATAATGTTAATGAAGAAGAAAAAGAATACTGGAGTTTGTACGGAAAAAAAATTTTTGAATATTCCTACAACTCGCACAAAAGTGCTCCAGAAAAAAATATTGAAACAGATGTTCCTTTTGAAATAATACAGGATTATTTGTCGACAAGAAAAAGAAATTTTGAAATAAATCAGTATTATTTGAAATTTGCACAATCTGATAATAATAAAATTTTTGAAACACTTGTTTATTCAAAAGATGACTGTGCAAAATACGGTTTTAATGTTGCGGAAGCACAAACTTTAAAGTTACTGATTGACAAAACCAATGCAAATGCCCTAATAAAAACCGGTGCTGATGAAATTCCTTTGAGTCTTTTAAGCAGAGCACTGACAGATAACTATTATGTGCAAACAAACAAAAAAATTAAAATTTGTCCTGTCTATACAAATCCTGAAACTATAAGCTTAATCTCAAAATATGAAGACATAAGTGTCGAAAAATCAGTATCAGGACAGATTGAACTTGCCGGATGCAAAACTGTAAATCAAACGCAAGAAGCGGATATTATAATATTTGTGAATAACTTTGAAAATGAGCAGGGTGAAATCGTTATGGGAGTGCAGACTAAAGGTTATTCAAAAGATAAATTTACTTTTGACGCTGCAAATAACAAACCGTTTTTTATTACTGATATTCTAAATGCAAACGGAGCGGACAACAATTTTGTAAAAAAAATTTTTGAAAACGATATTGATTATACAAGCTTTTTGGGCTATGCAGCATGGAACACTACAGGCAATACACTTGGCAGCGCAATTTGTTGTGCTATAATAAAATATCTGGCAAAAAATAAAAATGAAGCTGCATTCAAAAAAGTTCAAACTGTCAGATTTCTAGATGACTGGGCATATCAGGCAAATGTGAGACAAAACCTTAAAACATATCTCTCAGATATCTCGGTTTATGAACTGCAAAAACAAATGAAGCCTTATGAAAAAGAAGTTCAAAAATTTCTTAAAACGGAAAATTACAACTATGATTATGACTATCCATGGCAAAGATTTTTTGAGATAGAAGTTTTAATCAAATAATTATTAAAAAATGTAAAAAAAATAAAAATTTATCTAATCTATGAGCAATTAAATACTTTCAGGATTATTAAAGCATTAGTAAGGTAAAATTATCCAAAGGAGACAGATATGCCTGTAGGCTCAGTAAGTTTAAGACCTCTCAATGATTATAAAAAAACTGAACAAAACTCTTCAGCACAGAGTTTTGGACAACGTCCTGAAAAGAAAAATCACAAAGCTGCTTATATTGCAGGCAGTGTAGGTTTAATGACTATTCTGGGTATTGTTTTGTATGCTTTTAAAGGCCGTATTGCCAAAACTGATGCAGCAAAAAAAGCTGTAAAACTTGGTGAAGATGTTTTGGAAAAAGTTAAAAATAATACACAGACCACTGCAGAGAATATGATGAAAACTGCTCAAAGTACAATCAAAAAAACAACTGATAATGTTATCAAAAAAACAAATGAAGTAGTTGAAAAAACTAAAGATTTTTCTCAACAGATAAAAGAAAATATAGACAATGGTTATAAAAAAGCTGTAGACGGCGGTTCTGATATAGTAGAAAATATCAGAAAAAAATTCAGCAAAAATGCAAATAAAACTTCAGAATTTTCACAGAAAGAAGCAGAAATCCTTGAAAAATACAGAAAATCAGGCGCAAATCAAAAAGGTGTTTTTGATGTTTTCAAAGCCCACGGAATGACCGAAACTGAAGAAAAATATATTAAAGAGACAATGGATTTGCTAAAAGAAAAATTGGCTAAAAATAATTCAAAACCGGTTTCAATGCGAGCAATTATCAATTCATCGATGAAAAAAGAAAACGCTTCAGAGATGATTGCAGACCTTTTAAAAACTGTTCAGAATTACAGAAAAAAATGGGAATTGTAATTTTGGATATACAAAATAGAATATAAAAAATGCCGGAAATTTTCCGGCATTTTTACTTTTGTCTCAAAATCAAGCTATTGTTGAAGCATAAGTTCTTCTAAAGACATAGTATAAAGCGTCTGGCGATAGTTATATATTTTTTCGATTTCATTTATCAGTTCTTCAAAAAGTTCATTATCTTTGATTTTTGAAAATTCTACAGCGTGTTCAAAACAAATTTTGTAGTTGTTTGCGTTTTTAGAGATTACTTCTATCATTCCCATAGCTTCAAACATGTCAATACAAAGTTCTGTAACTTCGTCTGAGACAGACAAATAGTCAGAAATATCTTTGAGATTAAATTCTCCGTTTTTGTTTGACGAAACATACTTGAGCATTCCTGAAATGTTTTTTATTAATTCCTGTGCATCAAGCTTTTTATTATTGTAATTCATGAAATGAAAAATCTTAGAACCTGTTTTTTGTATAATCTCTTTCATTAAATTTTCGCTTGCCGGATAGTCAAAAAACATTATTTGTGAGCAGTGCGAAAGATTTTTTCTGTTTTTCATACGGCTATATATTGCAGGATGATTTTTTAATGATTCGCAAATATTTTTGCTCTGTGCAAAAATTTCTGTGCTGACTTTTGTATTCAAAAGGTAATCATTTATTTGATTAAGTATATCAGTTTTTTTTCTGTGGTCATACAGCTTAAAATCATTGTTTTCCTGTTTTTGCATATATTCGGATTTTATATCCTGCAAATCAAGCTGGATAGTGGTGATCCCGTTAAACACATTCAATTTTGGATAATATACAACGTCGAACTCTTTACCCTGAGGAATATTCAACGTTTCATGGTTCCAGAAAACGCACTCAAAAGGTTTTCCTTCTTTGCTTTCACAAAATATTTTCAGATGATTGTTATTTACTCCCATTGTTCTGAACTGGTTTAAAATAAAGGATTTTGTCATAAAAACAGGAGTCTTGTTTTTTTCACCGAAAGGTTCCAAACGTTTTATATCGTTAAGCAAATCAATTGTAATTTCTTCAGGCTGAAGTTCCATATCAACAAGTATTGAGGGTTTCAATATTTTTCCGTCGAGCATATTTTTGATTGTATTATTCAAACAATGCTTTACTGTTTCAAAACTTGATTTAGCCGGATCAAAAACCAGACCTGCGGCTTGAGAATGTCCGCCAAAGTATTCAAACAGATTTTCATTTTCAGCAATAACATTTCTTATATGCACTTCGGGTATACTTCTTGAAGAACAACGTACAAATCCTGTGTTTTCATCTTTTGTCATAAGGAAAACGGGTTTATAGAAATTTTCGACAAGTTTGGAAGCAACTATGCCGATAATGCCTATGTGCCATTCAGGATTATAAAGAATAATACTTTCCTGTGGTGGTTCGTTTTGAAGCATTGCAATTGCTTCTTGATAAATGTTGTCGCATAAATCCTGTCTAATACGATTTAAGTTATCAAGTTCCTGAGCGCAGACATCTATTTCCGCTTTATTTTCAGAAACAAGAAGTCTAACTGCGTTATCTACGGTGTCCAGTCTGCCGGCTGCATTGATTCTCGGTGCGACTCCAAATGCAATATTTTCTGATGTAACACCGTTTTTTATATCATATCCTCCGACTTCCAAAAGTTTTGAAAGTCCGTAATGTTTTCCGTCTTCAATCAGTTTTAACCCGGTTTCAACAAATGCTCTGTTCTCATATAGAAGCGGCACAACATCTGCTATCGTACCGACTGCTACAAAAGGCAAAATTTCCTGAACAAAATCGTAATCCTCAACTTTTTCAAGAAGAGCACAGGCCAATTTGAAAGCAACACCAACCCCTGCCAGCTGATTTAGAGCCTCTATTTCTTCAACGCTCAAGTCTTTTTTTAATGCATCAAATGCCTTTGGATTCAATATTGCGTATGCCTCAGGCAATACATCTGGTGCTTCATGATGGTCTGTGATAATTACATCTAACTTAAAGCCATTTGCAAAATTAACTTCTTCTACATTACTTATACCGCAGTCTACTGTTATTAAAAGTTTAGTTTTATGTTTTGCAATAAGTTTTACCAGAGACTTTGTATTTAAACCGTGATTTTCTGTTGCTCTGTCAGGAATATAAAATTCTACATTGGCTTTCAGATGTTTTAGTGTCTTATACAAAAGTGATGTTGATGTAACTCCGTCCGCATCAAAATCGCCGTAAACAATTATTTTTTCGTTTGCATTTACTGCCTCAAAAATTCTGTCAACAGCCTTTTGCATATCACTAAAAACAAAAGGAGAAGATATTTTCATTTGAGAAGGATTTAAAAAATCATGAATTTTTTGAGTGGTATTAATTCCTCTTTGTACAAGAAGATTTGCAAGCAGCTTGCTGCCTGCCGCCTGAACTAATTCAGACGATATTTCTTTTTTATCGTTCAATTTCCAGATTTTGTTAATCATTAAACTTCTTCTTCTGTGTCATCATCAACGTCATCGGCATCTTCTTTAATTTTGTCCACAACCATTTTTGCCATTTCTTTTGCAACGGCTTTTTGAACCGGTTCAGGACTGTTTTCAAGCATGTTAATAGCTGTTCTTACCGTCGTATCAATATCATACCATCTGTTGTTTCCTCTTTCGACAAGCCCGTCTTCTACTGCTGTCAACATATCTTCAACACCGGTAAAAGTATTTTCTTCAATATTATGTTCAATTAAAATTTTAATTAAATTTAAAGCAACCTTAATCTGTGTTTCATCATCAGAATTTTCTAAAGTGTGCATTGTTTTGGACAACAAAGGATCTTTGTCATACCATCTGCGATAGTTGTGGCTGTATTCTTCTTTCATACCTCTCTCCTTTTGCTATTTACTTTTTATTTTTTATCCGTTTTTGAATTGGACACCTTTTCCGCTTTTGGGATATATCCAGTCAATATGTTTGCAGGCAATTCTGCATGCCCCACATTCAAGACATTTTTCATAACTTACGGTAAGTTTTTTTTCTTCATTATTATATGAATACACATTAGCCGGACATATAATTGTACAGGTTTTATCCAAACATTGCAAGCATTTTGACATGTCAGGTATAAGATGACTTTGATTATCTGTTTTGTATTTTATTGTAAAAAGTTTATCTTCAATTTTTTGAGGTTGTTTTTCTTCCATTTTTATATCCAATTTTCTATTTAAGTATGCCAAATACAAGCTTTATACCTTCAATTGCATCATAAAAAAGCTCGGATAAACTTCTTTTTTTGAAGAAGTTTGCTACAAATTTTCTGAATTTACTTTTTTTAGGGCACCCGTCAGCCGTAGTAAAAATATTAAAAAATTCATTTATTCTGTCCGGATAATAGCCCATAAAAGAAGATGAACGGGCTGTCAAAATTTTGACAACATCTTTATATGTTTTTAAATCTTTTAAAATAAATGAATTGAGCAGTTTCTTTTTATACAGACACAGCTGGTTTGAAGAAAAATCATTTTTTTCTATCGCATCGAGAGCTGTTTCACCGGCATATTTTCCGCTTAGCATAGCAAAATTTGTGCCTTCAAAATGCACATTGTTAACAAGCATTGCTGCATCACCTGCTACCATAGCACCATTTGTATAAAGCACAGGAAGGCATTTGTAGCCCCCCTCGGGTATCAAATGGGCGGAATATTCAATAAGCTCACCGCCTTTAATAAGTTCTTTTACAAAAGGATGTGATTTCAACTGCTCAAGCAGTTCATACGGCTTGATTTTTTTTGTTTTCAAATCCTCAAGCGACACACCCAGACCCAGTGAAAGAGAATCTTTGTTTGTGTACAAAAATCCAAGCCCGAACATTCCAGAAAAAGGGCCTCCGATAAATTCTGCCGATATTCCTTCATCCGGCTTCAGAGCCAGACGCTGTTCTATAACTTCTGCAGAAAGTTTTATAACTTCTTTCACTCCAAGGACAACATTTTTAGGTTTTATTTCTTTTCTCAAACCCAGCTGTTTTGCAAGCAAAGAATTAACACCGTCGGCTATTATTACTATATCTGCATAATAATCTTCAAATTCGGTTTTTATCCCGACAACTTTTCCGTCTTCAACAATCAATTCTCTGACAAGAGTATCTGGAGCAAAATAAACACCCTCTTTAATTGCCTGTTCAACACACCATCTGTCCCATTTTGCTCTGATTGAAACAAAAGCATTTTTGTTGTGTTCAGGATTTTTGTAGCTTATTTCAGTAGTTGAACCGCCATCTGAAAGCAATACATAGCTATGTTTTGTGACAAATCTTTCAATTGGAGCACTATTTTCAAAATCAGGAAACAGTTCTTTTGCTGCATGTGAATAGATAACTCCGCCATACATATTTTTTGAACCGGCAAAAGAGCCTCTCTCAACAAGAACTACTTTCTTTCCCCCTCTTGCAACAGTAACTGCCGCACTGACTCCTGCAGGGCCGCCCCCGACAACTATTACATCAACTTTGTTGTTTTCTTTTTCATTAGACATAGAAATTTGTTGCTCCCCTTTATGTAGTAATTATACTATTAATTTCAACATCTCCGCAATAAACTGTTCGTCTAGTTTATACTAATATGAAAAATCTGATGTTTATGCTAAAAATGTATCTATGGAAAAATACGTTTTAATAACAGGTGCATCATCAGGACTCGGCGAACAAACTGCAGTCAGGCTGGCCCAAAAAGGGATCAAGGTTTTTGCCGGAGTCAGAAAAGAAAAAGACAAAGACAAACTCAATTCACTTCATAAAAATATTACCGCAGTATTTCTTGATGTAACAGACAGTTCTTCTATTGATCAGGCTTACAAAGAAATATTAGAAAAAACAAAAGTGTTGTCAGCTTTAATAAACAATGCAGGTATCGCACTCGCCGGCCCTGTAGAATTTCTGCCTGTGGATATGTTAAAAAAGCAGTTTGATGTAAATGTTTTTGGAGCAATTGCAGTTACACAAAAATTTTTACCGTTAATGGATAAAAATAATGCCAAAATTATCAATCTCAGTTCTATGGCAAGCTACGGAATTTTCCCTTTTGTATCACCTTACTGCGCCTCCAAAAGGGCATTGGACATGTTTTTTAATTCACTGCTTCTTGAAACTAAAAACAAAAATCTTAAGATAGTTTCAATCAAACCCGGTGTTGTTTCAACTCCAATCTGGAACAAATCAGTTGATACAGCCGAAAAAATATTTGAAAATGTTACTCAAGACTGCAAAGACAAATACGAAAAAGAATTGCTTTTTCTTGCAGACAATGCCAGAAAAAACACAAATCGGGGACTTCAACCGGAGAAAATAGCAAATCTTATTGCAAAAATACTTGATGCTAAAAATCCAAAACTCTCCTACAATATAGGAAAAGATTCCTTCTTTGCAAAATATATGTCCATGCTTCCTTTGAATGTATCTAATTTTCTTGTAAAAACAGGAATTAAATTACGAATTAAATAATCTATTCAATAACTGTTGCGCCGTTTTGTTCAACCTGAAGTGTAAGTATTTTTGATTTAACATTCAAGTCAGCCCAAACTTTAGAAACAGTTTCTTTAATTTTATCAAGATGATTTCCTGATGAAATTACCAGAATAGACGGGCCGGCACCGCTAATTACCACTCCCAGCACATTATCCTCGTGCTTCAAAGCCTCTGAGATTTCTCTAAATCCCGGAACAAGTTTTTCTCTATAAGGCTGATGCAGTCTGTCATGCAAAGCTATTTTCATAAGTTTTTCGTCATTAGTATTAACTGCCTGAACAAGCATGCCTACATGTTTTAGATTAAATATTGCATCTTTCATGGGAACTTCCTGAGGCAAAACAGAACGGGCAATACTGGTTGAAAGTTCGTAGTCAGGTATACAAACGGTAATATTCCAGTCCTTCGGCCAATTCATTTTTGAATAAACAACACTGCCGTCATCTTCAAGAGAAGATACAACAAAACCGCCAACTACCGCAGGTGTAATATTGTCAGGATGATTTTCAATTTCTGTAGCAATAGAAAGAAGTGCAGCCTCGTCAGCAGGTTTTCCTAAGAGTTCATTAGCGGCAATCAAACCTCCGACAATAACAGCTGCGGAACTTCCCAACCCTCTTGCTATGGGGATTTGTGTTTTTATTGTTATTTTCAACTCGCTTGGTGTCTGCCCTATGGAATTATACAAAAGTTCTATTGCTTTATAGACAACATTGTTTTCATCAGTCGGAATAGAAATAATATCCTGTTCGTGAGTTTCGTCTATGATATTTATCTCAATGCCTGTACCGGGCATGATAGTTTCTTCAACAGTGATTGTATTAAAAATCGGAAGGGCTAAACCTATAGAATCAAATCCCGGTCCCAAATTTGCCGTTGTAGCAGGAACTTTTACACTAACTTTCATAAATCAAATCTTTTTCTCTTTATCTACTTCAAAAAAATTATAACATAAGCAAATTAATCAATAAGAGAAAAATCCTCTTCATTTTGTTCTTCTACTTCTTTTATCAATTCAGACAAAGAAACCCCGAGAGCCTCTGCAATTTTCCATAAAGTAGACAGCTGTGGGTCTTTTATCCCTTTTTCTGTGTCACTCCACATTGACTTTGGGAATGCTATTTCATTTGAAATAAGGCTGATTGATTTATTTAATTGCTGCCTGTGTTGTTTTATCACTGCAGCCAATCTCTTTTGTAAAAGAAGCTTTTTATTATTTTCTTGCATTAAAAAAATATTAAAGCTAATATAAAATCAATTGTTCTAATATTAGAACAATAAGCAAGGAGAAATATTTTTGTGATAAAAAGTATAAATAGCCTGAGGTTTATCCTCGCATTAATAATTGTGTATTGCCACTATTTTTCATATGAACTGCAAAAGACAAATCTTTTTGCTGATGTTGAGCTTGTTAACAGGATACATCCTAAAGTTTCAAATGCATTTCTTGTTGTCGAAATGTTCTTTATAATATCCGGATTTTTTCTTTATAAAACATATAAAAACCACAAAAATTTTATTGAATTTGTAAAAAGCAAAATAACAAGACTCTGGCCCGGACTGTTTATTTCAACAATATCGCTGATACTGCTCGGATGGACAAGTCCTATATTCCAAACAAATAAGTACAGCGAATTATTAAATCTTTTGTTTTGTCAGGCCAACGGATTGTCTCTGGATTGGCATTTTGTCAACTGGTATATTTCTTCTTTATTCTGGTGTAGTATTTTTTATTTTTACATAATAAAGAATTTTGATAAAAAAATAAGTAATTTAATAATAGCTCTTTTTACATTTGGCTCATATGTAATTCTGGTACAAAAAGGATTGTTCGGAGCAAGAATTGACCTTCACGGTATATTTATCAATGCAATGCTAAGAGGTTTTGCAGGGATTGGATTAGGATATTTCATCGGAATTTTATTCGAAAAGTACAAGGGTAAACCGCCTGAAAATCTTAATAAAAAAGAAAAGGTTAAACAATTTGTAATTTACAGTACTATTGAAGTTTACACTTTTATATTTTTAATTAACAATTTGATTTTTCATAAATTAAATTATCCCAACAAATTTGTGTATATAGTTTATTTTATTGCTTTGTTCTGGTGTTTATTAATGGACAAAGGAATAATTTCCAGACTGTTATCATTGAATTTTCTATCATCAACAGGAAAATATTCCTACACAATCTATGTATTGCATGAACCCATAACCTGGGGGTTGATTACTCCATTTTTGTGGACACCTGCAGCAGCAATATGTCATACACATCCTGCAGTAATGCTTATATTAATTCCTATAAGCATAGTCATACTTATTTCTGTTTTAGTTTACAAATTTTTAGAAACACCTTTGAAAAGTTGGCTAAAGCAAAAATTTGAAGGTATAAAATGGTTGGCATGATTTTATAATATTAAAATTCGGGTTTTAAGTTATTAATTAAAAAGATAAAAAATGAATATTTACTCTGGAAGTGAACAATAAAAATTTTATTCATCAATAAATTCTGATAAATCCAGTTCTTTTTGTTCTCCATCATCACTTTCTCTTGCTTGTTTTTCAAGATCCATGATTTTTGCAAGAGTTTTTGCATCGCCTTTAAGTTTAAAATACTCTTTGAATTTTTGAGTTGTGCGCAAATTAAATGAACGGCCATTTTTGTCTCTGTGTCTGGATATAAGCCCCATTTTTAACAGTTCTTGCACATGTTCATACGCATTTGAACGAAGTTCTTTCAAATACGATTGTCTGATAGGCTCTTTTAAAGCAATAATAGTGAGTGTTTTTAATACAGGGGGCTTCAACTCCACAGGACAGAGCTGTTCTACAATATCCATGTAGTCTTCTTTAACCTGAAGGATATATCCGTTTTCATCATCAATTTCAAGCGCTCCCTCACGTGAAGAATAATCCATAATCAAATCAAGCAAAGCTTCTTCAACAAGTGCTTCATCTTCTTTAAGTATTTCGGCAATATCTTTGACTTCAAGTGCCTGTGCTGTAATGAATAATACCGCTTCTATTCTTGCTTTCAGTGACATAATTCAACAACTTTCTTTTCACAAATATTATATCACAACTAAACAATCGAGGCAGAAATCTTGCCCTCGCCTGCTTCAATACGTTTTTTGAGTTCACCTGTCGGGAAATAATACGGTGTAACAGTCATAATCTTTGCTGCAATATCAGGATAATAATAGATAAATCTAAGTTCACTATCCGTCAAAGGCAGCTGAGTGTGAACATTAGCGTAACGTGCTAGTTCAAGAATATTTCTCGCTTCGTCTTCATCATGAAATTCGAGTTCCAGATTTTTATAAACATTTCTGAAACCTTTTATTCCTCCGTATTCTCCGACAGTAATCATTCTGCCGGTTTCAACGATTTCAGGTTCGCCTCTTCCCAGTTCTTCAAAATCATACAATTCATAATTGCGTCTGTCTTTCAAAGCGCCATCAGCGTGTATACCTGATTCGTGAGCAAAAGCATTACCGCCGACAGCCGGCTGATTTGCAGGAATAGGTACTCCAAAAGCGTGAGAAGTATACTTCGCAAGTTTCCAGGCTTTTGACAAATCAATTTTGGGATCAACCTGATATTTACCTGCAAAACCGCTTGATTTTTTAACAGCAAGCAAACAGGATATCAAATCAGCATTTCCGGCACGTTCTCCCATACCGTTTATCGCTGTATTAATATATGCATCCACACCGGCATCAACAGCTGCTTTGGCTCCCAGAACAGAACATCCGACAGCCATACCCAAATCGTTATGAAAATGCATTTCCATATCAATTTGAGTTTCCTTGGCTATGGTATAAATCCTGTCATACGCAGTCTGCGGATCATCGTAGCCGAGAGTATCACAATATCTGAAACGTTTTGCTCCGTGCTTTTTGCATTCTTTTGCATATTCTATCAGATAGTCTAAAGAACTTCTTGAAGCATCTTCCGCATTCACACCGATTATTTCAGCACCGCAGGTAACTGCAGCATCAACAGCTTCGCATGTTTGTTTCAGAATATCTTCTTTTGTTTTTTTGCCTCCGTACTTTCCGTTAATCATCTGTTCGGAAGTAGATTGTGAAAGGTTAACATATTTGAGTCTCGGGACATTTCTGAAGGATTCAACGACATCATTTGCAATAGCACGCATCCATCCTGACAATTTTGTCTTGGTTATTACACCTCTATCCACAAGTTCCAGATTTCCATTGAGGTAATTCAGTTCATGTTTTGTTGTCGGAAACCCAAATTCTGATTGAGTTATCCCCATATCATCAAGCATTATATTTATTATTGTTTTTTGGAGTTTTGCCAGCCCGAGACGTGAAGTCTGTACACCGTCTCTGTTTGTTACATCTACAAAATATATTGTGTTCTTTTTTTCTTCTGACATAAATAAAAAACTCCCTTGTGGTCTCAGATATGCTGTACTTAAACAATAAAGTGATTATATCATATTTTAGCCGTATTTTACCAAATTGTAATCATACAGGACTATAAATTTACTTAGTCTGTTAGGGCAATGTAATTTCCTGAAAGAATGTAAAAATGAAAAAGTAAGCAAAAACAAGCTTACGCACAAAAAAGGAGATTAACATGAAAAAGATATTATCAATTGCTGCAGTAACGGCGGCAACAACAATTATGCTTTCATCAACAGCTTTTGGCGCTTGTCCGCTGAATAACAACCAAATATCCTGCAAAATGGGGCTCCCTACAGGTGCAGCCGCACCGGTTTCTTATTCTTACATAGTAGCACCTGTTGCACAAAGAACATACGTTCCGCCTTGCAACAATTGTGCTCAGCCGCAAAAGAAATCTATATTCCAAAAAGTTATGACACCTTTCACGGGAGTATACAACGCAGTGTTTGGCCCATTTACAAACCTGTATGATTAATATCGGCTAAAGTATCATTGCCAGAACCATAAGGAGAATGCTTCCTATCTGCATGCCTGCATTCAGCCTGCGTGCCCACTTATTGGAATCATATTCCTGAGAAGTTTTCTGTGCTGTGGTCACAGCCAGAAGTCTCTGGATACGGGAGTCTTCATCATCAGAAAATGTTCTGCTAAAGACTTTTGTCTCCAATCTGGCAAGGCGTTTGGAAGATGAGTCGCCGGTATATCTTTTGCCGAGCAGGCTCTTTTCCAAAATGTCCAGATCGTAATTCTGTGCATAATTTTGGTTCTGATAATCGTCTGAATATTCCGGTTTAGCCTCAGAGATATGATTTTTGGAGTTTTCATAGCTGTAATAGTTGTAGTGTGAAGTTTCATCACTCTCATCAATATTAAAACCATGATTTTTATCATTGTCTCCATAATATTTCTGACCGTTTTCCAGAACAATTTCCTCAACAGAAGGATCTATTTTTACATAACCGTTATCTTGAGTCCCTCCTAAAATTTTGCTGCGTAAAGCATCCACTCTTTCATTTAAAGAGAGGGTGCTTTCTTTTTTGAATGTCTGTTTCTCAAGACGGGACAATCTTACATATATATCATCATTTGTAAAAGATTTGTGAAACACCTGTTCTTCCATCTTATCCACAACAGGATATTTTATTCCGTCATCGGCTTTCGGACCGATATTCTGTGGTTTGTTAGAAGAAATGGCGGCTGTTTCATTTGTTTTTGCCGCAAGAACCATATCATTATACAATTTATCAACACGTGTTTTTTGATTTTTGCTGCTTACAGTGCCGTAAATGGATGTCTCAAGTCTTGACAATCTCGAGGATAAATCGTCTGAAAACTTATATCCATAATAATTCATCTCTATTTCGTTTAATTTTGTATTCAAATTGTCTGCACAAAATGCAGGATTTATCGAACAAAACAAAGTTAAGAGAAATAACAGGCAAAAATATTTTTTTATACAAATTAATGACAATCTCATCGCAAAAAACCGTTTGTACATATCCGCACTCAAAGTAAACTGTTTTTTTGAATGTCTCAATTCCCCTTTTTTAAAAATTCTTCATAAAAATTTAATCCCGAAAATATAATCCAAAAGCAGAATGTTTTTGCAAAAAACAAAGAAAAACAGGACAAAAAGGTTATACTTCTGTTCTATTTTTTGTTTGTTTTAATAAAAAAGATAGTACACAGAAATTTTTAATCATTCCTTAGGAAATAAAATTATACAGACAATCTCAACAAATTTTCTCCCTCTCCAATGGGAGCGAAATTGCGGACGGACGAACTGAAAGGGGCTGCCGGTTGGGCATAGCGGATTTTGGCTAGTGCGGAGTCGACCGTAGGGAGCAAGCTCGTCCTGTGAGGGCGGACGTTACTCCGCCCGAACTGCCAATAATCCAAGATGCGGATCCCGTGCGAACACAACGTAGGTTGGGCATACCTGCCCAACGTCATCAACCCCAGTAAGTAGTGTGGGCAAAACGGAGTGTGCCCACCAATTTATTCAAAATATAAGAATTACAGGTTGGGCTGGTATGATCTGTACCCCAAAAAATGGAATTAATCAGTAGGAAAATAAAAAAACATTCGAATCTGAGAATACCGCACCCCCCGACCTTTGCGTAGTGAATTACAGAAAGTTTCACAAACAACTACAAGCGAGGTTTGTTTGAGGCACGGGAAATTGTTTGTATCAAATTAATTTTTATACTTTAGCAATTTTTACGTGCCGAGTTGCCGAGCACAGGTTTGTGTTACTTTCTGTATGAACGTAGCATCAGGTCGGGGTTTCTTGGGCTCCACCCGTTCTTTATATAAAGAATGGGTGGAAAATAAAAACAATAATTTCTTTGTTATTTTTATTATGTTCATTTCTTTCTCTTTTTTGCGATTAAAAGAGAAAGAAACGAACCAAAGAAAGTTCACTATTTACTAATCAAAATGAAGAATATAAATAAAAGAAATTCCGTGAAGCCATTTTGCACGTTTCGCTCCAGCTCAACGGCAAAAGAAGGCAAAACACGCTATATCAAAAGAGCTTTTAAAGCCTTTGTGCGAAAATTTCTCAGTACAAGACTGAGTAAATTTTCTTCAAATGCTAAAAAGCTTTAATCCATAGACTTCGCTATCAGGGACATGCTGTCCCCGAACCCCTTGCTGTTAATATTGTCAGATAATTATTTTTCCCTCTCCGTCGGGAGAGGGTAGGGGTGAGGGTTGACCCGTAAGGGGAAACAACAAACTTCTCTTTATCAATGTCGTTGGTGCTGTTGGGCAGGTATGCCCAACTGACGACCCCAAGACACTTGCCGAACAGCATTCAATGATATCCCTGTCATCCTGAAGCGTGATTTTGGGGTTAATGCTTTAGACCGGTATGTTCAGGATCTTAAAAATTTTGTGTGAGCCTGTCCTTACGAAGTGTAGAATCTTAAAAAAACTTGGTGCTAAACGCATAGCCGGTAAGACCCTGAAATAAATTCAGGGTGACAATTGATAATATTTTGTGCAAGATGTCTTGGATTATTGGCAGTTCGGGTGGAGTAACGTCCGCCCTCACAGGACGTGCTCGCTCTACAAGGACTTTATCTATGTTGTTGGGCAAGTATGCCCAACCGACGACCCCTGTCATCCTGAAGCGTGATTTTGGGGTTAACGCTTTAGACCGGTATGTTCAGGATCTTAAAAATTTTGTGTGCGCCTGTCCTTACGAAGTGTAGAATCTTAAAAAAAACTTGGTGCTAAACGCATAGCCGGTAAGACCCTGAAATAAATTCAGGGTG
Source organism: Candidatus Gastranaerophilales bacterium (assembly GCA_944322855.1). Classification (GTDB taxonomy): domain Bacteria; phylum Cyanobacteriota; class Vampirovibrionia; order Gastranaerophilales; family Gastranaerophilaceae; genus Limenecus. The sequence goes on from CALUQG010000023.1 coordinate 18,555, forward strand.
ACAATTGATAATATTTTGTGCAAGATGTCTTGGATTATTGGCCGTTCGGGCGGAGTAACGTCCACCCTCACAGGACGTGCTCGCTCCCTACGGTCGACTCCGCACTAGCCAAAATCCGTGTCTTGGATTATTGGCCGTTCGGGCGGAATAATGTCCGCCCTAACAGGATGTGCTCGCACCCTACGGTCGACTCTGCACTAGCAAATCCGTGTCTTGTCTTTTTGTCATGCTAGAATTGCCGTTCTCAAGGTATTTAGGGTTACAGTTTATCATATGAAAATTTATTTTTGTTAATATTTATAGTCTAAAAATTTTAAAGATATAAATTTTTATGTTAAGATTTTATACATCAGATGAATTGAGGAAAACCTAATGATTTCAGTAAACGATTTAAAAACAGGATTGACATTGGAACTTGACAACGGTTTGTGGTCAGTTGTTGAATTTTTACACGTAAAACCCGGTAAAGGCGCTGCGTTTGTAAGAACAAAACTCAAAAATGTTGAAACAGGAAACGTTGTAGAAAAAACTTTCAGAGCCGGTGAAAAAGTTGCAAAGGCTACTCTCGACAAAAGAGAAATGCAATATCTTTATAAAGAAGGCGCTGATTACATAATGATGGATACAGAAACTTATGAACAGCTTGCTGTTACAGAAGATCATATCGGCGACGGTGTAAAATATTTGAAAGAGAACATGAATGTGAATATTTTACTTCATGATGGCAGAATTATCGGTTTGGATATGCCTAACCATGTAGAACTTGAAGTTGTGGATACTCCTCCGTCAGAAAAAGGAAACACTGCACAGGGCGGTACAAAACCTGCTACTTTGGAAACAGGTGCTGTCGTAAACGTTCCTTTCTTTATTTCTAACGGTGACAGAATTAGAGTCGACACCAGAACAAATGAGTATCTTGACAGAGTTTAGGCTGATATACGGTTAGAGGGTTTGCTATACCGGACAGTTAACACAGAAAAGGATAAACTTATGAATTTTGATTTGGAATATATTGAACAGTTAGTCAAAATGGTTTCTGACAGCGAGTTGACAGAACTTACTCTTGAAGAAGGCGAAAACGCTATTGTCGTAAGAAAAGAAAAGACTGTTGTTCAGGCACAAACTATAGTGCCTCAGGCTGTTGCATCAGTTCCTGCTGCTCAACCTCAAGCTGCTGTTGCTTCTGCAGAAGAACCTAAAGAAGAAGCTCCGAAAGGCAAGCCGATTACATCTCCTATGGTTGGTACTTTCTATCTCGCTTCATCTCCCGGGGCAAAGCCATTTGTTGAAGTTGGTCAGACAATTTCTACAGGTCAGGTTGTGTGCATTATTGAAGCCATGAAACTTATGAACGAAATTGAATCTGAGGTTTCAGGCAAAGTTACACAAATCTGTGTAAAAGACGGCGAAGCTGTTGAGTACGGTCAAGTCTTGATGTATGTTGAGTAACTTCTGTACTTTTTGAAAAAGCTTAAATTGTAAAAATAAAAGAGCACGATAAAGAGAAGTATCGTGCTCTTTCGTATTAAACTTATGCTTCAAAGACAAATGAATTATAAAATAATGGCAAATATTAAGTTTTGTCACTCTATTGTTTATTAAGGTACTTTAAAGTAATAATATTTTAATATATACTTTGATAAGAACCTGAATATAACAGGAAGAATTAGAAAAATCAGGAGTGAGTATCAATGGCAGTGAGTAATGTATATGCAGTAATTTTGGCAGGCGGCTCAGGCAGCAGATTGTGGCCGCTGAGCAGAGAACTTCATCCAAAACAGCTTATGAAGATTGAAGGCGATTATACATTGTTTCAGTCTGCTTTTATAAGACTGGTAAACTGCGTAGACGACAAAAATATTTTGAGTATCACTAACGTAAAACTTGAAAGCCAGGTTAAGGCACAGCTGAAAGAAATGCAGGAAAAATTTTGCAGAAAATCAAGTTACAGAGTCATAACAGAACCTGAATGCAAAAATACAGCTCCGGCTATTGCTCTTGCCATAAAATATATTGAAATGCTTCAGGAAGACAAAAATCTTAAAGAAGATCCGATAATTGTTGCTGTACCTTCAGATAATCTTATTACTGATAATGAAAAATATTGTGAAGCTGTTTCTGCAGGTATAGAACTGGCAAAACAAAACTATATAGTTACATTTGGTGTTCGTCCTGATAAACCGGATACAGGGCTTGGCTATATAAGAGCCAAAAATAACAGAAAAATAAAAACAATTGTTCATAACGGATTGAAAGTAGAATCTTTTACAGAAAAACCTGATATTGAAACAGCACAGGAGTTTGTTGAATCTGACAAATACTATTGGAATAGTGGTATGTTTGTATTCAAAGCCTCTGTAATGATGGCTGAACTCAAGAAATATGAGATGGATATATATAACATAATGAAACTTGCTGATATTTCCTCTCAAACACCAACAATTCCTTATCAGGATTTCAAAGATATGCCTGATATTTCAATTGATTATGCTGTTATGGAGCATACAAAAAAACTCGCAATGATTCCGCTGGAATGTGATTGGAAAGATGTCGGCTCCTGGGAAGCAATTTATGATATTTCAGAAAAAGACGATAACGGAAACTATATAATGGGAAATGTCCTTGATTTGGACAGCAGGGACTCTATGGTTTATTCAACATCGAAACTGATTACCACAATCGGACTGAAAGATACTGTAGTTGTTGAAACAGAAGATGCCGTTCTTGTATGTGACAGACATAGATCTCATGAAGTTAAAAAAATTGTTAACCACCTTAAAGAAATCCATGATACAACCCAGTATACGCATAAAACAGTATATAGGCCATGGGGATATTATCAGGTGCTTAATGAGGGCAAAGGGTTTTTGACAAAATGTATTTATGTAAATCCGGGTGCTAAGCTGAGTTTGCAATTGCATCATCACAGAAGCGAACACTGGGTGGTTGTGGAAGGAAAGGCGCTTGTTGTAAAAGGTGAGGAATATCTAGAATTGAACTGTGGTGACAGTGTTGATCTGGCTGTAGAAGAAAAACACTCTCTTCAAAATCCTTATGATGAGCCTTTGAAAATTTTAGAAGTACAGCAGGGTGATATTCTTGATGAAAATGATATAGTTCGTTTTGAAGACATGTATGGAAGAGTTTAAATTCAAAAATTAATATAAAAAAAGGAACAACATTAGTTGTTCCTTTTTTGTTTGTATTGTAAATTATTTTGTCATTTTATAATTTATTCCTGCACGTTTCATACGTCTTAATGCTTCTTGAAGTTCGCTTACCGGTCTTGTTAAAGCGATACGGAAGAATCCTTCGCCGTATTTTCCGTACCCATTTCCCGGAGGAACAACTACATGTGCTTTTTCAAGCATTACAGTGACAAACTCTTCAGAAGTAAATCCTTCAGGAACAGGCAGCCATAAATAGAATGTGGCTTTTGATGGTTTAACATTCCAGCCGAGATCTCTCAATCCTTCTTCCATAACTTCTTTACGTTCCTGATACATTTGATTGAGTTTTTCAATCTGTTCAGAAGGTGCATTGTATGCTTCAATAGCAGCTTCTTGGATAGCTTTGAATGTTCCTGAATCTATGTTATTTTTGATTGTGCCGAGAGCTTTAATTGCTTGAGCATTACCGCATACAAAACCGACTCTCCAGCCTGTCATATTGTATGATTTTGAATGTGAATAAAACTCTATTGCACAATCCATTGCACCATCAACCTCCAGAACAGAAGGTGCTTTATAACCGTCATAAGTCATTTCTGAATATGCCATATCCGAGCATAAGAGTATGTCATATTTTTTACAGAAATCAACAGCTTTTTTGTAAAAATCTTTGTCAGCAACTGCTGCTGTCGGGTTGTTAGGATAGTTTAAAAACATAAGTTTTGATTTTTTTGCGATATCTTCCGGTATCTCATCAAAGTCCGGAAGAAAATTATTTTCAGCTTTTAATTGCATTGAATAAGGTGTTCCGCCGGCAAATATAGTTGCGTTTTTGTATACCGGATATCCGGGGTCAGGGATAAGGGTGTAATCACCTTCATCCACAAAAGCAAAAAACACGTGCGCAATTGCTTCTTTTGAACCGATATTACAAAGCATCTGTGTATCTGGATTTAATTCAACACCGAAACGTTTTTTCATCCATTCACAAGAAGCTTTTCTGAATGCTTCTGTGCCGTTATACGGCGGATAATCATGATTTTTGGGGTTGTCTATTGCTTTATGCATAGCTTCGACAACAGATGGTATAGTCGGTGTATCGGGGTCTCCTATACCGAGAGAAATAATTTCGTGTCCTTTTGCTTTTGCTTCGGCAATTTTTCTGTCTATTTCCGCAAACAGGTACGGTGGAATTTTATCTAATCTTTGTGATAGTTTCATTTTATTTTCTCCTTTTCAAGGTTTTTGTTTATGCTGATTTCTTTTTAAAACACATAGGCAAACATATCAATGCACATATTAATGCAGAAATACCCCAGAATGCAAGTGCACCGTTCCATCCGAATTTATCAACAACAAAGCCGGTGCCGAGGCCTGAAAGCATTGCTCCTACATATCCGAAAGTTCCGGTAAAACCTGTTACTGCGGACGCTACTTTTTTGGAGCTTGATTCAATTGCACATACACCGCCGATAAGCATTTGAGGCCCGTATGTGAAGAAGCCGGAAAAACCTATCAGCAGTACGTCGATTACTCCTGATCCGTTTATTTTTAATACATCAATCATTGATTTACCGGTTATTGCGTAAAATGCGTTATCAATAAAGTTTGTGCCGGTTCCGTTAAAGTATAAACCCAGCATACATATTATTACACCAACAAGAAAAATTACATTGATAGGTGCTCTTTGACCTTTGAATATTTTGTCTGAAATCAAACCTGCTGAAATTGTTCCGAAAAATCCGAATAGAGGCAGGCATGCAAGCTTCATTGATGCCAGTTCAAGAGTATTTTTCTTTGCTTCAACAAGATATTTGATAATCCAGTCTTCTGTACCGAATCTTATTACATAAACAAATACATAAGCAAGAGCAAGTGCCCAGACGGCTTTGTTTGTAAGTACATTTTTTACTAAAATTTGTACATATGTCATTCCGTCATCTTCTGTTTCCACTTTTGCAGTTTCTTTAGCTTTTTCAGGTTCTTTATATTCTTCAATATCCGGAAGACCTATTGTCTGCGGTTTATCTCTGAGTCTGTTGAACATCCACAGTGCAACAAGTATAGCAAGTATACCAGGAATTATAAATGCAGCCTGCCAGCCGAATTTTGCAATTACAAAACCTGAAAGCAATACCGCAAGGAAAGTTCCTGTCTGATGTGATGTAGACCACATAGCCCATTTTGTGGCTCTTTCAGAGTTTGAAAACCAGTAAGTTAAGCTTTTTGCAACAGGAGGAAAACCCATTGACTGGAACCAGCCGTTGCATCCCCAGAAAAATGCAAGCACCCACAAAAGGATTGTGGCAGACGGTAATCCAAAGAAAGTGAATTTCCCCGGTGTGAATACAAAAAAGCTGAGTGCAAAACATATATTGGCGAGACCTGCTAGAATTAAACCGGTCGGTAAGAATTTTCGAACATCCGAACGATCAGCAATCATTCCGTTTACAAATTTTCCTACAGCATAAGTCAGGTATAAGGAACTTCCGATTACCCCGAGTTCAAGGTTTGAATAGCCGAGCTCTTTACTCATTGATGGCAAAGCTGCAGCAATATTCTTTTTGCAAAGGTAAAATATTGCATAGCCTATAAAACAGGAATAAAACATTCTCCAACGAAAATGTGAATATGTTTTTTTTACTAACTCTTCATCTTTAATAGGTTCAGCTATTGGAGGTTCTTTAAAAAATTCTAACAGTCCCATAATTCACTCTCTGTACTAGTTATCCACATACCAAAAACATAAACAAGCCAGTATGCCTGCAAAAAATATGTCTTTCTTTGAATTATCTCAAAAAAATACTTGAAATACAAATATTCATAAAATAAAAAATTTGTTATTTAAAAATTTGTATGTTACGCTAGAGTCTGCATACTAAGGAGGGGTTATGGAAATTATTACCGGCTATATTCAATCACACGCTCTTGCTGCATCGACATTTATATTGATTGTTGCATATATATTTATCGCATGGGAAAAAATCTCAAAAGTAACAGTTGCAATGATTGGTGCTGCATTAACTCTTATACTGGGTCTTCTTGCCCAATCAAAAGGTCATGAAGCAGTGATTGATCCTCATTATTTTATAAATTTTGTCGATTTTAATGTAATATTTCTGCTTGTAAGCATGATGATAATTGTAAGTATTGCGAGTAAAAGCGGTATTTTTAACTGGATTGCAAACGGTCTTTTAAAAAAGACCAAGGGGCATCCTGTAAAAATCTTACTGGCTTTAGGATTTTTTACAGCTTTTGCTTCTGCATTTCTGGATAATGTCACTACGGTTATCCTTGTTGTCCCTGTGACATTTCTGGTTGCAAAAAATCTGGATATAAATCCCATACCATATTTGATTACAGAAATTCTTTCTTCAAATATAGGCGGTACGGCTACTTTGATAGGAGACCCTCCAAATATCATAATAGGCAGCAAAGCCGGATTTACATTTATGACATTTTTGCTAGAACTGACTGATATAGTATTTTTAATACTTCTCGTGACGCTTTTTATACTGTGGTTATGTTTCAGGAAAGACCTTGTTGCATCAAAAGAAAAAATGGAGGCTGTTGCTCATCTTGATAATTCGAATACCATTACAGATAAAGCGCTTGCAATACGCTCATCAGTTGTTTTGGTGCTTGTTATTCTCGGATTTATTTTACATGATTTAATTCATGTTGAATCCCATGTTATAGCCCTTCTGGGTGCAAGTATTCTGATGATTTTTGAAAGTCCGAAACGAGTTTTAAACGGTATTGAATGGAATACAATTTTTTTCTTTATCGGATTATTTATAATTATCGGAGGTTTTGAAGCCGCAGGCGGAATATCAGTTATGGCAAAATGGATACTTGATGTTACAAACGGAAATGAATCCGCAGCTGCAATGCTTATATTGTGGGCATCCGGTATTTTGTCCGGTATTGTAGACAATATTCCTTACACAGCTACAATGGCTCCTATGATTTATCAAATTCAACTTGTGGAAGGAGCTGCTTATGCACATCCTTTGTGGTGGTGTTTGTCTCTTGGTGCCTGCCTTGGCGGAAATATGACTATTATAGGTGCGGCTGCAAACGTAATAGTCTCCGAAACAGCTGCTGCACACGGCAAACCTATTTCTTTTATGAAATATTTAAAATACGGCGCAGGAATAACTTTTGTGTCTCTTGTAATGAGTTCTGTATATATTTATTTCAGATTTCTTCTGCCGGCACAACAGACGGCACAAACTGTGGGGCACTAAAAGAAAGTTCTAATTGAATTTTGTTTGTGCAGCATTTAATCCTTCGAGAAGATATGTCTCGACAGCTGCTTCGACTCTTTTTAGTACATCTTTCATCTCTTTAAGCTGCTCATCTGAAAAGTTTTGAAGTACATAAGCTTCTGCACTTAAATTCAGCTGCGGCCCTATACCTATTTTCAGTCTGTCAAAATCATTTGCTCCGCCAAGCATCTGAATGATAGAGCGTATTCCCTTCTGCCCTCCGTCAGAACCTTTAGCCCTGAAACGAATTCTTCCAACCGGAAGGTCTATATCATCATGAATTACCAGAAGGTCTTCTTTAGAAATTTTGAAAAAGTTCATAACTGCTGTTACGGCTTCACCGGACAAATTCATGTAGGTGTGGGGTTTTAAGAATATCAAAGTTTCACCGTTAAAGTTTGTTTTTGCAATTTCTCCTTTAAATTTTGCTTCATACGTAAAATCAAACGAACCGAACTTGGAATTGAGGCTCAAATAATCAAGTGCCATAAACCCTGCATTGTGCCTTGTGAATTTGTATTTGTCTCCATGGTTTCCGAGCCCTGTTATCAATTTCATTTTTTACTCTTTCTTTATATTAAATCTGACTTTTAGTTTTGAAGAAAATAAGATTGCTCCAAACGTTACATACTTTTTACCAATAACAAAAAGTTTAAAACCGTTTATCTATATAATATGAAATTTTTAGGTAGTTTTTAATAATATTTTCAAACAAAATTTCAAAACTTTTTAAAATATTTGCCAAACACTTTATATTTTAGGGACGGAGGAGACTAATGTCAACCAAAAGCAAAGCTATAGTTAATTTAAAAAGCAGTGAAAAAGTCGCGAATTTTTTGGAGTCAAACCATTTGCATAAAAAAGACTTTGCAGAAATGATAGGAGTGACTCTTTCTTACGTTTATAATCTGATTGACAGTGCAATTCCATTTTCGACAAGAGGAATTACGCTGGAAAGAATTGCTGCTGTAATGGATATTGAGCCTGAGGAATTTGTCGAGTATAAAATACCGCAGGAACCTATTATTATTGACGAAGCTGTTGAATTTTTAAAAGATAGGCAACATCAAAAAGGAATTTCTACCGTGCAGCTTTTAAAAAGTTTTCCACGTAAAAAACGTGTAGAAATTGTGGATATTTTGAGAGGAGCCAGACCGGTACCTCTGGATTGGAAAGAGCTTTCTTTGATAGCGCAGGTTCTTGATATTACAAAAGAAGAAATTTATCCTTTCTGGGAACAGCGTGCAAGACAAATGTTTCAGTCTGCAGGCATGAATTTGCAGACAAATCAGGGACTTGTAGATGCAATGTTTGATTGTGCAAGAAAATATGTAGATTAAAATTCAACCGTGCTACAATATAAGCATGCTGTATTTTTTCTACGGACAGGAAGATTTTCTTATAGAGCTTGAGCTTCAAAAACTCAAAGCAAAAATTGTGGATAAAGCATTTATTTCTACAAACTACAGACATTATGAAAACCCAAAATATCAAGAACTCATCGATATCTTGCGATCACCTTCTTTGATGTTTGGAAATGTTCTTGCTGTTGTAAACTGTGAAAAATATTTTTTCGATACAAAAGGTAAAATAAGCTTTGAAGATAAAGAACTCAAAGAAATTGAACACTGTATGCAGTCTGTCGGAGAAACTTTGCATATAGTTTTTGTATGCAAAATTGAAAGAGAAACCACAAAAAAAATAGATACAAGACGCAAACTATTTAAGATTTTTTCAAAATATGCTCAGGTAACAGAGTTCCCCGAGTTCAAATCATATCAAAAAGAATTGTCATCGTGGATTTTAAAACAGGTTAAATCTAAGGATTTGATTATGTCATCTGATGCGGTTCAGTTTTTGATTGAACGTTTGGGAACAAATTTGAGAACTGTCAACAATGAGCTTGATAAACTTAAGCTTGCAATATATCCTTCAAAATCTGTAAAAAAAGAAGATATTACAAATATCTGTACGTCTACTGATGATATTTTTGCACTTACGGATTATCTTTTAAAGGGTCAAAAAGATTTGGCTCTGCTGGAATTTAGAAAATTATGCATTAACAAGCATTACCTTGAGATTCTTGCTGTATTGCAGACAAATTTTACAAAATTAACTTCTATTAAAATAGAATCAGCAACTTTGAGCCCTTTTGAAATTGCTTCAAGAAATCATTTGCCTGAATTTATTGTGAAAAAACATCTTGAAAAACTCAGGACTGTGCCTGTAGACAGGTTGATAAAAATAAGAAAAAATCTTCTTGAAGCTGAATACCGGGTAAAAACAGGAGAAATGGCCTTTTATGAATTGCCGGTTGAAATGGCACTGCTTGACTAAGGAGTATCAGAGAGAAATATGTTTCATCCAGTATTAAAAAGAAAATTTGAATATTTTACAAATTATTTTGAAACTGCAATGAAAAATACAAATCGCAGTTTTGCTCAATCAATTGTTTTGTACGGGCAGGATACGATTTCTCAATATTACATAGCAATGGATATTGCAAGACAATTAAACTGTCTTAAAGACGGCAGTTATGATTGTGATTGTATAAATTGCAGCTGGATTAGAAACAGTCAGCATCCTGCTGTTCTTACAATTTCCAAAAATGACAACAAACCATCTGATGACACTTCAAGCAGGGTTATATCCATAAAACAAACTCTAATGATTAATAACAGCTTGATTAATACTTCTGAATATTATCGTGTTTTTATATTCTGTGACTCAAAACTTTCAGAACCGGATGTTGGTGAGAAAAAACATCTGCAGGATTTTGAAATGCTGAATTTTAAATTCCCACAGGAAAACTGGCTTCCTGAACCGTTAACAAGAGATGTACTGATTGAAGCATCTGCAAATTCATTATTAAAATCAATTGAAGAACCGCCTGAGAAGACGCTTTTTATCTTTTTAACAGAAGACAAAGAAAATATTATTGAAACAATAATTTCTCGCTCACAGTGCTTTTATATTCCTTCATTAAATAATAAGGATTATGATATAGAATTTTTGAAAGATATAATGGCATCATATCCTTATATAAAAAAATCAGAGGTCTTTAACATAATACAAGCTCTTGAGTCTGTTTGTGAAGAAAAAGGGTATAAGCCTGAATATGTAATGGATTGTCTGGAAGCATATTTTGCTTTTTTGATAAAATCAAATTTGGAAAACAAGCTTCTTATTCAAAAAATTAAAAAGGACATCCAAAAAATTCAGCATGCCAAAAAAGAGCTTGAAGCCTATATAAAACCAGGTCTTGTTTTTGAAAATATGTTCTTTTCTTTTTGTTAAATTTAATTTTCAAAAATGTATTATTTTTGAACCTAAAAAGCCCGGTTTTTTATTACCGGGCTTTAAATCTTCTTTACTCATCGATTAAGAGAAGACTTTGAAAGTTCTTTCGATGTTTTTGTCCATAACTTTTTTGACAGAGTC
>CALUQG010000024.1 GCA_944322855.1 Candidatus Gastranaerophilales bacterium
TAATGGCTGGGGCACTCTGCCGAACAAATATGACTAAATGTCATATTTGTGAGAGGGGGATTCGAAGAATCCTTCCGTAATAAAAAAGCCCTCTTTCGAGAGCTTTTTAATGGCTGGGGCACTCTGCCGAACAAATATGACTAAATGTCATATTTGTGAGAGGGGGATTCGAAGAATCCTTCCGTAATAAAAAAGCCCTCTTTCGAGAGCTTTTTAGTGGCTGGGGCGGAAGGATTCGAACCTCCGGAATGGCTGGACCAAAACCAGCTGCCTTACCACTTGGCGACGCCCCAATGGTTTTATTTAAAAGATACCTTGTGTATCAGTATTATTATATTATTAAGCACAAGAAACAATGTCAAGCAAAAAGATTGATAGTAATCTGCGCAGCAGAATAAAGTCTCTGTTGTATTAAATCGAGTGATTTTTATCTCTATTCAAATAGCCCTAATTGATGTCCTTTAGTAGATTGTTTATAAATTTCGTAATCAAAGCATCCGATATCATTGTAAGCCACAGGATTGTTTGCAAGATCTTTTATTCGTCCCTGACCGACAGAACATCTTCTTATAAATTTGCAAAAACTGCACACTTTCCACTTTTCATCAGATTTTTTACTTCGATACATAACACTTGTAAGCTCTAACCATTAATGTTTTTCAGCATAGTGTCAGAGTCTTCAAAAATATCTGCTCGTGGATTATATTTATCTCTTGCATAAACTTCATCTCCCCAACGATTTTTATATTCATCCATAAGGGAAGCTATTGCAAGTTTCCCTCTTGGGTGAGTTTGTGAAGCAAATTCCCTTACTATTTTCTTTTCGTATAATTTTGCTTCTTCCTTATTATCTTCCATCATTGCTAGTTCAGCAATATCAATAAAATTCTTGACTTTTTCGTTATCATTGAAAAGCGTATCATTTTTCAGCAATGCTGATGCCTTCAATACCTCATAAGGGAGATATTTTTTATCTTTTATACTATATTCTGTGTCTCTTTCCTGTCCGTATTGAGGAGATTTTGTTACCTGATTAAAAGGGTTAACTTTTTTAACCCAGTCAATCGGAAAAAGACCGGTTTCTTTTTTCCAGGCCATAGCTATTTCTTCCGGTGTTTCAAATTCGTCAGGTACATACACTTTTTTATTGTAAATATGATAATCTGCCGCATTATAAATTTTTCTTTCTTTCCAGACACCTGAAAATGCTAAATTATTGTACTTATTTGACGCAGAAATAGAATTAACTTTCATTAATAACCTCGATTTCTTAAAGAGTAATCAAATTCATTAAACAACAAATATAACCTTTTAAGCGCAGTTATATAATTAAAATTTACAAATATTAAAGCAAGAAAAAGGATTTCTGAAGAACAGAAATCCTTTTTAAATTTATAAAATTATAATTTCTATACCAGAGCAGCAGCAGCTTCTCTTTCCAATTTAAGTGTTTGTGTTGTAATATCACAAACTTCTGATGGGCCCCAGTATTGAATTGAGCCCGGGAACATATATCTGTCGTTCATAGCCCAGTCTTCTCTGTTTGCTTCCAGTTTTTTGAAAACAGGCCCGTCAAGTTTTACGAGAGCTTTTTGAATAACAGGTTTCATATGCCCGTGACGTTTTTCCATATTCATCATCATTGTCAAAGGTACACCGCCGGCAACCCATTCTGTTGAAGGTGCTGTAAGATTTCTTACGGAAGAAAGATAACCGGTCATGCCTGCCTGCATTAAAGCATAAGCATTGAATCCTAAAGCATAGCAGTAATTTGCATCGAAATTAGAAGGGAATGCGCATCTTCCTTCATAACCGAAGAAATGGCATTGATCTGAAAATTTACCCATAAATTCGCCTTCTGCTTTCATTTGATCGAGTTTTACTTTAATCATTTCGATTAAAAGTTTTTCAGTTTCAATTTTTGAAACCTGAACATTTCCGTGAGGATCTCTGTCCATTAACAATTGTGCTTTGATAAGAACAGGAAGAGATTCAAATACTTTTGCATTATCAGGTTCCAATCTGCTTTCGATAAAGTCAAATCTATCTGCAGGAACAGTAAGTTTGTTGTAAGAAGCATCCTGTTCAAGAGTTGACATAACATCGTTGAGGTTTGCAATCATTCTTTTCATTTCGGGTATAAATTCAATTAAACCTTCAGGAATAAGAGCAACCCCAAAGTTTTTACCGTCATTTGCACGTTGTGCAATGATATTAGCCATATAATCAACTATTTGTTTAAGAGAAAGCTTCTTTTCTTCCACTTCTTCTGAAATCAAAGTTATGTTTGGCTGAGTTTGCAGAGCAACTTCAAGAGCAACATGAGTAGCGCTTCTGCCCATAACTTTGACAAAGTGCCAATATTTTTTTGCTGAGTTAACATCTCTTTGGATGTTTCCAACTAATTCAGCATAGGTTTTTGTTGCAGTATCAAAACCAAAGGAGATTTCAATTTGGTCATTTTTCAAGTCACCATCAATTGTTTTCGGGCAGCCGATAACCTGAATACCTGCATTATTTTGAACAAACCATTCAGCAAGCATTGCCGCATTAGTATTAGAATCATCGCCGCCAATGATTACAATACCAGTAATGTTTAATTTTTTGCAATTTGCGAGAGCTTTTTGGAATTGTTCTTCTGTTTCAAGTTTTGTTCTTCCTGAGCCGATAATATCAAAACCGCCTGTATTTCTGTATGCATCAATTATTTCATCAGTGAATTCAATATATTCACCATCAATGATGCCTGAAGGGCCGCCAAGAAATCCGTATAATTTGCTTTCTTTGTTAGCTTGTTTTAATGCATCATATAATCCGGCAACAACATTGTGTCCTCCGGGAGCCTGACCGCCAGAAAGGATTACACCTACATTTTTTGCTGAGTATTCTTTTTCAGAACCGCTTTTGAATGTAACTGTGCATTTCCCGTATGTGTTAGGGAAGAGTCTTTTAATTTCTTCCTGATCTTTTACACATTCTGTTTTAGCACCTTCAATAACTTCAACTTTTTTGATGCCTTCAGCCAGTGTTTTTGGAAGAACAGGTTTAAAATTCAATCTTGCTTTTTGCAAAGGTGAAAGTTCATTTGTCGTCATAATAATAACCTCATGCTTATAAATTCATTTACATGTAAAATTCTAGCATGAAAATTAATATATCGTTGTATACAGATTTTTGACTATATATTTAATTTTACCCTTAATATCTATTTTCTCTGCTATCAATGCCAGTTTATATGGTGCTTTGCCTGATATTAGTTTTTTCACCAGTGCAGAGGCTTCTTTTTTCTTTTGTTCAAGTGCCGCTGATTTTGTCCATATTCTTTCAAGATTGATTGCGTCCTGTCCGGTAATTATGTTCTTGCCAATCCTTTTTATAGACTGATAAGCCTGTGCAAGAGATGAATCGCCCGTAGCTTTTCTGAGTGAACGACGAAGTTCTGAGTCTTGCTCACGGCCTTCTTTGATTTGTTTAACAAATTGTTTCGTTACGTCGTCAATGATTTTTGAATCGGTTTCGCATTGCCCGTCAATTACAACATAGCTTACAGGTGTGAGAGCTCTGAAAGAAAGATAATTTTTATTAGATGCAGAAATAGAAATCATTATAATCTCCTTTTGCGTATTAAAACACATCATAAAGATTTTTGCGTGAACTTAAATGTTTTGTTTTATAAAAATTTACAAAAAAACTAAAAATATAAGTCATTGCTTTTTTTTGCAAATCATATGATAATGTAAACCATGAGAAGAAAAATAATTATAGCTTTAGCTTTATCATTGGCGATTTCGCCTTTATCTGTTTCTGCAAAGATGTCTGCTGAATCTTATAGATTATTTCAAGAAACGAATGTTCTTGAAAAAAATGCGGACTATGCCCAGGCAATTGAAAAAATTAAACTGGCTATTGATTTGTCTCCAGATGAGGCTATTTTGTATATAAAGCTGGGCGGCATATATTCTGAAATGGGCGATTGGCAGAATGCACTTGTTGCGTATAAAAAAGCTATAAAATTGAAGCCAAACGATGCTGTTGTTTATATAAGCATAGGTAATATTTTGCAGCAGCAGCATGATTATGACAATGCTTTTTCTGCTTATAATCAGGCTCTCACTATATTCCCCGAATACAAATACAATTATCTAAACCTTGCCAATGTTAAATTCTTGCAAGGTGATAATCAGCAGGCAATAAAATATTTTAAGACATTTTTGGGTTATTATCCTGATGATGTTGAGGCTCGTGAAAACCTTGCTTCAATATATCTCAAACTCGACAAATATCAAGATGCTGCAGACGAGTATGCAACATTATATACAAAAGATCCGGCAGGATTTACGGAATACCCGAATTACGGTCTTGCTCTGCTTCGTTCCGGGGATTATACAAATGCTGTGGAAATGCTGAAAAAAGCAGTTAGAAATGATCCGAATGACTACGCATCTCATGCAAATCTTGCCCTGTCTTATGTCAGACTTTCAAAAGATGATTTGGCGTTGATAGAATTTAGAAATGCTTTTCAGATTAAACCGGATTTGAATGATTTAAAATTGGATTATGCTAATTTACTTGCAGATATGGGGAAAACTCCTGAAGCTATCAGCATGTATAAAGAGTATATTCAATACAAACCTAAAGATACAGCCGCATATTACAATCTTGGTATTGTTTATCAAAAAAGTGCTAAATATAACGAAGCAATTGCAATATATAAAAAAGCACTTGAGTTTGCACCTGACAATACTGACATAAAAAAAGAACTTGCACGAACTTATCATCTTTGCAAAAATTACGCTGAAGCAATTAAGGTTTATGACGAACTTTTGGCTCAAGATAAGAATGATTATAATCTCTTATTTAACAAAGCTCTTGCTCTTCATGCAATGTCCAATTATGAAGCAGCAATATCCATATACAAAGGGCTATATGAGCAAAGAAATGAGCCAAAAGTCGAAGAATATCTGGGTAAAGCTTATTTATCACTCGGTGATTCTTATATGAAAACAGGTGCTCAGAAAAAAGCAATAAGCTGCTACGAAGATGCTGCATCTTTGAATGCAAATAATGCAGATGCATATAAAGCTATGGCAAATGCATATGACACAATAGGATCTAAAACTAAAGCAATTGAAAAATTTGAAAAAGCGCTTGAAATAGAGCCTGACAATCAGTCTACGGTTATAGAATACGGAAATATCCTTTCTAAATATGACAAAAACCAAGAAGCAGTTGATGTTTTCAACAAGGCTCTATCTTTAGACAGCAAAAATCCTGAAGCACATGTTGGTCTTGCAGATGCATACATGAAAGAAAAATCTATTGACAAAGCCATATTTGAGTATCAAAAAGCACTTGAGCTAAGTCCTCAAAATGAGGATATAATGCTTAAGCTCGGTAATGCATATAAAGAAAAACCTGATACCAAAGCAGCACTTGAGCAATATAATAAAATTATTTTACAAAATATAAAAAATACAAATGCTACGTTTAATGCTGGTCTTTGCTATGCTGAATTAAAAGATATGGCAAATGCAAAAAAAGCATTTAACAGTGTAATAGCATTAGATCCCAATTATGCATATGCATATTACGCACTGGGATTAGCTTATGAAAATGAAAAAAATTATGCATTAGCTATAACAAATTACGAAAAATTTCTGAACCTGACAGACGATGTGACTCTAAAAGCACAAGTGAAAGCACAGATCGAGTATTTAAAAAATAAAAAATAATGAATAATAGAACTTTAAAATATTTTTTACTTCCGTTATGCTTAATTTCTTTGCTTTGTGTCTGCGGTTTTCGGTGGGGAAATATTGGTGAAAAAGGTGCAAGATTATACTTTAGCCATCAGCTGATACAGAAAACTAACATTCAAAATGTAGGACGATTTTTCTATGCGCATCAAAGGGTTTATTACCTCTTAGTAAATCCCAAGGGGTTTAGAGATGAATACATACGTGTACAAATAGTAAAAAAGGAACAAAAAACAGAGCACTGGGGATATAAAATATACTGGGCCAAAGATTTTCATATTGATGCTACACAAAATGAATTTATGTCATATTTTGTGATAGATGAACCCGGATATTACTTTATGCAGATATTTTCATTTGATGATTTTGACAGAGTAATAGCCAGAAATGATTTTTGGATAAGATAATGTTTAAAACAATATATTTATATCTAAAATTTTATATATCAAAGATTTTCACTTCAAGATATAAAATACAGGGTAAATGCAATCAGTGCGGTGAATGCTGCAAAAATATTGTATTTATGATTGAAGATGAATACGTTAGAACTGAAGAACAGTTTGAAAAAATGAAACAGTTTGACAAAAAATATAACCATTTTGTAATTAATGGTTCAAATGAAAAAGGAGTTTTGCTTTTTCGCTGTAAATCTCTTGGAGACGACAACAGATGTAAAGATTACCTGTTCAGATCTTTGTATTGCAGAGCGTATCCTTTTATAACAGAAAAAATAAGACTCGGCGGATGTGAAACATTTGAGAAATGCGGATTCAAAATTGTGAAAAATAAAGATTTCAAAGATTTCTTAAAATAAATATATAATATTTTAATAGCGGAGTATAAATACATGGAAAAATTTGAAGAAAAGACAATTTCATCTAAAAATGTATACAAAGGCAAAATTTTCGATATTACAGATGATGAAATAATACTTTCTGACGGAGAAAAGGAATATAAGCGGCACAGAGAAATTATACACCATCCCGGCGGTGTAGTAATATTTGCACGTAAAGATAATGGCAATATTTTATTAGTAAAACAATACAGATATGCAGTAAAATCAACTCAAATAGAACTGCCAGCTGGTCGTTTAGAAAAAGGAGAAGACCCGTTGTATGCAGCAAAAAGAGAATTACGAGAAGAAACCGGTTATATTGCAAAGAATTGGATACCGCTCGGATATATTTTTACTACATTTGGGATATGTGATGAAAAATTATATCTCTTTAGCGCAGACAATCTTGTTTTCGACGTTCCAGAGCCTGATGAAGGTGAAGTGCTGGAAGAATTTGAACTTCCGTTAAGCAAAGTGCAAAATCTCATAAATGATGGTACAATTAATGATGCAAAGACTATTTGCGCTGTTCACAGATATATATTAGAGAGCTCTCAAAACAGATGTCAAAAATAAAAATGCTTGTTCTGGATATTGACGGAACTATTTTTAGAAAAGATTATACCGCCACTCAAAGGGTTAAAGACACTCTAAAAAGTTTGTGTGAAGATGGAATAAAAGTAGTTCTGTGTACTGGCAGAATGTATGCAGCAACAAAATCAATAGCACAAGATTTATGTTTAAATACACCAATTATCTGTTATCAGGGTGGTCTAATTAAAGACTTTCAAGGTGAATGCAAAACACTTTATGAAAATATAATGCCTGAAAATCTTGCGAGAGATGTTATTAAAGAACTAAAAAAAAGAAATATATTCTTCAATCTTTACATAAATGATGTTTTAATGGTGGAACACGATTCGCCTTTGATACGTCAGTATGTTGACGACCGAGAACTGGATTACAAAATAATCGGAAACAGTGAAAATATTGAATTGACAGGTTTAAATAAAATACTTGCCATTGACGATGATACAGAATTGATAGAAAAGTTACAGAAAGAAATGGCGGAAAAATACAAAGGAAAATTATATGTAATTCGTTCTACTCCAAGATTTTGTGAGTTTTCAAGCCCTGATGCAACAAAGGGGAATGCCGTAAGATTTCTTGCAGATAAATGGGGAATAAAAAAAGATGAAATTATGGCTTGCGGTGATCAAGACAATGATATAGAAATGCTGCTCGCTGCAGGAGTTAAAGTTGCAATGGGTAATGCAACTAATGATTTAAAAAAAATAGCTGACTATGTGACAGAAACAGTGGACAACGACGGTGTACCTTGTGCTGTTGCTAAATTTATAGGAGAAAAATATGGGATATAGAATAGGACAAGGTTTTGACCTTCATCAGTTTGCTGATGACAGAGACTTGATACTGGGTGGTGTAAAAATAGAACACAATAAAGGTTTGCTGGGGCATTCTGATGCTGATGCACTCTGCCATGCGATTATTGATGCATTATTTGGTGCACTTGCTCTCGGGGATATTGGACAGCACTTTCCTGATAATGATCCTAAATATTACGGGTGCGACAGCACTGATTTGCTTGCTCAGACACTTTACCATGTAATTAAAGCAGGCTACAGAATTAACAACATAGATGCAACAATAAAAACTCAGTATCCGAGATTATCTCCATTTATAAAACAAATTCAGCAAAATCTTGCAGATGTATTAAACCTGAATGTAAATCAGGTCTCTATTAAGGCAAAATCAATGGAATGTATGGGACCGATTGGTGAAGGCAAATGTCTGGCCGTTGATGCAGTTGTATTGCTTGAGGAAATTGCAATATAATATAAACCATAAATTATTATATTACAAAATAGGTGCTTATTTTTTAAGCACCTATTTTTATCATATTATCTATTGAAGACAAAGCTTTTTTCGCAATTTGTTCGTCTATAGTTATTTCGTATTTGTTGTATTCCAGGGCATGCAATATATCTTCAAGATGCAGCAGTTTCATACTGTCACATATTGCTTTTTGGTTTATTAAGATGAATTTTTTATCAGGGCAATCCCTTTCAAGTCTCTCAACAACACCTTTTTCTGTCACAATTATAAATTCACTGTCCGATGAATTTTTTATATTCCTTATAATTGCAGTTGTTGAACCGACAAAATCAGCCAGCTGTGTAACATTTTTTCTGCATTCAGGATGTACGTATACTTTTGCTGCAGGATAAACAGATTTTTTCTCCAAAACATCTTCCACGGTAATATCATGGTGTATAGGACAAAATCCCGGATATGTAATTACTTTTACATCTGTGAGCTGTGATTCTACGTAAGAACCGAGATGTTGATCAGGAACAAACAAAACCTCTTTTGCATTCAATGATTTTACTACTTCGACAGCATTTGCACTTGTGCAGCATATATCAGCTTCTGATTTTACGGCAGCAGTTGAATTTACATAACAGACAACAGGTACACCAGGATACTGAGACTTAAAGGTTCTCAGTTGTTCCAAATTTATCTTGTCAGCCATTGCACATCCGGCTGACAGGTTTGGCAGTAATACTGTCTTTTGGGGTGAAAGTATTTTAGCAGTTTCAGCCATAAAATATACACCTGCGAAAACAATAATATCAGCATCAGTTTTGGCTGCCATTCTGCTCAAATATAAAGAATCTCCTGAATAGTCAGCAACTTCATCTATTTCAACATTTTGATATGTATGAGCCAGAACAATTGCTTTTTTTTCTTTCTTTAAATCGTTAATTTTTTTTATTAAATCAATATTAGACATTTAGCTTTCCAACACTTATTACTTAATACTTTTCAAAATCTCAATTAGACCTGTCATCAGAAACTCACACGACATTGCAGCAAGCAATATTCCAACAATTCTGTTTATTACACTAACACCGGTTTTTCCTAAGATTTGACTTACTTTAGATGCAAACTTCAAAATCAGCCAGCAAACAATAAGGTTCACTGCCAGTGCCGCAATGATTAAAGACCTGTCAATAGGGCTGTTTTGTGCATTTTTCATACATATTGTAAGCATCGTAATAGTGGCAGGGCCTGATAATAAAGGGATAGCAAGAGGAAATACAGATATATCTGTTCTTTTCAATGATTCTTTTCTCTCTTCCCTGTTTTCATTGTTCATAGCAGGTTCAGGATTGCCAAGAACAAGATCTATAGCCATTATTAACAATAAGATACCGCCTGCAAGTTTTAATGCCGTAAGACTGATACCAAGTAAATCAAGCACAACCGAGCCTGTATAAGCGAAAAATAACAGAATGAAAAAGGCTATTACAACAGCTTTATTCATCATTATATTTCGCCATTTTTGTTTTGTATTGGCAGTAAGAGCAATAAATACCGGTGCAAGCCCGATACCGTCAAGCGTTACAAACAATTTTGAAAAATAACTCAAAAATGCATGTATATGTTCTAGCATAATAAACCTTTCGACATAAATTGGTGTTTCTATTATACTAAAAACATTTTTCAATATCACTAAATTTAAGGCATAAAAAAAAACCGACTCACGCCGGTTAAACTTTACCACATATTAGAGAGAGGAATTAGAGAGAGAGAAATTTGAAATCTTGTTTTTTTCCTTCTACTATATATGTTCCCATTTATTACAAACTAATAACACTTTTTTGAAAAAATTTAACAATTCTTTACAAATAATATATTAAATAACAAAATATATTATTTTGGTTTTTAAACTGTCATATAAAGGAGAATGTATGAATATATCATTTAGGGCACAATTGGATGCGCCAAACGTATCACCGGTTATAAAATCCATATTTGAATACCGAACTAAAAATGACACAAAACACAAACTTGTATTGCGTGAACCTTCTGAATATGGCACAGATATGAGGACATTTGATTTATACACAAATGGGAAGAAAACTGCATCTTACAATACCGAAGTTATTTCCGACGGATTAATTTCAATACAAAGATTAATGGGTATTTTTAATATCTTAAAAATACAAGAAGCTCAAAACAAAATAAAAGAAATGCAGCTAAAAAAATAAAAATCATACATATCATATATAAAAAAGTCCTCTGAAATAAAATTCCAGAGGACTTTAACTTTATAAGAAAATCAGACTATTCTGCTTTTTCTTCTTCAGTTTTTTGAGGGATTCTCATTGCATAGAATGATCTCCATACGAATATCAATGCAACAATCAGGAATATCCAGCCTGCAATAGGTGCAACATGTCTGAATGATTCATTGATAGAAATTTCCATAGCCAGCAAACCGAACAAAGTTGTGAACTTGATAATCGGGTTCATAGCTACAGAAGATGTATCTTTGAACGGGTCACCAACTGTATCACCTACAACAGTAGCATCGTGAAGCGGTGTACCTTTTTCACAAAGATCACATTCTACAATTTTCTTAGCGTTATCCCAGCATCCGCCGGCATTAGCCATAAATACAGCCTGGAACAAGCCGAAAATTGCAATCGCAATCAGGTAGCTTACAAAGAAAGTTACCGGAGCAACTGTTTTGCAAGCCGGAGCTGAAAGACAAGCAAATGCAAGAGCAAATGCAAACAAAGCTATGAAGATGTTAATCATACCCTTCTGAGCATACTGAGTACAAATTTTAACAACTTCTTTTGAATTTGCAACATTTGCAGTCTTAACATTTTCATCATCTAATTTGATGTTTCTTTTAATATACTCAACTGCTCTGTATGCGCCTGTAGTAACAGCTTGCATAGAAGCACCTGAGAACCAGTAAATTACCGCACCGCCTGAAATAAATCCAAGGATAGTGTACGGATTGAGTATGTTCAATACTGCTTCCGGTTCAATACCAAGTGTATTTTTGATTACAAGAATCAAAGAGAAAATCATTGTAGTTGCACCAACAACAGCGGTACCGATAAGAACAGGTTTTGATGTAGCTTTGAATGTGTTACCTGCTCCATCATTTTCTTCAAGCTGTGCTTTTGCAACTTCAAAGTTTGGTTTGAAACCGAAGTCTCTTTCAATTTCTTCAGAAACACCTTCACGTTCTTCAATCAATGATAATTCATAGACTGACTGAGCGTTGTCAGTAACAGGGCCATAGCTGTCAACAGCAATTGTTACAGGCCCCATTCCAAGGAAACCGAAAGCAACAAGACCAAATGCAAATACTGATGCATAGATCATAACAGTATCAGGAATCATTGTGCTGAAGAAGTATGACAATGCCATCAAGAAGACAATTACCATACCAATCCAAAATCCTGAGAAGTTACCAGAAACAATACCTGAAAGGATTGTCAAAGATGAACCGCCTTCACGCGAAGCAGTAACAACTTCTTTTGTATGAATAGCATTCGGGCTTGTAAATATTTTGGTAAATTCAGGAATTAAAGCAGCACCGAGTGTACCGCAAGAAATGATACCTGCGAGTACCCACCAGAAGTCGCCGCCGAGTTTTCCTAATAACCAGTAGCTTACACCGAATGTCATGATGATTGAAAGTATTGATGTCAACCATACAAGATTTGTCAAAGGTTTTTCAAAATCGAGTTTTTCAGCTTTGCCGAACAACAATTGAGTCAAACCTGTGTTAATCCAGTATGCTACAACTGATGTAACAATCATCAAGAATCTCATAGTGAATATCCATGTTAAAAGATGGATTTGATATTGAGGGAATACACCGAGCAAAATGAATGAAACAAGAGCAACACCTGTTACACCGTATGTTTCAAAACCATCTGCTGTAGGTCCGATAGAGTCGCCTGCGTTGTCACCGGTACAGTCAGCAATAACACCGGGGTTTCTCGGATCGTCTTCTTTGATTTTGAATTGAATTTTCATCAAATCAGAACCAATATCGGCAATTTTTGTAAAGATACCACCTGCTACACGAAGTGCAGAAGCACCGAGTGATTCACCGATTGCAAAACCGATAAAGCAAGCGCCGGCCAGTTCCCCTGGAACAAATAGCAAGATTATAAGCATCATGATAAGCTCAACGCTAACGAGCAATACACCGATACTCATACCGGCTTTCAAAGGAATGTTCAAAACTTTTAAAGGATTGGCTTCAAGTGAAGCGAATGCAGTTCTTGCATTAGCAAGAGTGTTCATTCTGATGCCGAACCATGCAACACCGTATGAACCCAAAATACCGATTACTGACCATGCCAGAATAATCAATACACCTTTCCAGCCCATATGCTGCAATCCACCAAAGTAAAAAGCAATACATAAACCGATAAGGATTTCCAAGCCTAATAAGAATTTACCCTGTTGGATAAGATATGTCTTACAGGTTTCAAAAATTGTATTTCCGATTGCAGCCATAGACTCATGAACTTTGTAGTTTTTAACCTTGATAAATTCAATGAGACCAAAGACTAAGCCCAAAACGGAAATGCCGATACCCACAAGCAAAAGATTGAAGCTGTGAGGATCACCGGACAGATCAGGTACAACCAGATCTGCTTCTCCTGCAAATGCAGAATTGGCTGCTAAAAACAATGCGATTGCTGATAGAAAACCGCCTTTCAGCCAGCCAGACCATTTTTCTAAGTTAGCCATCTTTTTTCTCCCTTGTCCTCTTCCATCAAAAGGACCATTTTCTACACATACCCCAATTGTACACGAAATACAGTTATAAGCAAGAGCTTAATACGAATTTAACAATGTTTGTACAATTTTTATTCGTTCATTCATTTCATCTGTTATATCAAGCCCTGCATATTCTTTTATTTTCAAACATTCAATATCTGTGAGATCTCTTTTCAATTTGTGCCAGTTGGCAGCAACGATTTCCGGCATTATTGCTTCTTCGCTTTCTAAAAATTTTCTGAATCTAAAATCTCCGATAGACAAGCTTGGTTCAACACCCGGTTTAAGCTCTTCAAGAGCTGCCAGAATAATTTTAGACAGACATTTTCTTCTCATTTCTACATTATTATCATCAGCAAGCGCCTCCATCATTGCCGGCAAAACTTTTAAATCCTCAGGCATATATTTTTGCATTTCATAAAAATCTATTGCTGTCATTGTTTTTTGTGAGGGATTTACTACAACATTTGAAAGGGTGGAGTCAAAAATCATATTATTTTTCTTTGCGTAAGCAATTTGCTGCAGCAATTTTTGAAAAGCATTTACAGGAAGATCCAATACTAATTTTTTTACAGAGCTATCACTACATTTTTTTCCGTTACGTAAACTTTGTGCACTATAGCCTTCTATAAATTCCATAATTTTTACACCGTTGTCAAATCTTGCAACTACATGATTGATTTTGTCTTTGGGGCGAAGTTTTAATGTCATATTAGCCTTTTTTAAAGTTTGAGAGCCGTAAGGAATTTTTACACAATAATTTGTTTCTTCAATTCTATACACTACCCCTTCACAGCCTGAACCTATTTTATTCTTTTTATTTTTCACAGATGCTTCTATAGCTTCTATAATTTTTTCTTTATCCTGTTTTAAAAACTCTTTCTGTGATAATACAAAAGTGTCTTTGGGTTTGTTTTCTCTGATTTTTCGAGCCGAAAACGATACAGGTAATGAAAAATTATTACTGTTTATTCTAGTTTTAGGAATATTAAAATATAATAAATTATTTGTTATTTTCATCATGATGTTTAAACTAAATATCCTGAAAAATAAATTTTGCTATAACGTGTATCAAAATTTTTGTGCAAAACTAAAACCTGCACAAACTTAGTATTTGTACAGGTTTTAATTTTTCTAGATACAAAAATTTATACAAAGAATTTAAAAAATACAAACATAAAAATACCTGCGACCCAGCAATAATAGGCAAATATTTTCATTGAATGTTTACCCAAAAATTTTAAGAAATATTTTATACAAAAGTAACCTGAAACAAATGAAACCAAAAATCCTACGGCAAAGGCAATCCAGTTGTAATTGAGAAATTCATGTAAATCGACTTCAAGAACAGGATAAAATATTGATGCGCCAATAATTATAGGCAAACTCAAAAGAAACGAATATCTTGCACAAGACACTCTGTCTAAACCAAGAAAAATACCTGTTGAAATTGTTGAACCGGAACGAGATATGCCGGGGATTGACGCAATTCCCTGTGCAAGACCTATTATTATTGCTGTTTTTAAATCTATTTTGTCAGTTTTGGCTTTTTTCTTTTCTGATACCCATTCCCCTAGATATAAAATACATCCTGTAAGAAAAATAAATATACCTACTATATAAGGAAGATTAATCAAATTTTCTGAAACGATTTTTAATGGAAAAGCAACTATTACAGTAAAAAACGTACCAATCAGAATAAAAGCAGCGATTTTTGCATCACTATTTGAAAAATTCCTATCTAAACAAGCTTTAATAAAAGCTCTGGTAATTTTTATAATATCGTCTTTAAAAAATAAAAAGACAGCAAGCAAAGTTCCAAGATGTAATATTATGTCAAAAACAACTTCTTCACTTCCGCCTGAAACAAAGTCTTTGTGTGTAAAGTATTTATATAAGCTTGAAGTCAAAACAAGATGTCCGGAGCTGGACACAGGCAAAAATTCTGTCAAACCTTGTATTAAACCCATTATTATTGCTTGTATTAAGTTCATTTTTCTATCCTATAATATGTAATTACAAAATTTGCTAATCCCATTGTTCATAATACATTGAACAGGAATTTTCATTCTCCCACACAGCAACTTTTGAAACCTGCGGAAAAGTCTTGTTCATTTCTTCATAAATAAATTTTGCGAGTATTTCACTGCTGGGACTGATATTTTTAAACTCTGGGAGTTCATTAATATCTTTGTGATCTAATTTATCAAGAACTTTTTTCAACTCTTTTTTTAATACTTTAAAATCAACCAGAATGTTGGATTTATCCAGGTTTTCTCCTTTAATAAAAACTTCAACTTTCCAATTATGCCCGTGTTGATTTTCACATTCTCCTTCATAATTGAGAAGATGGTGTGCTGCTGAAAACGAGCTTATGACTTTTAATTCAAACATTACTGTTTTACTCCTTTAATTCTCTCATATAACATTTTTGCTTCCGGCTGCTGCGGAAATATTTGCATAATTTTTTCAAGGTATTTCACGGAATTTTGAGAATCGCCAAGCTCTATATACGATTTTGCAAGCAAAAGCAAAACATTTATATTATCAGGATACTGGGTCAATAGTTTTAATGCCAGATTTTTGGAGTTTTCATACTCTTTGAGCTCAAAAAAGGTTAAAGCCAGCGCATTCATTGTTTCAGGATTTTGATAAAGACTGTAGGAATCAGACAAAAATTCTTTTGCAGCATCAAAATTACCCTGTTTAAAATATATCAAACCGATGTTTTGTAAAACTATGTGATCAGCAGGTGCTTTTTGTCTGCACCATAACAGAATTTCAAGAGCTTTATCCAGATTATTCATAGCCATGTAGTTTAGAGACATAAAAAGTTTTATATCTACATCATCGGGTTTAAGCTTTTCTGCTTTTTCATAGTATTCTGCCGCTGTTTTATATTCATTCATTGCATAATAAAAATTTGCGACTTCAAAAACTATATCAGAATTTTGAGGTTCAAGTTCATAAGCCTTTTGAAACTCATCTTTTGCATAGTCAAAAAGACGTTCAGACAAATATAAGACCCCTAAATCTTTATGTGCTGCAGCGTTCTCAGGCTCAAGCTGAATGACTTTTTTAAATATATTCTCAGCTTTATCTTTATCCTGAGTTTTGACGCAAAGAAGTGCGTATTTGTAATAAACCTCAGCAGGAATTTTTCCGAGTCTTATGATGTTTTCATATACAGTACGGGCCTGAGTTAAATTTCCTGTTTTTTCATAACAATCCGCAAGTCTTTGCGCCATTGCAATTGATTTTGGATTCATCAAAACAAGAGGATTTAAAATTTTGATAGCCTCTTCATACTTCTCTAATTCGTGATAAGCGCAGGCAAGATTGTATTGAAAGTTTTGCTTTTCAGGATGAAGCACTATTAATTTTTGATATAAATCAACTGCATCACTCCATTTTTCTGCATTTATAGACGCAAGTGCGGCTGATGACAGATAAAATTCTGATGGTTCAAGTTCGTAAGCCTTTTTTAGATACTCATAGGCTTTATCATGCTTTTGCTGGAGTTGAAGTGCTGTACCGAGATTATAAAAACTCGTCGGATTTTCGGAATTTAAATCCACAGCAGTTTGAAAAGCTCTTTGCGCCTCCGGTATTTTTTTCAAAGCAAGATAGCATGAACCAAGATTGTTATACATAAGTGCATGGTCAGGATTTATCTCAATACCTTTTAAAAGAGATTGAACTGCTTTTTCGTATTCTTTCAAGGCCGTATATGCAGTACCTATTATATAATAAATCTGATAATCCTCTGCATCTATGCTGAGGGCTTTATCAGCATATTCAAGAGCTTTTTTAGGTTCTTTTAACTTCAAATACACAAGCGACAAATTTTTGTATGCATCTTTGTAATCCTCTCTTAGAGAAATAACTTTTTCGTATGCATTAACAGCTTTTGAAGTATCATCAAAAGATTCATAAATCATCCCCAGGTAGAACCAGCTTGTTGCATCGTCTTCTTTTTGGGCGACAACCTTTTCAAAGTTGTCTTTTGCGTCTTTCATATTTTCAAGATTAACATTACATAATCCAAGTGTCTTTTGCAGTTCGATGCTGTCATCTTCAGGATTATTGCTGATAAAATCAGATAGTTTTTCCTTTGCTTCAATAAATTTTTTTTCAGAAATAAGTTCATTTACTTCTGATAGTATTTCATCCATATCCAAGATTTTTCCCTCATTTATTACAAATAATATATTACAATAAAAATTTAAACAGAGAAGATAATTTTATAACTGTTTCATTATTTCTTTTGCATAATCAACAGCTTGATTTTCAGAATAGAATAAACATTTTTCTCCGATTTGAGCAACAATATTATGATTTTTTAACTGTTCCAAAACCTGCTCATTCTTTATGACAAGAATAATTTGAATATCCTGCGATTGCAGCCTTAATATTATATCTTCCAATGCAAAAATTGCTGAAATATCTAATAAATCGTCAGACTCATAGTTGATAATCAAGCATCTGGTGCCAAGCATATCTTCAAATTTTGAAATGAGTTGTGTAGCAGAACCAAAGAAAAACTGACCTGAAATATGTACAACACGAATTTTGTGCTTGTAATCGTGTTCAAGAATTTTTTCCATCTGCATAATGTCAGCATCATCATAAATCGGTTTATGGATTAATTGTGCTTTATCAGCAAGCCTTTTTGCATAAAGCAGCGCTGCTAAAGTAATGCCTGCCCCCACTGCAAATATCAAATTGTAAAAAACAGTCAGCAAGAAAACTAGCAAAAGCACATATAAATCATCTTTAGGCGCATATTTTAATACTTTTAAAAGCTTTGTATCAATAATATCGTATCCGATTTTTATTAATATACCTGCAAGCACTGCTAGCGGAATTTGTGCAACAAAGCCTGAGAATTTGAATAAAAGCAATAATAAAATCAAAGGATTAATTATTGCACAAATTTTTGTGGCAGCGCCTGCATTCAAGGCTGCTACACTCCTCATTGTTGCAGCAGAACCGCCAAGTGTCCCTGTCAATGCACAGAAAATATTTCCAATACCCTGAGCAGCAAGGAGCTGTTTAGGGTTATGTCTGGTTTTTGTCAGTGAGTCAGAAACCAGTCCAGTCATCATACTTTCTGCTGAAAACACTATTGCAAGGGTAAAAGCAAACGGCAGATATTTTACAAAATTATTTATATTTAAATCCGGAAGCAAAAATGTGGGAAATGAAGCTGAAACATTATTAATTCTCTCAACCTGGAGACCTGTTTTGACTGAAAGCCATGTACAAAAAACCAAAGCTATAACTTGAGATGGAATAAACTTGTTAACCTGCTTCGGCATAAAAAATACAATTATTAAAGTTATAACCCCGATAAAAAGAGCTCTGCTGTTTAATGTCAGAATTGTATGATGTAATGACATTACAGTTGTTATAGTGGAAGACAATGTTTTATGACCTAAAAGAGGGTTAAGTTGAAGTATTATTATAATAATACCGACACCATTCATAAAACCAGATATAACGGGATAAGGTATGTATTTTACTATTGACGGAATATTTGTAAATGAAGCAGCAATCTGAAGACAGGCTGCAATAAGCATTGCTGTTGCAGCTGCCTGGATATCTCCTTTTAGCCCGACCATAACAGAAGCCAGTACAATTGCAACAGGGCCTGTTGCTCCTGATATCAACGGTATTTTAGGGCCAAACATCCCTGCAATAAAACATAGTATTATAGCGCCCCAAATTCCGGCTCCTGCACCAAATCCTGTTGCCACACCAAACGCAAGCGCTTGAGGAAGAGTTATTATTGCAGAATTAATTCCTCCTAGCAAATCTCCGCTAAAGACAGTTAAACTATTCTTTATTTTTTCATTTAAGTCCATATGACAATCATATATTAAATTTTGTAACTTTTAAACAAAAACATATAATAAAGTAACAAAAATTTTATTTACAGCTTTTAATGTTACTGCACATACCAATAGAGGAATAAATATGACTATAACCAAAGTATCAAGTGTAAATTTTGACACAAAAAAATCTATTCAAAAAAATGAAAAAAAATCCGCTGTAATCAAACTGAATGCAGAAAATCCAAAACTTCTGGAAAATTTTCTTGATATCATTGGAAATCAAAATAAAGCCGTAATCTCATTTGGATATGCTCCAACAAAACACGGTGGAAAAGACAAAGAGTTTGTTC
Source organism: Candidatus Gastranaerophilales bacterium (assembly GCA_944322855.1). Taxonomy (GTDB): domain Bacteria; phylum Cyanobacteriota; class Vampirovibrionia; order Gastranaerophilales; family Gastranaerophilaceae; genus Limenecus. The sequence continues at coordinate 19,406 of CALUQG010000024.1, forward strand.
CTGTTATTCCTATGGCTCAAACTCTTGTAAAACCATACGGATTTGATTTTGACGTAGACGCATTTTCGCCTACCTTATCAGATTATGCAAAAAGCAAAATTTACAATGAAGCTTCCTCAAGAATAAACGGCACAAGACCTTGGCCAAAAATAGAAAATATAAATGCATGGATGGTTACGGCTGAAACAGATGAATTCAAATCTGACGGCGGACTGGGCAAAGTTGCAGCAGATTTGCCAAACAGTTTTAACAAAAGATTTAACAAAGATAACAAAAATTTTATGTCAGTAATCACACCAATGTACGTCAATGGTAAAGAATACAAACTTGAATACAATGAAAAAGAAAATAAATATATTTACCACTATGGTAAACGAGGAGAAAAAGCAAAAGAAGTAAAATATGTGGGCAAAATCAATGTGCCGATGTTTGTTGGACCAAATCATAACACCAGACTTAAAGATATGGATGTACGTATTTTTACTGCAGAAATAAGAGAAGACAAACCAAAACCGACCAAACATATCTTTTTGGAAATTCCCGAGTACGGGGATGATGCAAATGGTCAGTTTACAACATTTAACCAATTTTTTAATATTTTAGACCGTGACGCTAAAGCTACGAATAATAATACACCTTATGCAAACTCCGAATTTTCTGACCCTGTGTACAGAATGGCATATTTTTCAAAAGGTGTTTATGAATTAATGAAAAGTATAAAAGAAGGTGACTTCAAGGGTATAGAAGCGCCAAATGTTGTACTTTTAAATGATTGGCATGCAGGATCTCTTGCAGCACTGATGCACTATACAGCAAATGCAGAAGCTGATACTGGAGTGATTTCAAAAGAAACAGGACGTTATTTTGACGAAACTCCTACAATATATATAGCTCACAATTGCGAGCATCAAGGTGCCTCTGACGGCAATGATATGATAAGAAAAAATATATTCGGAACACTGTTTGGGGCATACGGCGCAGAGATTATATCAAATGCAAAAAGCTGGAACGAAGCTTTTAATGAAGACAAGAATGCTCTTATGCGATATACCAACTTTAACTCTGCAAAAACAGGCATGTCTTTAGTAGACAGAGTTGTTCCGGTTTCTGAGTATTATGCACAGGAACTGGTAAACTCGAATTCAAAGGCAAACGGGCTTATGAATTTGATGAAAGCACGTTACTATGGAGCCGGTCATACATTGACTCCTATTACAAACGGCTATTCAAAATCACTTATTGAGCCGACTAAAAATAATATGGAAAAGCTATGGAAATCTACCATAAACGATATGACTCTGCCTGACCCAAATGCACCACAGATAAACTTTAAAGATTTAGAATTAAAAGCTTATGATGCAAATTCACTTGATAAAAAAATACAAAATAAAAATGTAATAATGAATGTATTTAAGCAGCTTATTGAAAGAGAAAGAAAACTGGGATATAACGAAGACCCTAACAATTCCAGAAAGTATATGTTGTTCGAAGCTGACAGAACTTACTTGAAGGAAGATGATTTCAGCAATACTCCTGTTATAGCATATTCAGGACGTGTTGATCCTCAAAAAGGTCTTGATTCAATATTTAAAGAAGCTATGTGGAAGTTTGCAGAACATAACAAAAATACTCCTGAAGACAGACTCCCTGTATTTATTATAGGAGGTGCAATATCTCAAAAAGGAACTTATGACAAGCTAAAAGAATTCAAACACTATATGACGGAATTTTATCCGAATATCGGTAAAAGAATTATATTGATAAACGGATTTTTAAATACAAATCTTGTTGCTACTGCTGCAGATATGTTCCTTGTTCCGTCAGTGTTTGAACCTTGTGGCTTAACCCAGCTTGAAGCTATGGCAAAAGGTTCCTTGCCTCTTGCTACTTCAACAGGCGGTCTTGTTAACACAATAAATGATAATGTTGACGGATTTAGAACAAAAGCATTCTTTGATGAAACCGGAGACAAAAAACGCTTGTACGGTTCAGGTTTCTCTAACAACTATGAAGCATACTGTGAAGTAATAGAGCGTGGTCTTGATACATATTACAACAATCCTGAGAAATTCAAAGAAATGCAAAAGACTGCTATGCAAAATGATTTCAGCTGGGACAAAGAAGGCGGAGCACTTGATAAGTATATCAGCCTTATCAAAACAGGACAGACAGCTTAACCGTTCAAATAAACACGTTCATATAAAAAAGCAGGAATTAATTTTTAATTCCTGCTTTCTCGTATTTTATAAATTTAATTATAGATAAGAAGCTGCATCTACAGATGCTCTTTCTGTCTCTGTTGCTTCAAAATAGCTATATCCCAATACATCAGATGCAAGATTTGCAAATAACGAACCAGGGAAAATTTGAACAGCATTTCTTACCTGGGTCAGAGCAGAATTGTAAAATCTTCTTGCAGCAGCAATATGTTCTTCAACTTCATTATATGTCTGCATAGCTTGTATCATTGTTTGATCAGCTTTTAACTGAGGATAATTTTCAACAGAAACCATCAACTGACTCATCAAATTGTCAAGCATACCTTCAGCAGTAAATTTAGCTTTTGAACCGGATGGGGCTTTCATTGCCTGAGTTCTTAGTTCTGTAACTTTTTCAATCAGACCTTTTTCATGTTCCATATATTTTTTTGCAATAGTAAGAATATTTGGCACAAGGTCATGTCTTTTCTTTAGCTGAACATCTATTCCTGAAAGAGCTTCCATTACATTGTTTTTAGCTTTGATTACATTGGCATAAACAACATAAAGTCCTATAACTGCTATTACAACTACAGCTATAATAACTATTTCTAACATAGAATCTCCTTTTCTTATTCCACTAACGGATTATATACTAGCATATTTTTTTATATTAAAGTATAGTCTATTTAGTCTAAACCCTGTCTATGATTTCTAGTGTATATCCGCAGGCAATTTCTTCTCTTGCAACGACTTTCACATTTGGAATTAATTGAGAAAGAACAACACTGGTTACATTTCGGAGCTCCATCGGAACAATAACAATAATTTCATCCGCATTAACGGAAAATTTATCTACAGCTTTATATATATTATTAACAATTTGTTTTATTTTGTTGTTATCTATTCTGATTACTGTACTTTTGCCGCTTATTTTGGCTTCCAGATATTTTAAAGCTTCTTCTGAAAGTTCAAAAGCTTGTATCTGATTATTTTCATTGGCAATGCCCTTTGAAATTTGTCTTGAGAGGGCATGTCTGACTCTGCTGAGCAAATCTTCTTTGGTTTCTTCATCAGCAAAATCATTAATTTTTTCAAAGATGTAAACAATATCTTTAACAGATACTCTTTCTTTTATTAAGCTGGTCAATATATACTTCAATTCCGCAACTGAAACAAAATCAGGGATTATATTTTCAATAAGATAGAGATTATCTTCGCTTACAATTTCTATGTATCTGTTTATATCGTTGTAATCAAAAATTTCATCGACAAATTTTATGCATACATATTCAAGAATTCTTGAAATGAAAGCAGAAGCATCAATACCTTTAACCCAGAAGTCTTTTGTGTCATTTTCGGGTATCCAGTAGATTGTTTTTCCTGTAATCGGGTCAGCATCTTTTATTGCGCCTTTAGGAGTTTTGCTGAGGTTAAGCTCATCTTTAAAAAACATCAAATATCCGCAGTAAACAACGCCTTTTGCGGCACATACACCTCTTACATCAATTTCAAATTCATTCGCTTGCAGGGCCTCGTCATTTTCAAATTTGATTTTCGGAATAATGTAACCGAGCTCTTCTGCCAATTGTTGTCTAACTTTTACTGTTTGTGCAACAAGGTTAGCATCCATATCAGGATTGACGAGTTCAATATTTTCTTCGCTGAGTTTTATCTTTATTTTGTCTTCACCTATTTTGTCAATCATAATATCAGGCGATATAGTGGTTTGGAGCTGTTTTTTCAACTCATTTAACTCTTCAATATTTTTGAACATTTCATTGTTCAATTCGCTTCTTTGAGCTTCGTTGGTTTCATCAATAAGTGATTTTATGCTGTTTATTCTTTTTCTTTTGTCTTTGATTTTTCTTTGAATTTCAACACAGAGTTCATAAGGCTCATTTTGAGATGAAATCATTTTCTGCATATGGGTTTGATATCCAAACATTTCATCTACATCTTCAGACTCATCATTGACACTTACTTCTTTTACAAAAATGCAGTTGTAGTTGTACCCTTCATCGGCTTCTACCTCGTGCATTGTATAAAGCTCCCACCCGAGAGAGGACATTTCATTCAGCAGAGATTCCATTTGAAATGTATCATCACTTGGTACAGATTTTATACAGTACTGCATTTTTGTATCTTTCATAAAAGCTCCTCTTTATATCTATACATTGCCGGTTGAGCTGTTTTTGTCATCTTCAAGCTGCTTTATATCGACATTGTAATCCGATTGTTCCTGATATATGTTTTGGTCTTGAATATCAATATCAATATTCACATCACCGTCAACCATCTCAATTTCTTCTTTCGTATAGTTTTTAATTTTTCCGTCTTCAGTTTTAACAGAAATTTCATTGTTCAGAAAATGTAAAGAACAAACCCTGCCCAGTCCGTCAGGGGTCATAACACCGGAACCGATCGGAGGCATACCTTTTGCCGCATCGATATAGTTTTTGTACTCATAATTTAAACAGCACAACAATCTGCCGCAGGTACCTGAAATTTTTCCGGGAGTAATTGGCATTCCCTGATCTTTTGCAAGTTTAATGTTGATTGAATCGAATTTTCTTAAAAAAGTACAGCAGCAAAAAGGTCTGCCGCAAAGTCCGTTTCCGCACATCAAAGAAGTTTCATCTCTGACTCCAATGTGGCGCAAATCTATTCTTACCCGTTTAAACACCTGGGTCAAATCTTTCAACAAACCTCTGAAATCGACTCTTTCAGGTGCAGTGTAGTAAAAAGTAATTTTTCTTTTATCAAAAGTATATTTTGCCTGAGTCAAGTTCATTGATAAATTATGCTCAGCAACAAGTCTTTTGCATGTTTTAAACGCTTCTTCTTCCGCAATTTCCAATTCTGCAAGCGTTTCTTTGTCTTTTTTAGATAAGGTTCTTATAAAAGGCAAAGCTTCCGGCTGATTTTTTTTCCATGCCTGCGAAATTTGTGAATTTACAACAAAAACCTTTGCAACTTCTTCTCCTTTTTCCGTTCTGACAAGGATTAAATCCCCCTGTTGTATCTCAACATTGTCAGGAATTTGCACGGGATGGAATGTGTTTTTTATTAAGTTTACAGCATATTTAACCATTGTAATACCTATTATTGCTAGATTTATAGCATTTTCAAATTTCTTTTTTGTTTATACAAAACTGTTTGAAAGAAAATGCATAAAGATATTTTAGCATAAAATTGATTATCTAGTTTGTTTGTAATAAATTTGTAGATAAGGTAGTTACAATCGAGATATTAACAGATAGTAAGTTCTGAATTTTGGAAAAATAATAATAAAAGGATAGGGAATAAAAAGATGAAAACTTTTTCGCACATGAAAACGCATTACAATGAAGACTTGACCATAGCGGATATTGACAAAGAAGTTACTCTTGCCGGATGGGTTTCAGCTGTCAGAGATCTCGGCGGTATTATATTTATTGAACTTCGTGACAAAACAGGTTTTTTCCAGGTTGTGGCAGATCCTCAGATTAATCCGTCAGTGCATGAAGTCTTTTCTAAACTCAAAGATGAATATGTTATTCAGGTTACAGGTAAAATTTCTAAAAGACCGCCTGAAACTTATAACCCTGAGCTTGCAACGGGCGAAATTGAGATGTATCCGAAAGAAGTAAAAATATTCTCAGAAGCAAAACTTCTTCCATTTGAGCTTTCTTCCGATGATACAAAAGAAGATATCCGTCTAAAATACAGATATCTTGATATTCGCCGTCCTCAAATGGCTAATAATCTAAAACTCAGACATAAAATTGTTACAGCTATCAGAAACTATCTTAACAACGCAGAATTTATGGAAGTTGAAACTCCTATTCTTATAAATACAACACCGGAAGGTGCAAGAGATTATCTGGTGCCGAGCCGTGTTCAGGAGGGTAAATTCTATGCACTTCCTCAATCTCCGCAGATCTTTAAACAGCTGTTGATGGTTGGCGGTATTGAAAAATATTATCAGATTGCAAAATGCTTCCGTGATGAAGATTTGAGAGCAGACAGACAACCTGAGTTTACACAGGTAGATATGGAAATGTCTTTTGCTACTCAGGATGATGTTATTGAATTGACAGAAGGCTTGATAGTAGAAGCATTTAAAGCTGCAGGTGTTGAAGTTAAACCTCCGTTTACAAGAATTAAATGGCAGGAGGCAATGGACAGATTCGGTTCTGACAAACCAGATGCAAGGTTTGGTCTGGAATTGTTTGATATCTCAGATATTATGATGGAATCGACATTCGAACCTGTAAAAGAAACTCTGAAAAAAGGCGGTATTGCAAAAGCTATAAAAATCCCTGGTATTGCAGGATATTCTAGAAAAGAAATGGATGATGTTCGTTCGACAGCAATTTCTTTCGGAGCAAAAGGAATTGCCTGGATTACTTATATGGAAGACGGAACAATCAAGTCTCCTATTCTCAAATTCTTAACAGAAGAACAAATAGAAGCTTTGAGAGTTAAGGCTGATGCAAAACCGGGTGATGTAGTTTTCTTTGTAGCTGATGACAAAAAGACAACATACGATGTAATGGGTAGATTCAGATTATTCTTCGGTGAAAAACTCGGTCTTATTGATGAAAGCAAACATGCATTGTTGTGGGTTGTAGACTTCCCGATGTTTGAATACAGCAAAGAATTTGACAGAGTTATGGCTATGCACCATCCGTTTACATCACCAAACCTTGATGATGTAGACAAAATGAAAACAGAACCAATGAATGTACGTTCAATTGCGTATGACATAGTTTATAACGGAACAGAACTCGGTGGAGGCTCTGTGAGAATACACTCAACAGATGTTCAAAGAAAAGTATTTGATGCACTTGGTTTGACAGAAGAAGAAATTCAGCAGAAGTTTGGATTTATGCTGACAGCATTTCAGTATGGAACACCGCCTCACGCCGGTCTTGCTATAGGTTTGGACAGACTTGTTGCATTGTTGACACACAATAGTTCAATTAGAGAAGTCATTGCATTCCCGAAAAACTCTGCGGCAAAATGTCTTATGACAAATGCTCCGACTTATGCTTCGGAAGAACAGCTTATGGAGCTTCATTTGAAATCTACAGTAAAACATGAAGCTAAAGTGTAAAACTTATTGCAAAATGATAATGAATAAAAAAGGAATGACTTTTCTCATTCCTTTTTTTATTATCTGACTTTTCCGTTTTTGAACACATCTAAACCATATTTAGAATATAAATATTTTATAGTGTTTACCGTGTCGGTTAGATAAGATTCTCGTAAGTTTAAAAAACTTGAAAAAATAGTCCTGCTTTTTAGTCTTTCAATAGGCCAGGAAACAGATATTCCGTCAGCTACTGAAATTTTTAGCCCGAGGCTTCTTTTTCTTTTGTAATTACTGGCAATAACTAGGGTGCCGTCTTGCGGATACCAGTTTTCAAGACTGACTAACTTGTCTTGAATTATTTTGTCTGTTTCTCTCTTAGATTCAGAAACCGAGGCTTGTGACAATAGTTTTCTTTTAACTTCATCTGAAATTTTTGCTTTAAAATTTATTGAACAATTATTGTTTATAGTCATAACCTCATCCTTTTTTGAAAAATTTGTAAAAAATTATTTTATACTATTATCCGGCATTGATAATATTTTATGTTTTTTTATTTCAAATGCATTGAAATATTTTAGACGTTCTGAATATTCGTTGCTTTCTATCAGCGAATTTAGTTCTTCAAGTGTTTTACAGTTTTCAATTTTTTTTATTTTATTGAGCCTGTCAAACAAAAGCTTGTTTATGATTTTCATAATTTCGATGTCATAATTTTCTTGCTCAAATAGATTTTTGATAATCCCAATTTTTTTTGATGTTGAAGCATTATAGTTAATTTCTTTAAAAAGACTATTTAGCTTCAAATCACAAATACGAAAACTTGCCTGTCCTTTGTCACTTAGACCGATAGATATTCTTCTGTTAGGAATTTCATATGCACATCCGTTGTGGCATACGATTTCAGGTAGTTCAGAACTGTAATGATAAACATTGATTAGACCTTTTCTATTGCTTTCTTTTAGAGCTTTAAACATCTCAGAGATTGTTTGTTTGTGACTATGGAAAAATTCTGCTACTCCCGGGACTATAGCAGCTTTTGTGTAGCCTTCCGGCATTAATGTTTTTATTAAAGACTGAAAAAAGTTTTTATACACATCAAAATATGAATGGTATAAAAAATGAGTGCTGGTACTTTCATTAAAAAGATATAATACTGAACAGTCATAAACAGAAGATGTAGAAAGCGGTTTGTCTGCTGAAGATTTTAGAAAACAATCCGCCCATGCTTCAGTATTTGTTGATAAACCTTTTTTGTATAACTTCGCCAAATCTTCTTTGCAAAATTGCTCTTCAAAATTTGCCAGTGGAATTGAGGCTTTGCATTGTGTTCCAAATTCTCCGGGGAAAATGTTTTTTATTTCGCCAATTCCGCCGGAAACCTCTTTTTTTTGCTTGCAAAAAATATCTCTGAATAATTTGGGCTTTAAAATGCTTGAAAAAGAAGGCTCACTTCTAAACAGAGAAAACTTACGGGGATAAACATTATTACACTTAAATATTTTCATACCTGAATAAAACGCATAAAAAATAATTTTGCTATGAATTATATCTCTATGCGCAGGAAAATGCTGAAAAGCTTAAAGCAATGAAAACCTTTATGAAAAAAACAGCTATCGGTGCAGCAATAGGAGCAGCTCTAGCTGCAATCGGTGTAGGAACATACAATCATCTTCACAAATCATAGTCACAAATCATAGTCCGATAATTTTTTTAGATAAAGAAATCCGCTTCTAATATACAGAAGCGGATTTGTTTTGGGTTGCATAATATGTAAGTCCAATTTATGGTTGTAAGTTCTTCTTTACTCATCGATTAAGAGAAGACTTTGAAAGTTCTTTCGATGTTTTTGTCCATAACTTTTTTGACAGAGTC
>CALUQG010000025.1 GCA_944322855.1 Candidatus Gastranaerophilales bacterium
TTCCCCCTCTTAATTTATTACAAGCATCCCATAATGCACCATATATTTCACTTTTCTTCTTAGCCATTCTTTTCTCCTGAACACTTTATTGATATCCTGATTATACCATAAACATGCTTTATTATTGGATTTGTAACAAGAGACCTTAATATTTTAATTAACACTAATATTAAACAATTCTTCTTTTATTTTCGTTATACTAAATAATAAGGAGTTGTGTATGAAGAAATTTTTAGTTTTATTGTTAATGTTATTCTTTGCAAATGTTGTTTTTGCAGTTACTTCCTATGATAGGTATGGTCAAAAGACAGGTTCTTACAGGCAAACAACTTCAGGCTACAATTCTTATGACAAGTATGGCTCTAAAACAGGCTCGTATAAGGAAACATCATCTGGCTATAATAAATATGACAAGTACGGTCAAAAAACTGGAAGCTATAAAAAGACCTCTTCTGGATATAATTCTTATGATAAATATGGTCAAAAAACGGGTAGTTACAAAACAAATTCTAATGGCGTAACTACAAAATACGATAAGTACGGTCAAAAAGTAGGAACATTCAAAAAAGACTCATCTGGTAAAATTACCGAATACGACAAATACGGCAGAAAAATCGGAAGCTATAAATAATTATTTTTACGTCTATTATCCACTATAACATTTCTACAGATAAAAATTCATATAACTTTCGTCGATTGTGTCTTGTTCGATGCCGATGTAGCGAAGCGTTACTGATGGCGAGGAGTGGTTAAAGATTTTTTGCAGGAGTACTATATCATTATATTTTTTATAATGATGATACCCGAATGTCTTTCTCAATGTATGAGTTCCGATTCTCTCCTTCACCCCAACAGCTTGTGCTGCCTTATTCAAAATTCTATACGCCTGTGCTCTATCCAACCTGCAATGTTTTTGAGTATAAAAAAGCGGTTGTTCACTCGGCAATCCTTCTACAAATACATCAATCTCCTCTTTCAAAAATCTATTAAGTGGAAATTTCTTATACTTATTCGTCTTTTTCTCTCTAATTTCAATATAATCTCTGCCTTTTACATCCCCAATATCAAGCGATAATATATCAGATATTCTGAGTCCCGTATTTATACCGAAACTAAAAAGCAGTGCATCTCTTGGCTTTTTTACCAAATATTTTTTAATCTTTTGAATATCTTCCAGCTTTTTTATAGGTTGTACTACATTCATTTTTAAACTTGCTCAATCACTGACAATGATTGCTTCTTTCCTATAAAAAGTAAAGTCGAATGACACAAAATTTAAACACCATTTAAACAGCGTTTAAATAACATTCAAAAACTACCGCCTGAAAAAATCTGTTCACCCCTACCCACATATATTTACCCTCAAAATACAACACAACTTCATTCTGTTGTGTTTCGGGTTAAAGAGTTTGCGCACAAATTAGATAATATATTGTCTAATTATTGACTTTTTAGCAATAATAGTATAATATATTATCTATGAACAGCTTTTTGTTTAACCCTAAAACTCCTAATGAAATAGCAAAAGAATTGGTTGCAAAAATTAAGCAGCAGCGAAAAAAGCTTAAAATTTCACAAATGCAGCTTGCTTCAAAATCAGGTGTCAGCCTTGGCTCTATCAAAAGATTTGAGTCCAAATATGAAATTTCTTTGAATTCTTTTATAAAAATTCTGATTGCTCTCAATTTAGAAAGGGATTTGGAAAATTTGTTTACGCAAAAAAGCTACACTTCCATTGATGAGGTCATAAATGGACAACTATAGATATTTAAAAGTATTTTATAACGATATTTTAGTCGGAACTCTTGCAAAAACTCACGAAAGAGTTGTTGCTTTTGAATATGATTCAGATTGGTTGAATAACGGGTTTAGCATTTCACCGTTTAGTTTACCGCTCATCAAGAAAGTTTTTATTCCCAAATATGATCCGTTTGGCGGTTTATTTGGAGTTTTTAACGATAGTTTGCCTGATGGTTGGGGGAAATTGCTTGTTGACAGATTATTTTTGAAAAATAAAATTAATCCTGCTGAAATAGATAATCTCAATCGTCTTGCTGTTGTTCAAGAAAGTGGTATGGGGGCTTTAACTTATAAACCTGAACATAGGTTTGAATCTAAAAATAACATTGCGGATTATGATATTCTTGCTCAGGAGTGTTCAAAAATATTAGAATCGCAAAATTCAGATAATTTGGATGAACTTTTTATCTTAGGAGGCTCATCAGGCGGCGCAAGGCCCAAAATTTTAACTTCTATAGATAACGAAGATTGGATAATTAAATTTCCGTCATCTATTGACCCTAAAAATATTGGCGAAAAAGAGTATCAATATTCATTATGTGCAAAAGATTGCGGCATAAATATGCCTGAAACAAGGCTTTTCCCTTCAAAAATTTGTTCGGGGTATTTTGGTGTAAAAAGGTTTGACCGTACAAAAGGAAAAACTGACAAAAAAGTTCATATGGTGTCAGCAAGCGGACTGTTAGAAACAAGCCACAGGCTTCCTAACCTTGATTATAATATATTGATGAAATTCACGCTTGAACTTACAAGAAATTATCAGGATATTGAACAACTATTCAGGCTGATGTGCTTCAATGTTTTTGCACATAATCGAGATGACCATTCAAAGAATTTTTCTTATCTTTATGATGACAATAAAAAAGAATGGCACCTGTCTCCTGCGTATGATCTGACTTACAGTTCTTCTTTCAATGGAGAACATGCGACAACGATTAACGGAGAAGGTAAAAATCCGAGTTTGGATGATATTTTATCGGTTGCAAAAAATATAGGGCTTAAGGAAAAAGCTGTCAAAGAGATAGCATTAGATATTCAAGAACAATGCAAAAATTTGTATTCAAACTAAAATTCTTTTAACAATTTAGTGCAATTTTTTTTGACTACCGATAAGATATCTTTTCCGATTTTATTCTCAAAACTATCTATCACACCCTCGACAATATCAGGAAGAATTGCGCATTGATTCTTTATAACTTTTTTTAACTGAGTAAAACTGATATCATTTTCATTTGCCAGTTTTTCAAAATGCCTTAATAAAATCTCATCATGTTTATAATGTCCGCCGAGTTTCATTGCCATTTTATTTGATAATTCAGGATAAACTTGAGAGCATAAAATATCGTATGCAGGTGCAAATTTTATTTCTCCATTGTCATAATGCAGTATAGAAAAATTCTTGCCATGGGCATCATTATTTCCTATCAAGTAATTAAAAATCATTAATTGAATAAATTGGTTAATTGCAACTGCTGGTTGAGATGTGGCTCTTAAAATTTCAAAACATCTTTTAAAATCAACACCGCCTTCAGATTGGTATTTGTATGCGCTTGGAATATTTGAAGCCTGACAGAAATCTTCTTGATGAATTCTTTTTATTTTATTGTGAATTATTTCTCTATCGTATCTTTGAATTAAAAAGTATTTTGTCTTATTTGCATAACCGATTTTAACATCGGGAACTTTTATCCCTAATTTTTCAGCTGCTTTTATACAAATAAATTCATTTTCAATAGTTTCATTAAACCCGTTTATTGTTGGTTTTAAAATATGGCTTGTCGGCACATTACTTTTGGGAATTCCTATTTGCCCGTCAACAACTATTACAGAGGTTTTATCCTGTGCTCCGGCTAAAGATAGCCGCATATCTTCAACCCCAGTTGCCAATGGTTTTTGGGGAAGTTCAACTATAAATTTTTCAAGTTCATTTTCTGACAATGGCGTATAATCAATTTCATAGGTTTCTTGCAAGTATTTTGAAGGTGTTTGTTCATCAGCACTGTCAAAAAATGAAACAGCACCTGCGCAATCGTATCCTATTGCCTGCAATATAGAAAAATCGTTTTTGGGATTAATCCCGTATTTTTTCCCGATAGCAATTCTTGTATGTTCGCTTTCCGGCAGCAACCCGTTAAAAAATCCTCTGCATTGTTTATTATCAAAAGGGGCTTTTTGAATTGGCAAACTCAAAGATAAGATTCTATCAGCATTGGTCGAATATTGAAAAATTATGCCGCCATTACCGTCTTTTTCTAATATTCCGATATGTTTATCATTCAAAAATACATTCAAAGAATTACCCAACATTTACCTCTTAAATTTTTTCATAAGGTGATTTTACATCTATTGTAATCCCTAAGGCACGACAAACATTTATGACTTTCCCAATTTGAGCAGTTTCTTTCCCGTTTTCCAGGTCAACAAGAAACCTTACCCCGACATTAGCAGCAATCGCCAAATCTGCTTGTGTAAGATGTTGTTCCTTACGGGTATTTTTAATATAAGTTCCTAATTTTTTAGTATCTGTTATATTCATTTTTACCTATCGGTAAAATTTTACAATATTTTTATAGAAAAATCAAGATTTTTTTACCGAACGGTAAAAATTACGCACTTGGGAACAAATTTTATTAAAAAATTTACCGTACGGTAAATTTTGGCTTTTTGAAATCAATCTTTTCTTATTGTGTTTGAATCTTATAATGATAGTTTATTTATAGCTGTATATTTGACGATGTGTGACCAAAGATTGTTCTAATTATTTTAGTGAGTTGAGGATGTCATCAGGGTTAACTTCTGAAGTTTTTGCTACTTTTTTAGCATAGTCATCTGCTTTTTTGCTAAGTTTTTCAATAAAATTGATTGCACTTTCAAAAAATCCCTGAGAATAGTTTTTTTCTTTTATAAACATATTCATTTCTTTGGGAATTAATCTTCCGGTAAGTTTTTTTAAATTTGTACTTCCAAAAAGAATCATATCTACATATTCATTTGCTTTTTGGTTTTCTGCAATTGCTTGAAAGGTTTTCCAATCTTCCATTTTTAAAACTTTTTTTAGTGTATCATCTGCACCGCCGTATAATTTTATAGCACCGAATGATGGTTTTTGTGCTCCGGTAGAAAAATTAGTGTTCAATCTTGTTTGCATTATTTTACCTTTCAATTTGTTTTTTATAGTGCCTTAAAAACCGGTGAAAATATTTTTTGTTATAAAATTTGATATTTTTAATTTTTGTTAAATCTAAATGACTCTGTACAAACTATACACATATACAGAGTCATTTAGATTATAATATTTATGTTTTTTGATTTAATCTGTGAAATATAGTTTTGGACCGTTCCAGCCTGATAAAAATTCGTTATCAGTAGCCTGAGGATATTTTATTCCGTTTATCCTGCCGCAGATATATTCTGCATTAAATTCTGCAGGGCTTTTAGCTGCGTAGCTTGAAACTTTGCCTGTTATTGATTTACCAAATTCATTGTAATATCTGAAACCGTTTTTAAAATCAGTTTCTACAGCGCCGTACTTTTGGGGATTTCCTTTAAAGTCCAGCCAGTGGCAGAGTTCATGTAAGATTGAGTCTTTAGGGTTCGGTGTTGGATGCAGTCCTGCTTCATAATCTTTTTTTATTAATTTAGCATTATTTTTCCAATTGTAAGCCGGGTTCAGATATAATTCAGCTTCCCCTGTAGCACTATCCCAGTGTAGAGAGGCTTTTGTTCCGGGGTTAGAAAATGGTGCTGCATCAATTTTAACTTTAAAACCATCAAAATATTTTTTATCTCCAAGTATTTTGGATAAATCATCTACAGAGCCGGCAAATAAATTTGCCTGGTCTATGGATAAGAAGTCTGCATCTATATTGTAATTTTCAGACAAATATTTTTTTGCGTCTTCTATAGATTTAAATTTGTGGATGCTGCCGGTTTTTATATTTTGTGATATTGGTTTAGGAAATTTTAAATCAATATTGCCTGTTTGTTCTTCAAAGAATGTTTTCAGTATTTTGGGGAGTTCTTTTTTAGACATTCTTGCAGCAATATAATGACTGTTAAATTCTGAGATGTTCACAGAATCTGAAATCCTTCTCGCAATATCTGCAGAAGCGTTACAGAAGTCTCTGTTAATGCTCATTTGGTATGCATAAGGATTATATTTGAAGTTTAAAAATTCGCCCAAATCTTTATAAATCAAGTAGGAGGGACGATTTGAAGCAATTTGTCCATGATTGTACATTTCATTGGTTATTTTATTCAGTTCTTTCCAGTTAAAATTTTCATTGAAACAGATACTAAATTCATTTTTGTCTGCATTAAAGTTTATTTTTGATATAGATGATGAATTATCCATAGGGGCAGATGTGATTTTCAGACCGGAAAATAAATTATTTTTTTTGTTGATATTGCAGAAATCTTCGACTGCTTCATATGCTTTTCGTGATATTAAAGGGTCTTGAATTTGAGCATCAATTTTATAAAAATCTTTTAGCTGTTTATTAAAAATATTGCTGCATTTGCTGCTTAATACAACTGTGTCAGCCGCAAGCTGCGGAGCATATTTTATGCTGCTTGTATCAAGATTTTTTATAATTCGGGGTTTTATCGGGCCGAAAATATTTCTACATCCGTTTATTGATGTTTTTATAATACTGATTGACAAAGCCAATGTTTCTACCTTTATAGTCTAACCTTATATTAATAAAAACAAATGACTTATTAAAATTGACTGTATTGTTTAGTGATTTTGCTAAATATATTCTACGAGTAATTTTTTAATTCTTCTTCCTTTAAATTCAATCACTTTGATTTTCAAATTATCAATTTTTATTTCATCATTGATTTTTGCCAGTCTTCCAAGTCTTTTTTGCAGGAGACCTGCAATTGTTTCGACTTCTTCTTTCTGTTGATTTATTTTAAAATATTTAAAAAATTCATCAACTCTTAAAAGTCCGTTAACAATATACTTGTTTTCTGCTATTTTTTTAATATCATTTTCTTCTTCATCAAATTCGTCTTGAACATCACCAAAAATTTCCTCGAGAACATCTTCCAGAGTAATAATTCCCGAAACTCCTCCGAATTCATCTATAACTACAGCAATTTCGGTATGATTGTTTTTGAAATTTTGCAAAAGCATGTCGGTCGTCATTGTTTCAGTTACAAGCAATGGTTTTCTTAAACAATTACGAAGTTCAAAGTTTTCGTTTTTCATTTTGCAGGAATATAAATCTTTTACGTGTAATATTCCGATAATGTTATCTATATTGTTTTCATATACTGGATATCTTGTATATTGATTTTCCAGTATGATTTTTTCCAGATTATCAAATTCTATGTCTATTGGAATTGCTGTTACATCACATCTCGGTATCATTATTTGTTTTGCAGTTAAATCTGTAAATTTCAAAGAATTTTTGAGCAAAAGGCTTTCTGTTTCATTAAGAACACCTCCTTTGTAGCTGGCGTCAATAATCATATCCAGCTCTTCTTCTGTATGTACTGAATGAGATGGATGAGCAGGCGGTATATTCATAAGTTTTAAACAAAAGTTTCCAAATCCGTTTAACAAAAAGATAAATGGTGTAAAAAGTTTTGCGACAAATACAAGTGGTCTTGTAATAAACAGTGTTGTTTTTTCAGGATATTGCAGAGCAATAGATTTTGGCATTAATTCGCCTATTACGACATGCAAAAAAGTAATTAAAGCAAAGGCAATAGCAATGGCAATAGTATGTGACGCAATTGTATTTGAAACATGAGGTAAAAAATCAAGCAGCGGACTGATAATTCTTGCAAGGGTTGCTTCACCTACCCACCCAAGACCAATACTGGCAATTGTAATGCCAAGCTGTGTTGCTGCTATATATCTGTCCAGTTCTTTTAATGCATTGACAGTTATTTTTGCGGTATTGTTTCCTTCATTTGCCAGCTGATTAATTCTTGTTTGGCGGACACTGACTAATGCAAATTCAGAGGCAACAAAAAAACCGTTTGCCAATAATAAAAATGTGATAATTAATAAATTTACTAAAATCATATAACCTCAATTTTATAGATATTTTAAACTATAATTATACAGTAGGTTGTATGTTTCACAAATTAGTTAACATTATTTGGGTCTATTTTTATGAGTTTAATTTTTCATTAATCTCATAAATCTTAATTTTGCTTTTAGGATCATCAAAATATTTTTGTATTTTTTCTTCCAAAATCCGCATTTTTTGCCAGTTTTTCTGCTCGAATTTTTTATCTTTATTTCTGCCGGTTTCCGGATCTCGAATATACTCATTTATGAAATTTTCATCTCTGTTATAGGTTATGTAAGAAATTTGTTGACCTTTGTCGTCATACTTATAAAAGTAATATATTGTCTTATTTCTGTCGTATTTATCTTTTTCTTGTTCCTGTATGATTTCTTTTTGTTCGGTACCGGGTTTGTAGAATATAGTTGTGGTTCTGTTATGATAATCATCAATTATTTTTTTACATTTTAAAAGATTTTTGTCCGTGTATTCGTAATAATATTTGTTAAATGTTGTTTTTTTCTCTATAAGATTACCTGTTTTTTCGTCATATTTGTCAATTTCTGTTCCTGGACATATTGCACAAACTTTGTCATATACGTCATACTGATGCTGTATTAGTTTGTGATTTGGAGAATATGTTTTTTTATCAATAGCATAAAATGGTACAGTGTCAGAATGCCCCATGTCTGTGTATTTAAAAGCTTTATGAACCAGAGAGACTATTGTGTTCGGGTCTTCTTTGTAAGTATATATAACAGGCCAATCAATCTCATTTTTTTCGTATATTCTTTTGTCTGATGTTGTCTTTTTATCAATTAATTTAAAGCCTTTTAATGTATGATTAGAATTTAAAGGTGCTTGAAGTCTTTTTACATCACCAAATTTTGGGAGAATAACAAGATCCGGCAAGTCTCTTTCAATTCTTTTGACTATATCTTCATCCTGTGTATCAATCCACATGGTTTCTTTGTCTTCGCCAAAACCTGCAAGATACAAATTTACGCTTTTGCCGTCTTTATATGTTATGTTATTTCCGTTATCGATGTTTTTTATTGAGGAAATTTTTGTTTTGTCATGTTTTATTTTGTCTATTGCATCATACAGGGCGACAAATATTTCTCCGATTTCATAGTTGCAATAATCTCTTGTTATCGGGCAATCACTAATTAGTTTATCGAAAGTAGGTGCTTTTATATATGAGTTTCTCAGTTTTTCATATTTATTCATTATCAATTTCAAATAGATGACATCATCTTTGTCTGCAATTTGAGTAAAATATGAAATATTATCGAGTAAAGGAGAACGAACCTCTCTGTAGTAATAATATGAGTTTGTATTTTTCCCTTGAAGTTCAACGGTATTGTGATATGAGTTATTTTCAAGAATATAATCGATTGTAGCTGCTATCATATCAACCGAAGCAGTGGTTGGCTGTGTATTTTTATCTTTTATGTATTCGGCTTGCTTAGTAATAATATTTTTATCTAAGTTATTTTGAATGGCTTTTAAAGCTGCTTTTGCCTGAATAGGATAACCGGCATCAAACAGAGCATTTGCTGTTTTCTTTATAACTGTATTGTAAAGTTTTTGACCGGCTGATTTATTTAGTGTTTCTGAAATCTTTTGTGATTGATCTCTTTTAAAAGTATCATAAGTGTTTATGCTGAGTCTGTCTGTTATTTCGCTTTTATGTTGTTCAAAATTCTTGTCAACCAGACTTTTTACTATTTCATCAGAACTATGAGTGTTGCTGTTTCCAAAGTTTATTTTTCGTGTTACGGGAGTAATAATCATTTTTAGCCTTTCACATCCAGTTTTTTTATCTGATTATCAATAGCATTGGCGCAGTCATTCAAATTACTTTCTTTATATGAGTCTTTGATTTTTGTTAAAAGTTCTTTGGTAACACTCATTGCGAGGCTGTCTTTTGCCTCTTCGAGTTGTTTTGTGAACTCATCTTTATATTGTTCATTAATTTTGCTTACTACATTTTTTTCAACATCTGTTTCAATTTTTTTGTAGTTTTGCATCATTGAATAATTAATTTGTCTGTCCAGTCTGTTCATTTCTATAGTCATTGTTATTCTCCATTATAATAGTGTAAGCAACGGAGCTACATAAGGTGTTGCAGCATGTATAAAATTGCAAGCATAATGGCTTACTGCTGCAAATGATCCAATTTTTTGAATGCTTTGCATTGCTTTTTTCATAAAACCTACTTTTTTCTTCTTTTTCGGGGTTGAATTTTTTTCGATAGTATCAAGTTTTTTTGAAAGTGCATTGAGAACCGCACGTGATTCTTTGTCATTCTTTTTTAAAATCATGTTCAGTTTCGCAAATTCTTCAAGAGTTCTTTTGTCTCTTTGAGAAGCATCTTTTTTTATGTCATTAAGCAGAGCAATCGAAATGTCTTGCATATTTGCGCTTTCTGCCTGATTGCCGAGTACTTTTTGGAAAAGTTGTTCATTTACATTCTGGTTTTCAAAAAGTTGTTTGTAAATATTTTCATTTAATGCAAATAATCCTGTAAGCATGTCAGAAGCGTATTTTTCAAAAGGCATTTTTTCGCCGTCAATTTCAATGACAAGTTTGTCAAGAATTTCATTTGTTCTGGCATCAAGATCATATTTCATTTCTTCATTTTCACAAGCTTCATATGAATTTTGTGTCAGCCAGTCTTTTCTGAATGTTTCAAAAATTTTGTCCAGAGATTCATCAGGCAGCTGTTTAAGAAATTCTATCTTTTCTTTGTTGTCCGTGTCTTCATAGGATTTTGTTGCCTTTTGATAAACTAAGTCGAGGAGATTTATATCGTTTATTTTAAAATCAAAAGGTATATCATTCGGTTCATTGTTGATATACCAGATGAAAGCCTGTTTTACAAAATCGAAATTTTCGTTAGCAGTCTCGTGTGCAAGTTTGATATTGTCGATGATTTTGTTTTTTACACCTGTTGCAGGCAGATGCAATCTCAGAAAATTGCAAAAATCTACACCATGCGGCATTTTTAATAAATCAGCAAGAAATGCTTTGTCTTCGGGAGTAATGGTTTGAGATTTAAAAATATCAGTTTTTATTGTTGAAGGAACAAAAGATGATTTCAAAATATTATTTATTTTTTTGTTATCTGCCTGTCTTTTGTCCAGTTCGTTTTTGTAAATGTTAGCTTTCCAAAGAGGTGCTATTTCTTTTTTCAGCTCTTTCCATTCATTTACTAATTCGTTATTGTCTTTTTTATTCAGGGCCGAAGAAATTTTGTATAATCTGTCCATTATAGAATCATATTGTTCATAATTCACTGTTTCTAACAGATTATTTATAACTGTGAACGAATATTTTATATTTTCTGCATTCATATAAAGCAGATTTGTTTTAAAATTCAGTTCAAAATTGCGTGACAGCTCTATTGCATATTTTTTATCAACAGCCGGAAGTTTTCTATTTGAATAATCATTTATTTGTTTTAAAAGTTCCTGTTTTAAAATATCGTCATCAATATCTGATTTTGTTATTAATTCTTTTAATTTTTCTATTTTGGGATTCAGATAAGAATGGTTTGTTGTATTTTTAACTGCATTTTTTTCGAGAAAAAGTTTGATTGTTGAGGATATCAATTTTTCAAACTCATTATCAGATTGATTTTTTATTAATCTGTTTAGTGTTTCAATTTTTTTTTGTTTTGACAGATTTGTATCTGCTTTTAATTCATTCAGCCAGAAATCAACCAGACTGATGTCTGCAATTTTTGAATTTATAAAAGAAATATCAAAGTTTTTTCCGTTTTGTTTTACCTGTTCCAATGGCTTGATTGTACTTGTGTAGAATTTTTTATAATCTTTAGCAATGGTAACCGGATTTGAATTTTTTACAATGTCATTATTTTCTTCTAAGATATTCAAATTCAGTTGAGAAAACTTTGAATTTTCATCAGGATACAAAAGCTCATTCAGGCTTTCTTTTTCGTTTTGAAAAATTAAATCAATTTCGTTTTTAAATATATCAGAAGTATTACTCTGTGTATCATATAACAAATCTCTGCTTTCAGGTAAAGAACAATACTGTTTAAAGGATACAGAGTGATTGAAATTTTTATCATGCAAAGAAAAAATCCTGTTATTGTATAAATTGTTGTTTGTAATATATGGATTTAGCTTAGAGATTTGCATCTTTGCTCCTTTTTAATATTTTCGTTTCTTTCCCTGCCATATATCATCAATCATCTGGTTAAAATCAATACGGCCTTCAAATTCCATAAATGCGAAAGGGTTTTTGTCGGGAAGAAGAGTCCTCGGGTTTAAAGAATCCGCAATTCTTTCACTCATTTCATCTGCAAAAGTTTCAGCAGGATTTGTTGAACCGTATCTGCCGGTTTCTTTTTTGACAAGTTCAATATTAGCCTGTTTTGAATATTTTCTTTGCAGATATGCAAAAACATCGCTTCCTCTGGCTTCACTTCCAAAACGTTTATAAAGATTATCTGCATGAACATTATGGAAAAACTCATGCAGGAATACATGCAAAAAGTGTCCTGTGGAAGAGTGTCCTGCTTCTTTTTCTGATATAGCCATCAATTGAAGTTTGTCCCAGTCAATATTTGAGTTGTATACAACTGACCGAAGCGGATATCTTTCTTTCATTGCAATATCAAAGTCTGTCATCTGTTTATGTACACTTGTTACAGCGTATGTTCTGCTAAATTGTTGTGAATTGGGAAAACTTCTCATGTATAAAGCAGGCGGTTTGATGAGTCCCAGCTTCTGAAAAATATTACAAACAAGTGCGTTAGCTCCTGCTATGACTTTGTTTCCTTTGAGGTCTGTTTCAATGCCGTATTTTTGATAAAGCTGATCTGTAATTTGATTGAAACTTATTCTGTCTAACCCTCTTATAAAAGCATTGTAAGATTCTATACTGTCTAAATATTTTCTTATATTCTGAGGGTTTTTAGTGTTTTTTATAATTTCGTTTATTTGTTTTTGCGAGATGAGTGATTTGAAAGATGGATGAAAATTCTGGGGTTTATTATTTAACCGCATATTTGAATGATAACAGGATGCTTTATTATCTAAAGATTGTACTCTCATAATATACTTCTCTTTCTCTTTTGTAGCACAAAATAATGAAAAAAAAGTTTTTTGCTATTGTTTTAGTAAATTTTTGTAAAATTTTATTTTGCACCGGCAAAAAAATATTTTTTAGTTTTTTGCAATAGAATAAAATGATGAACAGATATAGGCTGCGTTGAGAAAAATCAGACCGGCACGCCGTGTGGGGCAAAGCCGAACCCGGTGTCACAGCGAAGGGGAATGTTGAGTTTTCCGTAGCGTCTGATTTCAAGACAGCCGGCGCCAACTGCGATACTAGATTATAAAAAAACAGGAGAGTTATATGAAAATATTTGCATCCAAACTTTTTGGCAATCATATTTCAGGTGTTTCTTTCGGTGTGTATAATAATGTCGGGCATTACAAAAAGGAACTTTCTCCTGATGAAATTGTTAATATACCCCTTGTATTTGAAGATGAAGAGGATTGTTTTATTCCTGAACAAAAAAAATCTTCTGCAGAATATTCGGATGCAGGACGCTTTATACCGGGTTCAATAAAAAACAGACCAATCGGTGAAACCTGGAGAAAAGCCAAAGAAGTTATAAAAGACCCGAGAACTATTTTATCCACCGGAATGGGATATGTTGCCGCTCAGTCTCCTGAAGATTTGAAAAACAAAGCTAAAAATATTATTGCTTCTGCTGCAGAAGTTAGAGATGAATTTAAAGAAAAATTTATGAATAACAAAGATGATGTTCTTGCTAAATATGATAAGACATCTCAGGATGCAGCAGGAGGTAACGAAAATTCTGCTGTTGATAATAATATAAATAACGATTATACAAACAATTCTGTATCAGAAAGAGAAGATTTAGACAATCAGGATAATTCTGCTGCAATTGATAATACAAATACAGATGAAACAACAGATGATACTGCTAAAAAAGCTGATGATGAATTTAAGCCGGAGTCTGATACACCGGATTTAGATGCTGATGATTGTGATACGGATACAGACTCTTATTCTGATGATGTAGATGCCGGAGAATGGTTTGACTGGTAATTAAATTCTGTTTTGTAAATTAAATAAATCGTATGTATTTACCATCAAAGAACAAATAGTCATAGGGCCGACACCTCCAGGAACCGGAGTGATGTATGAGGCTATTGTCTCAACTTCTTCAAAGTCAACATCACCGCATAATTTTCCGTTTTCATTTCTGTTCATACCGACATCAACTACAACAGCACCTTCTTTTACCATATCTTTTTTTATTAAACCGGACTTGCCTGCGGCACTGACAAGGATATCTGCTTGTTTTGTGATTTCTGAAAGTTTTTTTGTTCTGCTGTGACAAACAGTTACTGTTGCATTTTCATTAAGCATCATTTGTGAAAGAGGCCGACCGACTATATTTGAACGGCCTACGATGACAACATTTTTACCTTCGAGTTTGATATCATAGTATTCAAGAAGTCTTATTATTCCTTTAGGAGTGCAAGGGTATACATATGGTTTGTTTCCGGTGGCAATTTTTCCGATGTTATACGGGTGGAAACAATCGACATCTTTTGTCGGACAAATTTTTTCAAGAACCAAATCTTTGTTTATATGCTTTGGTAAAGGCAGCTGGACAAGAATACCGTTTACTTTTTCATCTTTATTTAGTTCGTCAATTTTATTCAAGAGTTGCGCAGGAGCGATATTTGACGGCATTTCTATAACAATAGAATTGATGCCGAGTTCAAGTGCTTTTTTCTTTTTAAGGTTTACATAGATTTTGCTTGCCGGATCTTCGCCTACAATTATTACTGCAAGACAGGGTTTTTTATCAAGAAATAATATTTCATCGGCGAGGTTGTCGAGAATTTCTTTTGATACGATTTTTCCGTCAAGAAGTTTTGCCATTTTTTTGTTCCTTAGTTATCTAGTTCATTACCTGGGGCAGATTGAGTCTAAAATACAGCGATTTTATTGCATCTTCTACAACTTTTGAATTTTTGTCTACTGAATGTTCAGCAAGTTCTTTATCTTTAGGGATTACTCCTAGAACCTCAAGACTATATTTGTTCAGGTAATCTTGAATTTTGTTGTATTGTTCATTTTCAACATTGTTCAATATGAGTGCCATCTGTCCGCCTGCTGCATATTTTGCAGAAAATTCTTCTATACGCTGTGCAAGGAAAATAGAATCCTCTGTTGCTGTAGCAATAATGAGAGTAACGTCCATTGGAATATCAACAAGCTGATGAAGATATTTCAGGTCAAATTCACAATCAAAAACGACAATATCGTATTGATTTATAAGTTTTGAAACCGCATAGCTGATTTGCCCCGTAATCGGGCAGCGGCAGTCTTTTGACGGTACAAGCCAGGATACTATCAAATCAACATTTTCTTCAACCTCAACAAGAATGTCTTCTAATGCCCATTCAATGTATTCCTGTTTCGTCATGCGTGACGGAATTCCTGTTTTATATTCATGTTTTCCGCTTCTAATACCGTAGATTGTATTTCTGACGTCCATTCCGTAGCTGTGAGCAAGTTCGGTTGACAAATCATTGTCAAACAGGAGTATTGATTTGTCAGGATAGAACTCTTTTAATACTCTAACGAAATTTTTTGTTAAAGTAGTTTTTCCGCTTCCGCTTTTTCCTGTAATCGCAATAGATAAAGTCATTAAACTACCTCATATTTTTTCTTCAAATCTTCTGATAAATCATTGACCATTGTCATTGCTTTTTCAGCAAGCTCCATAGTTAAGCCGCCTGCTCCGCACGATGGTGTGAAAAAGCTCTGTTTTATAATTAAATCTTTTGATATATTTCCTGATGATTTATTTTTAAGATCTTCAACAGCTTCTTCAAATTTTGTTTCAAGATTTTGTATAGTAGCTTTTTCAAGAGCTTCTTTATCAAGCGTAGGAATAAGTCCCCAGGCTATATACCCTCCGCTTTTTAGAAATTTTTCCATATCTTTTGCGTATGTTCCGAGACTTTTTGAATAAGCATACGCATCAAAATTTATAATATCAATTCCTGCATCTATCAATACAGACCAGTCGGATTTTCCACAGCAATGAACAGCACTGAGACCTCCAAAATCTTTTATCACGCTTGATATTTCAGACAATGCTTCAATCACATCCTCTTTTTTTACAGTAATAAAAGCTGATGTCCCAAATTGTGACATAACAGGTTCATCCATAAACATAACGGGTGTTGTTTCAGGTGAAACCTTTTTGATTTGTTCAATCTGCCATATTGCTTTTAGCGTTAAACCTTTTATTAAAATTTCTCTGCAAGTTTCGTCATAAAATGCACAAACATTTTCACTGTCGCACAGGCTTGTTCCGAGTGTAAATGGCCCTATTATATGGCATTTTGCATATTCGTATTGATTTTGTTTTAATTTTTCAAGATAAAGAGGTATTGCACTGGTATACGGTTTTGTTATGGCATATTTTTCAAGATTGGTAAAATCTTTTTCTTTTACAATTGATTCGTAATCCAAGAAAAACTCTTCCAGTTCAACAAAAAATTCATCACTTTGAGAGTCAAAGGTATATTTCTCCTGTTTTTCATCGAATTTTATTCCAGGAATTCCTTGAAGATACTGTATTGTCATATCTTCGTGTCTGTCAATTTTGGCAAGCTGAGGCCAGAAAGGAATTTCTTTGAATTTTTTAAAAATCAATTCTATGGCTTCTTGTGCATTTTTATGAGGAAGACTTCCTACAGCTGTTGCTTTTAATGTAAGTGCTGACACCTTTCACCCCGTAAATTTTGTCTTTTATAATTTTACTAAAAACATCTTTGTCAGGCAAAATTATTAATACTTATTTTTTTATTGCATCAAGAATAGAACTGTCTTTAAAAGTCAGTTTGAGTTCAACTCTTCTGCTTTTTGCATAATCCTCTTTCCCGTTTACAATAACAGGTTTGGACGGGCCTTTCCCCTCAACTGATATCAGCTTAAACAATTCTTTTTCATAAGAACTTTTGCCTTTATAATTGGAATAGACAATATATTGTGCTACAGAGGATGCTCTTTTTAAACTCAAATCCATATTTTTGAAGTATTTGTCTTCTTCTGATTTTGAGTTTGCAAATGCCTGTGAATCAGTATGACCTTCTATTATGATTTGAGAAATATTTTCTCTTATTTTTTCATCTTTCATTATAGTATCTAGATATACCGGAACGAATTTTGACATATAAGCTTTGCCTTTTTCAGACAGTTCCCATCTGTTAAGTTCAAATAGTTCTAAATCCGAAATTTTTATTGTTCCTGAAAATTTATCTGCTTCGGCTTTTATATTGTTTTTTTGCAGTTCTTTTGCAATCTTTTCCGTAGCTTCATATTGAGATTCTTTTTCATTTATTTTTTGCTGGGTAAATCCTGTAATTGCAAAAATGAACATTGTAAGAAAAACGACCATCAAACCGAGTAAAAGGTCGCTCATTGTTACCCAGAAAATGTTTTCATCACTGTCATTATTTTGATTTGAGTTGTATTTTATATATTTCATAAAACTTTCTATTCTTCACTCTCGTCACTGCCGAATAAATCATCGAGTATTCCTTGAGAACCCTGTTTTTTTATATTTTCCTGCAGTTTGTTAACTGAAAAAATTAAATTGTCCAAATAAGGAACAAGTGTTTCTTTAAAACTCTTATCAAAAGCTGATTTCATTTGTGCAGGAATAGTTGTAAATGCATTATTTAGTGAGTTATTCTGTATTTTTGACTCTTTTAACAGTTCAACAAGAAATTTTTCAGATGTAATGCTGTCAAACAGCTTGTTCATTTCCAGCTGGAATGCATTAAGAGGAGTTTTGCACATATTTTTGTATAAAAGTCTCTCAAGTATAATGAAAAGAATTGATGTGCCGACGGCAACTACGGAAATCATTGCTGCAACCTTCATTGAAGCCAGTAAAGAAGAAATTGATGTTATTGTAGCTTCCTGTGTTGAAAAATCGACACGGGAAAATGCAAGTGATATATGTAAAAAGGTAAATAAAGGCCCCAAACCTGTCAGTATAGTCGGAACTGCAGAAATAAATTTGTAATTCAACTTACTGTTTATCAAAGTTTCTTCATTGAAAAAATATCCGGAATCAATTGTACATTGAATGCTCGATGTATCCTGATTAATGCCTTTTAGCTTTTCATTCCCGATTGTTGAACCTTCGTTGAAAACAAGGGTATTTTTAAATTCTATCCAGTAGTTCGATATAAAAATATTGTTTGAAAATATATCATCGAGTTCTTTAAAACGATAAACAATATTCCCCTTTTTAAAGGAGCGGAGTACATTTGTTAAAAATACAAGTGAAGTGTTTATATATTTGACTCTGGTAATAAAATATCCTACAACGAAAATGAAAAAAGCTATTATTGTAAGTATTACCGGATCTAAAAACAATTTGAAATCTAACATATCTTATCCAATTCTTTTAAATATCCCATCGTATAAAAATATTTATACCATTTTCAGCCGTTTAGTACAATATTTATACAATGTTTAAAGTACTTTGAAGAAGAATAAAAAAAGAATTAGGCTAGAATTATAATCTCATGCTATTGTTGAATCAATTATCAAATTTCTTCGTTTCAATTCTGCTTGTTTTAATTGTTCATTAATATTCAATGCTTTTTCTTCTGCTTTATATTTGTTTGGTGAAACTTCTTCATAATTAAAATACGGTGTTTGATTTGGATTATTTTTCTTTTTGAAAAGTCTCCCCCAGAAGCCTTTTGCAGGCTTTGCTTTTATAGGCTCACTAATTTTATTTATAAACTCAACAGGCGATATATCTTTGAACATTCCAAATAATCTGGACGAATACCACATGGATTTTTTAATCTCTTTGACCTTAAAATCAATGACATCCAGAATTAATATGTGCTGCATTAAACCATCTTTGCTTTTGGGTGAAAAACTGACAATAACATCTTCATTTTTGGACAATAATTTTATATAAGGATTTTCAATAATCGCTTCTTTTATTTCTTTATTGATACTCTTATTTGTTGAAGCAGGAAAATATAATCTTTTCATTGAAATGTTATAGTTTGTATTATTTTTATTGACTATCATAATGCGAAACCTATTTTAGACCGGTTAAATCCACTCAATGTCGAAATTTCGTTGATTAATCATTGATTTATTATACAAGCTGGCAAACAATAGTCAACAATTCATTATTTTTCTTTGTGTTGAGACTATTGTTCCGGAATCTTTTGTATCAGATAATACATTTATCTGCATTGTCAGGCTTGAGTGTTTACACCGAACTTATCCGTATAATGAAAGACTCCACGCAGGAATATTACAACATGAGAATAGCTTTGGGGCTGGAATGTGCGTAAATATTTACCAATTATTATCCTAATACTTGTATTGGTTTAATCTTTTTTATGTCATCAGCAATATTTCGTCTTGCTATCCTGAGTTCATAATCTTCCTGATAACGCAGGAAATAGCCTTGAGAAAGCCCAAAGTATGTCGTCAAACGCAAATCTGTATCTGCCGTAATTCTTCTTTGACCTTTAATAATCTGATGTATTCTGTTTGGCGGCACAAAAATTGCATTGGCTAAAGCATTTTGCGTAAGATTAAACGGCTCAATAAATTCTTCCTTGAGCATTTCACCTACGGTTGTTAATTCAATGTATTCAGCCATGAAGACATCTCCATATAAGTATCATCTATTTATATTATATAGTACGTACCACGTAATTTCAACCCTACAAGAAAAATTTATTAAGATAAATAACTAAAACCTAGTGATAATCAACTATTTCAACATCAAAAGAATGATTATCCAGCCACCTGAAACATATTCTAAACTGGTCATTAATGCGAATAGAATATTGCCCTTGCCTGTCACCAGTTAAAACCTCAAGGCGATTACTGGGCGGAATCTTTAAATCATCAAGAACAGAAGCGATATGGAGCATTCTTAGTTTCTGTAGTGCACGTTTTTGAATATCTTGAGGAAGTTTCTTCGAAAACTCTTCGTTCCATATCTTCTCAGTTTCTTTACATTTGAAAGATTTAATCATAATAAGATTGTAACATATAAATATCCTGTGAATAGTTGAAGATGCTGTAAAAATGGGTTAAAATGTAATTGATAGTCTGATACGGTAAATCTCGGCACCGAGCCAACTGGCGACAGAGGGATAGTCCGAGTCCTCATAATCAGACTATTGTTTTATCGGTATGAGGTCGTAGAATCTGCCTCGAACGACGTTTGGTTTGACCATACGATGGAGGGTTGGCAGTCCGTCCATACCGATTTTTATTAACAATAATTTGTAAACCGATAAATACAAATAATAAAAAAGACTCCTTATGGAGTCTTTTTATGGTGTCGACGGCGGGACTTGTCTTGGATTTGCTTCACGCTCTCAGAGTTTCGCCTAAGTAGCTTTGCTACAGTCGGCTCAATCTGTTCGCTCACCGGACTCTTTTTACTTCGTTCACTCCGTCCGTCCGCAAATCCGCTTGAACCCGTGATATACGGATTAAAGCCCACACCACTTGAACATATTAAAAAGAGGATAACAAATGTTATCCTCTTTTTAATTGTCGTTAAGCTCCCGAATATGGAACCTTTTAGCTACAGTACAAAAACATTATATAGCGAATTAATATCAATAATGA
>CALUQG010000026.1 GCA_944322855.1 Candidatus Gastranaerophilales bacterium
TTCTCAGATTCGAATGTTTTTTTTATTTTCCTACTGATTAATTCCATTTTTTGGGGTACAGATCAGGTATGCCCAACCGACGATTTAAGTTTTGAATAAATTGGCGGACACACTCTGTTTTTCCCACCCTACGGACTGACTCCACAAAAAAGATAAATGTGGTTCTGTTGGGCAGGTATGCCCAACCGACGATTTCAAATCCGCTATGCACAACCTGCGTTTTAAATTTTGAATAAATTGGCGGACACGCCCACCCTACGGATGTTTCCCTCTCTTCGGTAAACCTAACTAAATTTCAAGAAAGTCATTGTTCCAAACAAGCTGTAATAGCATCCATTAATCGTTTTACAGGTATGACAGCAATTTTATCAGTTTCTATTTTTTCCAAACTATTTATCGCAGGAACAACTATTTTTTTAAACCCAAGTTTTTCGGCTTCTTTTATACGTTTTTCAAGATTGTTTACAGCCCTGATTTCACCGGATAGGCCGATTTCACCAACTATAACGGTATCAGAGCTTACACATACATCTCTTGCGCATGTAACAACGGCAAGGGCAACTCCAAGATCTGCAGCAGGTTCATCAACTTCTATGCCGCCAATAACGTTAACATACACATCCTGTTTACTTAAATTCAATCCTATTCTTTTTTCCAATACAGCAAGAATTTGAAGCAAGCGGTTGTAATCAACACCATTTGACACACGGCGAGGAGAAGGATAAGATGTAGAGCCGACAAGAGCCTGAATTTCTATTAACAAAGGTCTTGTTCCTTCATTTGTTGCAATTACAACGCTTCCCGGTGTCGAATTACTTCCCCTTTCATTCAAAAATAGTTCGCTCGGGTTTGCTATCTCATGCAAACCATCGTCACACATATTAAAAACACCAACTTCATTAGTTGTTCCAAATCTGTTTTTCATACATCGCAAAAGTCTGTATGATTTGTATCTGTCTCCCTCAAAATAAATAACTGTATCAACCATATGCTCAAGAATTTTCGGGCCTGCTATATTTCCGTCTTTTGTTACATGACCGACAACAACAACCGTTATGTTTTTATTTTTGGCTATATCCATAAGAATATTCGTACATTCTCTTATTTGAGAAACACTTCCCGGTGAACTTGTCACTGTAGAAGTATATATCGCCTGAATACTATCTATTATGAGCACATCAGGTTTTATTTCATTTATCTGCTCTTTTATCAATTCAAAATTGGTCTGCGAATACACAAACAATGAACCTGACTCAACACCAAGTCTTTTAGCCCTCAGTTTTACCTGTGAAGCCGATTCTTCAGCTGACACATAAAGTGCTTTTCTATCTCTATTGCAAATATATTTGCCTGTTTGAAGAAGGATGGTGGATTTTCCAATCCCCGGATCTCCGGCTATCAAAACAATTGAACCCTGAACCAATCCGCCGCCCAGAACTCTGTCAAATTCCTCTATTCCCGTAGAAAATCTTATTGCATTATCCAGTACTATTTCATTAATCAGACACGGTTTTGTATCATTCATGGCAGAACGTAAAGTTTGTGCAGCAGAAGAAAATGCCGTATCAACAACCTCTTCTACAAAACTGCTCCATTGTCCGCAATCCGGACATTTTCCAAGATATTTGGGTGTTTCATACCCACAATTTTGACAAACCCATTTTGTTTTTACTTTCGCCATATAAAAATTATACTAAAAATTTATGCTAAATTTGTAACAAATTTTAAATAATTTGCAAAAAGTATATCACTTTGTACTACAAAGGTGGTACATTAGTTTTAAAAACGGGAGTATGAAATGCAAATTAAACAAATTTCCGTAAATACTAATTTACAAAATACTGCAAAAAATTCTATTCACAAAAAACAAAACAACTCAAACAAATTCATGTCAAATCCTTCTTTTTCAAGAGCCTATCTAGGAACACTCCAAGAAGAAGATATTCGAAAATTATTTTTTGATGCACAGGGTTTGTTAAAACTAACCCAAAAAGTCATGCCTGTATTAGAAAACAAATTTAATAGTTTTTTTGATGCAACACTTAATATTTTTCCTGATGTAAGAAGAACTATAAATATTAAAGTTTCAAAAAATATCGGAAAAACTGAAGAACTCAAAAAATATATTGTTGATAATAATCACAAATTCCATTTTCCACAGCAAATGATTGAGGATTTTAAACTTGGAAAAAACTCTCGTTTTGACAGCTGGCTTGATGAAAGCTGTTATGTTCCTATAGGAATGTCTTATGACAAATTAGGCGAATATGAAGCAACAAAAAGAATCCTTGATTTTGCAAATGATATCAATAATGACAAAATAATCTCTGATATCTATAAAATGAGAAATCATGACTACACAGTCAACAAAAAAGTTATCCCTACATATTACTGGGAATTTCCTGGAGGCTAAGATGAAAATTAGTGCTATACAAGCTCAAAACTACAATTCAATTCAAAACAGCAAAAACAAATCTTTTGGAGCAAAAGTTAATATAATAAGAGAAGTTACTGATTCAATTTCAGGTTCAAGTGTGTCTTTGAAAGAAGGGCCATTGAAAAGAATGGCTGAAAAACTAGCAAAAACACTTGAAAAATTTGATGACAATTTAATCTTTGTCATTTCAGGAACAAAGAAGTTTGACTCTTTCTTGGATATTTTCAGACCGGAAGTTAACGGCTTAAAAGTCGATATTCACTATTTTGATCAGAAAAAAGCTTACTGGGATATTATACATAAGCCTAAGCAGGAACAGTTGTTAAAAGAAATAACAATCAGAGGCTTAAAAAGGCAAGATGATACTTTGCTTTATCAACTCTCAAGAAATATCGGTGTTGGAAAATTTTTCCGCCCTAAAACAGAAACAGAAAACCAATACGTTGAAAAACTTGTAAACATGATAAAACAAGACCTGATTTATATGCCTAAAAGACTTCTTGAAAGCAAAAATATAAAATTAGAGCCAAATGGTGCATTTGCCGCATGGTCAGGAGGAAATTACCATAAAGGAACCGACTGCAGAGATGTATGCTCCTGGTATAGAGGCATTGAATATTAGTCTTATTATTAGTTTCTCATAAATTTCAGCGGACAATTATTACATGTAATATGCAACAAGCTGGCAAAGTTGAATGATTTTGTCTGCATAAATACAGATTACAACTGTAGATAGAGCACATGCGTAAAGAATAAACTTTGAAGAAATCATATGTGTATCTATTTCTATATCAGTTTCTATTCTCCTGAACATTCCACGTATAATACGCCAGTATGCATAAGTAATTATAACAGTACCAAGCAAAGCAACAATTAAATACGGTAAAAAGACAAACCCTGATCTGGCAACAGCTGAAAAAATATAAAGCTTTGCAACAAAACCGCATGTAGGAGCCAAACCGGCAAGCGCAATTAAGACTATCGTAAAAGCAATAACATAATAAGGTCTATGATAAATCAGGCCTTTCAAATCAGTCAAATTTTGAAGTTTTGCAGAATTGTACAAAAGAATTATAGCTGCCCAGGCTCCTATATTTGCAAATACATAACAAAACAAATAAAACAAAACACTTGAAAGACTATATACAGAAAAAACACACAACCCGAGAAGCATTATTCCTGATTGTACACTCATTGAGTACGCCATCAGACGTTTTAGATTATCCTGTCTGGTTGCCGATAAAGAGCCCAATATTATTGTTGTAACTGCAATAAATGCAAATACTATTTTTAACGTAAAAGTATAATTGAAAAATATCATAAATATTTTTGCTAAAATACCAAAACCAGCCAGAACTGGTACAGAAGAAATAAATGCCCCTATAGGCGCATTAGCACCTTCAAACGTATCTGCCAGCCAGCTTGAAAAAGGAACAAGCCCGAGTTTAAAAAGAAATGAACATATCATAAGTATCAATGAAAACGTAAGCAAAATTTGTGAAGTCGAACCGTAAGATGATGTGTTTGCAAAATACAAACTAATCATTCCCAAATTAACCTGTGCACACAGTCCATAAATCAAAGATAATCCGACCAAAAATAATGAAGAGACAACAGCACCCTGAACAAGATATCCAAATGTCAGCTGTTTGGAAGCAGGACTTTTTGTAAACGATAAAAGCATATAACAACTCAAACCAAGTGCTTCCATAGATAAAAATAATCCAATAAAATCAACTGTACTTACAGCACACATAGCAAATAAAATACCTGACAAAAACACCGTAAAATATTCAAATGCTCTATCTCTTTTTTCCCGTATCATATTTCTTGATAAAAGTGTAAGGAAAAAAGCGCAAATAAGTATTAATATTTTAAAAAACACTGTGTAGATATTGGTTAAAAAAGCGCCATCAAAAGCGTATGCCTCAGGTTCAATCTGTAAATTAAAAGTTGATGCAATTGCAAGGCATATTCCAAAAAGCGTAACCCATTTTGACAGTTTATAAAACTGAGGATTTGCAAACACTGAAGCGAGCATGTTTATTAATATAAAAACTATAATTACAAATTCAGGCAAGTATGCCGTTTTTATCATATCAATTAGTTCTGTCATCAAACTGAGCTCCGCATCTGTTTATACCTGCAATACATCCAAAATTATACTAGAAACAGATTGATATACTGATATCACACTCATAGGATTCACACCCAGATAAATTATTATCAAACACATTGCACTAAGTATTGCTGTTTCTTGAGGACTCAAGTCCTTCAGTTTTTTCCATTGATCCAAAAGAACGGAACAAAAAACTTTGTAAAAGAAGAACATTATATATCCGGTTGATACAGCAATTGCGCAAAGACCTATAAAGGCCGCTATCTTAACCATCAATTGCTGGTCAAGATTTGACAGCATAGCGCCTGTTAATATCATTATTTTGGGTGAAAACATTATTAAAAACGGAATGCCTACGGCAGCAAAACAAATGATCAACGCCATATACATGCATTTCGGCATAACCTGTCCCAAACCGCCAAGAGCCGTTATATAAGTACTCTTTGTTCTGAATACAACACATGAAATTACTACATACAATGCGCTAAAAACTATTGCAGCAGCAATAGAACAAAAAACAGCGCCGTTAAATCCGGTTTGATTCAAACTTGCAAGTCCAACCATAACAAATCCCATAGTTGATATATTTGCATAAGATATCATCTTTTTTATTCCTGTTTGCATAACACAAAGCCCACCTGAATAGATAATATTCACTAGACCCCATACCATCAAAACAGGAGCAAACATTTTGAATATTTCAGGAAATGTCTGCATATTAAACCTGATTAAACCATAAACTCCGGTGTTTAAAAGAAGTCCTGATATTAGAATATTTACAGGTGCAGATGCCTTGCTCTGGATATCAGGATACCAGTTGTGAAACAATACAAAAGGTATTCTTACAACAAAGCCTATGAGAAAATTCACAAACACCATTACCTGAAACCAGACAGGATACAAATTTGAATCCATGTTTAATGTTTCTATATTTGCTGTAAGAACATTACTTACCGCAAAATTGTAATAATACAAAATTAACATTCCGAAAAATAAAAACATATTAGCTGCAAAAGAAGCCAGTGTAAATTTCATAGCAGCACGTCTTGCTTCAGAATTTCCCCACTGAGAAACAAGAAAGTACAAAGGTATCAATGATAACTCCCAAAATACAAAGAACATAAACATATCTTTTGCACAAAATATACCCAAAATAGCCGCTTCCAGTAAAAAAACCATCGAATAATATAGTTTGTGCTTTGTTCGAATATGAATTTTACTCATAAATAATGTTATTAAAACAATGAATGTTGTCAAAACAACAAAAAGCAGTGTCATACCGTCAACAGCAAACTTTGCACTGATACCGAGACTTTTAAGCCAGGACATACCGAAAAACGTCAATTCTTTTTCGTATGACATCCCAAACAAACTTGAATCAAAAAATGCAAGAAACAACAATGAATAAACAAAATGTAAACTTGCGAACCATTTTGCAAAACGCCTTACTTTCACCTGATGGTTAGGAAAGTGAGGAAACATAATTATTATTGCTATGATTATAGGAGCAGCTATCAGCCAAATTAAAGATAAAAAGTTCATATATTTCTCCAATTAAATTAAATTTTCAAAATCATTTCATAAAATATCAACACAAACGCAAATATAAATATCAAACCAAATATTGAATAAATAAGATAAGATTGAAAATTTCCGGTTTGAAATCTGCCGCAAATATAAGAAACAGCCCTTACAAACAACTCTATAAAATTTATAAAGGTCTCTATAATATATTGCTCTATCCACAAAAATATTTTACATAAAGGTTTAAATATTTTATTTAAAATAAATAAGCCTACAATGAATAAAAATAGCAACAACAGTGTCCAGGGCCAATTTTTGGAAAGGTCAAAAAGAAATGTGTCTAACCTTAGAAATAAATATAAACCAATTAAACCTATCAAACTGTTTTGATAAAGTATAAATTTTGAAAGCCAGCCGTTATCAGGACTTTCGAAAGTTATATATATAAAAGCTTGCATAAACTTCATAACTATTACAAAAATCAACATCGAACAAAAAACTATAAACAACGGTTCGCTCAACATTGCATTTACAGCTGTTGATATAGCCGACATATTTGAATATGATAGAGAATTAATATCATTCAATTGATTGTATACAACTGAATAATAAAGAACTGTTAGAACACAAAACAACAAGAACAAATCACCTATTCTGTTATAAACAAAAGATTTTATGCCGGCTTTTGACTCCTGCCTGTTTGAAAAATCGAAGTTAATCAACAGATAACTTGCAACACCGGTTATTTCACAAAATAAATATGTCTGAAACAAATTAGAGCTTAGAAATACACCTGACATACCAAACAAAAATAAATTTAACAGCAAAAGCAATTTTGGATAGTTAAATGTATCTTTGAGTTTTATATATGATAAAAGCTGCAGTACAAAACTCAAAATCGTTATACCAAAAAGAAAACTCCCAGAAATTTTATCCAGATATGTGCCCAGATAAAAATTAAAACTATCCATAACTATCCATGGAAAATTCACCGACAAAGAAAGATTTTTAAAAAATGAATAAGAAATGCCTGCAGCCGAAAACAAAATACAAATAAAAGAAGAAACAATACTTATAGAAAATAACGTGCTCTTTTCTATTTTGTTCGAAATCAACCCGTTAAATCCAATAACAAAACACATTAGCAGAGGCAAAAACAGAACTAAATTTATATTATCAACGAAAAAATTCATTAAATCTCCTTATCTTTTATTTTTTCTGCATCAAGATATTCATTTTTTTGATAAATCTTATACAGTATTACAATTGCAATAACAGTCTGAATTAAACTAATCAAAATAACAAAAACGCAAATTACATTGGCTGTGTCCATATTTTTGTCACAATAACAGCCAAAAGCAAGAAAATTTATAATAACTGAAACAATTAATATACAAAGTGACATAACGATTCTTAAAAGATTTCTGGAAATTAGTACCCCAAAAAGTCCTATCATAAAAAGAATTAATGATAAAACAAGATAATGAAGCAAACCTATATTCAACAACTCTTCCATTGCTATTCCTGCTCCTTCATACATTTTGTTTCATCTTCATTTTGTTCTGTATTATGCGAGGATAATAAAAATACTCTTATTACAACAGCACTAACAAACAAAAGTAATATCATCAGGTGTAAAGGGAAAATATGCTCAGAAAAATGAATAACATCAGAGGACTTTTCTATAACAGAATTAAAAATATCAAAAAGAGAGTTTGTAAATTCTTCTTTAAAAAACAAACAGGAAAAAATCCCGAACAAGCTCACTGCTATAGCAGCAGAAACAATTTTTAAAGGTTTAACCAGTTTCAATGCTAAATTCAGCCTTCCAATTTTTTTCAGAAGCAAAAAGATATAAATAAAAATACATAAACCGCTTAATATAAACTGAAATAAAGCAATATATCCGGCATTTAATGTCAAATACAAAAGTGAAGAAAACAGAATAAAAGACAATAAAGACAATACAGACAAATACATTCTGGGTGCAAATATAATACCAGAAGCTGATATCAGCATTAAAAAAGCCAACATATAAAAATACAAAATATCAGACATCTGCTTTGTATTTTCTCCTGAATAATCGTAATCCTATAATTAAAAATATATCATATATTAATAGTGTTATAATAATAATGTTGTGAATTATTAAGATTAATTTTTTTATGAAAAAAATACTGATTATTTTTATATGTCTCATACTAAATCTTACCTTTCAAAATGCAGTTTTTTGCAGAAATACACCGGTTGAATCGGAAGCAAATGCATATTGTGTAAAAGGTGACAAAATTCTTGATTACTACGAAAAATTACAAAATGTGAAAGACCCTGACAAATACCTTAATGCCGCAAAATATTATTATTATCAGGCCACAAGAATTGACCTTTCCAATCCGAATGCTCTCATAGGGCATGCCAGAGTCGCTTTGCATCAAAATCGTTTGAAAGATGCAAAAAATACGCTGATGATAGCTCTTAATTTTAATGAAATAAATCCGAGGGTAAATTATTATCTCGGCGAAACCTTTTACAGAGAAGGTGAATATACTCAAGCACTAGATTTTTATAATCAGGCTTACACTCACGGATTTCGATACGACTACAATACAAACTACAAAATGGGTCTTTGCTATGAAAAAATGGATGATGTAAAAAAAGCAAAATATCACTATAAAAATGCAATAAAAATCCGTCCGAATGCTATTGAACCTGCAGCAAGACTCGGCGGTCTTGATACAATAAAAACAGACTATGAAAATTTTAATGTTTTTCAAGACAGTTCAATCGGAGAAGAAGATGAAACAATTTCTCCTGAAGATTTGCAAAATTTAAATCTGCCTCAAATCTAAGACAACACAGGATTTTAGCATCACTGCTTGTTTTTATAAAGATATGTAAATTTACTACAGAAGTAGTACGTTTATATAATGCCCTGAGTTAAAAAAAATGTTATAATAGAAATGTAAGTAGAAAATTCACAGGAGATATTTTAGACAGTCAGCACAAAAATGAACAGTAATAGCCGATTGAAAGGGCAATAAAATATATGAACAAAGTACAATTTCACAGTGACCTTGATAGGTTAATTGAAATTCTACCACCCAAAATAACAAAGTGTTTAAACTACGAAACATTAGATGATGTCATCGAACTCGTTCTTGATTTAGGCCGACAACCGGAAATCAGGCATGCCGGAGGATCTATCGACTATCTCGGAAATGAAAATATTGTCGATGAGGATATAACATATATTACAGACCGAATACAGGAGTTTACAAAAGATAACCGTTCAGGTATTCCCGGAACCCTTCACAGAATTAGCGCAATTAGAAACAGACAGGGTAAAATAGTAGGTCTAACCTGTAGAATAGGGAGAGTTGTAACAGGGACAATAGCTTGCATAAAGGATTTCGTTGTACAAAATAAAAGTATTTTGTTTTTAGGACGACCGGGTGTAGGTAAAACAACAAAACTAAGAGAAATCTCAAGACTAGTTGCTGATGAACTGCATAAAAGAGTCGTTGTTGTTGATACATCTAATGAAATAGCCGGTGACGGTGACACTCCGCATCCGGCAATCGGACACGCAAGAAGAATGCAGGTAACCCAGCCTGAATTTCAAAAAGATATAATGATTGAAGCCGTTGAAAACCACACACCTGAAGTTATAGTGGTTGATGAAATAGGAACCGAGGCAGAAGCGCAGGCGGCCAGAACAATTGCTGAAAGAGGTGTAATGCTTATTGCTACGGCTCATGGCAATTCGCTGGAAAATTTAATAAAAAACCCGGTTCTATCAGACCTTGTAGGCGGTATACAATCCGTTACTCTTGGAGATGATGAAGCAAAAAGAAGAGCATGCCAGAAAACTGTTCTTGAAAGAGAAAAACAGCCTACATTTGATATAGTCATAGAAATTATCGACAGAAACACTCTCGCTGTATATCCTGACACAGCTGAAGCTGTAGATTGTATATTGAGAGGATGGCCGATAAAACCTATTATCAGAAAAGTCGATATGACTCAGCCTGACACAACAACCTCTCTTGTAGACAAAATCAATCAGCTTGACAGTAAAATAACATCGGCAAACAATGCAATGAATTTCAGTTTTTCTCGAGAAAAATACGTTAATGAAGTCAAAGGATACAAGAAAATATATATATATGCAGTATCACGTTCAATTATGGACAAATCAATTGAAAGATTGAACCTCAATGCAGAGCTTACAAAAAATATTGATGATGCCGATATAGTAATAGCTCATAAGAATTTTGCAAAAAGTGCAAATAAAATCTTGAGTCTTGCTAATGAATACAGATTGCCTATTTATTACGTACGTTCAAATTCAACATCACAGGTTCAAAAGGTTTTGAAAGAAGCTCTTGGTCTTAAAGATGACAACAGAGTCGTATTCCACGATGAAACTGAAGAAGCTCTTGATGAAGCAAAAGAAGCAATTCAAAAAGTTCTTGAAAATGGTGAAGACATTGAATTGTCACCCCAAAACCAACAAATCAGAAAAATGCAGCACGAGCTTGTTGAACAGCACAATCTTGAATCTGTAAGTATTGGCGATGGTCAAGAAAGACATCTCAAAATTGTCGGAGGAAAAGATTTTAAACAGGATATTGGCTAAATCCTGTTAATTTAATATTCTGTAATATTTATTTTCTTAATAGCAAATAAAAAATTTTTTAAGTATTATTACTAAAAACAAACAACACATACTTATAGTAATAATAGCTGGAGATTATATGCCTAAGATAAAAAATATATCAAAAATTACCTGTCCATATTCTTACAATACAGCAGATAAACCGACTAAAGAGTATACGACAGCTTTAAATACAGAAAGAATGAAAAAACCCTCATTAACACAGACTGAAAGAAATAAGATTAATAATTGCCTGAAAAAAATATC
Organism: Candidatus Gastranaerophilales bacterium; assembly: GCA_944322855.1. Taxonomy (GTDB): domain Bacteria; phylum Cyanobacteriota; class Vampirovibrionia; order Gastranaerophilales; family Gastranaerophilaceae; genus Limenecus. The sequence continues at coordinate 11,005 of CALUQG010000026.1, forward strand.
AGAAGAATTAAAAAATAACCCAAACAATTTCAGTTTAAGAACATATTACAAAAATCTTGAAAAAATGCTCAACGTATTGTGATTGTAATATAATACTCTTATGGAAAACAGAAAAAATTTTAATGCAAATAAGAAAAAACCGCCTGAAATAAAAATAAAAAATATGGGTGTGGATATAGACAAGAATGAATACAGAGAAATAGTACTTTCTAACTCTGCAAGACCGGAAGATACTTTCTACAATCGTTACAGATAATTAAAAACTTACATTCACATAGAAAAGTAGATTTATAATAAAGTCAGCAACCAGCAGATAAAATGTTGCTTCAATTGCAGATCTTGTAGTAGATATTCCGACATCTTTTGCACCTCCGGTGGTTTTATATCCTTGAGTAGCGCAAACAAGCGTTATAAGTATTCCGAAAATAAAAGCTTTAAAAATGCTTATATAGATATCTTTTGCCTGCAAAAGCAGCCATACTGTATTCATAAATCTATTCGGATGAAGCTGTATGGCAAAATATGCCACCATCATTCCGCCAACAATACCAATAAACTCAGCAAGGATAACAACCATAGGAACAGTTACTGCAGCCGCAAGCAATCTCGGAGCAAAATAATATCCAACAGGATCTACTCCGAGGGTCTTTATTGCATCAACCTGCTCTGTTACTTTCATATTAGCAACTTCCGCACAAATGGCAGTTCCTGCCCTTGCACCGATAGCAAGAGCTGCAAATCCCGGAGCTATCTCTCTTACAAGTGCAACTGCAATAAAACCACCGACATAGCTTTCTGCTCCGCTCATTAAAAACTGTTTGGATATTTGAAGAGAAATAACAGCCGCAGCAATAAAAACAATTGTAAGTGATATAGAAAGTGAATCATAGCTTATCATTGCAGCCTGATTTATAACGGAAGCAAATTTTGCATTACCGCCCAAAATATACTTAATTGTTTTTATTAAATTTTTTACGCAGAGTCCTAAAAAACTAATCATGGCTCAAATTTAGTCATAAATTGGTGTACACCATTTTTTGTATTTTTCAACTTTTCCTTTAACAACATCAAAGTAAAGCTTTTGGAGTTCTTTTGTGTGTTCTCCGACAGTTCCGCTGCCAATCGGACGATGATCGATAGAAGTAATCGGGCTTACCTGTGCTCCTGTTCCGCAGTAGAATGCCTCATCAGCAATATACAATTCTGTTCTTGATATTTCTCTTTCTGAAACTTTCAGATCGAGAACATTTTTGCCTAATTCCAGAATTGTATTTCTTGTAACACCTACAAGTATATTATCCGTTGTTTTCGTAGTAACAAGAGTATCACCTTCAACAAGGAATAAATTCATTGCAGAACCTTCTGTAACCTTTCCAGCCTGATCAAGAACAATTGCATCATCAAAGCCGGCAAGTTTTGCATCAGTAACAATAAGAGCCGTATTTGCATAAGAGCCGGATACTTTTGCTCTTGGAGGAATAGCATTGTCATCATTTCTTCTCCAGTTAGAAACACAAACGCTCAAACCTTTTGTCAAATCGATGTAATCTCCCATTGCAAAAGAAAAAATCAAAACCGCATCAGGGTTATCCAAAAGACCCGGCCCGATTTTCAATGCATTTTTATATACCTGAGGTCTTATGTAAGCATCAGTTTTATATCCGTTTTTCTTAAGCAATTCCTTTGTCAAATTACAAAATTCATCAACCGTAAATTTCGGATCCATGTGCATAATTTTACAACTGTTTATAAGTCGTTCAAAATGCTCTTTCATCCTGAATGCATAGAGCTGATCTTCTTCTTTGTTATAATATGCTCTTATCCCCTCAAACACCGATGTACCATAAAGAAAAGCATGGTTTCTGACAGGAATGGAAGCTGTTTTTGCATCTACAAATTCGCCGTTTAAATAAACATACTCTGTTGTCATTTTTTTGTTCTCCTTTTCGGCTTACATTTCAATTATTTTATTATGGCGATTTTTCAACGGTTTGGCAAGAATTTTTTATGATACACATTGAAATAAATTTGTTGTAATATATCTTGTAAAAGCATTGAGAATGATAATTGGGGGATAAAGAGGATATTATGACAAATTCACAGGAGTGGATAGAAAAAGATTTAAAATATGTCTGGCATCCTGACACCCAGCACAAACAATACGAGGGCGAAAATTATAAACCTACTCTTATAGAACGAGGAGAAGGGATATATGTATTCGATGCAGACGGAAAAAGATATATAGATGCAGTTTCCTCCTGGTGGGTAAATACGCTCGGACATTCAGTTCCAAGATTAAACAATGCTTTATATGAACAGGCAAACAAAATTGAGCATATTTTACTTGCTGATTTTACTCATAAACCGGCAATAGAACTTGCTGAACGTCTTGTAGAACTCGCCGGTGAACCTTTTTCAAAAGTCTTTTATTCAGATGACGGCTCTACTGCTGTTGAAGTTGCAATAAAAATGGCTTATCAATACTGGTACCAGAAAGGACAGCCTCAAAAAAAGTATTTTGTTTCAATGACAGATTCATATCACGGAGATACGCTTGGCTCGGTTTCTGTAGGGGGTATTGATATATACAAGAAAATTTTCAATCCTCTTGTTTTTGAAACAATAAAAGTTCCTGCACCATACTGCTACAGATGTCCCAAAGGCTTAGAAAAAGGACATTGCAATATTGACTGTCTGAAAGATGTAGTAAACCTTTTCAAAAATAAACACAATGAAATTGCCGCAATAATAGTAGAACCGCTTGTACAGGGTGCAGCAGGAATGAGAATGTATCCTGCTGAATATTTAAACAGACTCAGAATACTGTGCGATGAATACAATATTCTGCTTATTGACGATGAAGTCGCAATGGCATTCGGGCGTACCGGCAAATATTTTGCATTTGAGCATGCAAGAATAAAACCGGATATATTTTGTGTTGCAAAAGGCATAACAGCCGGTTATATACCGCTTGCTGCAACAATTACTACAAATAAAATATATGATGCATTTTATGATGATTTTTCGAAATTAAAAACCTTCTACCATGGTCACAGCTTCACAGGAAACCCTATAGCCTGTGCAGTTGCACTTGAAACTCTAAAAATAATGGATGAAGCAAAAATCATTGAACATCTTCCATTTAAAATAGAAGTATTTAAAAAGTCACTACAAAAGTTCAAAACACTTGAACATGTCGGAGATATAAGACATATTGGAATGGTTGCAGCACTTGAACTTGTACAAAACCGTGAAACAAAAGAGCCATACCATTTTTCAGAAAGAATAGGACACAGAGTTTTTCTTGAAGCAATGAAAAGAGGGGCTATACTAAGACCTATCGGGAATGTCATATATTTTATGCCTCCGTTAATAATAACAGAGGCACAAATTGAAGAACTCACACAAATTGCATATGAAGCTATAAGAGTTGTCACAGAAACGGACTAGTATTTTGAAATAATTTCTTTTATAGCTTTTTCTGCAGTCTCAAGAATTTGATAAAGCTGAGCTTTTTCATACGGATTTCCTTCCGCAGTCGTTTGAAATTCAATAATTTTTCCGTGCTCTGTCATTACAATATTAGAATCAACCTGAGCATGGGAGTCTTCTGAATAATCCAAATCCAGTTTTACCTCACCGTCAATTATTCCGACAGAAACAGCGGCAATTTTGTCCAGTATAGGATTTTCTTTAAGCATTCCCCGGGAAATAAGTTTGTTAAAAGCATCTTCAAGGACTATATATCCTCCGCAAATGCTGGCGCAGCGTGTACCCCCGTCTGCCTGAATAACATCCGCATCAATAGTAATAGTGAGCCCTGTCATTTTCTCCAAATTAACACATGAACGCAGGCTTCTTCCAATCAATCTTTGGATTTCTTGAGTTCTGCCCGAAATTTTTGTTCTTTCTCTCTGGCATCTTGTATGAGTTGATGTAGGCAAAAGCGAATACTCAGCTGTAATCCAGCCTCTCGGATCATCTTTTTCCATCCATTTGGGTGCTTTATCATCAACTGATGCAGTGACAATAACTTTTGTATCACCGAATTCCACCAGCACTGAACTCAGTGCATGTTTTGTATAATCTTTTGTAAATTTTATTGGTCTAAGTTCATCATTTTTTCTGTTATTAAAACGTTCTGACATTTTTTCTCCCTTTTTTTTGTTATTTGTGGTAATTTTATCTTAGCAAATTAGTTTAAAGTGGGATAGATTATGACAAAATTTTACTTAACAACAGCAATTGATTATGTAAATGGTGCTCCTCATATCGGTCACGCATACGAAAAAATACAAACAGATGTCCTTGCCCGTCATTTCCGCCAGAGATACGACGATGTGTTTTTCCTCACAGGCACAGACGAACACGGTATAAAAATCCAAAAGACATCAGCATCTATGGGAATTACTCCGAAAGAATTATGTGATGAGAATGCAAATAAGTTTAAAGAATGCTGGGCCGGTCTTGATATTTCCTACAACAAATTTATCAGAACAACTGATGAAGAACATGAAAAAATTGTTCAAAAAATCTTCAAAAAATTACAAGACAATGGAGATATATACAAGCATTCCTACACCGGTTTATACTGTTCAGGTTGTGAATCATTTCTAAATCCAAGAGATTTGACAGAAGACGGACTTTGTCCTGATCACCTGAAAAAACCGGAAGAAGTAAAAGAAGAAAACTATTTCTTTAAGCTATCAAAATACAAAGACAGAATAATAGAACATATCAAAAAAAATCCGGAATTTATTCAGCCGGAATTCAGAGCAAATGAAGTAATCAATCAGCTTGAACATATCGAAGATATATCGGTTTCTCGTTCAAAAGAGTCTGTAAGCTGGGGCATACCAGTCTTGGATGATGAATCACAGGTTATATATGTATGGATTGATGCATTATCAAACTATATTACAGCTTTGGGATTCTGTCCGGAAAATCCGTCAGAAATGTTTAAAAAATATTGGCCGGCTGATGTACAGGTAATAGGAAAAGACATTCTTAAATTTCATGCTATATACTGGCCGGCATTTTTGCTTGCACTGGATATTCCGCTGCCTAAAACCATTCTTGCTCACGGATGGATTACTATAGACCAGACAAAAATGAGTAAATCACTCGGAAATGTAATTGCACCTAAAGATATCATGGAAAATTTTGAGCTGGCTCATCCTGATGCCTTCAGGTACTTTATGATGGTAACTGCACCAACCGGACGTGACGGTAATTACTCTGACCTTGATTTTAAAGAGAGAGTAAATGCTGATCTCGCAAATAATATCGGAAATTTGCTAAACAGAACATTAAATATGCAGGTAAAATACTTTAACGGAGAAATAAAACCTGAATTTATTACATCAGCAGATACTGAAATTGCTAAAGAAGCAATTAAAACCGTAGATGCGGTAAAATCAAAATTCGATAAATACGAGGTAGCTGAAGCAGCTCAGGAAATTGTTAATTTTTCAAATATAGTTAACAAATACGTAAATGACACAGCGCCATGGGGACTTGCTAAAGAAGAAAAAATGCAAGAATGTGCAGAAGTTTTGTATACAGTGCTTGAGGCAATGAGATTTATTGCGACACTTCTTGCACCATACTGCCCTAATATTGCTAAAGATATTTACAGCCAGCTGAATATTAATGTTGACCCGTGCAATATCAAATTAGATAGCTTAAAATGGGGAGACATTCCTGCAGGTGTGATTACTGAAAAAGAAAAAATCAAACCGGTATTTTTAAGAGTTGACTCAGAAATTGCCGGAGCCTCTAAAAAAGGATAACAAAATTATTCATTAATACGATTGTAAATTCTATTAAATTTATTTACAATAAAAAAATAGAATTGAGGTTTTAATGAAAGAACATAACTTTTTAAAAATTTTCTTTTCAATACTTTTAGGAGCATTTATTTTGGCTCCATTGCTGCCAGTTTGCGGCAATTTTTCTAATGCAGCAATGGCAGAAGCGGAAGACCCATCGCTTTACAAAACCGTAAGAGCTAGCCATATTCTTGTAGATTCGGAAGATCAGGCATGGGCAATAAAATCAAGAATTACTGAAGGAGAAAATTTTGAAACTCTGGCTAAAGAGTACTCAAAGTGTCCGTCAAAAGAAAAGGGCGGAGATTTGGGGTATTTTAACAGAGGTCAAATGGTACCTGAATTTGAATATGCCGCATTTTCAACTCCCATAGGAGAGGTTTCTGATCCGGTAAAAACAAGATTTGGCTGGCATTTAATTAAAGTTACAAGAAAAATGAGAGCTAATTAGAATAATAACTACAGCATAAGGTGTTAAATTCTAAAAAAAATGGGAATATAATAATTATAGAGTCATATGGAGGACAATAATATATGAAAAAAATCTTAAGTTTAGTATTAACCGCTGCATTTCTGGCATTTTGTATTACACCTGTGTTAAATACCAAAGGTAGTCAAGCGATGTGTGCAACATATAAACAGGTAAGAGTATCTGTTATTGTTTTAAAAACACAAAGTGAAGCTTTAAAAGTTAAGTCAATGTTAGATAAAGGCGGCAATTTTGCGGCATTGGCAAGAAAATATTCTATTGTAGAAACCAGTAAAAAAGGCGGAGATTGCGGTTTTATTACAAAAGCTGATATAGAACAGCAATATCCTGAATTTAGTGAACTTGCACAAACAGCCCAGATAGGTGATATCTCTCAACCTATAAAGACACAAGATGGCTGGACAATTGCAAAACTTATTTCAAGAATATAGTATTTTTAAAAGTTCTTGACGATGATATTTGTTGTTGATAAACTTTAAATACTGAATAAGAATATTTGTTCAGTAATTGTAGTTTGACAATCGAACGCCGGGATGTGGCAAGGACTCCGCAAAAACGATTGAGTATCGTTTTTGATGGAGGCAAGCTAAGTCAGAAGCTCTGCTT
>CALUQG010000027.1 GCA_944322855.1 Candidatus Gastranaerophilales bacterium
TGTGTTACTTTCTGTATGAACGAAGCATCAGGTCGGGGTTTCTTGGGCTCCACCCGTTCTTTATATAAAGAATGGGTAGAAAATAAAAACAAAAAATAATTGTGTTCCCCCAAAATTCAAAGATCCTGAACACACCAGACCAAAGCATTAATTTCCAAAATCACGCTTCAGGATGACAGTGTGAAAGTCTGTTTGATCTTGGGCAAGTATGCCCAACCTACGTCTTTATATAAAGAATGGGTGGAAAATAAAAACAAAAAATAATTGTGTTCCCCCAAAATTCAAAGATCCTAACACACCAGACCAAAGCATTAATTTCCAAAATCACGCTTCAGGATGACAGGGATATAATCGGGATGCCTTTGGGCAGGTATGCCCAACCTACGTTTTTCATCTATAAATCCGCTTTGCCCAACCGATGTCTCGCATCTACTTCCTACCCCCTGATAAGCGCCATGATAACGGCATTGTTGGCAGACTGAGCCTGAGCAAGAAGCGAAGCTGTGGTCTGCTGCAGAATCTGATTTTTGACATAATCAGCCGACTCTTGCGCAATGTCCGCATCCATGATTGTGGACTTAGACGCAGTTAAGTTCTCAATCTGCGACGTTTGAGTGTTCAAAACTGACTCAAGCCTGTTCATAATCGCCCCAAACTCGGAACGTTTTTTAGAAATCCTGTCTAAAAGTTCATCAATCCCGTTAAGTGAATTGGAAGCAGTTTGAGAAGAAGAGAAATCAACATCAATATCCCCTAAATCAAACGAGGTGTTGAAAATGATAGCATTGGCATCAGCCGAGGCATTCGCTCCGACCTGCAAACGAATAGCACCAACAGCTGACGGATCATCCGGATTAGTCGATTGAGTTTCCCATTTTAACTTAGGCGGATAAGTCGAAAAATCCCAGATATCAGTATCCCATCCTGCCCAGTTTGCAGGATCCTGCATCTCTGATGTTGTGAGAGCTGAACTATTAGTTACTGAACCATATTGCCCGATAGAACCAGTTATGTCGTTTATCCCTGCTTTATCTTTATCAAATATAGAGTTAGATATATCCTCATTCGCATAACCACATATACCGCCTGTTTCGGTATTTCCTGATATATACCCTAAAAAGAAACAGTTCTGCAGTCTTGACGTTCTTGAATGGTGACCAGCTATTCCTCCAGTTGTACTGTCTCCATTCACAGTAGCTGAAGAGTAACAATTTTCTATGACACTATCATTACTACCTACAATTCCACCTGTTCTTAATTTTCCATTAATAGTTCCTGAGGTGGAACATTCGGAAATTCCTCCTCTATCATTATGTCCAACTATACCTCCAGTATTTCCTGTTCCTTTAATATTTCCGTTGAAAGTGCAGTTGGTAATTTCTGTCTCTCCTGCATATCCTATTATTCCTCCGGTACCAGTTGCTTGGGTGCCATCTGAATTCCCTTCAATATTTCCACTTACAATACAATTTTTTATAACGTCATTTCGATAAGATGCACCAGTAATTGCACCGACAGTTCCTAACCCTTTTATATCTACATTGATTAATTGTAAATTCTTTATTTCAGAATTGTTTATATACCCAAACAACCCAACATAATCTTCATTCGGCCTGTTGATAGTGAGGTTTTTAATCACATGCCCGTTGCCGTCGAGAATACCGTTAAATTCATTATCCCAATCCCCAATCGGATCCCAGTTGGAATATGAGGAGAGATCAATGTCATTCATCAAGATATATTTTCCTGATAAATTATTCCTGATATTGTCTAAGTCTTGAGCTGTCTTGATTAAAGTGTACCCTTGAGCAAGAGCTTCATCCTCAGTCATCCTTGAAACAGAAGATAGAGTACTGACACCCGAAGAGTCGCTTACAGCAACACTTTCATGGGTTTGTGGGGGGCTGACGGCTGAAACATCAGAAACTGAAACACTTTCAGCATTCAACTTCCACGAGTAACTTCCGAACGCAGAAAAAGTTGAAGCAGTAGCAGTCCCGCTATCAAAAATCTTCATCCCGTTGAAATTGGAAGAATCAATAATCCTGTAAACCTCCTCAATCAACAAATCAGCCTCATCCTGCATAGCCTTCCTCGCAGAATCATCATAAATCCCGTTTGAAGCCTGCAAAGAAAGATCCCTTATCCTTAACAATAAATCTTGAACACTGCCTAAATCGCCCTCCGCAGTGTTAAGCAAAGACAACCCGTCAGAAACATTCTTCTTCGCCTGCAAAAGCCCCCTTATCTGAGAACTCATCTTTGTGGCAACATACAACCCTGCAGCATCATCAGAAGCCCGGTTAATCTTAAACCCCGTGCTCATCCGTTCTAATGCAGAAGAAACCGCATCAGAAGCCAAAGCTAAATTGTTCTGAGCCTTAAGCACAGAAGGATTGTAGTTTATCGATAACATATATGTTAAAAAATATCCCTATAGTAGATATAGATATCCAAATTCATTATGAAATACTATTCAAACCAAAAGAAGTAGACCAATGTATAAAAAATATACAACTAAAGTATGATATTTTCTGTTGGATAATGAAGCAAAATCTGCAATATTAACGCAAATAAGCACGTAATATCATAAAATAAAAAATTTGAGTGAGTTTATTTTTATAAAATTTTTAATTAAATTTAATTTTCTTCAATTACATTTTCATTTGCAGGCAGCAGTTGATTAATTGACTGCAGACGATTGTAGTTGTAGTCCGTATTGCGAGCCGCTGATTTAGCTTCAGATAACAGTCTTGTTATTGAGGCAATACCAATTACCGGAACTGCTAGTGCCGCCATTATTCCTGTTGTCTTTTCGTAATGAGGGTGTTTAGTCATGAAATTTTCCAGTGGTTTAACAGCATATTCGCTGACAAATGAAGAATTTAATCGTTTTTTCATAGGTTCTTTCACTGTAGTTTTCAGCCAGTTAATCTGTGACGGCATATGTTTGGTTATAGAACTTTTTAAATTGGAACCGGCTTTTTTCATCAGTGCCAAAATACCGTATAAAGCAGCAAAATCAATACCAAATGAAACTATTCCATGCTTTCTGTCAAAATTATCCAATTTTTCAATACGGTTGTTAATAAAACGTTTTATGCCCATTAAAACAGTACCTGAGGCAATTATCAAAGCCCAGTTTCCAAGCTCTTTTGCCGAAGCAGAAAGTCTTGTGGAAAGATTTCCTCTTTTGGCTAATCCTGAAAAAATACCTGCAGCCAATGGTATGCCAATAAGCACTGTACCGGTAACATTTTTAGCAACTTTTGAAAATCTTTGTTTCGGTCCGTACGATGCAATTGTGTATATATCATCATCACTCAATCTTTTTAATTTAGGTCGTTCTTGTTCAGAACCGAATGATTGAGAATTACTGTTAATTGCACTGTTTATTTTTGATATATACATGCTTTTTCCCAAATTGAGACTTTAGGTTCATATTATACTACAGAAATAAAATTTTGTTTAGATATTATTTTTGTGTAAACTAATATTACTATGAAAAAGTTTTTTATAAAGACTCTTGGCTGCAAATCCAATCAGCTGGAAGCCGCAGTAATGAGAGAAAAATTGATTGCTGCAGGATACAAACAGACTTCAAAAATTGATGAGGCCGATATTTTTATAATGAATTCCTGTTCGGTTACGGAAACGGCTGATGTCGAAGCCTTGAGGGTAATTAGGAATATAAAGAATAAAAACAGTAATGTGACATCTGTATTGACTGGATGCAGCGCTCAACTGAACTCGGAAAAACTTATGGACTTACCTTATGTCGATATTGTGCTTGGCAATGATGACAAATTTGATATAGTGCAAATGCTGGAAAGTCATTGTAGCAAAGTCACTGATATATTTGAATTGAAATCTTTTAATAATCAGCTAATCCACGATTACTTTAACACAAGAGGCTTTTTAAAAATTCAAGACGGCTGTAACAATTATTGTTCTTATTGCACAATACCTTTTGCCAGAGGCAAAAGCAGAAGTAATTCTGTTGAAAATATAATTGAACAAGTAAAAATATACACAGATAACGGTATAAAAGAAGTTGTTTTAACAGGTATACATATAGGGCAATGGGGTGTCGATTTTGACGAAAAAAGAAAACTTTTTCATTTGCTCGAAAAAATCGAAGATACTAATATAATAAGGTATAGACTCGGTTCTTTGAATCCTCTTGAAATTGACGATGAATTGCTTGGCTTTTTATCTCAGTCCGAAAAATTCTGTCCTCATTTTCATTTGTCGCTCCAGTCTTTGAATGATGCCGTTTTAAAAAGGATGAACCGCAATTACAGCGCTGAAAGCTGTTTAGAACTTATGGACAGAATATCATCTTTATTCAAACTGCCGTTTATCGGAAGTGATATTATTGTTGGTTTTCCCGGTGAAACTGACGCTGATTTTGAAATTACTGTTGAAAATGTAAAAAAATCAAAACTGTCGAATGTGCATGTATTCCCTTATTCAGTTCGAAAAAATACTGCTGCAGCGAGTATGGAAAATCAAGTCCCTGAACAAATAAAACATAATAGGGCAGATATTTTACATAAAACTGTAAAAGAAAAATATTTTAATTTCTTAAAATGTAATCAAAATACAACTCATCAGGCTTTGATTGAAAAAAGACCGGATAAAAAAACAGGAATGTTGAAAGCAGTAACGGAAAATTATTTGACAGTTTTGCTTCCAAATAGTTCAGAAAATTTGTATAACACAATCCAAAATGTTACGGTTGTTGAAATAGATTATTCAAAACTTCAAATAAAAGCTGAATTAAACAGTTAATGTTAAAAATTTAATGATTATAGCGCTGAATTTGTAATTGTAATATAATCAGAAAATGAAATTAAAGATTTTAATAGTTCAAAATAACGCAATAATAAATAATCAAGCTGCAACATTTGAGAATGCTGAGACACTGGTTAGTAAATTTTCCGGATGTAAGCCTGATATTATAATTTTCCCCGAGGTGTGGTCTTGCGGATGGTGCTGTAGAAATTTTCCTTCTGTCAGCGAGGATGTTAATGACAGCAGCACTATAAGTTTTCTTAAAAATATAGCTATTGAAAACAAAGCTCTTGTAATTGGCGGTTCTTTTATAAGAAAAGACGCCGGCTTCTTGAAAAATACCTGTCCAGTCATATCATCAAAAGGTGAAATCATTGCCTTGTATGACAAAATGCACCTTTTTTCTCATAAAGGCTGTGAAGAAAACCGGTATATAACCTGCGGTGATGAGCTAAAGTTGTTGGATTTTCACGGAACAAAAATTGGTATTAGTATATGCTATGATATAAGATTTCCGGAGCTTTACAGAGTATATTCTAAAAAAGGCGCAGAAGTTTTAATCAATGTGGCTGCGTGGTCAAACAAAAAGCTTGAACACTGGAATATCATGCATCGAGCAAGAGCCATAGAAAACCAGTGCTTTATGCTTGTTGCCGATCAAACAGGATTAATAGAAAACTCTGAATTTAACCTCGGACATTCTATGGTCATAAATCCCTGGGGTGATATTGCTGCTTCACTTCAAGCGGAAGAAGATTGCCTTTTTTATGAAATTGATACAAAAGAAGTAAATGATTTGAGAAAAAACTTCCCTTTGATTTCTGACAGACGGGACGACAATATTGAATATTTCAAATGTAAGGAGATAAAAATAAATGACTAAATTTTTTAAATCTTTTTTGATAATTGCTTCAATGCTTTTGATAAACACAAATATCGTATACGCATCAGGGCTTGATAGTATGATTCACAAGTCGGATTTAGATAAAACCTCAACTATTGCTGTTTCTGTCAAAGATGCAGACACAGGAAGAACTGTTTATGAATATAATGAACAAAAACTTTTAAATCCTGCTTCTGTTCAAAAAATATTCACTATGTACAGTGCTTTTAATGAGCTTGGTTCTGATTACAAATTTAAGACAACAGCTTATATGGATAAAAACAATAATTTGTATCTTAAGCTGGCTGCAGACCCGACTTTGACAAGAGCCTCACTTGTTACTTTGCTAAAATCGGTAAAAGCAAAATCTAAAAAGCCTGTTAATGATATAATCTTGGACCCTACGATAATTGACAATAAACAGTGGGGTATAGGCTGGATGTGGGATGACGACACAAGCCCCCTTTTGCCTAAATATTCTCCTTTTTCAGTAAATGAGAACAAAATAGAAATTACACTTGTTCCGGGAAGAAACGGTTCTAATCCTGAAATAAAAAATAAAAGCTCTTATCAAATAGGTTTTGTTAACCAGCTGAAAAACGGAAACGAAAACAAAATAGAACTCGAAAGACATCCGTGGGCTACTTCAGATTTGACTTATATAAAAGGTACAATAAAATCCGAGACAAAAATCAGTTTGCCTGTATCTTCTCCTGAAAGGTATTTTACAAATGAATTAAATGCAGCACTTGCCGGTGCAGGTATAAACCATAAAGGTGCTCTGAAAGTTGCTCCTATCCCTAAAAATGCTACGAAAATTGCCGAAATGAACAGTTCGTCACTTGATGACATTATCGGATATACATTAAAAAACAGTAACAATTTCTATTCGGAAATGATATTTAAAGCTGCTGCAGCACATAATACAAAATCACAGGGTACGACTGCAAATGCTGTAAAAATGCTGGAAAAAGTTTTTTCATCAATTAAACCCCAAAATCATATCATAGTTGATGCTTGCGGTATTTCAAGAAACAATCTTCTTACTGTTGATTGGATTACTTCTGCTCTAAATCAAATATACAAATCAGACAATTTTGATGAGTATGAAGTTTTGCTTCCGAAACCTATGGAAGGTACAATGGCTGACAGACTGCTTAATATCAGTTTAAAACTAAGGGCAAAAACAGGAACAGCCAGCGGTATAAGCTCTATTGCCGGATATATTGAAACAAAATCGAAACACAAATACAGCTTTGCGATAATCATACAAAATTACAATACTGATATAGTTGATGTTAAAAAATTTGAAGATGATTTAATAAATGAAATCTACAAAATGTGATAGAATATAAAATATTTTAGGTTATATATATTAGGAAATTTGAAGTAAAATATAATATAATTATAAAGTGTTGACTTTGTGTAAAAAATAATTAAAAACTAAGTAAAGGATATAGAGGTATGAAATTAAAAAAATTAATTTTAGGGTTTGCATTAATAGCTTTTTTGACAGTTCCTGCAATGTGCAGTGCACAACAGGTTACAGATGCAACAATAAGAAATATGGTAGCAAAATATAAAGCAAAAAACTATACAGGTTGCCTGCAGGCTGCACAAGCCATTTTAAAAGTCAGCCCTTCTAATGCTTATGCTTTTTATTATGAAGGCCTTTCTCATATGCAGCTTGGAAACAAAGAAGATGCAGAAGCTTCATTCCAGAAGGTTATTTCGCTTAATACAAACAAAACTCTTACAAAATATGCAGAACTTGGAAGCGTTTGTCTTGAAGATGAAGAGAAATGTGCTGCTATGTCAAATCAGTCTGATGAACTGGACAACTTTATAAAATCCAACAAATTTTATGATAAAGATGTGCAATCAGAAGTAAATAAAAAGAAACTTGACAGAATTAGACAAAATATCAATGAAGAGCTTGGCGGTAAGAAAAAATCAGAAGTTCCTTCAAATGAAGAAATTGCTAATGCTGTAAAAACGCTTGCCAAAGTGGGTTTTAACCCAATGGCAGGATTTAATGGAAACATGTATTCAAATCCTGAAATGATGCAAATGAACATGCTGTTAGGCAATAACGGCAATGGTGCTCAAATGAACAATATGCTTCCATTTTTGCTCATGAGCCAAAATCAGGACGGAACACAAAAGATGTCTCCTGAACTTATACAATCTATGATGATGTCACAAATGCAAATGTATTAATAAATCAATTTTATTTTAAAACAGAAGACTTGTTGAGGAAAAATGAATATTAAAACTACAAAGTTTGGTGAAATCCAAATAGATGAAAATTTAATATTTGAGTTTGTTGAACCAATAATCGGCTATGATAATCTAAAAAAATATGTGCTGGTTGAACATTCGGAAAATTCAGCTTTTAAATGGCTGCAGTCAGTAGAAGAGCCGTCTCTTGCATTCCCTGTTACTTCGCCTGCTTTTTTCGATATCGATTATCAGTTTGAAATTCCGACAGAAAAAGCTGAAAAGATTGATTTGACATCTGTTGAGTCTTTGATTTCTCTAAATATTGTAACAATTCCGGCCGGTAATCCAAGAAAGGCTACGGTTAATCTACTGGCACCTATTATAATAAATGCCGCAAATAAAAAGGGTATGCAGATAATTTTGTCAAATTCAAATTATCCGGTTAAATCTCCGTTGATAAAAGAATAGTCAATACCATAGAGATAAGAGAATAGGGATTGGAGAAGTAATGCTTGTACTGGCAAGAAAAGTTGGCGAAAAAATAATATTGAATGATGATATAGAAATCATAATTCTCGATGCAAATCAAAATACAGTACGTATTGGTGTAAATGCACCCAAGAATGTATCTGTGTACAGAGAAGAACTATATAGAGAAATAAAAAATGCAAACGCTGACAGCAATAATGTTTCACAAGCATCAGTAAAACAATTGCATGATTTATTGAAAGATAATGCTCATAGTGCTTTTTCTACAACTAATTTTGATAAACTAACTAATAAAATTCAAAAACACTAAACTTTTGATAAAATATGAATAAAAAAGAGTTAATGATAGATTTCTTTGTGAAAAAGGATTATGAGAAACTCAAAGAAATTTTAAACGGTTCCGCTTCACTTACAGACCAGCAATATCTTGCAAGAATTTATCTTGAGGAAAAAGAATATAAAAAAGCCGGTGATATATACAAAAATCTTGAAATGATATATGAATACGGCAGATGTGAACTCCTTTCTGGTGAATTGGAACATACAAAAGAACTCTGGCGGAGTATCAAAGAAGAAAATCCTGCAGTTTTGTGGGGCCGCTCTTTGCTTGAATTTATAAACTTATACGTTATTAATATTCCGACTTTTTTTCAAATTAGAGCTTTTCTTGAGGTCGATTTAGATGCATTGCTTAATGCAAATTTGATTGAGTATTGCGAAAATATCGCCAACGGGGCGCATTTGTTTGCAAGAAATAATCAAGAAAGCTATAAATTCATAGGCAGAGTTTTTATCAATAACGGCTATTATGATTTAGCCCGGTTGTTTCTCCAAAAGGCAAAGGATATTATGTTTTACAACTTTAACTTTTGTTCCTTGCAAAACTGCCATAAGCCAAAACCAGATGTCATCGTTTGTA
>CALUQG010000028.1 GCA_944322855.1 Candidatus Gastranaerophilales bacterium
AATAACAATCTTGCTTGTGATGCTGCTAAACCCATTATCGGCTCCTTACGTACTTACTTTTTTTACTTACTACTTACATGTATATAAAAACAATATACACCTTCCATATTTAATATATTCCCAAAATGTTACATGTTTTAACATATAAAAGCCCTAAAATGCATGATTTTTTAGGGCTTTTGAGAAATTTTCAAGCTATTAGCGGATTTTAGGGATTATTTTTTATGTATCAATTTCGTTACAATTGTAGAAATAAACAATACAACTGAGCCTATAAGAAAAGAGTATTCCCAGTGATAGTTTAATCCTTGAACTGTATTTATTGAACATTTTGAAATAAACCAGGCAATAACAGTGCAAACAAGTATTTGAGGGCCGGCAATAAAGATATTAAAAATCCCCATAACAGCGCCTTCCGTTCCTTTTTTTATGTATTCGGAAAGCATTGCAAAAGGTAAAGCGAGGATACTTGCCCAGCCGATACCTGCTACTGCCATAAGCAGCATTATTGCTTTGGCATTAGATGTGAAGGCCATTAAAAGGTAAGCTATAGCCATTGTCAAAAGTGAAATCATATGAACTCTTTTATTTCCGAATTTTGTTGACAAAACACCGATTGGAATGGAAACAAGAAAGCATACAAGGTTCAATATTGCAAAACAAATAGACGAAAAGTTTGTAGCATCTGCAGTTGCCTGTGCATATTGAGCCTTGAGCGCATCTGATGCTGAAGTTAAATCCGGAACATTATACACGCAATGTATGGAAAATTGTGTAAAGAAAATAAATAAGCACATTACACCAACCCAGGTACAAAACTGCATCATGCAGATTTTGAACACTTCGGGTGATGACTGCAAAAATGTTTTGAAATTGTCAATAAAAGTCAATTTATTTTCATTGTCAGTTTGTTTTTCTTTCTGATTAGCAGACGGTTTTTCGTAAAAAGTAACGCAAGTCCAAACCATACCCAGGAAAAATGCCAGAGCAGCCATGATGAACTGAGCGGTTATAGACATCTGATAATTAAATGCCCATTTTAAAAACGGTGCAGCACCTGCAGCAATAACCGAGCCGAGACCAATTGCAAAACTCAAGTATGAATTAGCTATGGAGTGCTGTTCCGGAACAATATTGTCAGGGATTAGTGCTCTATAAGGGCCTTGAGCAGCATTGACACAAGCATCAATAATCCAAATCATTATTGCGGCGACAAGAAGTCCTGCAAATTCATATAGAGGAAGATGTAATTTAAGTGCAATAAACTGTGCAATTCCTTCTGAATTTGGGAATGCCCATAAAGCAAGTGCGGCGAGAATTGCACCGAGCATAAGATAGGGTCTTCTTCTTCCGAATTTTGTATGTGTATTATCGCTCAAAGCACCAATTATCGGTTGTACAACCATACCTGTAACAGGCCCTGCCAGCCATATAAGCCCAAAAATAAATGGAGATGCTCCCAATTCTTCAGTAACAGGCCCAGATAGTATAATTCTCATTTGCCAGGCAAATTGCAAACCAAAAAAACCGAGACAAAAATTCAACAATTGAACAGTTGAAAGTTTGCGCAATCCAATTGGATTTTCATTCATATTCTCGCTCATTTTTTCCCCTCAATGATTATGTAGATGCTTTTTCATTATATTAAGAAAGCTAAATAAAATCAAAATATATTTATTCAAAAGAAAAAGCAATTATTTTCCCACGGCTTTTTTAAACTCTTCGACATCTTCTTTTGTATCTATACCGATAGGTTTGAAATTTACTATAGACGTAATTATTCTCATACCTGATTGAAGTGCTCTGAGTTGTTCAAGGCTTTCTGTTTTTTCAAGCATTGTTTGCGGCAGAGATGTCATCTTGAAAAGGGCTTCTCTTTTATATCCGTATAGTCCTATATGTCCGTAAAAAACAGCTTCTCCAAAGTTTCTTTCATATGGAATTTTTGAACGGGAGAAATACAAAGCGAAATTATTGTTGTCAATGACGCATTTTACAAGGTTTGGATTTTCGACTTCTTTTTCATCGTCTATTACCCTTAAAAGAGTTGCAATATCTGCATTTTCTCCTGTTTTTAAAGCTGTAATTACACTGTCAATACTTTCCGGTGTAATCATTGGCTCATCCCCTTGGAGATTTACGATATAATCCATTTCAGGATGTCTTTGAGCTACTTCAGCAATTCTGTCCGAACCGCATTTGTGGTCTTCTCTTGTCATTTCAACATGACCGCCAAAGGATTTTACGCAATTGTATATTTCTTCATGGTCAGTAGCAACGATTACTTCATCAGCTTGCTTTACAGCAGATGCTTTTTCATAAACCCATTGAATAATCGGCTTTCCTTCGACTTCTATCAATGGTTTTGCATGCAATCTTGTTGAAGCATAGCGTGACGGAATAATTATTGCTGTTTTTGACATAATTTATACCTTTATTTACTTATTCTTTTTCAATTCTGTTATAATTATATTACAAAATACGGGAGAAAGGTTCAAAAGTGGCAATTTTTTCAGATGATGACGACAAACAAAAATCTCTAAGTCTAAATATCAATGGCAAAAGTGAAAATTTAGAGACAAAAGAAATTGCTTTTGATAAATCTTTTGAAAATAATATAAGACCTCAAAAGCTTGAAGAATATATTGGTCAAAGCGCTTTAAAAAGTACATTAAAAATATCAATTGAAGCATCAAAAAAAAGAAATAAACAAATAGATCACATGCTTTTTTACGGGCCGCCGGGGCTTGGAAAAACGACATTAGCTTCTGTTATCGCAAATGAACTTGATACAAAAATAAAAATCACTTCAGCTCCTGCGCTTGAGCGCCCGAGAGATATAATCGGAATTTTGATGTCTTTAAAAAACGGAGAAATTCTTTTTATTGACGAAATCCACAGATTGAACAAAGTTACGGAAGAAATACTTTATCCGGCAATGGAGGATTTTTTCCTTGATATGACAACAGGAAAAGCTCAGACAGTAAAAACGCTCAGAGTCCCTCTTCCAAAATTCACGCTTATTGGCGCAACAACCAAAGCCGGTGCATTATCAGGCCCGTTGCGTGACAGATTTGGTATAATTCATAAGTTAGAATTTTATACAAAAGAAGAGCTTACTCAAGTTGTAACAAGGACAGCAAAAATTCTTGAGTTTGATATAGATGAAGAAGGTGCAAAAATTATAGCAAGCCGCTCACGTGGTACACCAAGGATTGCCAACCGTCTTGTTAAAAGAGTTGCGGATTATGCAATTGTAAAATCAAACGGAAAAATCACAAAACAGGTTGCAAGTGATGCATTGCAGGCTTTGCATATAGATGACAGCGGACTGGATTCAACAGACAGAGCTTTGATGTCTTTGATTATAGAAAAATATGATGGCGGCCCTGTCGGAATAGAAACTATAGCTGCGGCTCTGGGTGAAGATGCAAAAACAATAGAGGATGTCTATGAGCCGTACCTTCTTCAAGAGGGATATATCCAAAGAACCCCTAGAGGACGAAAGATTTCTCCTCAAGGTTACAGACTTCTCGGATATAAAGTTCCGTCTGTACAACAAAGTCTGTTTTAGCAATTTTTATTTTTAAGGTTTTTACAACGGATATGCACATTAATACTTTAATAAATCATTATACTTATAATTCAAATAATGTTTTTCGACGGATTACTTTTAAAAGTAATTCAGAAAAAAACTCTTCGGATGTTTTTTTCAAAAATGAACCAGAAAGATTATTCGTCAAAAAGGACGAACGAAATAATTTAAAAGGTATTACTTTTTCAAAGCCTGAAAGTATAAGCTCAGCTCTTTTAAAACTTGCAGATACGAAAGATGAATATATTCAAAGCGAACTTTTCTGTAAAAGTCTGCATTCACCTGAAGAATTCACCAAAATGAGCATTGATTTAAAAAACATAAAAGAGCTTGAGAATATAAAAATAAAAAGTCTCCATGGAATAGGTGCTTTTGCTCTGGCATTTGAAACTACTGACGGGTTGATATTAAAAGTTTGCGAATACAATCATTTCAAAAACAACAGAAAACCTGCTTTTTTTGATTTACCTATAATTAAAAAAGGGAAAAACGGATATACATATTATTATCTTGAAGAAAAAGTTTCTCAGGATAATATATCAGAACAAGAAATCAGAGTATTGATTAAAGAAATAAAAAAAAGAGGATATACTTTAAGAGACTATCTGCTCAAATTTAGTTTTGCAAACAATGAAAATGCAGCTATAAAAAAAGAACAATTCGGCAGAGCGAAAAACGGAAAGATATATTTAATTGACCCGGGCTGTGCAATAGAACCACATAAAGATTTTTTCGATATAAAACGTATTAAAGATGCGAAAGAAACTTTTATTAGATTTATAAAACGAAAAAAATAACTTTAGTGCTTCTCTATTCTTCGTGTACGTATGCTTAAAATTATTCCTGCTTTTAAAAATAATAAATATATGATACTATTATCTTAGTTTAGTATAAAGAATTAATTATTTTTATATGAATTAAATAAAAAATTCAAAACACACTGAATTAAATCCGAATGTGCATATTTGTGCATATTTGGTTATGTGTATATAGAATAAGAGGTATAGGACAATCGAAACAATGTATTTATTAATTGCACTATTGCTAATTGCCCTTCTTGCCGTAACAGGAATAGCTTTTGTGATATGGCAGAAGAAAAAAACAGTGCAAAATCTTTATGACAATCTTTCAAAAGAAAGTACTGAAAAAGAAAATCTTTTGAAAAAAGAAGCAATGATTCAAGCAAAAGAAGCATTGCACTCAGAACGTGAAAAATTTGATGAAGAAGTCAGAGAACGAAGACAAGAGCTTCAAAGACAAGAATCAAAACTCCTAAAAAAAGAAGATGTTCTTGAAGACAAAATTCAAGAAGCAACAGACAAAGAATATGCAGCCCAGAAAAAAATGGATGAACTTCTGGAAAAAGAAGACTACCTTGCTGATTTAATTGCCAAGCAAATTGAAGAAACAGAAAAAATTGCAGGCATGTCAAGAGATGAAGCAAGACATATGCTCCTGGAACAATTAAAACAGGATTTGCAACAAGAGCAAATGCAGCTCATAAAGGAAAACGAAGCAAAGATAAGAGAATCAGCAAAGGAAATGGCCCAGGATATTCTCTCAACTACAATGCAAAGATGCGCAATAGATCAGGTTGTAGAGTCTACAGTGTCTGTTGTAAACCTTCCTTCTGACGAAATGAAAGGCCGTATTATCGGACGTGAGGGAAGAAACATCAGAACACTCGAAACTCTGACAGGAGTCGATTTGATTATTGATGATACTCCTGAGGCAGTTGTGCTTTCGAGCTTTGATCCAGTAAGACGTGAAATAGCCAAAGTTGCTCTTGAAAAACTCATATCTGACGGACGTATCCACCCCGTCAGAATTGAAGAAATGGTGGAAAAAGCTCAGGAAGAAATTGAAGAAAAAATTAAAAAAGAAGGTGAAAACGCAGCTGTTGATATGGGTGTGTTGAACCTGCATAAAGAGTTAATCAAAACATTAGGACGTTTGTACTACAGAACAAGCTACGGACAAAATGTTTTGAAACACTCTCTGGAAGTCGGGCACATAGCAGGAATGCTTGCTGCTGAACTCGGTGCAAATGTACAGGTTGCAAAGCGTGCCGGACTATTACATGACATAGGTAAAGCTGTAGACCAGACTCAAGACGGAACACATATCGAGCTTGGTGTAGAGCTTGCCCGTCGTTATGGTGAAAAAGAAGAAGTTGTTCACGCAATAGAAGCTCACCATGATGATGTTACAGCAAATACGATTGAAGCAGTTTTGGTAAAACTTGCGGATGCTATATCTGCCGGACGTCCCGGCTCAAGACGTGATACTCTTGAGATTTACATCAAAAGACTCAAAAAAATTGAAGAGATTGCCTCGAGCTATGAAGGTATTAAACAGTCTTTTGCTGTACAGGCAGGACGTGAAGTCAGAATTATAGTTCAGCCGGATATGTTTGACGATCTGGCGAGTGCAAAGTTAGCCCGTGATATTGCTAAGCGTATTGAAGAAGAACTAGACTATCCGGGTCAAATTAGAGTCACTGTTGTACGTGAAATCAGAACTACCGAAATAGCCAAGTAGTCAGGGAATTTCCCTGTATCTGACAGAAAACTCAATTTGACCTGTAAACGCAGGCAAATATGACAGATAACCATCAGGTAAATATATTATTTATAGGCGACATTGTAGGGCGGCCGGGACGTAATATTGTCAAATATTACCTTGGCAGCCTGTTGTCGTCTGAGGATAATATCATTGATTTTGTAATTGCTAATGTGGAAAATGCTTCACACGGTTTTGGCTTAACGGAAAAAAATCATAATGAGCTTGCCGGGTATGGTATTAACTGTTTTACTTCAGGCAATCATATATGGGATAAAAAAGACATTTATTCTTATATAAACAATTCAGACAGGCTTATACGCCCGTGGAATTATCCAAAAGGTACATATGGTGTCGGATATAGAATTTTTGATGTTAAAGAGACAAAAGTAGCTGTTATCAACTTGCTAGGCAGGACTTTTATGAATCCGGTGGATTCACCTTGGGAGCTTATACAAAATGAAATAGAACAGATAAAACAGCAGGCGCCGATTGTTATTGTTGATTTTCATGCAGAAGCAACCGCAGAGAAAATTTGTTTTGCAAGGTTCTGTTCTGAACATAAAATTAGCGCTGTTCTTGGCACGCATACGCATGTGCAGACAGCGGATGAAAAAATAATAAACGATTATACAGCATTTATTTCTGATGCCGGTTTTTGCGGTGCATATGAGTCAATTATCGGTATGGAATATGCTACTTCTTTAAAAAGACTTGTTACAAGTATTCCTGAAAGATTTGATGTCGCAGAGTCGCAAAAACTGGAACTAAATGCTGTACAGATGAGCTTTGATGCCGTTTCAGGGCAAGCACAAAGCATAAAAAGAATTCAAATGATAAAAGATATTAGTGAGGTAACATTATGAAGAAAGGATAGAAAGGTGAAAGTCGATTTACACATTCACACAACCTATTCGGACGGTGTATTTTCGCCCGAAAAGATTGTGGATACTGCTATTGAAGCAGGTTTGAATGCTATCGCTATTACAGACCATGACAATGTTCTGGCATATCCGATAGCGGACAGCTATGCAAAAAAAATCGCAAAAGAAACTTCATCTCCTCCTCTGGAAATTATACCCGGAGTTGAGATTAATACAATCTACAAAGATATAGAAATTCATATCCTTGGATATTTTATGAACAGGGATGATGCTGATTTTCAAGAAATGCTGAAATCCCAGCAAAAAGCACGTGTGGAACAAACTGAACAGATACTCCATTTGTTAAATAAAAAAGAAGGCATACATGTGACTTTTGATAAACTGAAAAGTCTTGTTGCAGAAGGAGGAAGTATCGGACGTCCGCATATTGCAAAAGCTATTACACTCGCAGGCGGAACAGCGAGTGTTATGGAAGCATACAGCAAATATATCAATAATGACTCTGAGGTTTATGTGCAAAGAAAAACAATATCACCTCATGAGGCTATTGAGATAATTTATGATGCCGGAGGTATCCCTGTATTTGCGCATCCTTTTGATGTTGAAGATGCTGAAAATCTCATTAAAGAATTTATGCATTACGGGTTAAGAGGTGTAGAAGCATACCATAGAAAGCATTCTCCTGCTATGGTTGAATATTATTCAAGTATTGCAGAGAAAAATGGTTTGATTATTACCGGAGGTTCTGATTTTCATGCGCCTAATCCGAACAACGGTCAGATTATTCTCGGGAAAAACTTTATTCCGGAATGGATTTATGACAAACTGATGAAAGAGAAAAAACAGCTTGATTTAGCAAGATAAAAGTTTGATGAGACAATAATAATGAGAAAAATCAAGGCTTTTAATATGGTAGAAATAATGATTGTGGTCTGCTTGCTGCTGACCACAGTCATTTTATGCATACCGACAATTTTTAACAACTCCAAAGAAGCTAAAGTTATATCAGCCTGGAAACAGCTTTATGAAGAAACGGCGACAAATTTTGCTGTATACAATGTGAGTGATGAACAAAAAATTGACGCAATTTGCAAAAGCAATACGGATGATAAAGAAAAAGAAATATTTAAAATAATAAGTCCGTATTTGAATGTAGATTTGGGTAAAAATCCTGCGTCTTTGAAGTTTTATCATTATAGATATAAAAACGGTGCACAAGTTTCAATGCAGTCACAGTATTTTACAAGACTTTTTTCCTATCAGGAGGATGGAGACATAATTGGTTTTAAATGGCTGTCTTGCGACTGTAATGAAAAAAGACCGTGCGCAATGGTTTTGTTTGATATGAACGGAACAAAAGCACCAAACAGAATAGGAACTGATGTATTCGGATTTTTCTTATTCAAAGACAGAATTGAAGCATTCGGTGCAAATATGACAAATGAACAGCTGGAAGAAGATTGCGGCAAGCATTCAAATGGGTTGAGCTGCTCCGAATATTATCTGAGGGGCGGAAGATTTTGATGCTATTTTTCTTTTAGGTCGGTATAAATTTTGCATCCACTACACTAACGTTCCGGTCTGTCAAAATTCATACTGAAAATCAACAGTGTTTAACCAAAATCACAACGGCAGAGCCGTATTACCTCTTCGAGGTTTAGTTGTTGTTCACCCTCTCCGGTGGGAAACAAAGCGAACCAACGAGGAACGAGTTGTGTGAGCCTGTTTCCGAAGTGAAACGTAGGTGAGGTCAGTGGTGAGTCTATAGAAATTATTTTAATTGTTTTAATTATTATCCCTCTCCGTCGGGAGAGGGCTGGGGTGAGGGTTGACCCGTAAGGGGAAACAACAAACTTGCATTTATCTATGCCCAAAATATAATCAACTGTCACCCTGAATTTATTTCAGGGTCTTACCGGCTATGTATTTAGCACCAAGTTTTTTTTAGATTCTACACTTCGTAATGGCAAGCGCACACAAAATTTTTAAGATCCTGAACACACCAGACCAAAGCATTAATTTCCAAAATCACGCTTCAGGATGACAG
>CALUQG010000029.1 GCA_944322855.1 Candidatus Gastranaerophilales bacterium
TCAAGAGCCTTGCGGTAGCGGGTATTTTCAATGTCCAATTTTTCGTTTAAACTTTCTGATTTGACCCGCCATTTTTCAGATGTTTTAAGTTGCTTTTTCAGTTCCTCGCACTCCTGACTTAATTTTATATACTCTTTATAATATGCTTCTCTTTGATTTTCTTGACGTTGTGCATATGCTTTCAGCTCCTCACATTTTTGCTCTAAACATTCTTTTTTCTGAACTTCAAAGTCTAATTGGCTTGTCAGAGTTTCGCATTCCTGCGTCTTGCGGGCTAGTTGCTTGAAGTAACAGTCGGGTTTTTGATGACAATTACATATATAAGGATGGCAAGTAAATCTATCTTTAGGTCTGTAATCTTCGCACCCGCTTACATCCACGCCATTAATCTCAATTATCTCTTTATCTGTCATTATTCCCCCTATAAAGGCGATATGCCCATTCCTGAACATCACTAAAGGAATGAGCATATCTAAAACTTTTTTACTTTGTGATGTTCAATAATATTATACACTAAAACAACACATTAATCAATTATTATTTGTTCTTTATTTGTCATTTGATTTTCTCCTTTAATTTGTTGTATTTTATAATCAATATTCTGTTTCTGGTTCGCTCTGATTTTAGCAGGTGTTTGAGTTCGTCGCGTTCTTTAATCAAAAGATTTCTTTCAGTTTGCAACTCTTCATTCTGCTTCTTTAACGCCTCATAATTTCCTTTTAATAACTTTAATTCGTTTATTTCGTCTATACTTAACATTACATCCCCTCCAGCACTAATTGCTTTGTAGCTTTCTTATAAGGCATTGCACTAACTTTTTCAAGTTCTGCAAGTGCCCGCCGGTTCCAATCGAATATTTTATCTTTGTATTTCAGGTTCTTTTCATCTTCAAAGTCGTATTCAAAGCCAAAAAATTCATCAATAATCTCTGACCATTTCCACTTTTCGATATAGCGTAAAACAAGTATTTTGCGGAAATGCCATTTTTTGATCCGTGCAATTTGGGTTTTGATTATTTCTTTTTCAGGCTTAAGCCAGCTCTCGTAATCAGCAATTTTTGCATTGATTTTCTGCAAGGACATTACGTAATGCTCCTGTTCGCTTATCTTAGCTCCGTTGCCTGAAGTTACTTTTATTTTTGAGTAGTCTACCCCGCTTAAAGTTCCAATTTTTTTTATAAGATTTTCTTTTTGTCGTAAAAGAAAATTGTACTCTTTTTCTATCTCGGAATAGTTATCAAGCCTCTCTATTGTTATGGGTTCGTACATTAAAAACTCCTTAAATTTTCAAAATGCCCTCTTTATACGCCCAGCTGACAAGGTGCGGACGGTTGACAGTCTTTGATTTTAAAAATAACTGCCGTAGAGAGTTCCGAACAGTCGAATAATTAATGTTTGTTTCTTTTGATATTTCTTTGTCTGTGTATCCTGCAGCAACATACAACAGGATTTTTTGTTCTGTTTTTGTCGTTTCTTCTCGTTTTTTCTCTTTCATCGTTTCGTTTCCTTTATTTTTTCATTACGGAGCAACAAATAAAGTCTTAATTTGTTTTTTAAGCTCCTCTTCGTCTTTTTCATAAAATATCGTGCCGCCTATAAACGTTATCCCTTTGGGGTAGTAGACGATTTTCTTTATTTTTGATTTTGTTGTACCTGCACTGTCTTTATAAGTAAATCTTTTTTTGATATTTCCTACCGTTGTCTGTGTGTCAAAACTAACAACCGTAAAATCGTAATAGTAACCATTGTCAAGCGTAACTCTGATAGTACAGCCTTCGTCTGCAATTTCGGTTTGAGTTCGTTTTTTGTATTGAGAGAGCTTGTCTACAAAGTATTTCGGCAACGGCAAGACTTTTTTCTCGGAGGTTTTTATTATGTGAACATACAATGCATTCCAGTCAACAGGATATTGAACGCTTAAAGCCATATCATAAGTTCGCTTAAGTTCATTGTTATCATCGGAAATATTGTAAAATTTAAAAATTTTGATTATAAAATCCATTCTAGTCATTTCAAGCATAGGGGTCATTCCTTTTCTTTTCTTCGCAATATGCTTCCCATTCGATTTCTGCCTTTGTTTTTTTCTTGTCATAAGTACCTGACAGGACTTTGATGTAATTATCATCAGTTAACAGCCAGATGTAATTAGCCGTAAAATTAGGCAGAGAAAACTCAACATTTTTGAGTTTTTCTAATACTGTCGGTATTGTATCTGTGAAATTCTCAACCTCTGCTGCTAATTCAGCCAGCTTGTTACGTTGATTTGCCATTAAGCATGGTTTTGAATTAAAAACTTTTTTGTACTCTTCTATGAAAATACTGTTTGTTTTATTAATGTAAGGGTCAACTTTTTTTCGATTTTCCTTTTTTTCTCTTTCATTTTTCTTTTTTTCGTTTTCTTCTATAAGAGATAAAGAATATTTATATTCTTTATCTCTTTCTATATCTTCTTCTTTATCTTCTTCTACTGCGTTACATTGCGTTACATGTAACGCTGGTGTAACGTTACAATTAGAATTAGATAACAGCAGTTTTTGTTTTTCCCGATATTTTTTTACTCTTTTACGTGTCTGTTCTCTAATAATATCAAGGGTTTCAATATTTTGATGTTTTTCCCAATTCCTGATTAATATTGTTCTGTTATCAGAAATTTCAATCATTCCGAATTTTTCAAATGTCGTAAGTGCAAGACGGATAAGTGTTACAGGTTTATGAAAGACTATTGCTAGCATATCTTCGGTGTATGGAATATCTTTTTTAAAATAAACAAGCCCGCTGTCATTTATTATCCCCGCCTGTACAAGCAATTTAAACCAGATTACCAGAATTGCATCACCTTCCGGCATCTGTTCAATTACTTTAATGGCTTCATCATCGAAAATACTGGTTGTAATTTTTATCCATTTTATTTCTGCCATTTATGCTATCTCCTATCGTTCATCATCAAGTAGTTCGCCCATAATTTTTTATCCAACAAAAAGCCACTCTGTTAAGGGTGGCTTTTAACTCAATCAATATTTTTTATTTCAAAAGATAAGTATTCATTTTTATTTTTTTTAATTTTTGTTTGTACAATATACTTATCAGTCAAATAAATAGCGTCTTTTAAAGGGAAGATTGACTTCAAACAGGCTAATGAATTTTTATAATTATTTTCCGCTTCTTTGAAGTTTTCCCGATTTTGAATACAAATCAAATAATTATCAATTGCCTCTATAACGCTTGAATTATTTATAACATCACCTAAAATATCAGATAAGTCAGCAATACAAATGTGTTCATACTTACACCCCTTACAGACTTTTAAATCATATTTAATCCTTTCGGGGTAGAATATTTTATCTTCTAGCTTTTTAATCTTATTTTTTATAGATGTTTCTTTTTTTGTGTCTTTGCCTGTTAATTGTGCCTGCAAATTTGAAATTTCCATTTTTAATACTTTATTCTTGAGGACAATTTCTTTAATCTTTTTGCCTCGTTGTACCATCCAATCCCAATATTCCGGGTTGAATTTTATTGTATTTCCGCCGTCAAAATCTTTAATTAATTTTATCGCTCCGGTGCTTTTGTTTTTCGCTAAAAGATAACATTCCGGAAAAAACCATAAATCATTTTTGCAGTAGATTTGACATTGTCCGTAATATTTGCGTGTCCACGGATATTTTTTTAAATCCGCAACAGTATTGATTGAATTGTAAACAATATCAGACATTGATTTGATTTCAATCGGAATATTGGCAGGGATGCCGTTGGAGCCCTCTATTTCTGCAATACAATCAAGTTTACCTGTAATATTTGCTTCTTCTATTTTTATTGATATTTGAAGATTTTTTATGCGTATGCCGGATTTTTGAAGCTCCAACAAAAGCTGATCTTCCTGCAAATTTCCTTCATGAAAAACGAGAAGCAGGCTGTCATCTGCCTGCTTCGCTTTTTCCCAATCACATTGCTGATAAACAAGATATCTTTCACAATCATGTGCTACTTCTGATGCCCAAATTGAATTGCAAGCATAAGTCTTGTTTTTTTCTGAAATAATTTTATTCTTAATTTGTTGTGCAATATCAGGATAATCAACTTCTCTTGCGAGAAATTCCTCTTTATGTTTCATCAGTTCCATTTACATTTTCCTCTAATTTTTTAAGATATTTTTGATATTCTGAATCAACCTTTTTAGCTAAAAACTCAAGTTGCTTTTCAGATACCTTATTTATGTCTGCATGCCCCGCAAAATCGTTAAAGGCTGTATGTTTCTGTAATGTTTTTTTAGCCAGTTCAACATTACCTTTGCATATTTCTACAATTTTATTCCATACCTCTTTTTTCTTTTCAATCGTTTCGGCTGAATCAGCATCTTTTGAGCTGTTAAAACTAAAGCCGCGACATTTACTTTTATCTATTCCTGCTTCTTCAAGTTCTTCCCACGTAAAACTAATACCTAATTTTTTCTTAATACAACGCTGCAACAAGTTTGCGGTTGCCTTTTCCTGAACTTTACTTATAGGTAGAGTTTGAGCAGAAATAACAATTGTTTTTTCTTTACCGTCAATTTCTTTTTTTTCTGTAATTTGCCATTGCCTAAACCAATCATCAAAGGAATCAGCAGAACCTTCATATACTTCGTAATTTTCAGGGCTCTTAAAATGCCATACACGACCGGTGATTTTAATGATATAATGATTAGTGCTTTCGTCGACAACTTCTTTTCGATAATTAATTGATCCGTTTAGCTCGTCCTGCCGAACAATCAAACCAAAAAGATTTGCGATTCGTTTGCAGGCTATGTTGTCAAAATAAGGTGTTCCGCCAAAATCTGTAATATTCTGAGGACTTACAACACTGCAAGCCGCTGCTAACATTTTTTTCGTTTGAACTGCCCTTCTTGCAACCTCTTCGGGATCAGGCAAATCAAAAACACCTGCACTAATAGGTAAAACTTCATTTTGTTGAAGTATATTTTTTTCTTCTACCACTTCTGCATAATTTTCCATATTTCTCATCCTTTCTACTTATAGTTTTTTAACTCAATTTGAGGCATAAAACTCAAACCAGCCTCTTGCGTAGTCCAGTTCTTCCTTACTAATTTTTCCGTTTTGGTATAGGGCTTCGCAGTCATCTAAAGAAAGAGAGCTTGTAGCAAGTAGGCTTTCAAGCTCTGTAGTATGATTGTTGGGGTCTAAACTCAAAAAATTATCTTCACTTCCCATTTTATTTTACCTCAATAAGTTTTTTGTACCATTTGTTTATGCTGTTTTCTTTTTCGCATCTTGCAATATCTACATCCGCAAGCATAAATGCAGGGATTGAAACTTTGCCCTGATTGATTGTGTTGTAATAATCAATCAGTTTGTCGCGTAAGTATTTCTTACGCATTTCGTAAGTCTGTTTTTTCAATCCGTTTAAAATTTGTATTACATTAGCCATATCTTACCCTCCTATAAATCTTGTAAAAGTCATCATAAAAAAGCTTCCGAACAACAAAAATGTTGCTATAAATTCGCCTAAATTCTCTTTTTGCATAGTAAATCCTTTCTTAAAAAAAATGGGGGAAAGTGAGATTGATTTATGTCGTTTCTTAGTAATTGAGGATATTCCCCCTATGGTACAAATCTCTTTAAAATGCCCTGCGTAAACTTGAATTAGGATAGTATACATACACAGGGCAAGGTGAAAAGATTGGCTTAAATTTTCTTCTGCGATAAAGCCCACCGCAACCGGTTTGACATATACCGATAAAAGCCGATTTTTACAGGATATCGGGAAACTGTGCTTGGAGGTTGAGATCAAATTGTTATAGAAAATAACCCCTTATTTTTGACGTTTTTATAGTCTTAGGTAGTTTGACTAGGGTGAGGGGTTAAACTTGCGAAATCGGCAGGTCTATAGGTACGCAGAATTGATTTTTTGTTTACGTTTTTCAATCATTTTTTTTGAATGATTTAAAATTTTTGTATTTTCTTCTTCTGTTCTATAATCAGAAGGTTTTTGTTTTTCAAAATCAATGCCGAGCTTTTCGCAGCACTCCCTGCAGTACTTCCACGTGGGGATGAGCGTTGTCGCTCCGGTCATATCTACATCAATCCACCGGTGGTTACAGTAGTTTTTGCTTCTTTCATCAAGCCGGCTATTCCGGCAATCATGTGCTACATAGTTCATAGTCTCTCCTTTCAAATTCTCAAAATGGGGCTGATATTAACAGCCCACATTTGAAAACTCAATAAAACTTTTTTAGGCGGGAACTACACCAACACCCTCTGTCCAAAATCGCTCACCGCCGGCTCAGTCTGTTGCATTTTTTGAGGTGTTGCATAAACAGTTTTAACTACGCACCATTTATTGAATTTTCGCATAGCCGAGCCGAGCCTAAGAGAGGCTTTATTTGCATAAGACCTTTAGATTTGACCCGGTTTTACTTTCGTTCAATCTGTCCGAAACCCTTGTTATGCTTTGCATTGCCCCTTTTTATACTGGGTTGACTCCAGTCGCTTAACATTAGGTAATCTTTTATTGAACATTTGTCAATTTTGAAATATTATTGTTTGACGATTTGTTTAATATTTCTATTAACAAAATTAGTATAATACATTATGTGTTAAATGTCAACAAAAAGTATTTATAAATAATACAAAAAGTGGAGAATACCCAAAAATGAAATATGACAAGCTTATAGAGCGTTTACAAAAGTTAATAAAGTATTTATTTTTTCAAAAAAACTCACACTAACTCACACTTTACACCACCTTGAAAATCGTTTATTGTTAGAATGTGAATATATAACATACTGAGTAAATCCTTTTAAAATTATCTTACTCTCAAAGCCGCATT
>CALUQG010000030.1 GCA_944322855.1 Candidatus Gastranaerophilales bacterium
GTAAAGACTGCCTCCATTTTGACTTGACATTTAGTCAACTCAAAACGGAGTCCTTGGCGAAACTACTTGGCGGATGAGAGTCTATCGAAGATAGCTAGTTGCCAGATTCTAATTTTAGCAAGAAGGATTTTTGAAGTCAGTTTCAAGAATCCTTTTTTGTTGTATAGTAACCAGTCGGAGGTAAAGACTGCCTCCATTTTGACTTGACATTTAGTCAACTCAAAACGGAGTCCTTGGCGAAACTACTTGGCGGATGAGAGTCTATCGAAGATAGCTAGTTGCCGAATTTTTCTTAAAATTTATTAGTAAGATAGGATTTTAAAATTGATTAAAAATGTTATAAGACCAAATGGCAATTTGACTTTATATGAATATGACTCAAAGGGAAGAGTCGTTAATAAAATTATTCAAAAAGAATCAAAGGATATTGTATCTTGTTTTGACAATCAAGGTAAATTTATAACCGCAATTGTTTATGATAATAAAGATACTGTTATTATCCATAATAAAAAAGGTGAATTAATATCAGAAACTGGGAAAAACATTACAAGATTGCGTCCCGATATCAAAGAAAGCTATTTTGACAGAATTTTAAATAACTCAAATAATAAATACCGTAAAGGGTTTAAATCTGTTACTAAAGGTGATGGTTTAAGGTATTGGAGGTCAATAAAGCCATTCACTTTTTCACCTGAGAAACATTTCAGTCATAGACTTTTGAATTTTGTTATTAATTTACGTACTTTGGAAATCAGGTCTATTTACACAAAGCTTCTTGCTGGTCGTAAGGTTTTTTAGCATTATATTTCGATAGATGGTGGATGTTTATAAACTTGTATAATATTATATTCTGAGGGAATGAAAAAGTAATGCTTATAATTCTGAACTAGTTTGACTGCTTTTACCGAAATCTTTGATTTCGTGTAAAATGTCTGGTTTTCCACAGAATTTTAAAAATTTTGTGTGAGTCTGTTTCCGGAGTGAAACGTAGGTGAGGGCTGGGGTGACGGTTGACTTGTAAGGGAAAAAATAAGTTTGCATTTATCAATGCCACGTTGATGCTGTTGGGTAGGGTGTGCCCAACCTACTTTTACTTCGTGTCTGCACGAAATCCGTGTTTTGGATTATTGGTAGTTCGGTCGGAGTAATGTCCGCCCTCACAGGACGTGCTCGCTCCATACGGTCGACTCCGCACTAGCTAAAATCTGCGTCTTGTATTTTCTTCACGCTCGGACAGTTTCACCTTTTTGTTGGTGTTGGGCAGGTATGCACAACCTACAACTAGTTAGCTTTTTGGCGAGTGTGAAACACAACTCAACATCGAAGAGGTAACACGGGCTATGCCGTTGTGACATTTTCATTATTGATTTATTTATGAATAATCCCACATATATATCTGACCGCAATACCGGCAAACAGCATGTTGATTCATAAAGTTTAGATCAGGTATAAATGTATATCCGTCAACTGTAATAACAACATCTTTGTTTTTATTGTATTCCCATTTGAAATTCTTTGCTCCTTTATATTCAGGTGCAAACATTAATTCAAATTTATCTGTTGATTTACAATTCTTACAGACAAACATCAGTCTTCATCATCCTCGATATTTCTTTTTTTCTTTGATGTTGATTGTGCACGTTTGGCAAGCTTTTCAGCCGCAATTTTTCCAGCATAGTTTCTTTTATTAATTTCTTTATACAATGTTGTGCAGCAAATGCTTCTTAGTGGTAGGGTAAAACCTGTTACGGCAAAAGAAACTGCTGCGAGGACTATATGTTTGGCTATATCATAGCTTTTCAATTCAAAAGGAATTGCTACAGGAGCATGTGCAATCATATTATTAAAATCAGCAATCGGAAGCATTTTTACATACTGTTCAACAGGGTATGAGAAGAAGCCTTCAAGATTTCCGGTTTCAAATCCCCAGCATATCAACCCCGGGACAAGCCAGTATGTAGTAATTCCAAGTATAATTAATAAAAGAGCTGTTTTTATAAAATTAAATTTTACATAGCTTATACCTGTCTTGATAGCATCAAAGGCTCCTTTTTCTTCCTCCAGTGCAAAAACTTGAAAACACAATGCCATATATACAAAAACTATGGCCAATAATCCCCATAAAATAGGAATTGACAATATCAAATAAACTATTGTAATCAATAGCAAAAACCAAATATAAGAAACACTTCTTCTTTTTATCAATTCTGCATGCAAACCCAAATCCTCAAGCTTTCCTCCTTCGAGAAGCGTGCTTGCCATAGAATTAACGGACGCCATTGCAATCAGGTAATCCCAGAATGCTTTGCAAAAAATAAAAAATCCGGGTAAAGTCAAAAGCGCAAGTATAAAAAATACAAGCGGAATGTTATCAAACACAGGGCTTTTTGTGGTAAGTGTCGAGACATGCAGTGTAAAAACGTAAGATGCTGTAAAAATTAGTGTTATTCCGATAATCTGTCCGAAAATAGGAAATGCCATGTATTTGAAAAATTTTTCAAAGTTCAGAAAATATAACTTCAAACCTGTTGCAAAAATTTTTATCACATCTGTAAACACATTGTCTGAACTTTTTTTTGACATTATTTTTCCTCTTTTATACAGGTAATTGTTTTATGATATTTTTCCAAAATGCCTGATTCATACAGGTATGTTTATATTAACATGTAATTATGGACAGAGAAAACAAAAAAATAAAAGAAATTTTATCAAGCTTATCAAAACAGGATTTTGAAAATAATGTGGATCTGCATATTCATTCAAGTTTTTCAGACGGAAAACTTTCTCCCTATGAGCTGTTGAATGATGCAAAAAACAAAGGATTTAAGCTTATAGCAATTGCCGATCACAATACTGTTGACGGATATAAAACAGATATTTTAAACAATGAAATGATTTTGACGGCAATAGAATTTGACTGCTGGTATAAAGGGGTGCTTGTACATATTCTCGGATACGGGATTAACGTTGAGGATAAAGAGCTTTTGCGTTATTGTGCAAAAAACAAGAAAGAAACAGAAGCTGATATAGTAAGGCTTTTTAATCACAGGCATCCAAAAGATGTAATAAATGCCATTCATCATGCAGGCGGTGCTGCTGTCCTTGCGCATCCTGCTTGTTACTGGGCAATAAATCTGGATAATTTTGTAAAATCTTTAATAGATATCGGACTTGACGGGATAGAGGTGTACTATCCGTATCGACGACATAGGGGTATAATAAAATTTCATAAAGCTGCAACTGTTGAAAAAATTGCACAAAAATATTCTTTGATAAAGACAGGCGGCTCTGATTCACATGGTGAGATTGAAAAGATATTTTAATTTTTCCTTGTTACAGTAAGTTTACTATGCTAAATTAGACAATGGAGCAGCCGGATAATCGCGCAGATGAAAAACTCTGTGAGGAAAGTCCGGGCACCCGAGGACAGGCCGCCTGATAACGTCAGGTGCGAGCGATCGTGAGGATAGTGCCACAGAAATGCAGACTGCCGATGGTTTTTGTATTCCAAATTCACAGGCGATGGTGCAACGGTGAGGTAAGAGCTCACCGGCAAGGCTGAGAGGTCTTGGCCAGGTAAACCCCGGCCGGGTGCAAGGTTGACTAAAAGGTTAAGGTGTCCGCCGTCTTTTGACAAACCGCTGGAGCTTACAGGTGACTGTAAGTCGAGACAGATGATTATCTAGAAACAGAACCCGGCTTATGAGCTGCTCCTTTTATTTTTGCTGTATCTTTTCCTATCTAAAAATGTTTGTATTTGCTCTATATTTCCACTCCATTTAATTGATTGAATTATTGCTTAAATTCTAATAAAATAATTATTATGGAAAATCTTTCTGAAAAAATTTCAACACTTCAAAAAAATTTTTATGATTTGAATAGTTTGTTTGAGCTGAGTATCATTGCGACTCAGGCAGATTCTATTGAGGACTTGATTGAAAAAGTTACTGATTTTATTACACAGTCTTTGAGCATAGAAAATGTTAGATTTTTCATAAACCATGACAGGGTTTATTACATGGTTGCAAACCAGAATACTGATGATCATGAATATTTTCAATTCGAAAACGATGAGGAAGGTTTCTGGGAAGTTTTAAATAAAAACGAATTCATAAAAGTTTCTGATGATAACGGAAAACCTATTTACCGTTCATTCTGGGAAAAATATGATCTGGAGAACCTTAGCAGTTCTTATTTTAAATTATTTCAAAAAGATTCTATTCCATATTTTATTTGTTCAATAGGAACAAAAACTGACGGCAGTGCTTTTTCTGATGAAGATTTGATGTATTTAAACAAAGTTTTTAATTACATCGGGCCGATTTTGATAAAATACATAAAACGTCGTGATCAGGAAAATGATCTTAAAAAACTCCAAAAATCACTGCATAACATTTCTATTCTTTACAATATATCGCAGGCAGTTAACTTTATTGATGATTTGAAAAGGCTGCTGAGAGTTATTTTGAATAAAGCACTGGAAACAATTGATGCAGAAAAAGGCTCCTTGATGCTTTACAATTTTGCAGAGAATGTTTTGCAAACCAAAGTTGTGTACGGTCTTGCCGATAAAAATCTGGAAACAGAAATCAACAACGGACTTATAGAATGTTCTAAGATAAAAGTAGGCGAGGGCATCGCAGGTACTGTTTTTGTTGAAAAAAAATCTATAATCTCCAACCTTGGTCAAAATGACCCGAGATTTATCAGCAACGGTCAAGAGTTAAATGTTAATTCACTTTTGTGCGTTCCTTTGATTGCAAAAGGTGAGCCTATAGGTGTTATCAACATCACAAACAAATTAAACGGCAAACTTTTTAATAAGCAGGATTTAGAGTTTATTGAAGCTCTGGCTAATCAGGCCGCAATCGCTATTGATAACGCAAAATTATACGAACTTGCAACAAAAGACGGTTTAACAAAACTCTACATCTATAGACATTTTTATACACTTCTTGAAAATGAAATCAAACGTTCTTCAAGGTATAACCATGAAATGACTCTTTTGATGATGGATATTGATAATTTCAAGAGTGTAAACGATACATACGGACACCCAGTAGGTGACCAGGTGCTTAGAGAAATTGCAAATTGTATACAGCAAACCATCAGAAAGATTGATATAGCTTCAAGATACGGCGGCGAGGAGTTTACTGTAATTCTGCCGGAAACAAACATTACTGATGCAAAAGTTATTGCAGAACGTATAAGAAAAAATATCAGTAACATAAAAATTAATGTTAAAGATGATATTTTTATCTGTCCGACAGTCAGTATTGGTATGAGTGAGTATCCGTCCTGTGCTCTTGATGAACAGACATTGATAGAGCTTGCTGATGTTGCTTTGTACAATGCCAAAAATAACGGTAAGAACTGTATTTGTGAATACAATCCAAATACAGGATGTACTTTGCTGCCCAGAGGAGAATAACCTTTTTAAAGTTTTATCCCCGGATTGTACCCTGTCGGGTATAGTTTTTGTAATGATATTTTTTACAATTATTTAGTAAGTTTTTTTATTGCAATCAGGGGAAAATATGGAGTATTTGGTTAAAAGTTTTTTGTTATTACTAATATTTGCTTATAGTGCAGCAACACCGGTAACTGCCGCAATAAACGGTAACGTTGAAAAAAACGGAATAAGCGGAGATTTCAACCAGGTTATTGACTCACAAACAAAAAATCCCGTATCACAGGCTGATATTGCGTTGCCTTCAAGGGGGTATAAAACCCGGACAGATAATCAAGGGAGATTTTCTTTAGGCGCAAAAGTAGACGCTCCGACTATTATGTCAGTACAAAAGGACGGATACAAACCGTTTTCTTTGACAGTTGATAAAAATTCTATGTCTAAACCAATAGTAATTGGAATAGAAAAAACAAATCCGCATGATATTATAATTGACAAAGATATGTATCATATCGGTGATGACAATTATTCTGCAAATTCAGCTAATGCAGACGAATTCAGAATAAAGGCAATAGGGCCGTTTTACACAAAGAATTTTAAAATAGGTAATCTGCCTCCAAATGAGGATGTTTATCTTGTGATAGGCTCAGTAATTGGTATTGATACAAAAATGGCACGTGATATGGGACAATCAAGAGTCACAACAACATATGCTTCGCCGCCACAAATCTTTTTTAACGGAAATATGATAGCAGAGCTAAATCTTAATGGTGATAACCAGCAGATAAAAATTCCACGTTCAATAATCAGGATAAATGGTAATAATCAGCTTACAATAAAATCAGGGAAAAACTTGTTCCAGATGGCATATATTGACTATGACGACATAGAGCTAATGAATCTGTTTATCGAAACGAATTCACAAATTGCATCTGACGAGTGAAACAATTTTTGTAGAACACTTATCTTTGTGAAAAGAAATAAAAGGCACTCTTGTATTTTTATTCCATTACAACACTAAAACAACACCACATTTTGTATAAAATGTG
>CALUQG010000031.1 GCA_944322855.1 Candidatus Gastranaerophilales bacterium
AGCACCGATAGCATATTTGCCGGCAAGTGCTTTTTTGAACATTTCGCCTGTTCCAACTAATTTTCTTTCTGCCATTTGAGTTCTCCTCTTTTCTGAACTGTATATTAGTTATAATATCAATCGTGATTATATTCACCAATAAATTACCTCAAAAAAAGCATGATTACAAGAAATTCTTTTTGAAATACAATAATAGTTATGAATAAGAAACATAAAATAGCATTAATAAACCATGGCTGTGCCAAAAATCTTGTAGATTCAGAGTTGATGCTGGGACTGCTCTCTCAAAAAGGCTTCGAAATAACACTGGATGAAACAAAAGCTGATGTTGTAATAATTAACACATGCTCATTTATACACGATGCAGAAAAAGAATCTGTTCAATCCATCTTACAAATGATTGAAGAAGGCAAAAAGATTATTATAACGGGATGCCTGCCTCAAAAACACAAACAAGAACTTAAAAAAGCTATTCCTGAAGCCTCTGCACTACTTGGAACTTCTGATATTGAAAAAATAGCAGATGTTGTGAAAACAGTTATTGAAAACAAAACTGATTACACATATGAGGTTTCTGAAAATCCTGTCTACAAATATATTGAAAATGTCGACAGACAACAAATTACAGTTGGTTCAAGCTCATATGTAAAAATAGCTGACGGCTGCAATTATAAATGCGGATATTGCGTTATCCCAAAACTAAGAGGGCCATACCGCTCAAGAAAAATGGAAGATATCATTGAAGAAGTTGAAAAACTCGGACAAAAAGGTGTCACTGAAATTGTCCTTATTGCTCAGGACACAACCGGGTATGGCATTGATTTATACGGCAAACCTTCACTAGCAGAACTTCTTAAAAAATTGAACAAAATAGAAACAATAAGCTGGATAAGAGTAATGTATACTTATCCATCCATGTTTGATGACGCACTCATAGAAGCATTTGCAAGCTGTGACAAAGTTGTAAAATATGTTGATATCCCACTACAGCATTCACATCCTGAAATGCTTAAAGCAATGAAAAGACCTGTTATAGATTATCGCAGTTTTATTAAGAAATTACGCAGTAAAATTCCCGATATTTCATTACGTACTACTTTTATTGTCGGCTATCCGGGTGAAACGCAAGAAATGTTTGATGATTTATACAAATTTACAGAAGAAATGCGTTTTAACAAAATGGGTGCATTTGAGTTTTCAAGAGAAAAAGAGACATATGCATACTCACTGCCGAATCAAATTCCGGCAAGAGTAAAAAAACAACGTAAAAACAAGTTAATGAAACTGCAACAAAAAATATCTTTAGAAATCAATAAAAATTTCATAGGTAAGACTATTCCCTGCATAATTGAGGCATTATCAGAAAACAGCACAGTCATTGCACGTTCTTATGCCGATGCACCGGAAGTAGACGGGCTTGTTTACATAAACACTGATAAGAATCCCGTCCCCGGTGATATTGAGATGGTTAAAATTACCGGATGTAACGAATATGATTTATTCGGAGAACTTTAATTAAACAAGAAAGTCTCTTTCTCCTGAATTTTGAAATTCAGAAGCCATATAAATCGGATTTGAAGCTTTATCCGGTTCTTTGCCCTGTTGTAGTTTTGCCAATCTTGACTCTGTCTGATTTAGCAGTTTTTTTGCTGAATAAAGTTCATTATCTATAGACATTCCTAGCTTGTTGAACTGTGTAAATCTAAACAAAGTAGCAAGTTTGTCCTGTCCCTGTCTGAGCTTGTAAGGATCATTCGTCTGCCACAAATTAAGGCCTGCGACTTCCTTCATCATCTTTTGCGCTTCATACTCATTTTCCGCCTGAATTTTATTGTTCAGCTGTTCCAAAAATTTTGCACGATTTTCATAGTAATTTTTTACATTACCTGAAATCTCGTTGGTTAATTCTGCACTTGCCTGTAGAGCAGCTGCTTTTTTATAATCAGTTGTGCCTAAAAGCGGTTGTGTCTTAGAAACAGGCACATATTGCTGAGCAGCAAGCGACTGAACTGTCGTATTCCCCATTTTCCTTTCCTCTGATTGTGTATAATTCTTCCTATATATTTATAAAAACAATTTTCAACTCTGAATTGCCTCTGATTTATTAAAAGTTAAGAATATTTTTAACAATCACTTATAATAAAAAGCCGCCCGACTTACACATCGAACGGCAAAGTTTTCATCATGGAGAAAAGGAGTGGAAGAGAAAGTATAAAGAGAATTGGCTACATTAATATAATTCCCAAAACAACGAGATATATAACATATATTTTGTATATATTTACATAATTTAACAATCTTTATTTTATAAAGAAATAGTGCAAAATACTTTGTCAAATATACTGCCAAACCTCTGTTAAAACAGATCAATCCCTCTCTCTCAAGCTTCATTACTGATAAATATTTTTATGCAAGCTTTGAAGATCTTCTCATCAAGTCAGATATTTTTATTTCCTTTGCTACTTTCTTGACAGGCTTTTTTTTCTTTACAGGTGCAGTATTTTTAAACCCAGTTAACCCGATAACTTTATTATTTTCTTCTTTAATTAAAAGTAGTTCCTTCATCAAATCTATTAATTCCCTCACTTTAAGTCCTTTCTTTTATCAAATTAAATTTTATTTCTCATAATTTAATATTGCCGGCCTCTTTTTTTAACCCTCTCTTATGGTATATTTGTGACTATGACAGATAACATTCAAATTTTAAACGACATTGAAAAAGCGGCTTTATTATGCGAAAAAGATTACTCGCATGATGAAATTATTGATATTTTAAAAACAGAAGATGATTTTGAAAAACAAATCTGCATTCTAAACTTAAACACATTAAAAAATCAGAGTGAAGCTGATTTGCTTGTACACCAATTAACTGGGCATACCAGCCTGATAAGAGAAGCTGCAGCGAGTAAAATTTGTGAATTCATACAAACAAATTCTTCACTAAAAAAATTGTTTATGACAGAAAAAATTTTAGATGATATCTTAAAAGCAGTTAATGACATAAATCCAAACATCTGCAGAATGATATGTACAGCACTGCCTATTCTGTTTGAAGAAAAATCAGAGAAAAAAGGCTATTTTCTAAATAAGCTATACAAGCGTTTTGAGGATATTTTTAATGAACTTGAAAAACTTAAAAGGAGCAACTGGTATACGAAGAAATTGTTCAATTTATACTGGGGGCTTGAAGCACTGGCGATGCTTAACCCTTCAGTTGATGATCGGCTCGAATGCATACTTTGTAAAGCTGCAGCTATTAAGGAATATACTATAAGAGAAAAAACAGCCATGGTTCTTGCATTGCTGCCGGAAACATCTGAAAAAATTAATGAAATAAAGCAAAATTTAAAAGCAGACACAAATTTTTATGTAAAAAGATATTCTCAGAGTTTTTAGATTTCATGTTTAAACTTTTTAGTATAAAATAGGCCTATGAATATAAAAATAAGACAAATGGAAAAATCAGATGTAGACGAAGTTGTAAGACTCGAAGCTCTCTCATACGGAGAACACCATTGGTCAAAAGAATCTTTCTATAACGAACTTTCGAACAATCTTGCACATTATTATTGTGCGGTTGATGAAGAAAACACACTCCTTGGATATGCAGGATGCTGGCATATTTTTGATGAAGCACACATAACAACACTGTCTGTTCATCCTGATTACAGAAAAAAAGGAGTTGCTCAAAATTTGATTTTTACAATTGTAGATGACTGCTACAAAAACAAAATAAAATACATCACTCTAGAAGTCAGAGAATCAAATATAGCTGCAATTTCGCTTTACGAAAAAAATGGCTTTAAATCAATCGGAACAAGAAAAAATTATTATCAAGACAACAATGAAAATGCATTAATAATGTTTACAGAAAATATCTGGTATGAAAAATTCAAATCATTGTATAATAAACTGTGTGCGGAGTATAACAGGCAATGAACACCAAACGTCTGAAAGAAGAACTGGATGCATTTAATGCAGCTAATAAAAAACTAAAAATAACAATGGGTACGCTTGTTGTTATGGGCTGGTGTGTATTTTTGATAATCATAGCCACATTTACACAGCTTGATTTTTATTATTACATACCAAATTTCCCTTTTAATTTGGAAAATTTCTGGAAAATAAAACACTGTATTTATATTCCGCAGGTTCCTGTAATATTTTTCATAGCAGCATTAATCGGAAAAAGATTTGGAATGACAGCAGTAACTATATATATATTACTAGGACTGCTATTTTTTCCGATATTTGCCCTTGGCGGAGGTTTAGGATATCTTTTTGAATACAATTTCGGATATATACTTGCCTATCTTCCGGCAGTTTTTATTGTGTCATTCATGCTAAAAGACAAATTTAATTATGCGACAATTGCCAAAGCTGACATTCTTGGAGTTTTAACTATTCATATAATCGGTATATTTTACTTAATTTTAATGGCAATAATTCACAGAGATTTGTTTTCAAACGTAGCAGGCTGGATAGTAATGCAAAGCGGTACAAAGATGTTGTATGACTTTATATTTGGTTACTTTGCAATATTAATTTCAAGACCGGTAAAACAAATTTTATGGATTTCAATGGGATAAAAAAATTTTCATAAAACAAATAACTTATTGAATTTGTAAAATAAAAAAGAGCCTTTTGGGCTCTTTTTTAGAAATGGTGGGCCCGGAGAGACTCGAACTCTCACACCATAGGCGCTAGATCCTAAGTCTAGTGCGTCTACCAATTTCGCCACAGGCCCATAATATTTAGTTTTCAAATGGAACTGTGCGTCTACCACCTCTCAAAAATTGACATTTAGTCAATTTTTTCGGCAGAGTGCCACAGGCCCATAATATTTAGTTTTCAAGTGGAACTGTGCGTCTACCACCTCTCAAAAATTGACATTTAGTCAATTTTTTCGGCAGAGTGCCACAGGCCCATAATA
>CALUQG010000032.1 GCA_944322855.1 Candidatus Gastranaerophilales bacterium
GGGTTCTTTTTCTATGTTAGAATTACCTTCTCTATCTTGCCAAAAACCAAGATATTTATACCCCATATCTTCTTTTAGCAACAAATCAACAACCCTATTTTGAGTCTTTCGTTCTGTATCTCCAATTCTTCTTTCAAAAGTTACTGTCATGTTTTCTCCTAATGACTATTTAATAGATTTTTACTTTCTTGAATGGCTTTTATTATTGCACTATCTGTAAAGAATGGCTTTTCAAGTTTTGGCTTCCATTCTGCATTATTGTTTATATATTCTTTGATGTTAGCAAGCGTTATTTCTTTATTTTGAGCTTTTAAATCAAGTATTGTATAGTCAATAGTTGCTAGGACCTCTAGTTCATTATTGCTTTTATAGCGGAAATTCTGTTCTAGCCATAATAAACTATCTTTTGAATAATACTTATCGAAATATGTTTTAGCTTTAGCTATTTCACTGGAAGCTATTAAGCCCCGTTGTTTTACTTCTTTCACATATTTATTTCTAATCGCAATCCCTTCTCCTCCACTATATTTCATCTGTGGATTATATGGTCCCATTGCCTTTTTTAAATA
This sequence comes from Candidatus Gastranaerophilales bacterium, assembly GCA_944322855.1. Taxonomy (GTDB): domain Bacteria; phylum Cyanobacteriota; class Vampirovibrionia; order Gastranaerophilales; family Gastranaerophilaceae; genus Limenecus. Next base: position 570 of record CALUQG010000032.1, read on the forward strand.
TTCATCTATTGGTAAATTATTATGTCTTTTAAATAAATAAGATAGTTTTTGTCTTCTAAATGCTCCTAATGGATATTGAGTACTTCCAAATTTATACGCTAACATTGATATAATAATTGCATCTTTAAATTCATCATTTGCAACTTTTTTATTGGCAGGTGTACTCATTTTTTTTACATTGAATAATTCAACTTTATTTGGATTATTTAAAAGTCTCTTTTTCCCAGTTAAAAGTTCTTGCATCATGCCTGTTTTTAAGTCTTTATACTTGTTAAGCTCTTTTTCTAATGCTTCAATTTCAGCATCCATATCAAATAATAAATGAGCAATCTTTTTTTGTTCTTCATATTTAGGTATTTTTATTGTAGATTGAATAAAATTATCTTTTGATAAGTTGTATCTTGTAGAACCTTGAGCTAATCGCATCATTAATTCTCTTCCAAATTTTGACCTAAACAAATATACTAAAAATAAAGAATCGACTTCGTTATTTTTCCTTAATCTAAATCCAAAACAAAAACTATTTAAGTATAAATTTTCAATCTCATTCATTAAGACAGAACACATTCCGACTTCTTCGGGAGTTTCAGAAGAAGTATTAAAGAAAATATCATTTTTTTTGCATAAGCATTGTGATTCTGTTGGCTTAATATTGACTTTTTCAAAAGTATTAATATTTACAGAAATATTATTCATTATATTTAAAAATGTTATATAATAAGCATTTCCTGTTTCGAAATCTTGTTTTGTTTTACCAGATAATCCAGTATATGTAACTCCTAAGTCACCTAAAATTCTATTCTCCCAATTCTCTTTAGGTGCAAGAAGTTTTTGCATAGTCGCAGTTTTTAGGTCTTTCTTTTTGTCTATTAACTTTTGAGTTGACTCAATGAGTTCATCTATATCACTCAAAACCTCTGCAATCTTCTCTTGCTCTGGTAATGGCGGAAGAAGGATATACATTTGTGAAATCATTTCCAATCTTACAGAATCAACTGAAGATTTTGCAGTCATTTGATTAACCCTATTTCCAAAAAATGATGAAAATAAATAGAAAAAAAACTTTCCATTAAGATTAACAAAATCACTTAATTTATACACTCTTTGGTGAAAATTAAATTTCCCATTTATATAATGAAAAACCTTTCCAGTGCCTACTCCATCACCAACTGTTAAGACTGCTTCACCATCATATAGATAATTATTACTTCTTTCTATAATTGGAGACCTGACATAAAATGGATAAATGCCATCGTTTTCACTGTCTTGAGTATTACCTTTGCCTGTACATATAGAACAATATTTATAAAGCTTATCATATCCCCAATCTTCTGGAATATAGCCAAATTCTTCAGTAAATTTATATCCTTGTTTTTCTTCTGTATTATGCATTATTCACCGTACTTTTAAATTCTTTGTTATCTTTTTGGAAACCATAATTTGCATTGCCAAGCACAAAATCTAGTTCTCCAAGCATTTCATTAAATCGTTTCATTATTTGAATCATTTCTTCTTGGTTTTTAACAGGGTAGGTGTGGTAATTAAATAGAAAATTACACAGTATTTTATACTTTTCTCTATCCTTTATGTTTAACAAGAAAATAAATTTACTTGCTTTAGACATAAGCCATTTAAGAATCCTTTGAGCTTCGTCTTTGTTATACACAGTAAATCGACTACACACCTCATCCAGTTCATTTGCAAGCTCAAGTCTTTGGTTTCTAATACTTTGAATATTTTGCTGATATGCCAAGTAACATTGCACAGCACTAAAGAAAGTAATCGCTATAGCACACATCCATTCAGCATTTTGTTGTAATAAGTGTAGTAGTGTCATTTTATCTTTACCTTAGTGTTTATTCTTCCTCGTCATCTTCTTGTGTATGTTTTGTATTTATAATGTCATTAGCCTTTAAGCCTGTTTCTACTTTCCTATTTTGCAAATCTCTTTGTTCATTCACATAGTTAAAAATAGGAGAGCATAAATGACCTAAAATAGGTGTATTTGCCAAGTTTTGAATAGAATCTGTTAATTTAACACTATTATTGATAATATCCATTATCGGATGGTCTGGTTTGTTATAACCTTTTATAAGTTTGCCCGGATTTTCAGAATTCATAGAAACTATGATATATAACAATTTGGCTTTTAAATCTTCAGCAGTATCTTTATCTCCAATATTTTCTATTTGTTTTGACAAACCTTCAAAAGTTTTACTTAGAGCTTCTTTATATGTATATTCTTCAATCAACCTCTTCGATAGATTCATTCTCTTGTTTGCAGAATAAGCTAACCAGAATATTGGTGCATATAGAGCTAATACAGCACTCATTATTTTAGGAGTATCATTAATAATAGTTTGGATGTCAAATTTTAAGCCCCAAAACATGTAACAAGTAATTCCAACGGGTATAATAGCAACAACAAACATCCAAATTAGCGAATTTCTAAATAGCTTGTAAGCTTTATCTCTTTCATCAATTTCTACTATTTTCTTTTCATAATATGCATGACTTAAGCCTGCCGTCATAGCCTCTGGCAAAAGTCCCTCAATCCTCTTAATTAATTCGTCATATCGAACTTGCATATTTGTTATAAAAGTTTCAACTTCTGTGTTTTTATTTTCTTGATATGTTGCAAGTTCTTCTTGTGTATTTTCTATTTGAGAAGTTAATTCATCAAATGTTTCTTCTAAATTTTGTTTAATACCATTTACTTGTTCTTCCTCTCCAGTTTCCTTATTAGTTTGTTTATATCCAGCAATCTGTCTTTTAATTTTGATAATTTCATCATTTTGTCTAATGGCTGTATCATATAATTCTTCTACTTTTTTTTGCTTGTCAGATGTTGCCGTATAATTGCTTTCAATATTGTTTTTTAGATTTGTTATTTTTTCTAATACAGTTGAAGCACTTTGAATGGTTTGCATTATAGGCTGCAAAGCTTCTTTAGAATTTAACAATTCCTTTTGAGCATCTTGGATTTTATTATTTTTATCTTCTATTGCCTTAAATTGTGCATTTACGCTTTTCTTTGATTCAATATTTTCCGTAACTAATTGTTGCAAGTTTTTATATTCTTCTTCCAATCTTTGTTTCAATGCATCAACTTCATCACACTTCTCTTTTGCCATGTTTCTGAAACGAGAAGTTTCCCTAGATGCTTGTTTTGCTACTTTTTCATCATCAGACATTCTATTATTTATTGCTAGATTGTTTTCTTTTATTTGTTTTTCAGCTTCCTCAAGTTTTTTAACCAGATTCTTAATAATTGCATCTTGGTCAGTAACCTTTGCCCATAATTTTTTTCGTTCTTCTTCCAAATACTCAATATCTGCCATACGATACTCCTTTAATACCCCATAGTAGCCAAATGAGCTTTTACTTTTGCTTTTAAGGCTTCTCTTTTGTCTTCTATT
>CALUQG010000033.1 GCA_944322855.1 Candidatus Gastranaerophilales bacterium
ATGCGGAAGGATTCTTCGAATCCCCCTCTCACAAATATGACATTTAGTCATATTTGTTCGGCAGAGTGCCCCAGCCAAAATCCTCCTGATTAGAGGATTTTTAGTATAATAAAACATTTACTGAAAAAATTTCAGTTTTTAATTTACTGAGATATAATATTTGTAAACTCAAAATTTTATTATTCAGGAGAATATATGCAGAGTCGTGATATTAGTCTGGAATTCTTTCCAAAAAGCTATGTTGTACTTGATATTGAAACAACAGGTTTTAGCCCACAAAATAATGAAATAATTGAACTTTCAGCATTAAAGGTTGTCAATGGAGAAATAATTGATAAGTTTTCAAAACTCGTAAAACCAAGCGGATATGTAAGTTCATACATAACTCAATTGACAGGTATTACTCCTCTAATGCTAAAAAATGCTAATGATATAACAAAAGTTATTATAGAATTTAAAGATTTTTGTTCTGACAATATTCTTGTCGGGCACAATATAACATTTGATTTAAGCTTTATTAACAGAAATCTTTTGTTTTACTACGACAAAAAATTATTGAATAACTATATTGACACTCTTGTAATAGCCCGAAAATTGCTGCCGAATCTTCCGAGCAAAAAGCTGGAAGCAATCGCAATGCATTTTAAACTTAATACAGAAGGTATGCACAGAGGTTTAAAAGATTGTATGGTTACTAATTTTTGCTATAAAAAATTTATGGAAATGCAATCTGATTTGTCAATAAGAAATGCAACTTTGTTTGATATACAGAAGATGTAGCCTTAGCCTGTTTCCAAAATAAAACGTAGGTGAGGGTTGTTGATGTCGGGCAAGTATGCCCAACCTACGTTTTCCAACTGTAAATCCGCTATGCTCAACCAACCCAGCCTTGCATTTGAAAATAAATCTCATATTTATCAATGCTGTTGTGCAAGTTAGTTTTCCCTTACGGACTGCCCAACCGACTTAAAACATAAATGGAACGGGAATAGGTATTTAACACGAGGCTATTATAAAAAAGCCTCTTTTTTTTGACAAAATGAACAGGCGCAGCGAAACGAACCTTGTGAATCTCTTCGAAGTTTAGTTGTTGTTCACACTTTCCAAAAAGCCAACTAGTTGTAGGTTGGGCATACCTGCCCAACTGCATAAAAATTAAGTTTGCTCTTTTCCTTAAGGATTAGACTGACTGATTTGTTTTTTACAATAATCTCATACTTTAGTTGTATATTTTTTATACCTTTGTTTAATTTATTTTTCTTTGGTTGGACGTCATAATACTTTTGGACATATTTGTCCGCTTAATTAGGGATATTTTTAACATATATGTTATCGATAAACTACAATCCTTCTGTGCTTAAGGCTCAGAACAATTTAGCTTTGGCTTCTGATGCGGTTTCTTCTGCATTAGAACGGATGAGCACGGGGTTTAAGATTAACCGGGCTTCTGATGATGCTGCAGGGTTGTATGTTGCCACAAAGATGAGTTCTCAGATAAGGGGGCTTTTGCAGGCGAAGAAGAATGTTTCTGACGGGTTGTCTTTGCTTAACACTGCGGAGGGCGATTTAGGCAGTGTTCAAGATTTATTGTTAAGGATAAGGGATCTTTCTTTGCAGGCTTCAAACGGGATTTATGATGATTCTGCGAGGAAGGCTATGCAGGATGAGGCTGATTTGTTGATTGAGGAGGTTTACAGGATTATTGATTCTTCCAATTTCAACGGGATGAAGATTTTTGATAGCGGGACTGCTACTGCTTCAACTTTTTCTGCGTTCGGAAGTTACTCGTGGAAGTTGAATGCTGAAAGTGTTTCAGTTTCTGATGTTTCAGCCGTCAGCCCCCCACAAACCCATGAAAGTGTTGCTGTAAGCGACTCTTCGGGTGTCAGTACTCTATCTTCTGTTTCAAGGATGACTGAGGATGAAGCTCTTGCTCAAGGGTACACTTTAATCAAGACAGCTCAAGACTTAGACAATATCAGGAATAATTTATCCGGAAAATATATCTTGATGAATGACATTGATCTCTCCTCATATTCCAACTGGGATCCGATTGGGGAGGTTAGTGCTGATGGCTCTCTTGTAACAGGTTTTACAGGGATACTTGATGGCAACGGGTATGCTATTAGTAATTTAAAAGTTAATATTCCTGAAAATGAAAATAGAACGGGAGGGCTATTTGTTGCTATTGGGGATTCAGTAAATAATATAAATATTGGTGAAGTTAAGAATCTGGGACTTGAAAATGTTGATATAACAAGTTCAAACATGGCAGGTATAGGGTCACTTGCATATGCAAACAGTGGAAATATCACAAATTGCTATGTTACAGGTGTGGTTAGAGGGAAAGGATATTTTTTTACAGGTGGACTAGTTGGTGCATCAACCGGTGGAACTATATCAAATTGTTACTCTGCTGCAAATATTGAAACATCAAATAATAGTTTCTACACGGGAGGAATTGTTGGCGGATTAACAAATGGTATAATAACAAACTGCTACTCAACAGGAGAAATAAAGCAAGCTGGGAATATGTCATGCGCAGGAGGAGTTGTTGGTATATCCGAAGGTAATTGTACATTATCCAATTGTTATACAACTGCAGAAATAATATTACAAGATGGTTCTCATGGTGGAGGATTAATTGGTGTCCTTAGCGGAGATACTTCTAACATGAATATTATTAATAATATATGGAATACAGAAACAACAGGTCTTACCAATACAACAATAGATGGTGACTCTATATCTCAAATAATAATACCAAACAACAAAGGTCTCACAACATCTGAAATGCAGAATCCGGCAAACTGGGCAGGATGGGATACGAATATCTGGGATTTTTCGACTTATCCGCCTAAATTAAAATGGGAAACTCAATCGACTAATCCGGATGACCCCGATAACCCTGACACTCCGGATACGCCTGATGATCCGTCAGCTGTTGGTGCGATACGTCTGCAGGTCGGAGCGAATGCCTCGGCTGATGCCAATGCTATCATTTTCAACACCTCGTTTGAGTTAGGGGATATTGATGTTGATTTCTCTTCTTCTCAAACTGCTTCCAATTCACTTAACGGCATTGATGAACTTTTAGACAGGATTTCTAAAAAACGTTCCGACTTTGGGGCGATTATGAACAGGCTTGAGTCGGTTTTGAACACTCAAACGTCGCAGATTGAGAACTTAACTGCGTCTAAGTCCACAATCATGGATGCTGACATTGCTCAAGAGTCGGCTGATTATGTCAAAAATCAGATTCTGCAGCAAACCACAGCTTCGCTTCTGGCTCAGGCTCAGTCTGCTAACAATGCCGTTATCATGGCGCTTATCAGGGGGTAGGAAGTAGATGCGAGACATCGGTTGGGCAAAGCGGATTTATAGATGAAAAACGTAGGTTGGGCATAGCGGATTTTGGCTAGTGCGGAGTCGACCATAGGGAGCGAGCACGTCCTGTGAGGGCGGACGTTACTCCGCCCGAACTGCCAATAATCCAAGACGCCTGCCCAACATCAAACAGACTTTCACACTGTCATCCTGAAGCGTGATTTTGGAAATTAATGCTTTGGTCTGGTGTGTTAGGATCTTTGAATTTTGGGGGAACAC